>JBGTGQ010000014.1:0-94003 GCA_041746635.1 Terrimicrobiaceae bacterium | reverse complement strand
TCCACCCTTAGCCGAGCCTTCTTGTCCCCTCGTGGATTGGAATTGGCTGCCCACCGCCGTACTTTCGTTCCATCAAGAGGGTGGAAACGAACCAGTTTGTTGGGGGCTGTGCGCCCCCAAACTCCGCACCGCTCGCCGCGGCAGGCGTTCGGGGGGAACTTACCGAAGCAACTTTTCCCTTGACTCGGTTTTTTCAGAGAAGGCATGGTATATTGACATATTGCTTGAAAAGGGGTGTCGCTTTTGGCAAGAGGAGGTCTATGCCTTAGACAGATGGGGATCGACGGTCGTGGCGAACTGCCCCACCGAAGAGAGAGGTGAAAAATGCAAAAAAAATCGAAAGTATGTCAATATGCCATGCCTGACCCCTTTCTCCTTTCTATTTGGACGACCGGAGGGAAGCGATTTTTTTGGACGACGACGGTCGGCGCATTTTTTCTGCAAGCGATCTCGGAAGCCGGGCTGACGGAGGCATCACGCGAAGAGCGTGTGGCCATCGCCCGAGCGCGTGCACGATTCGGACTATCATCGCAAACCGGTGCCTCCGGAAATGTTCGTGCCGGAACAGTATTAAGGTGGAGGGTCAGCCGCCCTCTGACCCAAAATTTCAGGACACGCCTGAGCGTATCGCTGCCATATATACGTATTGACTTATATACGTATGAGCGCATAAAAGGTCCATGCGGCTGATCCAAATCTACCAATGCCTCTGCGACGAGACGCGGCTGCGCATCCTGTATCTGCTCACACAGGGACCGCTGTGCGTCTGCCATTTTCAATCCATCCTTGGTGTGCCCCAGACGCGCGTTTCCCAGCATTTGGCCTATCTGCGCAAGCGGGGGCTGGTTGAGAGCACCCGGCGCGGGACTTTGATGATCTACTCCCTGCCCGCCCGACCTGCAGCGGAATTGGCAAAGCACCTCCAGTGCCTGCAGGACTGCGTGCAGTCCGAAAAAATGTTTCGCGACGACCTCAAAAAGCTTCGCCACGCCAATCCGAACGTCGTTCCCGCCAACTCCGGCAACTGCTAAACCTCGATGAAAACCTCCGACCTCAAAACCCACCTCGCCGCTCATCCCGAAAAGGAATTGCGGTTCCTCCTGCCGGACGGCGGGTTCATTCCCTTTCACGCCCACATCACCGAGGCCGGGCGCATGGACAAGACATTCCTCGACTGCGGCGGCACGCTGCGCCGGACATCCGCCTGTCTGCTCCAGGCCTGGGTGGCCGATGACACCGACCATCGCATTCCGGCAGGAAAGCTCTCCACCATCCTGGACCTCGCCGCGCCATTGCTCGAGTGCGAGGATCTTGAGGTGGAAGTCGAATACGAGGAAGAATGGATTTCGCAGTTTCCAGTGGTCGATGTTGTGGAGTCAGCGGACGCGTTGACCTTCCAACTCGGACTCAAACACACGGATTGTCTGGCAAAAGACATCTGCCTGCCCTCGGCGAAAGAAGAAGAGGGGTGCTGTAGCGGAGGCGGTTGTTGCTAAACGGCCATGTCTGATTCCATTGCAAAAAGGATGTCCTTTTTGGACCGTTACCTGACGGTCTGGATCTTCGCCGCCATGGCGATTGGGGTTTTGCTCAGCAGCTTCGCCATCACCGATCCGGAGAAATTTTTTGCCCCGCTCACCGTCGGGACGACGACCCTTCCCATCGCCATCGGGCTCATTCTCATGATGTATCCGCCGCTGGCCAAGGTGCGCTATGACCAGATTCCCAAGGTCTTCGCCAACACGCGCATCCTGGGTCTGTCGCTGATCCAGAATTGGATCGTGGGCCCCATCCTGATGTTTCTGCTCGCGGTGACGTTCCTGCACAACCACCCGGAATACATGGTGGGTCTGATTCTTGTGGGCATTGCGCGCTGCATCGCGATGGTTTTGGTCTGGAACGAACTGGCGAAAGGCAACAACGAATACGCCGCCGCCCTTGTCGCCATCAACAGCGTGGCGCAGATTGTTTTTTACAGCTTCTACGCGTGGGTTTTCATCACGGTGCTGCCGCCCTATTTTGGACTGGCCGGGGCGGTGGTTCCGGTGGGCATCGGGGACATTTTTGTCAGCGTGATGATTTACCTCGGCATTCCCTTTGCGGCCGGATTTCTCAGTCGCGTTTTGCTCACCCGCTGGAAAGGGCAGACATGGTATGAGGGGAAATTCCTTCCGCGCATTGCGCCGATCACCCTCATTGCTTTGCTTTTCACCATTGTCGTGATGTTCACCTTCCAGGGCGGCAAATTGGTCGCCCGTCCGTTTGACGTGCTTCTCATTGCCATCCCGCTCTCAATTTATTTTGTGGTGATGTTTTTTGTGAGTTTCTTCATGGGAAAAAAGCTCGGCGCGGATTACAGCCGTTCGACCACCCTGGCTTTCACGGCGGCGGGCAACAATTTCGAGCTGGCCATTGCGGTGGCCATCGCGGTTTTTGGCCTGAACTCCGGCGCGGCCTTTGCCGCCGTGGTCGGCCCGTTGCTGGAAGTGCCGATCCTCATTGGCCTTGTCCATGTCGCCCTCGGGTTCCAGCGCCGGTTTTTCGCCGGAGAAATCCAGCCGGCCTCCGCTTCGATCCTGAAAGCCGCCCAGGATGGCTGCCCGCCGCCGGCCTCCCCGTAATATGTCCGAACGCCCATCCGTCCTTATCCTTTGCACCGGAAATTCCTGCCGCAGTCATCTCGCCGAAGGCATCCTCCGCGAAGCCGCCGGCGATCTGATCATTGTCCACAGCGCGGGCTCAAAACCCGCCGGCTTTGTCCACCCCGAGGCCATCGCGGTGATGCAGGAAATCGGCATTGACATTTCCGGGCACACGTCCAAGCACTTGGACGAATTCCTGAACCGAAACATCACCACCGTCATCACGGTCTGCGGAAACGCCGACCAGGCCTGCCCGATATTTCCCGGTCAGGTGAACCGCCATCACTGGGGTTTTGACGATCCAGCCCATGCCACGGGAACGGCTGAGGAAGTCCGTCAGGATTTTCGACGCGTTCGCGATCAGATTCGGCTGGTTTTTGAGGCCTACGCCGCAGGTCTGCGCGAGGGTAGATGCTGATTGCGGCCGGTCTGGAGTTGGAGTTCACGCTTTAGCGTGTGCTTTTCGGAGCAGCCTAAAGGCTGGACTCCAACGCCGGATTCCCCCGCCCGTCGCCAACGCGATTGATTCATTTGCCTTGGGCACGAATTCTGCACATTGTGAACCGATATGGCTAATTACGATCTCGTCGTCATCGGTGCCGGTCCGGCCGGCTATGTGGCCGCCATCAAAGCGGCGCAACTGGGTAAAAAAGTTGCCTGCGTTGAGAAGGACCGAGGCGGTGGCACCTGCAACAACTGGGGCTGCATTCCCACCAAAGCCCTGCTGAAAAATGCCGAGCTGTATCATGACGTGGCCCATCGCGCCGACGAATTCGGTTTCAAGGTCGAGGGACTGAGTTTCGACTGGGGCAAGATCATCAAACGCTCGCGCACAGTCAGCGACAAGGGGGCGGCCGGGGTCGATTATCTCTTCAAGAAAAACAAGATCGATTCCTTGCGGGGCGAAGCCATTCTGGAAAAGGCCGGTCAGGTGAAAGTGAAACTGGCCGACGGCAAGGAGGAAACCCACACCGCGGCCAAGATCCTCATCGCCACCGGCTGCGTTTCGCGCCCGATGCCGGGATTTCCTTTCAATGGCAAGACTGTGATCGGTTCCAAGGAGGCCCTTGTGCTGGAGAAACTCCCGCAGTCCGCCGTCATCATCGGGGCCGGGGCCATCGGCATTGAGTTTGCCTACATTTTCAACGCGTTTGGCACCAAGGTGACCGTGGTGGAAATGCTCCCGAACATCCTGCCGGTTGAGGACACGGAAGTTTCCCAAACACTGGAAAAATCCTTCACCAAGCAGGGCATCACCTTGCTGACCAATCACAAGACGACCAAGACCGAAGCCAGCGACAAAGGCGTGAAAATCACCGTGGCCGACGCGAAAGGTGCGGAGAAAGTGATTGAAGCGGACCTGGCCCTTGTGGCCATCGGCGTTTCCCCGGTTCTGCCTGCCGGCGGCCTCAAGCTCGGTCTCACCGATAAGGGCTACATTCAAGTCAACGACCGCTACGAAACCACCGTGCCCGGCATCTATGCCGCGGGCGACATCATCGGGCCGCCCTGGCTCGCCCACGTGGCCACCTTTGAGGCGCTCGAAGCCATCGAGGGGATGTTTGTGCCCGGCAAAAAACCGAAAAAAGTGACTCTTTTTCCCGGTTGCACTTATTGCCATCCGCAGGTGGCCAGCGTCGGACTCACCGAACGCGCCGCGAAGGAAAACGGACTCAAATTCAAGATCGGCAAATTCCCCTTCATGGCCAGCGGCAAGGCCCGTGCCATCGGCGAGAGCGAGGGTTTTGTCAAACTCATCGTGGGCGAACCCCACGGCGAAATTCTCGGTGCCCATATCATCGGTCCGGACGCCACCGAGATGATCGCTGAGTTGGGTCTGGCCATGAGCAGCGAACTAACCCTCGACGAAATCCACGCCACCATTCACGCCCATCCGACCCTGAGCGAAGCCGTCCACGAGGCTGCCCTCAGCGCGGACGGGCACGCCATCCACGTTTAGAGACTTGGACCGGCGACTTCAGTCGCCCCTCCTTATTTCGGCTTCAAGCCCGCCCCGATTTCGCGGCGGCGGGGTTCCAGAAAGGGCGGGAGGGAGAGTGAGAGATGAACGAAAGTCTCGACCATCACCTACTATGTGCGGCCTCCTCCCGGTTGCCAATGCCCGGTGCGTACTCCGCCGTTTGTTGTTTGCCGGCATTGTGATTACAGTCCTGGGCGTGAACGCCAACCAGCTAGCCGGGGAGAAATCCCCCTACCTTCTCCAGCACAAAGACAATCCGGTGGATTGGCAACCGTGGGGTGAAGCGGCTTTCGCCGAGGCGAAACGGCGAAACAAACCAGTCTTTCTCTCCATCGGTTATTCGACCTGCCATTGGTGTCACGTGATGGCGCATGAGTCTTTTGAAACTCCGGCCACCGCGAAACTGATGAATGAGAATTTCGTCAACATCAAGGTGGACCGCGAGGAACGGCCCGATGTGGACCGGCTTTACATGGCCTTCGTGCAAGCGACGACGGGCGGAGGCGGCTGGCCCATGAGTGTGTGGCTCACGCCGGAAGGGAAACCTTTTTTCGGTGGGACGTATTTTCCCCCGGAGGATAAATACGGACGCGTCGGTTTTCCCAGCGTCTTGCAACAAATCGCGCAGCTTTGGGAAAAAGACCGCCCGCGCATCGAGCAGGAAGGCACACGGGTGATGGAAGCGTTGCGTGAGGCCGGGTCGGCCGCGACGGGCGGCAATTTTCAAAAGAACGAATCGTTATTGCGCCGGGGCTTCGAGGCGTTTGCCCGCAGTTTCGACGAGACGGAAGGCGGGTTCGGCGGTGCGCCGAAGTTTCCGCGTCCGTCCACGCTGAATTTTCTGATGCGCTATGCGGACCGGGATGAGCAGGCAGCGAGGATGGCGCTCTTCACCCTGCGCAAAATGGCGGCCGGCGGAATGCGCGATCATCTGGGTGGTGGTTTTCATCGCTATTCCGTGGACGAATACTGGCACGTGCCGCACTTTGAAAAAATGCTCTACGATCAGGCTCAACTGGCGGTCTCCTACGTTGAGGCCTGGCAGGTGACGCATGACGATTTTTTCGCCGCCATCGCGCGGGAAACTCTCGACTACGTGTTGCGGGACATGACGCATCCCGGTGGTGGATTTTACTCGGCGGAGGACGCGGACAGCCTGCTGGCCCACGGGAGTCCGGAGCATGCCGAGGGGGCCTTTTATGTCTGGAGCAAGCAAGAGATTGTCGAGGCCCTTGGCGCGAAGGAGGCGGAGAGTTTTTGCCGTCACTACGGAGTCGAGGAAAATGGCAATGCCCCGGCAGGTAGCGATCCCCAGGAGGAATTCACCGGGAAAAATATCCTGATCGAACGCGAGACTTCCGGCGCCGATGCCTTGGCGGCCAGCCGGGAAAAACTCCTGGCCTTGCGGGTCAGCCGTCCGCGTCCGCATCTCGACGACAAAATCCTGACGGCCTGGAATGGGCTCATGATTTCAGCCCTGGCCAAGGCGGGGGCGGCGCTCGCGGAACCCCGCTACGTCGTGGCTGCCGCCCAAGCGGCGGATTTTCTCAAGATGCATCTTACTCGGGAGGGGAAACTCCTGCGCACCTGGCGCGGTCAACCCGGAAACATCGCAGGCTTCGCGGAGGATTATGCATTTCTCATTCAAGGATTGCTCGATCTCTACGAAGCGGATTTTGATCTGCGCTGGCTGAACTGGGCGGTGGACTTGCAAGCCCTCCAGGATGAACTTTTCCGGGATGAGGCTGGTGGAAGCTATTTCAGCAGCGCCGGCGATGATCCGCTGGTGGGGGTGCGGATGAAGGAGGAATACGATGGAGCCGAGCCCTCGGCGAATTCCATCAGCGCTCGAAACCTGCTGCGCCTTGCCCGCATGATGCACGACGATGTGCGCGAAGCGAAGGCGGGAAGAATCATTGCCGCCCAACAAATGCAAATGGAGCGTGCACCCACGTCTGTTCCGCAAATGCTGGTCGCGCTCGATCTCGCGCTTTCCCCTCCCGCGCAAGCCGTGGTGGCGGGCCGCAGCGGGAGCGAAGATGTCCGGCAGTGGGGCACCAAACTTCATCGCGACTTTCATCCCCGTCGGGTTTTGTTGCTGGCCGACGGCAATGATTTTCTCGCAAAAAACAACCCCGCCCTTGCGATGATGAAACCGGTGCAGGGAAAAGCGGCGCTCTATTTGTGCGAGAATTTCACCTGTCAGGCTCCGCAGATGTCAAAATAGAAGCGAGTTGATTCGCCTTCGGCTCAGATCTCCGCTTGCGCTCCGGTTCCGGTCGCTTTATCGTTTTCCCAACGCGGCCAGAGGCCGCGTCTACTTTCTCAATACGACTTGGCCCAAATGACGCGCTGCCGGCTGGGTTCACCGGTGAAAATGCAGGTCCCGGCCTCCGGCGAATCGGCAAACGGAATGCACCGGATCGTGACTTTGAGGTCTTCCTTGATCTGCTCCTCGACTTTGGCGCTGCCGTTCCAATGAGCCAGGGCGAAGCCGCCATGGATCTCCGGTTTGTCCCCATTTTTGGGCGTGAAGAACGCGTAAAATTCGTCGCGCGACTCGATAACTTTTGTCTGGCTGTCCCGGAAAGCGGTGGCGCGAGAGAGCAGCGTGGCCTGGATGTCGTCGAGGATGGCGCAGACTTGCCCCGGAAGATCGGCGGCGGGCACGAAGGCCTTTTCCTTGGGCGGTTTGTCGCGGCGGGCCACGGCCACGGTGCCCTGTTCCAGATCGCGCGGTCCGATCTCAATGCGCAGCGGGATGCCTTTTTTGATCCACTCCCAACTCTTCACGCCGCCGCCGAGGTCGCGGGCGTCGATCTCGACCTGAATCGGGTCGCCATGGAAACGGACATCGCGCAAAGAGGCGGCGAGTTCTTCCGTGGCCTCAAGCACGGCGGCCTTGGAGTCTTCCTTCGGGGTGATGGGAATAATGACGACGTGGGCCGGCGCAATACGCGGTGGCAGGATGAGTCCGTCGTCATCGCCATGGGCCATGATGAGTGTGCCGATGAGGCGCGTGCTTACGCCCCAGCTAGTGGTCCAGGCGTGTTCGAGGGTGCCGTCCCGGCCTTGGAACTGGATGCCGGAGGCCTTGGAAAAATTCTGTCCGAGAAAATGCGAGGTGCCGGCTTGAATCGCCTTGCGGTCCTGCACCATGGCCTCGATGCAGAGGGTTTGCACCGCGCCGGGGAAACGTTCGCCCTCGCTTTTCTCGCCGGTGAGAACGGGAATGGCGAGGTATTCGCGGGCGAAGGTTTCATACACGCCCAGCATTTTTGTCACCTCTGCTCTCGCCTCCGCCTCGGTCTCGTGGGCGGTGTGGCCCTCTTGCCAGAGAAATTCCGCTGTACGCAGAAAAAGCCGCGGGCGCATTTCCCAGCGGACGACGTTGGCCCACTGGTTGATCAATATCGGCAGGTCGCGCCAGGATTTCACCCAGCGGGCGTAGGCGGCTCCGATGATGGTTTCGGAAGTGGGGCGGATGACGAGTGGTTCGGCCAGCGGACCGGCGGGCACGAGCTTGCCGTCCTTTGCTTCCAGCCGGTGATGGGTGACCACGGCGCATTCCTTGGCGAACCCCTCGACATGTGCGGCTTCTTTTTCCAGGTAGCTCAGCGGAATGAAGAGCGGGAAGTAGGCGTTGCGATGGCCGGTCTCCTTGAACATGCGGTCCAGCACGGCCTGCATGCGTTCCCACAGGGCGTATCCCCAGGGCTTGATGACCATGCAGCCGCGGACCTCGGAGTTCTCAGCCAAATCGGCGGCGCGGACGACTTGCTGGTACCATTCGGGAAAGTCAGCGCTGCGGGTGGGCGTAATGGCGGTTTTTTCAGACATGGGAAAGTCGCTCATAAAGCACCACCTGCAGCCGGAAGGCAATCTCAAGCCATGCGGAAAACGGGCCTCATCCGCACTCCTGAATTCGTTTTGTTATTGTGCAACCCGCCAAGGGCTGGTTCACGGTCGCTGTGTAGAACCTGAACCATGAGCATTCCCAAGATCAGCGTCTGCGTTGATGTCTTTAATTACGGGGCCTTTCTTCCGGAAGCCATCGAGTCCGTCTTGAGGCAGGATTTCACCGACTTTGAATTGATCGTGGTGGACGACTGTTCGCGGGATGACTCGTTCGCGATTGCCTGCAACTACGCGGCGAAGGACCCGCGAGTCGTTGTGAAAAAGAATGCCGTCAATCTGGGGATGGTGAAGAACCGCAACGTCTGCCTCCGCGCCGCCCGCGGGGAGTATGTGAAATTTCTTCATGCCGATGACTTCCTTTCCGCGAAAGACGCCCTGGGAAAAATGGCCTCCATCCTCGATCAGCATACAGGCGTCAGCCTGGTTGCTTGCGCGGTACAGGTCGTCGATCGGTCTTCGCAAAAACTCCGCTACCCGCCATTTTTTGCAGAGAACAAGCTGGTCACCGGCCCCACCGTGATCACGAGGAGTCTGCGCGAGAGAAAAAACCTCGCCGGCTCACCCAGCGCCACCATGTTCCGTCGCGAACGGGCACTGCGCGGATTTGATGAGAAGTTTTTTCACTCCGCCGATTGGGAAATGTGGTTTCACCTTCTCGAACAAGGCTGCTTCGCCGCCGTTTCCGAACCGCTCGTTTCGTATCGCAGGCATGCGAATCAACAGACGGAGAAAGACAAACGCACCCTCACCCAATCGGAGGATCAGTTGGCTCTTCTCGATCGTTATCTGGACCGATCCTATGTCCGTCTTTCCAAATTCTGCAAAAGCTACCTCCGTCACCGGGCCATCGCCGATCTGGCGAGGCGCAGCCGGCAGCTTGGTCGTGCGGAGGGAAAGGCCCTAGTCGATAAGTTTGGCCCGCTGCTTTTTCATGCCCTTTCCCCGCTATTTTTTGGATACCGCCAGTGCCTTCCCTTACTGCGCCGTCCGCAGGAGAAACCCGCTGGCAGCACCGGGAGAAATCTTCCGGTCGGGCTCAACGTGGCCGGCTTTTTCCAAGGCGAATACGGCATCGGAGACTCGTCCCGCGCGTTTTGCCAGGTGATCCACAAAAGCAATCTGCCGGCCGTCTTTATCAATATTCACAGCCGCGACCATCGCAATCTGGACCGGAGCTTCGACCGGTTTTCCCAAAGCAATCCGAATGGCGTAAACTTGATGACTTTTTCGTTCGATTACGCCAAACGGTTTTCCCGCGATCGCGGACCGCGATTTTTCCAGGATCGTTACAACATTGCCCTTTGGTATTGGGAACTGGAAAAATTTCCTCCGCGCTGGCATCCCGCGTTCGATTATTACGACGAGATCTGGACCGCCACCAGTTTCTGCCAAAAGGCATTTGCCGCCGTGTCGCCGATCCCGGTCACTCAAATCGGCTATCCTTTTTTCGAACAACAAATGCCGGCCCCGGATCGGGAGGGATTTGGGTTCGAACGGGATTCCTTCCTGTTTCTCTTCAATTTTGATTTTCACAGCGTTATTCAACGGAAAAATCCTGAAGGGCTCATCACCGCCTTTGAAATGGCCTTCGGCTCAGAAAAAGACGATGTCCGCCTGATCCTGAAATCCATCAACGCAGACCGGCACTCCGAAGAGGCAACAAAACTCAAGCGCCTCAGTGAAGGCTTGAATGTCACCTGGATCGATGAGCATCTGGACGGCCCCCGCATGAAACAGCTTTTCGCCACGGCCGATTGTTACATTTCGCTGCATCGTTCCGAGGGTCTCGGTCTCGGCATGGCCCAAGCCATGAGCTTCGGCAAGCCGGTGATCGCCACGGGATACTCGGGTAACATGGATTTCACCACCCCCGCCAACAGCCTGTTGGTCCGGTATCAACTCACCGAAATCGAGCGCGACCACGGCGTCTATGAGGCGGGAAATTTTTGGGCCGAACCGGATGCGGACCACGCGGCGAGTCACATGCGCTGGGTTTTCGAGAATCGCGCAGCAGCCCGCCAGTTGGGCGAGCGGGCCCGAACCGATCTCAGGGAGACCATGAACCCGGGTACCGTGCTGGGTCGGATGCGGCGGCGGCTAGGCGAGATCGATCCGCGTTTCAAATCTCTTTAAGGATTCCCAGGATTTCGCCCCCGTAGTCGTTCCAGGTTTTCAGCTTCCGCTGCAAGGCCTGTTGACCGAGTTCCCGCCGGAAATCCGGCTCGCTGGCTAGTTTGACCATGCCATCGGCCAGCGCATTCACGTCCTGAACATCGACCATGAGGCAGCCGCCCCCCTCCGCGTTTTCCGCCATCACGCCTTGGTTAGAGCAAAGGCACGGCTTGCCAAACCACAGGCTTTCCATCACGGGCAGACCAAATCCTTCGATCCAGGAGCCGAAGATTGTGAAGTCGCAGTCCCGGTAGAATTCCCGCAGCTCCGCCCCGCCGGCGCCTTCATGCCAGAAGATCGCCGGATTCTTCCGGGTGAGAGCGCGCACGGCGCCGGCAATTTCTGGAGCTTTCTCGTAAGGTGCGCCGACCAAGTGCAGTTCCAGCTTCGTTCCGACCAGCCGCGAGCGGGCACTTTCAAAAGCATTGATCACCCTCGCGTGATTTTTACGCGGCTCCAGGGTCGAGACGCAGAGGATTTTTACGATGCCGCCGGTGATTTCCTTAAGCTCGGTTTCGCGTTCCTGCCCGGTAATTTGCGCGGGCAGGCGGCAGACTCTCACCCGGGGCACTGGGCTGTTTTGGGATTGTGCGAACTCAGTGAAGTGCCGGGCCGATTGATCGGAAACTGCGATCACGGCGTCCAGTCCCGCAATAGCCATCATGTAGTCCGCATGCTGTTTACGCGTCCAATGCAAAACCAGTTCGGGGTGATGAAAGGCGATGGCATCATGGAAAATTCCCGCCACGCGCAGACCATGCAGTTTGGCGTAATCGATGATCATGCGCGCATGGCGGCCCTCCATCAGTTCCGGCATGATCAACCACCCACCTTGGAAAAGTTGCGCATGCACGGGATGGTGGTGAACAGGGGTCTTGTAGTTCATTCCCCGCGCATTTCTCCACGCGGACCAGAATTGGGGGCGCAAAAGCGAAGAGAGGGGCAGCCACCGACTTCCCCCCCCAGGCAGCCCGAGATTCCGTTCCCACTCTGGTTTCAGGGGAGTCAGACATCCTCTTTTGAACGACCAGCGCACCGGGTGGACGACGCACCCCTGTGAGGAAAGTCCGGCAATCATTCCTCGCACCACAGTTTGAATTCCGGTTTGTGCGTTGATCCGGGCGGTATCGCTGGCTTCAAAATAAACTAGCGAGGACATAAACAGAAAAACTACGACCGGATTTAGAAGTTGAGGCCATACAACTGCCTTAGTCGCTCGCGCAGAGGTTTGGCATAGTTTTCCTGCGTGATACCGGCACCGGTCTCAGTGTGAACTTCCTCGCTGTTCTTCACCAACCGAGTGGAATACCAAGCGTGAAAAACACCGGCGGAAACGGTGGGGAGGCAGGGGTGCCCGACCGAAAAGCGTGCTTGGAATTCCATGGGATATCCAAGTACGTCGAAGCCGGACTCCAGCAGGCGCACGGTCGAGTCTTCCGCCGTGTCGGTGTCGCGGCCGCGGACTTTGCGCAGCGTGACACGAGTCCCGAAATCTGCCTTGAAGAAGGTCATGAAGTGCGGGTGAATGTACCAGCCATGCGGGTTGTTTCGGCGGGCGATATGGAATTGAGCGCCCGCGAGGCGGCAGTGATCGTCCAGCTTGTCAGCCGTGAGTTCGAGCCAACGGCCGGCGATGGGATGGGCGTCGGAATCCATCAGAACAATGATCTCGTGCAGCGCCGCCCGCACCCCGGCCTCTGCCGCCTCACCGTGGGAATGGCGAGATTGCCGCCATTGGCGTTTCAGAATCAGGCGCACATCGGGCTGCTCCCGCAGCCATTCCCGACTCCCATCCCTGCTGCCCCGATCCACCACTACGATTTCATACGCGCGCGAACCGATGAATTCCCGCACTTTTTCCACCAGAAGCCTGATGTAAAAAAGGCTGTCAAAATTAACGGTAACAATGCTGACCGGACGGGACATGAAAGACCCAACAATACGCACTGGATGGCTTCTTCGGCGACAACAGAATGGGGAATCGATTTTTCATCTGAAGCGACTTTGGTAAAAATTCCCCGGCCGCTGTGTGCCATCTCAATTGCGTTGCAGCGCGCATGATTTTGATTTCATAGTGTTTCGTTTTTGAGGAACGCTATGTGAACGCTTTGGATGCTCCCAATGAACCGACTCCGGGAACTAGCCCGCCCCGTGTATCCATTCTCATTCCGGTCCACAACCGATTGGATCTCACGCGCGCCTGCCTCGATAGCGTGTTCGCCACCGCAACGTCCTCCCCTCTGTTTGAAGTCATCGTCATCGATGACGGTTCGACGGATGGGACCCCCGAGTTTCTGCATTCTCTTCACCCGCCTGTTCGAACCATCCAAAACGAGGCGCGGAAATCTTTTGCGGAAAAGATCAACATGGCCGCCCTGCTTGCCCGGGGGGAATACATGTGCCTTCTCAACAACGACACCCTGGCTACGGCCGGCTGGCTGGAAAAACTCCTTGCTGCCGCTCGTGGAAATCCGCGCATCGGCGTCGTCGGCAACCGTCATTTGACTCCTGGAACCGACCTGATTAATCACGCCGGCATGGTTTTTAATAAACGCGGCGTCGCGGTCCACCTCTACCGTGGCCAGCCGGCGGATTTTTGGCCCGCGCTCATCAGCCAGGAATTTCAAATCCTGACGGCTGCCTGTTGGTTGGTAAAGAAGCAGACATTTTTAGAACTTGGCGGTTTTGACCCGGCATTCAAAAACGGCTTTGAGGACGTGGACTTTTGTCTCCGGGCGCGTCAAAAGGGATACAAGATTTTCTACGCAGCCGATAGCGTGATCTATCACCACGGGCTATCGACGCCCGGCAGAACAGATCATGAGTTAAATAACGCCGAATATTTCAAATGCAAATGGGGTGCATCCATAGTTCCTGACATTGACAATTTTTTCGCAAGTCGTGTGCCTGGAGAAATTTTGTCTATCGAGGAAAGATATTCCTATGTGGAAAATCTATTCTCCCGGCGGCCCCTGATCGCATCGTTGTTACGGTCGGTAATCCGGTTAGCCACCAGTATTGCAAAGCGTCTCAACGGATAAGGAGTCCGGATACGTGTTCCAATTTGGAGGAAGGAATTTGAAGCCACGGATGCCGCCTGCTCATTTCCGCGACGACCTTCCCTTTGTTTAAGGCTGCATCGGTGACGGTGTGCAGCATGGACTTGCTGTGTACGCGGTAGAGTGCGGTCGATCCCTTCACCCAGATACCGTGGAATCCCTGTTCGACAAATTTCGCCCACAGATCGTAATCCTCCCACCCATATACCATTACTTCATCATAGCCGCCGACGGCCGCCCACGCACTTCTTCGGATCAAAGCCATGGAATCCAGATAGTTGCCCGTGACGAAACGGCTCGGGTGCCATTCCTCACAACTTCGTGTGCCCTGCCCCTCGCCGAATTCCTGTACTGTAGGATACGCCACCGCCGCCGTTGTGTTTTGGATGGCCCTCAAACAACTCTCAAGGCAACCGGGTTGTAGTAGATTGTCGGCATCGACGGGCATGACAAAGAGCGCCTCGGAGAAGGAAAATCCGGCGTTTCGGGTCAGCGACAATTTGGAATTCACAGTGTTTTTCAACAACGCTACATGCCGGAATGCGTGGCTGTTCCGCTCGATCCATCTTTTTGCCACCTCCAATGATCCGTCGGTGGAGCAATCATCAACCACAATGAGACCCTTGTTTGGAAGCGACTGTGCTTTGAGTGATTCAAGCGTTTCCTCGATAAAGAGGGCGTAGTTGTAGAGAGGAATGACAAGATCCGCTTCGGACTCCAGAGGGCTTCCATGCTCCAGGACGACCTCAAACTTTGGAATGACAGGTCTGGTGTGCCCACAGGAATGGAAGCAGTGGCTTTCCCATTCGTGAGATGGGGTGGCGCCCGATTCCTCACGGAAGAATTGCCGGATCACAGTGCCAACCCGTTCGGTCCGGCGTTCCGGGCCATACTTCCAGAAAACGTCAAAGAACGCCTGTTTTCCGATCCTATCACGGAGATCTTTATCGATAGTCAACCGGTCAAGATACTCAAACCATTCCTCGGCGTTCCTGGCAAGAAAGCCGGTCTCACCGTGTTCAATGGCCTCCTGGTAAGGAATGGTGGGGGAAGCGATGGTGGGTACCTCGGCCAGAGCGGCTTCAAAATATTTCAACTCACTCTTGGCTTCGCAAAAAATATTCCCGATCTCCAACGGAGCCAGGTTAATGTCGAAGCGTGCAAGTTCGTCCGGCAGTTGGCGTAGAGGAACGAATGGACGCCATTCAATCTGGGATTCCAATCCGGCGATTTCCGGAAATTCTTCGATATCCAAACAGCGGACTCCACCCACGGTGTCCTGATGAAATACGACGAGCCGGGTTTGCGGATGTTTACGGAGAATTCGCCCGACAGCGGCGGACGCCTGCAAGAAATCCTTTTGGTGAGTGCGTGTTCCTCCCGCATACCCTATGCGAATGAGATTATCGTTTCGGCGTGCTCTTTTCCGGCCGAGTGCTTGGCGGCTTCTCAGGTGTGTTTCCTGGTCAAATCCATTGGTAAGCACAAAAGCGGGTTTGCCAAATTCGCGCATCCGGGCAGCCAGGGTTTCGGTGGGTGCCGTGCAAATATCGGCCATCAGCAGCGTCTTTTGAAATCTTTCAAAGTGATCTGCGGTTGATTCTTCGCTCGTCCCCGTGCTTCGAATCCCGTCGATGATCTGGATCCTGGCAATGGCAGGATCAAACAAATAATCGTCTGCATCGAAAACAACCTTCTGTCCGTTCCCCCGGCCCTGGGCTAACAAGCCAGCAAGCTGGTCGGTCCACGCCAGCCTCCAGATCACCAGCACATGGGCTTGAAGGATGAAATCGCGATGACTAACAATCTGGTCGGCCCGGACCATCAAGACGGAATACTCCTTCTGGGAATTGAGCGCTTTCGCAGGCATTTCCACGCGATACGTCGAGCCGGGCGTGTCCGGTTCACCTGAGAGAAAGACTACGCGAATCCTCTCTCCGGAAGAACGGACAAATCCGGCCATGGAGTTCCCGTTGTTAAGGTGAAAGGCGAGTGGATTCACGCTCCTGTCGCGCAACTCGGGATGTTCAGCCAGGAAACTTTGTGCGTCGAAGAACGGCCCGGGATTCAACCCTTCCCTGGCCCCGTCCTCGATGTAGTGAACCAGCGGATTCTTCCCGGATTTCGCAACCTCGGGATAGCGGTGAAGATACCACTTGGTGTCGAACAGGGGGTTGGGGTTGCAACCAAGTGCCGCGCCGCAACGGATGTAGTGTAGCAGCGGATCGGTCGCCCGGTTGAGCAGCTGCCTGTATTGGTCTCGATAGAACGCCTTGTCGAAGAGCTCCGATCTTTTGATGACATCTCTTTGGAGCTGGAATTTCCGGTGGCGTCTCGTCCATCCCAAGGTGACCAAACCCCGGAAGATCGCATCCCGCGTCTCCGCCCGGCGTTTCCTCAGGCTGGTCAGCCACTTTTTGCGAAAATGTTGCCATGGGTCGCGCGGTTTGGAGAGGAGCGTCGTCAGGTTCAGCAGTTGGGAGTGAAGCAACTCGGATGTCGTGGAAAGCTGAGCGTGCGCGCGATTGGACTGGGCGGACAATTCGGCGACCTGCAGCTCGAGTTGACGATTCTCCGCGCGTTCCTTTAGTCGGACTTGTTCCAAAGTCGAAGCGCGTTCGATGGCTAGCCGAAGGTTTTCGGCCAGCGTATTCTCGGTTTGCTTTTGCGCGGCGAGAAGACGGACGTGTTCACCCAACCTGAGGTCCAGTTCCAGGATGCGATTGCGGTCCAGCCACTGTCGTTTGATCTCAGCTCCGAGGCGGGCATACAGTGTCCGGATCAGTGTGCTTTGGTCGGCATCGTGCGAGATTTTGAAGAGCTGGGAAACATTCCCGGGCACCGCCCCCACGCCGAGCACACCTAGACCATTGCCGTGATGGAATTCAAAGTGCGGGTAGTCTCGACTCAGTTCCGCCCACAGCCGATGAACGCCGAAATTGTCCTTGCGGACGTTTGTGTCGTGAAACAGAACAACCGCTCGGGGCGAGAGTTTCGGATGCCAGGTGTCCCAATCGTGTCGGGCCGTGTCATAATCATGGTAGCCGTCGATATGCAGAAGATCGATGGAACCATCCGCAAAGTGGGAAACTGCTTCGTCGAACCTCGCGCGCAGGAGGCTGGAAAAACGCGCGTATTTGGTCTCGTTGTGGTGGTTCAGGGCCTCCAATACCTCGGCGCCATAAAAACCGGCCTGATCGTCGCCTTCCCACGTATCGACCGCAAAGCATCTGGTTTCCGTGTTTATTGTGTCCACGGCCTGACAGAAGGCGCAATAGGATGTTCCGGTATGGGTTCCGAGTTCCACCAACAGCCTCGGATGCAGGTTCTCGGTTATCCAGAATGCGAAGGGAATGTGCTCGATCCAGGCAGACGCTCTGAGCCAGTCCGGTTGCCAGAAGCTTGCCCGTGAGATTAAGCGATTCAGCAAAAGAAATTCATCGCCGGTTTGTTGGGGTCTCATAGAACGAATCACGGATACTGCTGACGGAGATAAGCTCTTATCCTATATCCCTGCGCAATTCAGAGGGTGAGATTGTGTGTCAAAGTGGTCGTTGTTAGCAAGCTTGAGGAAAACATCGCCCCGTGATGCTCGTTGCCATGAGTCCGAAGAGAAGTATCTCGATAAATTTCCCGCGAATTCCATCCGGACGGCGGGACCTAACGCTGGCGCGACCAAGCCGACGGTCTCAGGCCGTTGCAACAAAAGAAAAAAAGGCGGCTCACGCCGTTCGTCCGCAGCAGCTCTTGAATTTTTTCCCGCTGCCGCAGGGACAGGGGTCGTTGCGGCCGACTTTGGGCATTTCGCGCTTGATCGGGAGTTCGATCTTGGGGGGCTCGGGGGAGGCGAGGGGTTCGCCGCCGTGGGTGGGTTGGGCCTGCGCTTGGGGGTGCTGCGGGGTGGCACCGGGGAAGTCGGCTTGAAGGAGATTCTGCGGCATGCTGCGCAGGAGGTTTTCAAAAGCCTGGAGATTGGTGGTGCTGCGGAAGAGGTTGTTGAGGACCTCGAATTTCATGTTGTCCATCAACTCACTGAACATGGAAAAGGCCTCGTTTTTGTATTCGACGAGGGGATCTTTCTGGGCGAAGGCGCGGAGATAGACCGCTTCGCGCAGGCCGTCCATGGCATAGAGGTGTTCCTGCCAGAGGCGGTCCACGGCGTTGAGGATGACGTAACGCTCGAGGCCGCGGAGGGCCTCGGCGTGTTCCATGGCGGCCTTTTTGTCGTAGGCGTCGCGGACGACTTGGGCCAGCCACGTGCCGTTTTCCGCGACTGTGCGGGTTTCGAGGGCGGCTTTGTCGGCGGAGAGGCCTAGGGGGAAGGTGGTGTTGATCCAGTTGAGTAGGCCGGTATGGTCGGGTTCCTCGCCCTCGGTGGCTTCGAGGTATTCGGAGACTTTCTTGGGGACCATTTCCTCGATGACTTCGACGATGAGGTCGCGTG
Organism: Terrimicrobiaceae bacterium; assembly: GCA_041746635.1. Taxonomy (GTDB): domain Bacteria; phylum Verrucomicrobiota; class Verrucomicrobiia; order Chthoniobacterales; family Terrimicrobiaceae; genus CAMASH01. The sequence goes on along the minus strand of JBGTGQ010000014.1, from coordinate 75,787 downwards.
GGGCGGCGGAGTCCATGACCTCCTGACGGTAGCCATAGACGACTTCGCGCTGCTGGTTCATGACGTCGTCGAACTCGAGGGTACGGCGGCGGATCATGTAGTCGCGCTGCTCGACGCGCTTCTGGGCGGTTTCGACGCTTTTGTTGAGCCAGGGATGTTCGAGTTCCTCGCCTTCCTGGAGGCCGAAGGTCTCCATGATCTTGGTCATGCGGTCGCTGGCTCCGAAGTTGCGCATGAGTTCGTCCTCGAAGCTGACGTAGAAGCGGGACATGCCGGGGTCGCCCTGGCGGGCGCAGCGGCCGCGGAGCTGCCGGTCGATGCGGCGGGAGGAGTGGCGTTCGGTGCCCATGACGTAGAGGCCGCCGGTCTCGGTGACGCCTTCGCCGAGTTTGATATCAGTGCCGCGGCCGGCCATGTTGGTCGAGATGGTGACGGCACCCTTGAGGCCCGCGCGCTGGACGATCTCGGCCTCCTGCATGTGGTATTTGGCGTTGAGAACGGTGTGGGGGATTTTTTGCAGCTTGAGCATGCGCGAGACCAACTCGGAGGCCTCGACGCTGGCGGTGCCGACGAGGACGGGCTGGCCTTTGCCGTGGGCGGTGCGGATGCCCTCGACGACGGCATGGTATTTTTCGCGGCGGGTTTTGTAGATGCGGTCGTTCTCGTCGATGCGGCGGATGACGCGGTTCGACGGAATGACGTTGACGTCGAGGTTGTAGATGTCGTGGAACTCGTTGGCCTCGGTCTCGGCGGTGCCGGTCATGCCGGCGAGTTTTTGGTAAAGGCGGAAATAGTTCTGGATGGTGATGGTGGCGAGGGTCTGGGTCTCGCGGTCGATCTGGACGCCTTCCTTGGCTTCGACGGCTTGGTGGAGTCCGTCGCTCCAGCGGCGGCCCGGCATTTTGCGGCCGGTGAAAGTGTCCACGATGATGACCTTGTTTTCCTCGACGACGTATTCGACGTCTTTCTCGTAGAGGCAGTAGGCCTTCACGAGCTGGGAAATGTTGTGAATGCGCTCGGCCTGGGCGTCGGTGTATTGCTGGCGACCGCCTTTTTTCTGTGCCTTTTCGGCGTCGGTCAGTGAGCGGTCGTTCTCGATGTCGGCGTATTCGGTGAGGAGGTCGGGGAGGACGAAGGCGTCGGGGTCGTCGGGATTGAGAAAATCGCGGCCCTGTTGGGTGAGGTCGGCGTCGTGCTGGCGTTCCTCGATGGTGAAGAAGAGCTCTTCCTTGAGTTCCACGAGGCGGGCTTTGCCGTCAGTGTCCTTGTAAAATTCGAGCTCCGCCTTGTCGCAGAGCTTCCGCATTTCGGCGTCCTCCATCATGCGGGCGAGAGCTTTGCTGCGCGGCTGGCCGAGTTTGAGCTTGAACATGGCGCGGCCGGCTTCGTCCTTCTTGCCGGCGTCGTAGAGTTCCTTGGTCTCAGTGCCGAGGCGGTTGCAGAGCATGGTCTGCTTGCGGATGAGTTGTTCGACGAGCGGCTTAAAGCGGTCGAACTGGTGGGTGGAAACGGTGGAGGGTCCGCTGATGATGAGCGGGGTGCGGGCCTCGTCGATGAGGATGGAATCGACTTCATCCACGATGGCGAAGTAATGCGGACGCTGCACCTGCTGGTCGCGGCTGGTGGCCATGCCGTTGTCGCGCAGGTAGTCGAAACCGTATTCGCTGTTCGTGCCGTAGCTGATGTCGCACTGATATTGCGCGCGGCGGAGTTCGGGATTCTGGTCGTGCTGGATGATGCCGACGGTGAGACCGAGAAATTGGTAGAGTTGCCCCATCCATTCGGCGTCGCGTTTGGCCAGGTAGTCGTTGACCGTAACAACATGGACACCGCGGCCGGTGAGGGCGTTGAGATAAACGGGCGAGGTGGCGACCAGCGTCTTGCCTTCGCCGGTGGCCATTTCCGCGATGCGGCCCTGATGCAGGACCATGCCGCCGATCAGTTGGACGTCGAAATGCACCATGGCCCAGGTCATGGGTTGGTCGCAGACGGTGAAAGTGTGCTTGCGGTCGGTGAGGCGGCGGGCGGCGTTTTTGACCACGGCGAAGGCTTCGGGCAGGATCTCGGTGAGGCGGGCGGCCAGGGCATCGTTGTCGGTGATGGCGGAAAGTTCCTGTTTCCAAGCGGCAGTTTTGGCCCGCAGCGCGTCGTCGGAAAGGGCGCTCAGGCCCTGGTCGATGTCGTTGATCTGCCGGACGATGGGCTGGAGGCGGCGCAGCTCGCGTTGGTTTTTCGAGCCGACAATTTTCTTAATAAGCCAGTTAAACATGAAAAATCAGCGGAGGGGTAATGAATAGCCGCTGTTGGAAAATGTCCACCGCAATTCTGGGGGCTGGCGGTGGCCGGGGGAAAAATCGCGGGCGTTGGAATGCGGCTCGACAGAAAATGAGAACGCCTAAATTTCACCATTTCTCACTGATTTCGCCACCACGGTGGAATGGCAGGAAAACCAGAAGCTGCGCAAAGTTGCCTTTCCCGTGGACATCCATGCCGCCAGCGCGGCCTACGAGAGTGTGCTGGGCGAATCCCACGTCCGTTATCCGCGAACTCGGCCTAGCCGGACTGCGCGAGAAGCAATGGGATGGTGATGCTCATGCCAAAGCATGAAAAACGCTCACGCGGAGCTTCGCCCTCCCGGGTCGCACACGGAGGTTGTCAGCCGCTGACGCGCCCTGTAAGACGCGACTATGCTTGAGTTGAATCCGGAGAAAAAACTTGCGGGGGTCCTGGCTCCCGTCTCCGCCTTGCGGGGCGCGATGGATCTGGGCATCGGGGACACCGCCGCGCTGAAGGAGCTGATCACCTGGTCGGCCCGACAGGGGCTTGGCGTGGTGCAAATCCTGCCCATCAACGAAACCGGCAGCGACAGCAGCCCTTACAATCTCCTCAGTGCCATGGCGCTGGAGCCTTCGACCATCGCCACCACGCCGGACACCCTGCCTGATTTGACCGTGCAGGATTTTTCCGAAATTACCGGGCGTCATGATCTTTCCGCCCTGCGCGAGGGTCCGGTGAAATACGCCGGAATCAAGCAGCTCAAACGAGAGTTGCTTTACGCCGCTTTCAAAAATTTTCGCTCCCGTGGCACGGACAAGGCGCGGGTCAAGGGGTTTGCGGAATTTGAAAAAGCCAACGTCCAATGGCTGGCCGATTATGCCTTGCACCGTGCGTTGGTGAGCTGGCATGGAGAGTCCGAGGTCTCGTTGTCCTGGCCGGCCGAACATCGCAATCCCGCGGCGGCTCGGTCGTGGTTTGATCATCTGGGAACGGCGGACAAACGACGGATGCGCGACACGATGCGCTTTCACTCCTACGTGCAGTGGGTGGCGTTTTCCCAATGGCAGGACGTCCGCGCGCACGCGGAGCAGTGCCATGTCGCGCTGATAGGGGATGTGCCAGTGGGGGTGAGCATTTACAGCACGGATGTGTGGGCGGCACCGGAGATTTTTGACTTGCAACGATCCAGTGGTGCGCCGCCGGAGAAAGTCTTCAAGGCTGATCCGTTCACGGAGAAGTGGGGTCAGAATTGGGGCTTTCCGCTTTACCGCTGGGAGGCCATGGCGAAGGACAATTATGCCTGGTGGCGGAAACGGTTGAGGCTGCTGATGGGGGGGGTTCATCTCCTGCGGGTGGATCACGCGCTGGGATTTTTCCGCATCTACAGCTTTCCCTGGCGGCCGGAGGATAACGAAAAATTCACCGCCCTCACCTCCGATGAGGCTAAAAGTATCACGGGCGGCGAACTGCCGCACTTCGTCGATCGCGATGATGCAACGGACGAGAATCGTGAGTATAACCGCCGGCATGGGAAAACGCTTTTCCGCATGCTCCAGGAAGAAACCGGAACGCATCGTTTGATCGCGGAGGACCTCGGTGAAGTGGCTCCGTATGTGCGCCCGACTTTGCAACAACTCGAGATTTCCGGATTCAAAATCCCGCAGTGGGAACGCAATTGGGATCGCCTGACTTCCGGCGCCGAATACCAGCGTCTGAGCCTCGCCACCTATGCCACGCATGATCATCCGCCACTAAAGGTGCATTGGGACGAACTGGCGGCCGCAGCGGCGAATGGGGCCGGGCCGGGGTGCGACGCAGCCGTTCACAGCTTGTGGGAATTGATGGATTTTTGTGGCCATCCCGACATCAAACTGCCCCAGCCCTTCACGCCAGAGATCCACGAAATTCTCCTGCGTGGTCTTTTTGCGTCAAACTCGTGGCTCGTTGTGCACATGATCACCGATATTTTTGGCACGGAGGAACGTTTTAATGTTCCGGGCTCGATTGGCGACTCCAATTGGACCCAGCGCATGCCGCAACCTGTTGCCTCTTGGGACATCGAGTGGGCGGAACCCCTCGCCGCGCTCCGCCTTGCCCTCACGGAGACGGCGCGTTCCGCAAAATAAGCGAAAGGGCTGTTGCGGCTCGGCCCGATTTCTGCTTACTAAACCGGACTAACCACTCGCAATCCTCATGGCAAACCTCACAAAACGGGATCTGGTGATCCAGATCAGCAAGGACACCGGTTTGGTGCAGCAGGATGTCTTTGAAGTCATTCAAAAAACCCTCGACTACATCACCGACGCTTTGGCCAAGGGCCAAGATGTGGAACTGCGGAACTTTGGCGTCTTTGAAGTGCGTCTGACCAAGTCGCGGGTCGGACGCAATCCGCACAAACCCGAGCACGATGTTGTCATTCCCGCGCGGGCCACGGTGAAGTTCAAGTCCGGCAAGATCATGCGCCAGCGTGTTCTGCTCCGCACCGACGAGTTGAAAAATACCACAAAAGAGAGCGCAGCGGCTTGAATAGTGACAAGTGATGAGTGACAAGTGACTGGTAGTCATTGATCTTCTCGTCACCGTTCACTTTTCACTCATCACTGTTTCGTGTCTTCCTTCATCCGCGTCCGCGGCGCGCGTCAAAATAATCTTCAGGGTATCGATCTTGACCTGCCGCTCGGGCAGTTCATCGTTGTGACCGGCCCCAGCGGCAGCGGCAAATCCAGCCTCGCCTTCGACACCCTCTACGCGGAGGGACAGCGGCGTTACGTCGAGACGTTCAGTCCCTACACGCGGCAGTTTCTGGAGCGGATGGACAAACCCAAGGCGGACCTCATCGAGGGCATCCCGCCCGCCATTGCCATCGAACAGGCCAACTCGGTCAAGACCACCCGTTCGACCGTGGGGACGATCACCGAGATCAATGATTACCTGAAGCTTTTCTTCCCCCGCGCCGCTCACGCCTATTGTCCTTCCTGCGAACGCGAGATCCGCACCGAATCCGCCCACTCCATCACCGAGCACATCCTCGCCGAGATGGATGGCGAACAGGTCTTCATCACGTTTGGAATTCCCGTCCCGGCTAAAACCAAGGCCGCCGACTTTTTTGATTTTCTCCGCCAGCAGGGTTACTTGCGCGTGTTGCTCAACGGCGAGGCCATCCGCACCGACGAGGCTCCAAAAAACGTCCGCCTGCCGGCCGTGGTTCCCGTCCTCCAAGATCGCAGCGAAGTGACCGCGAAAAACCGTTCGCGCCTGGCCGAGGCCGTCGAATCCGCCCTCCGCTTCGGTTCCGGGAAAATCACGATCGAAAATCCAAAATCTAAAATCCAAAATCCCTACTCCTCCGGCTGGCATTGCGCGCATTGCGACCTCGACATCCGCCCGCCCAGCCCCGGGCTTTTCTCGTTCAATAATCCGCTCGGAGCGTGCCCCGACTGCAAAGGCTTCGGTCGCATCGTCGGCATCGACTGGAACCGCGTCATGCCCGACCGCTCGCTCTCCCTTGCCGCCGGGGTGGTGAAGCCATTCCAAGCCGCGCAGTCCAAGGAATGCCAGCGCGATCTCCTGCGCGCCGCGGCCATGCGGGAGGTGGATGTGCACGAAGCCTTCGAGGATCTGCCCAAGGCCGATCAGGAGTGGGTGATGAACGGCGAACGCGGCGCCGACGTTTCGGGCGAGGATCTGGAAAGCGGGGTCTGGTATGGCGTGAAGGGCTTCTTTCGCTGGCTCGAATCGAAGACCTACAAGATGCACATCCGCGTCTTGCTCAGCCGCTACCGCAACTACCAGCCCTGCCCGAAATGCCACGGCGGGCGCTTCCAACCGGAAACGCTGAACTACCGGCTCCAGCCTGCCCATAAGACCCTCCCCGAAATCGCCGCCACCCCCGCGCGTGATCTGCGGGCCATCCTCGAGGCCACCGAGATCCCCAAGGACGACCCCAGCTCCGTCCTCCTGCGCGACCAGATTATTTCCCGGCTGCACTATCTCAACGAAGTTGGCCTCGGCTACCTCACGCTCGACCGGCCGACCCGTTCGCTTTCCGGCGGTGAGATCGAGCGCGTGAACCTCACCACCTGCCTCGGCGCATCGTTGGTCAACACGCTATTCGTCATGGACGAACCCAGCGTGGGCCTGCACCCGCGCGACACCGCGCAGTTGGTCAAGGTCATGCACGCCCTCCGCGACAAGGGTAACACGCTCGTCGTCGTCGAACACGAGGAAGCAATAATTCGCGCCGCCGATTACCTCGTGGATATCGGCCCCGGCCGCGGCAACACTGGCGGCAAACTCATGTTCTCCGGTCCGCTAGGTGAATTGCTTAAAGTAGAAGCGGCCTCCGGCCGCTTGCCCCAATCTGATAAGCGGCTGGAAGCCGCTTCTACTTTGTCTCTGACAGCGGAATATCTCTCGGGCAAAAAATTCATCCCCGTCCCCACCCAGCGCCGCAAACCGAAACAGTTCGTCAAGCTCACCGGCATCCGCCACCACAACATGCGCAACATCAACGCCGAGATTCCACTCGGTGTGTTTTGCTGCGTCACCGGCGTTTCCGGTTCGGGCAAAAGCTCGCTCATTCACGACGTGCTCTATCGCAACTTGTTCGGCGAGGTCACCGACGATCACGACGCACCCGGCGTCTGCCGGTCCATCACCGGCGACGAGGAAGTCGGCGAAATCATCATGGTCGATCAGTCGCCGCTGGCCCGCAGCCCGCGCTCCACACCCGCCGTTTACATCGGCGTGTACGATGCCGTCCGTGACCTCTTCGGCACCCAGCCTGCCTCGCTTACGGCCGGACTCTCGCCTTCCTCGTTTTCCTTCAACGCCGGCGACGGACGCTGCGAACGCTGCGCCGGGCTCGGCTACGAAAAGGTCGAGATGCAATTCCTCAGCGATCTCTATCTCCGCTGCCCCGAATGCGAAGGCCGCCGCTTCCGTCCGCACATTCTCGCCATCAAAGTTCGCGAGAAATCCATCCACGACGTGCTCGAAATGACGGCCGAGGAGGCCATTGCTTTCTTCAAGGGCAACGCCCGCATCCTCTCCTCGCTCCAGCTCCTCGTCGATGTCGGCCTTGGCTACCTGCGCCTCGGCCAGCCAGTCAACGCCCTCAGCGGCGGCGAATCTCAGCGCCTCAAGCTCGCCGGCCACCTCACCGAAAAACGCGAGGACGGCGCGCTCCTCATCTTCGACGAACCCACCACCGGCCTGCATTTCGACGACATCGCGCAACTGCTCAAAGTCTTCCAGCGCCTGGTCAAGGAAGGCAACAGCCTCATTGTCATTGAGCACAATCTGGAGGTCATCAAATGCGCCGACTGGGTCGTGGACATGGGCCCCGAAGCTGGCGACCAAGGCGGCCAGGTCGTCGCCGCCGGAACCCCCGAGGCCGTGGCCAAATCCGCCAAGTCGCTAACCGGCCAGTTTCTTAAACTCGCTTTGGAAGGCAGGGACCTTTCGCCGAAACGTCCGTCGAAACCCAATCCGCAATGCGCAATCCGCAATGCGCAATCGTCCGCCATCCGCGTCACCGGCGCGCGCGAGCACAACCTGAAAAATCTCACCGTCGAGATCCCGCGCGAAAAAATCGTCGTCGTCACCGGCCTCAGCGGCTCCGGCAAATCCACCCTCGCCTTCGACGTCCTCTTCGCCGAGGGCCAGCGCCGTTTTCTCGACAGCATGTCGGCCTACGCGCGGCAGTTTGTGGATCAGCTCGAAAAACCCGACGTGGACTCCATCGAAGGCTTGCCTCCCAGCGTCGCCATCGAGCAGCGCGTCACCCGCGGCGGCGGCAAATCCACCGTTGCCACTGTCACCGAGATCTACCATTTCCTCCGCCTCCTTTTCTCGAAACTCGGCACCCAGCATTGCCCTGATTGCCAAATCCCGGTTGAAAAACAGACCCTCTCCGCCATCACCACCACCGTGCAGGAACTCGCCGTACACGGAAAAATCCAGGTCTTCGCCCCGCTCATCAAAGCCAAGAAAGGTTTCCATACCAAGGTCGCCCAATGGGCCGTCAAGCAGGGCATCGAATTCCTCCTCGTGGACGGCGAACTCGAGCCCACCGCCCGTTTCACCAAGCTCGAACGCTTCAAGGAACACACCATCGACGCCCTCGTCGGTGAAGTCCTTCCCGGCGAAACCGCCAACACCCCCGATCTCGTCAAGCGCGCCATGCGCATCGGCAAAGGCACCGCCCGCGTCCTCGACAGCAAGGGCGGCTCCCACATTCTCAGCTCCGAAATGAACTGCCCGAGCTGCGCGCGCGCCTTCGAGCCGCTCGACCCCCGACTCTTTTCTTTCAACTCCCCCCACGGCTGGTGCACCCACTGCCGCGGTTTTGGCGAAGTCTGGACCGACTACTCTACCAAGGAATTTGAAAGCGTCATCGAGGCCGAACTCGCCCAGGAGCGCAGCCACGAACAACTCGAAGAGAAGGAAGCCCGCCCGTGCCCCATCTGCCATGGCGCGCGCCTCAACGACACCGCCCGCAACGTCTTCCTCCAGGGCCAGACCATCACCGGTTTCACCCACGCCCCCGCCGAGGAAGCCCTCGCCCTCGTGGACAAATTTTACTTTACCGGCACCGCCTCCGAAATTGCCACCGATGTCCTCTCCGAGATTTCCCAACGCCTGCGCTTCCTCAGTCAAGTCGGCCTGAACTACCTCAACCTCGACCGCACCGCCAACACCCTCAGCGGCGGCGAATCCCAGCGAATCCGCCTCGCCGCCCAGCTTGGTTCCAACCTCCGGGGTGTCCTCTACGTCCTCGACGAACCCACCATCGGCCTCCACGCCCGCGACAATGCCCGCCTGCTCGACGCCCTCACCCTCCTGGCCAATCACGGCAACTCCCTCGTCATCGTCGAACACGACGAGGAAACCATGCGCCGCGCCGATCACGTCATCGATCTCGGTCCGCAAGCCGGCAGCCGCGGCGGCGAAATCATCGCCTCCGGCACGCTGGACGACATCCTCGCCAGCGAGCGCTCTCTCACCGGTCGCTGCCTCAAAACCCCCATGCCGCACCCCTCGCGCGGCACCCGCCGCAGCCTCGACGATGTCCCCGGCTGGATCGAACTCGGCGGCGCCAACCGCCACAATCTCAAGAACGCCGACGTACGCATCCCCATCCAGCGCCTCAGCGTCATCTCCGGCATCTCCGGCTCCGGCAAGAGCACCCTCGTGCGCGGCGTCCTCCTGCCCGCCGTGAAGGAATCCATCACTCACAAAAAAGGCCGGCCCGTTAACGACAATGCCGGCTACCGCACCCTCACCGGCACCGACCCCATCGGCGCCGTTCTCGAGGTGGATCAATCCCCCATCGGCAAGACCTCCCGCTCCACCCCCGCCACTTACATCAAGGTTTTCGACGAGATCCGCGCCCTCTACGCCAATCTCCCCTCCGCCCGCATGCGCGGCTACACCGCCAGCCGATTCTCCTTCAACAACGAAGGCGGACGCTGTGAATCCTGCATGGGCCAGGGCGTGATCAAGCTCGAGATGAACTTTCTCCCCGCCTCCTACATGCCCTGCCAGGAATGCGCTGGACGCCGCTACAACTCCGCCACCCTCGAGATCGAATACAACGGTAAATCCATCGGCGACGTGATGGACATGACCGTCGAACAATCCGCCGCCTTCTTCGCCGCCCACCCCAAAATCAAACGCGCCCTCAGTCTTCTCAACGAAACCGGCCTCGGCTACCTCAAGCTCGGCCAGCCCAGCCCCACTCTAAGCGGCGGCGAAGCCCAGCGCATCAAACTCGTCACCCAGCTCACCCGCCGCTCCACCTCCGCCGCTGAGGAAATCAAAACTACTCGCCGCGGCAAATCCACCCTCTACGTCCTGGAGGAACCCACCATCGGCCTCCACGCCCACGACGTCGCCCAACTCATTCAAGTACTCCACCGCCTCGTGGACGAAGGCGGCACCGTCGTCGTCATCGAACACCACCTGGACGTCATCGCCGAAGCCGACTACCTAGTGGACATCGGCCCCGAAGCCGGCAGCCGCGGCGGCGAAGTCGTCGCCGAAGGCACCCCTGAGCACGTTGCGAAATCAAAGACAAGCCGCACCGCGCCGTTTTTGCTGGAGACTTTGGCGAATAAGCCGGGGTGAAACCAAGCTTTCAGTAGTGTTGGAAGAAGAAACATCTCTGTGAAGATGTATCTACCCAAAAATATGGACCGCTGGGATCAAGCCCGACGAAGTAACCGGTCTTAATTGCGTCGGGCTTCCACCATTGTGGTGTGCGGAATGGTATACCTGCCGGAGATGCACGTTGCTCGATCGGGAATTTTTTAAAGATCCGCTCTCTCGCCTCAGCTTCAGTATCTACGTCAATCTTTGCAGCTCGCCCGATCTCGTCGACAATCAGTTTGTCAATTTTAGAGAGGGGTGCATGGAAAGATAGAAAAAGATCCCAGTTTTGGGTCCCTCCAGAAAGTCGGAAAAGAACATCCGAAGCGCTCTCAGGCAATGGTAACCGTTGATCCGCCAATCGGATTGCCGCATCGCGGTTGGTTGGCTTGTCAGTTTTGTGCACCTCGTCGCAGCTCACCAGCAAGAGCATGGGTAGAATAAAGCGCATCATCTGGCTAAGGCAGGAGGCTCCCCTCCAGGATTCCGGTTAGGCTGCTGTCGTAGATTGGCTCCACCTCTCCGCCGCCGCGCGAAAGGCCGCCTCGTGTTCCGGCCAATCATGGAGCGTGGCCGGATCAAAGTCGGCTCCGCAAGGCCAGACGACGGTATGAACCTCCGGGTCGAGCGTGACTTGGGCAAAAGCCGCCGGATCGCGCAGCGGGCCGTAAAGCTCGCCCTCCAGCACCGGCTCGAAATCAATCGTACGGGTCAGGCCGTCGTTGAAGCGCAGGCGCAGCGAGTAGGGCGCCACGCACTCGACGGAAGTGATGCGGTAGATGGGATGGTTCATGGAGCTATATTACTGCAAAGGCGTGATTGGGGAAGGCTTGCGGCCTTGTTCCAGAAGTTGCCAATCGGAAAGCAGTTCCTCCTTGTGCAATTCCGCTTACTCTTTCGCGCCATTGCGGGCAAATCTAAACCGAATCGGCGAACTTTTGGCATCCGGCAACTTGCCGTAGAAACCCGCCGCAATTTGGCCCCATTGGGCCTGTGCCTTGGCCGGTCGCCCTCAGCGGTCATCCTGGCCGCCGCCTCGCTCAGTTCCGGACCGGTCCATTGCCGCGCTTCATCGAGCTGGCGGACGAAGGGCACTACTCGCGCCTGCTCGACGGCCGACAGATGCCTGATCTCATCAATGATTTCCACAGCGTCCATGCGCGTAAGCTAGCAAAAGGCGGCCTGTGGGCAAATCCTAACCGGATTTCAGAACGTATTCACGAAAATCGAAGTATGACATCTTCCGGAGACATGACCTTGACGGGCGATTTTCGGTAGTCCTTGAGATTTCTCGTCACGATGATTTGCGCTCCGAAGAGCAGGGCCGCCGCCACTTGCATGGCATCCTCGAGATCGGCAAAGCCAAGATCGAGAGCCCGGCGCAAATCGTCCGTGCCAGTGGCGGGAATTTCGGAAAATTCGAGCAGTTCGCGGATAAAACCGGCAGCTCCGTCGTCGCAGAGGTAATGCAGGTTGGAAACGGTATGCCAGGCCACGCAGGCCTTTCCAGGATGGTTCTCCGCCCAATCCAGCACCGCACCGCTGGAGGCGGCATGGGGAAGCCGGTTCAGGGCGACATCCAACAACACGTCGCAGTCGAGAAGGATGCGCATGAGCTGTTGGCTACAAAGCGTGCTTTTTGCGGAGTTTTTCGAACCGGGCTCCGGCTTTTGGGGAGACGGACAGCCGTCCGTTCCAGCGTTGGGAAAACGATTGGCGGGCTCGGGCAGCAGGCGATCCCTTCAGTTCGTCCAGAAGCAAACGCTCGACCAGCCCCGAAAAGCTCATGCCCCGTGCACGGGCGGCGATTTTGGCCTGATGAGAGATTTTCGGCTCCAAGGTGAGGGTGACGCGGGACTTCATATGCATACTCTTCCAGCGCATGCGTATTTTTTCAAGTTGGAACATTCGGGCAAAGCTTGGGGCGTTCTCGTCCGCATCAATCTTTCGAACCGCCGGACGCGTAAGTTACAAACCAATCAGGAAATCGAAGGCGCGGTCGTTGAAGCCGGGCAGGCCCTCGTGGCCGAAATCGGGGTAGAGGACGGCGTCTTTTTTGGCCGAGATATTATTGAAGACGGCAAACTGCGTGGAGGGCGGGCAGATGGTGTCCATGAGGGACAGGCCCATGAGGGTTTCGGCCTTGATGCGCGGGGCGAGGTTCTTCACGTCGATGTAGCCGAGGCGGGTGAAGATGTCGTCTTCACGCTCGTGACGGGGATCGAAGAGGCGAAAGAAAGTCTTCAGTTCGGCGTAGGCGTCCTTGGCCAGATCCATGTCCCAAACGCGTTTGTAGTCGGAGAGAAAGGGATACACGGACACGCAGCGTTTGATTTGGGGGACGAGGGCGGCGCAGGCGATGGAGAGAGCGCCGCCTTGTGAGCCTCCGGTGGTGCCTACGCGGGTGGCGTCCACTTCGTCAAAGCTCATGACCACGCGGGCGAGCTGGGCGGTGTCGAGAAAGATGCTGCGAAAAAGGAGTTTTTCCGGCGAGTCGTCCAGCCCGCGGATGAAGTGTCCTTGGTGGGTATTGCCCTTGACCGGGGTGTTGTCCTCACTGCGTCCGCCTTGGCCGCGGCAGTCGAGAGCGGCGATGGCCAGGCCCTCGCTGACGAAGTTTAACTTGTCGTTCCAGTCGCCACTCGCTCCGGAGTAGCCATGAAATTGCAGGACGGCGGGATGAGGCTTAGCCGCGTTTTTCGGACGCAGATATTTCGCATAAATGCGGGCGCCTCCGACGCCGGTGAACCAAAGGTCGAAGGTCTCGGCGTTGCGGGGGTTGATGGTCTTGGTGGGTTCGAGGACGGGCGCGGGGTCGGTGGCTTCGAGCTCGGCCAGGGCTTTTTCCCAGTAGGCATCGAAATCACCCGGACGCGGGGAGATGCCGTAGTATTCGCGAAGTTCCTGCAGGGGTTTGTCAACAGCGGGCATGATGGGAGTGACGAATTAAAAATGAGGAAGGACGAAGGAAATCCTGGCCGCAAAAGAGTGCAGGGAGCGCGAAAAAATGACGAAATCGGCAAAGAAATCAAAGTTCATCTTTGCGATCTTTGTGCTCTTTTGTGGCTAAATTCCGAAGCCACCCCCCCCTACCGCAGCATGGCAAGGAGCGGCTGGGGGTAGATGCCGAAAATGATGATGGCCGCGCTGAGGAGGGCGATGAGGAGTTTGGTGAAGGCCGGCACCGCTATGTCCGGGGCGTCGGCAACGACCGGCTGCCAGTACATGGCGCGAACGACCTTGAGATAATAGTAGAAGCCGCATGCCACGGTCACCGCGCCGAGGACGACGAGGAGGTATTGATGGCTTTGCATGGCGGCTTCAAAGATCAGGAATTTGCCGAGGAATCCCACGGTGAAGGGCAGTCCAGCGAGGGAAAGCATGGCGATTAACAGGCCGAGCGCGAGAACGGGCGAGCGGCGGCCCAGGCCGTTGAAATCGGAAATATCATCACCGCCCGTGACGCGCCCGACATGGACGAGCACAAGAAAGGCGAGGAAGGTCATGAGCAAATATCCGCCAAGATAGAATCCGACAGCAGGTCCCGAGGCGTCGGCTCCCACGCTGGCCACGCCGACCAGCAAGTAGCCCGCGTGGGCGATGCTGGAGTAGGCGAGCAGGCGTTTGAAGTTGATTTGGGGCAGGGCGGCGAGGTTTCCGTAGATGAGCGTAAGCGCGGCGAGAACGGTCAGAACGCTGACGATTTTTTGCTCCAGGCCTGGAACGATCAGGAATGGCTCGATCACGCGCATGAGCACAACGAAACCGGCGGCCTTGGAGGCGACCGAAAGATAGGCAGTCACGGGAGTGGGTGCGCCTTGATAGACGTCGGGCACCCAGAATTGAAAGGGCACGGCGGCGACCTTGAAACCGAGGGCCACCAGCACAAGGCCAAGGCCGAACATCAGGGCGACTTGATACCCCTGCGGCACAATGGGCAGAACTCCGCGAATGCCCTCCAGCGAGGTTTGCCCGGTCAGTCCGATGACCCAAGTGATGCCATAGACCAGGAAACCCGTGGAAAGGGCTCCTAGGATGAGATATTTCACTCCGGCTTCGAGGCTGAGGAGATTTTTGCGCATGCTGGCGACAAGCACGTAAAAACACATGGTCACCAGTTCGAGGGAGACGAAGATCATGATGAAGTCCGCCGCCGAGACCAGCCACATCAATCCCGCACAGGCAAAAATGGGAAGGATATAAAATTCCCCCAAGCCGGCGCCTGGACGCCCGGCGGGGATGAACTCTTCATAAACCCGCGAATAATCCAAAGCCAGGGCAATGGTCAAAATGGTCGCGAGCAGCATGTAACGCTTGAAGAAAATGGCCGTCGGATCACTGAGATAAAATCCGGCGGGAAACACCCCCTCGGGCAGACCCGGGAGGAAGGAAAAACCGAACAGAACAACCAAGCCGATGATGCCGGCCCAGGCGATGTAGCGTTTGTTCGCGCTGGTGAACGAGTCCAGCATGAGTAGGAAAATGCCGAGAAAGACTACTCGGAACTCCGGAGATAAAAGAAAGGCGGTCATGGCCGGATCAGAGCGGGCGAGATGAGGTTAAGCAGCAACTGCGGACAGAACCCGACGACAAGCAGAAGCAGGATGAGGCCGGCCACGCAGAGTTTCGGCAGCGGCGCGATTTCGGCCAGAGATTTCCAGCGGTCCACCAGCGGACCCATGAAAATGCGGCGGTAGGCGCGGAGCATGTACACGGCGGAGATCACCACGCCCCAGACGGCAATCACCGTGGCGATTTGGAAATTGTTGAAGAAGCTGTCCCGCGATGGCACACCGGCAGAAAAAGCACCGAAAAAGACCATAAGTTCACCGGCGAAATTGGCAAATCCCGGTAACCCGATGGAGGCCATGGCGGCGAAGCCGAAAAGAAGGCCAAAGGTTGGAACGACTTTAGCCAATCCCCCCAGCTCGCCGAAATCCAGCGTTCCCGTGCGTTCGCGCAGTTCGCCGGAAAGAGCGAAAAGAGCGGCGATGGAGAGTCCGTGGGCGATGAGCATGAACGCCGCGCCGTTGAGGCCGATCTGGTTCCAGGCGACGAGGCCAAGAAAGATGTAGCCCATGTGCATCACGCTGGAATAGCCCAGCATGAGATCTAGTTTGCGCTGCGAGATGGTAACGAGTCCGACGTAGAGAATATTTCCCAGCAGGAGGACGAGCAGCAGGGTGTTGAAGGGGCTGGCGATGTGGGGCGGGAAAATTGGTGTGACCAGACGGATGATGCCGTAGAGGCCAAATTTTTTCAGCACTCCGGCATGGAGCATGGCCGCCGGAGCCGGAGCGGAAGCGTAGGCCTGCGGTGCCCAGGTGTGGAAGGGAAAGAGCGAGACCAGCACGCCGAAGCCCAGGAAGAGGAGCAGGTAAACAACCTGAGCGTGGGTGATGGAAAGGTATTCGAATCCAAAGATCGAAAAGCTGTGCACCGTGTCGTGGGCAAAGAGCGTTCCCATCTGGGCGTGCTCGGCAATGGCCCGCATGTCGAACGAGCGGGCCCCAACGGGCATGGACAGGTAAAGCCCGATCAGCCCGATCAGCAATACGAAGCTGCCGAAGGCCAGATAGACGGTGATTTTCCACGCCGCCGCCTGGCGATCGCCCGAACCCCAAATGCCGATGAGCAGGAAGGTGGGAATGAGGGCCAGTTCATGAAACATGTAGAAAAAGAAGGCGTCCACCGAGGCGAAGGCTCCGATGGCTCCCGCCGAAATGAAGAGCAGACTGGCGTAAAACCAATGCACGTTGTTTTGGGGTGCCCGGGCCACGCAGACCGCAGCCAGCGTGACCACGGTGGAGAGCAACAACATGCCAAGGCTGAGGCCATCCGCTCCCAACGTGAAGGAGATCCCCAGCGAGGGGAGGGCCGGGCAGGAGCTGAGAAATTGAAAGCCGCCTTGGTCGAACTGGTAGGAAGCGAGGAGCGCGACGCAGGCCACTAGGTTGAGGGCGGCGGCAGTGATGGCCGCCTTGCGGGCGGGAAATCCCGCGAGGCCGAAAACCGCTCCGGCGATAGGCAGAAGAATGAGGGCAAGCAAGGGACTCATCGTGCGATCAGGAGGTAAATGAGTCCAACCACGCCGGCGCCAAAGAAAAAGGCGTAGGCCTGGATATTGCCGATTTGAAGAAAGCGCATCACGTAACCGCAGGCCCAAGTCAGTTTGCTGGGAATCTGCGCCACGAAGAGATCAACAATCCAGCGGTCGGCCCAGCCGGCGAGCCAAGCCAGTCCGTCGTGGAAAACTTTGACGATCCAAGTGTAGAGGTAGTCGATGTAGAGGCGGTTGGCGAAGAGCGGGATGAATACCGGATCCTTCACGGCCCGGGCGTAGAGGGCCCAAGCCAGCCCCGCGCCACCGAGGAACATGGCCAGCAGCGCGAAGTGAACGATATGCGGCACATCCGTAGGCTCCGTGGTTTTGAAGAAAATATGCTCGATGAAGGGCCAGCCCGCGCCGATGGCGGGGAGGGCCAGCAGGATGAGCGGAATAACCATGATGAGGGGCGACTCGTGCGCCTTTTTGGCTTCTTCGCTGCGCGGGATGCTGAGAAAGACCACGATCAGCAGACGGAACATATAAAACGCGGTGAGCCCGGCGGTGAGAACGGCGATCCAACCGAGGAAGGGGGACTTGGCCAGGGCCCACAGGATAATGAGGTCCTTGCTGTAGAAGCCGCTGAAACCAAAACTTCCGAAGCCGAAACCGGTGAGGGCCAGCGTTCCGGCGATGGTGCAGAGAAACGTGAAGGGCATCTTGTTTTTCAGCGCGCCCATCTTCCAGATGTCTTGCTCATGATGCATGCTCACGATGACCGATCCGGCGCAGAGGAAGAGCAGACATTTGAAAAACGCGTGGGTGAAAAGATGAAACATCGGGACGTCCCACGTTTCGGCCACCCCGACGCCCAGTACCATGTAGCCGAGCTGCGAGATGGTCGAGTAGGCGAGGATGCGTTTAATGTCGTTTTGCTGTGTGGCCATCAATCCCGCCGCCAGACAGGTGATACCGCCGACCCAGGCGATGACGAGACGGGCGTCGGGCACGTGTTCGAGCACCGGGAAAAACCGCGCCAGCATGTAAACGCCAGCCGCGACCATGGTGGCGGCGTGGAGCAGGGAGGAAACCGGAGTCGGGCCTTCCATCGAGTTCGGCAGCCAGACGTGGAGCGGAAGCTGGGCGGATTTGCCCACGGTGCCGCAAAAGATCAATACGCAGGCGATGGCCAGATAGAGGCCGTGGGTTTCCAGCGCGGGAATTTTTTGGAAGATCTCACTGAAGACGACCGAGCCGGTCAGACCCCAGAACGTGAGGATGCCGAGCATGAAGCCAAAGTCGCCAATGCGGTTGACAAGGAAGGCCTGCTTGCTGGCGTCGGCGGCGGAGTCTTTTGAGTAATAGTGTCCGATGAGGATGTAGGAACTCACTCCGACCAGTTCCCAGAAGATGAACATCATCAGAAAATTGTCCGCCAGCACGATGCCCAGCATGGAGAACAGGAAGAGCGACAAGCCGGCGAAATAGCGCCAGTAGCCCTCTTCGTGGGCCATGTAGCCGAGGGAGTAAATGAAGACGATCGGCGCGATGGTATTGACCACCACGAGCATCACTTTGCTCAAGTGGTCCACCGTGACCCCAATCGGAATGGTGAACCCTCCCGGCAGACTCAGCCAGGAAAAGCTGTTGGCCACGGTCGCATCCGGCTGACCAAAAAGCCACCAGCTCAAGAAACCGCAAATGAGGGCGGCACCGATGGCCACTCCGGCGCTGAATGGTTTCGAGTATTTCCCGAAAAACAGAATGACCACCGCGGCAATGAGCGGGGTGAAAAGAATAATCCAGGGAACCGTCGCGGCGTTCATGAGAATTTAAAATTTCATGCGGTCGAGATCCTCGACGTGGGTGGTTTGCCGGGCGCGGAAAAGGGCGACAATGATGGCGAGGCCGACCGCGACCTCCGCCGCCGCCACCGTGATGATGAAAAACACGAGAACCTGGCCGTTGTAATTCGGCATGCCTTCCATCGAAAGATTGTAACGGGAAAAGGCCACGAGGGAGAGGTTGGCGGCGTTAAGCATCAGCTCGAGGCACATGAAAATAATGATGATATTGCGCCGCAGCATCACGCCGGCCAGCCCGATGGTGAAGAGCACTCCGCTGACGATGAGGTAATGCGCGAGGGTGGGGGTCATGGCGAAGGCGGAAGTCGGAAGTCGGAAGACGGAAGTTTGGAGGAAAGGCAGATGGAATTGAGGTCGCGAGCACCAACCTCGGGAGTGGAAGTCTGGCGACCTTCCGGAATGCTTCCCGACTTCCAACTTCTGACTTCCGCCTTCATTTCAACTCCCTCTTGCTCAGCAGCACGACGCCGACGGTGGCTACCAGCAGAAGGACGCCGATGATTTGGAAGGGCAGGTTGAATTTATGGAAAAGCGTCCAGCCGACCATCGCGACGTCGCTGATTTCCGGACGGGAAATGGGCGGCTTTTCAAAATCGAACCCTGGCAGGGTGAAAATCACCTTGGCCAGCAGACCGAGAAAACCCGCCACGACCAGACCGCCACCCGTCCAGGCAGCGAGGTTGAGACGGCGGGTTTGTTCGCTGCGCAGATCGAGCAGCATGATGATGAAAAGAAAGAGCACCATCACCGCGCCCGCATAGACGAGGATCTGGATGATGCCGATGAAGAAGGCATCGAGCGTGATGAAAAGCGCGGCCAGGGCCACGAAGGACATGACCAGACTGAGAGCGCTGGAAACCGGATTGCGCAAAAAGACGACGCCCAGCCCGAAGGCGAGCATCAGAATGGCGAAAATCCAGAATAAAACGAGCTGCATGGTTTAGAGCGCAGGGTGGTGTGGGCGTTAAAGCGGCTGGGTTTTAGCAACCTGCGGACGACCCGGCTACTTTTTTTCGTTCCACTTGTAAACGAGGCCCTCCACGACACCGCCCATATCGTAAAGCTTTTCCTTGTCGTGCTTCATGTCCTGCCGGCTGTAACCGGTGATGGAGTATTCCTTTTTCAGGAAAATCGCCTGCTCCGGACAAACCTCCTCGCAGAGTCCGCAATAAATGCAGCGGATCATGTCGATCTCAAATTCTTTTGGTCGCTTCTCCGTCTTGGCCCAGCGGTCGGTGGCAGGGATCTCCATCGGCTGGATGGTGATCGCCCTGGGCGGGCAGATGAACTCGCAGAGCTGGCAGGCCACGCAGCGGTCCTTGCCGTGTTCGTCCTTAACCAGCGCGGGCGCGCCGCGATAGTGGGCCGGCAGGTGGGAATCCCATTTTTCTTCGGGATACTGCATCGTCACTTTGGTCTGTCCGGAAAGGAGGCGGCGCAGGTGTTTGAACGTGATGGCCAGTCCGGCCACTATGGCGGGCAGATAGAGTTTTTCCGCGAAATTGAGTTTCGGACGTTGGACGACGAGGGCCATGCTTCCTTGGAACTATTGAAGAATCCGGGTTTCAGGCAAGCTCAATGCGGAGAGATTTTGCCTCAACTCACTTGGACGGTGCGGGACCGATCCAGCGATCCACCGCGCGGTCCCATGCCGGCGTGCTGATTACATCGATCAGGGCCACGTTGATATCCTGAAAATTGGGCAGATTCGGCCGTGCGGCCATGGCAAACGCGACACGTGACGCGGGAAATTTATCCACCACCATGGTGTCCGGGTAGTCTCTTCCGACCAGGTAACGCAAGCCCACTTCATCGCCGACCATGGCGGTGATTTCCTTGTGGTCGAGAGCCGTGAGCCCCGCTTCGAGCGTGGAAAAAGGCCGGGCGGCAATGCCGGCCTCGTCCATCACATTTTGCGTCAGGGTGCCGTTCATCACCCCGTTGCGGAAATGCGCCAGGTCGCCCACCCGGTCAATCGATTGGTTCAGCCGCGAAATGGTCAGGCTCGACGCCACCGTGCCGGTGAAGGCGCTGACCAGCAGGATGCCAAAAAACATCCACAGAAATGCCAGGATCCGCCCGAATAAAGTCTGCGGAGTTTTGTCTCCGTAGCCCACCGTAGTCATGGTCACCGCCGAAAACCAGACGGCCGAACCAAAACCATGGATTGGCTTGCCGCCGAAATGCCCGTGATGGAGTCTGCGCTCGATCAACCATAGGACTAGGCTGAATAGCAGCAGCGCCCCCAGCATAAAAAACAGCACTTGAAGCAAATCATGCTGGGTAAGTTCGGCCCACAATTCCTTGAGACCCGGATGTCGCGTGGACTTGGGCAATGCGGCGGCGGCGGTGTTTTCCAGATAGGGCTGGGTGAAATCCACCGCCCGCTCGCGTTCCGCCGAAACCTCCAACAGCCCGACGGCGAGGTCGATCTCCCCGCGTGACAGGATGCCGATGATTTTGTCCAGCGGGACTTCCTCGTACTCGTAAGCCACCCGCGCCTGCGTGCTGACTTGCTCCCACAATTCCACCGCCAGCCCGCTCCACTGCCCGTCGGCGTCTTTCATCGCCAGCGGGGGAAAATCAAAAATTCCGACCTTGAGTTTCGCCGACGGCTCCTGCGCCCTCGCCGCGAGGGCGAAATTCAGCAGCAAAACCATCAGAAGAAGGGCGCTTCGCATCACTCCTCGTTTATGCCACGGTTGTCCGCCTTCATCACGAATTTTGTGGAACTGACCGAAAAACTCCTCGTATCCATGGGCGGCTGGGACGTCTTCAAGCAGGCCCGCGCCCTGCATGCTGCCGGGCGCATCACAGAGGCATCCTACGAGCCGCCGGTCTTGAAAGGCCGGTTTTCCGAGGGGGGGGAACATTTTCTGGCCGGGCTGAAAATGCGCAACACGATCGACGTGGAAAATCTCTGCCCCTGCCGCGACTCCCGTGCGCGCGGAATCATTTGCGCGCATTCCGTAGCGGTGGGATTGCAGGTGCTCAAGCCCGCCGAATTGCGGATTGCGGAAAGCGGATTGCGGAATGAGAAGTCAGCGGCTCTGCCGGGACAGACAACTGAGGAAAATCCGGTCGTCGAATTGATCATTGAGGGCTCGATGCGCCACTTGGAGGCGGAGATTTCCTTCCGTTACCGCAAGCCCGGCGTGGCCAATCCCGCCAAGGAAGCCGAGGCTCTGATGCGCCTTATGGCCGCCGGTTTTCAAGACTACAAGGGCAAGGCCGCCCTCCAGGGCGAAGAGGCGGTCATCCGTTTCTTCGCCACCGATCTGCCGAAGCTCAAACAGAACTGGCAGGTCAAGGAAGGGGAACGCTTCCAGCACGTCACCCGCGACTTCGTCTCTATCGAACCCCAATTCGCCCTGCGCGAGCAAAGCGACGGCTGGCTTGATTTTCACGTCCATTACGTGGCCGGAAAAGAAGCCGTTTTCTCCCCCGCCGACATCTCCCGCATCTTGCAGACCGGCGGCCACACCCGCCTGAAAAATGGCCGCATCGCCGTGGCCGACACCACCCTCGCCGCCGACCTCGAGGAAGTCCTGCGCGACTGCAATCCCCGCCAGGAACGCGGCGGCTACCGCGTCGCCCCTGCCCAACGCGCCTACCTTGAAGCCAGCGTGGCCTCATGGCAACCCGCCGCGTCTCTCCCTCCCGCCGCCTCCGCGTCCCCCCTTTCCTCAGCCATCCCCCTCCGCCCCTATCAGATCGAAGGCGCAAAGTGGCTCCTCGCCCGAGCCCGCGCCGGCCTCGGCGGACTCCTCGCCGACGAAATGGGCTTGGGCAAAACCATCCAGGCCCTCGCTTTGATCGAGTCCCTCCCTGGCACAATTCTCGTCGTCTGCCCCTTCTCCCTCGTTTGGAACTGGAAACGCGAAGCCGCCCAGTTCCTCCCCGCGCTGCCCGTCCTCACCATTGACGGCCCGAACCGCGAAAAACACTTCGCCGCCATTCCGCAACACCGCCTCATCGTCACCAGCTACGCCCTTCTTCGCCGCGATCTCGCACACTATCGCGCCCTCGAATTCGCCGCCGTCATCCTCGACGAAGCCCAGCACATCAAAAACCCCGACAGCCAGAACGCCAAAGCCGCCTGCACCCTCCGCGCCCGCAGCCGCTTCATCCTCACCGGCACCCCCATCGAGAATTCGCTCCGCGACCTGTGGTCCCTTTTCGAATTTCTCCTCCCCGCCTACCTCGGCAGCCGCGAGGATTTCAAAGACCGCTACGAAACCCCGCTCCTGGAAGGTGCCAGCCAGTCCATGGAGGGAAAACAGGGCCCCTCCCCCGTTTTGTGGTCCCGTCTCCACCGCCGCCTCCAGCCCTACTTTCTCCGCCGCCTCAAACGCGACATCCTGACCGAACTCCCCGACAAGATCGAACAGATCATCGAGATCGAACTTAGCGACGAACAAAAAGCCGCCTATACCCAGCTCCAACAGGCCGCCCGCGCCCAGATCGACCAACTCGGCGAGCAGGGCCAGGCCGGAGCCGCCCGCATGCGCGTCCTCACCGCCCTCCTCCGCCTCCGGCAGGCCTGCTGCGACCTCCGCCTCCTCGGCGCGGAAAAAGAAAAGGGCGAGTCAGCCAAACTCACCGCCCTCCTCGAACTCCTCGGCGAAAGCATCGACGGCGGCCACCGCACCCTCGTCTTCAGCCAATTCACCAGCATGCTCGACCTCATCGGTGAAGCCCTCGACGACCTGGGTATTCTCTACTGCCGCCTCGATGGCTCGACAAAAAACCGCGAGCAAGTCGTCACCCGTTTCCAGACCGACCCGACCGTTCCGGTGTTTCTTATCAGCCTCAAAGCCGGCGGAGTCGGCCTCAACCTCACCGCCGCCGACACTGTCATCCACTACGACCCGTGGTGGAACCCCGCCGTCGAAACCCAGGCCACCGACCGCGCTCACCGCATCGGCCAGAAAAATGTCGTTACCTCCATTAAACTCATCGCCCGCGACACGGTCGAGAAACGCGTTTTGAAGATGCAGGCAAAAAAACGCGAGCTTCTCACCGGCATGACCGACGTCGAGGCCGCCCTCGGCACCCTCACCGCCGACGAACTCACCGAACTCGTCGGCTAAGAAAGAAAAAACTCGCGCAAAGGATGAGAAGCTTTGCGCTACATTGCGACTGGAACACGGGCAGCAACAGAGATCCCGGCAGGATGCCGGGATCGGCGGGCGGGACGCCCACCCTACCCGGTTTTCGCTTTGGCGGTGTAGAGGGCGACGAGGGCGGCGCCGATGCCTTGGGAGAGTTCGCCGAGGGCGGCTGGGACGATTTTGAGGGTGTGGCGCTGGCTGGGGTGGAGCCAGGGTTCGGCAGAGGTGTGGATGGTTTTGAGATAGTGTTCGCGGAATTCCGGGGTGGTGGAATGCGGATCGATGAGGCCGCCACCGATGACGACGTATTCGGCATCAAAGGCCATGGAGAGGTTGGCCACGTGGAGGCCGAGGGCTTTGGCCTGGTAGTCGAAGATCTCGAGGGAGAGTTTGTCGCCTTTTTGGGCGCGGGTGCGGAGGGAGAGGGCTTTTTCCTTGGCCGTCGCGGTGGAGTGGGCGAGTTCGTGGTCGGGGTATTTGGGGAGGAGGTAGTCGAGGAATTGGGGAAGGCCGGAAATGGTGGTGTAGGCCTCGAAGCAGCCCCAGGCGCGTCCGCAGCCGCAGACGAAAGTGGGCAGGCCGAGGAGGTGGAGCGGGGCGGGCATGTGGCCAGCTTCCATGCCATTGAGGGTGTCGCCATTGAGCGGAAGGCCGTTGGCATCGACATAGGCGCAGCCGAGACCGGAACCGGGGGCGAGCATGATGATGGAGGATTTTTTTTCGCCCCGGACGGTGGCGGCTTCAGCCACGCCCCCGTAGTTACCGTCGTTGCCGGTGACGAGCGGGATGGGGCGGCCGGCTTTTTCGGCGAGGGCCTTGGAGTAGTCGGCATGGAAATCCCAGCCGGCGAAGGAGGCGGGGAGATTGGCTGCGCGGTCGAGGATGCCGTAGCTCTGGTAGGGTCCGGGAATGGCGAGGCCAACGCCGCGCACTTGATCCCAGGCGAGTTGGTGGGCGGCGAGGAATTTTTCCGCGCCTTCGATCCAGCCATTGACGACGGCTGCAGTGCCGAGTTGGGCGTTGGTGGAACTCTGGGCGAGTTCCATGGAAACCGGGGTGCCGTCGGCGAAGACGCCGCAGGTTTTCGAGGTGGTGGCTCCGCTGTCGGTCCCGAGATAGATGTCTTTCATAAAGGGTATGGAATGGTGAGAGGGAAAGAGTAGGCAGGAAGTGGCCGATTGTTAAATCAGAAAGGCACTTTCCGCGCAGGCGGGCGGGAAGGCGGATGCAAAATGAAGGAGCACAGGCGTTTAGCCTGTGCTCCTGCTGATAAGTGCCTGTCGGGCTTTAGTCGGACTTTTCGTCTTCCGCCTTTGCTTTTTGGTCGGGCTGCCCTTTTGGCTGCTCAGGTTGCCGTTGCTCCTGAACCTGCCTTTGTTCTTGCTGCTTCTGTTGCTGTTTGGACTCCGCTTGTTTCTGAGCTTGCTGGCGCTGCTGTTGCTCAGCGTCCTGTTGCTGCTTCTGTTGCTGTTTGGACTCTGCTTGTTTTTGAGCTTGCTGGCGCTGTTGTTGCTCAGCGTCCTGTTGCTGCTTCTGTTGCTGTTTGGACTCCGCTTGTTTTTGGGCTTGCTGGCGCTGCTGTTGCTCAGCGTCCTGTTGCTGCTTCTGTTGCTGTTTGGACTCCGCTTGTTTTTGGGCTTGCTGGCGCTGCTGTTGCTCAGCGTCCTGTTGCCGCTTCTGTTGTTGTTTGGACTCCGCTTGTTTTTGGGCTTGCTGGCGCTGCTGTTGCTCAGCGTCCTGTTGCTGCTTCTGTTGCTGTTTGGACTCCGCTTGTTTCTGGTGCTGCTGCTGAGCCGGCGCTCGCAGCCCTTGCTCAAGCTGCGGTTGGGGCGTGTTCGGTTCAGGTTGCGCAGGTGGCAAAGTGGTCCGAGGCTCCCGGTCAGGCCGTCCCGGGCGGGCGGTGTTTTTTCCGGGGGTGGGCACGGCGGATTCGACTTGGCGGGGAATTTGCGGTGCCGCGGTGGGGGTATTGCGCGGGCGGGTGGCGCTGCGGCCTTCGCCGACGGGGGCGGGCGGCACGGTTGAGGTCGAAGCCGCCGGGGTCAAGGCGGGCGCGGGCGGAGGATTTTCTGTCACCCGGGTCTCACGGTTGGGGCGGGGGGACATCGCAGGTGTGCCGGATGTGTTGGGTGTGTTGGAGCGGTCTCGGTCCCGGCTTGATGGGATGCTACCAGCCACATTCGGACTGCGGGTGGGACGGTTGCCATTGCCAGTCGGATTAACGGCTCCTGCTGCTTGTGCGGCGCGGGTGCGCCGGGTGTCTTGAGGGGTGGCGCCTGCTACGGGGGTTGAAAGCGGCGCTGATGGATCAATGGCCACATCTCCAGTGGCTGATTGTTCGCCCCGGTTGCGGCGCGGGTTTGGCGGAGTGCTGCCGGCCACGGGAGCGGAAAGAACCGGGGTCACACTTCCACTGGGCGGCTGTCCTTCAGCGGTGGCGCGGGGGTCTTGCGGGGTGACTGCTGCCACCGGTGCGGAGGGATCGGCGGCAACACTCCCACTCGGATTGCGGGGACGATTGTCACGTTTGCGTCCGTCCGCCGTTCCGGTCCGATTGTTGTGACGGTTGCTTCCGTCAGCGGTGATTTCGAGGCGGGAGGGACGCGGAAGCTCGTTGCGTCGCGTGGCGGTGGCGGTGGTCGCAGGAGCGGCTTGATTGACCGCGACTTCATTGCCACTGACTGGCTTCGCCGTGAGGGTCGCAGCTCGGTCGGCGCGGGCTTCGGTCGTCGTGAAGCGGGCATTCCCGGTATTGTTGCGCTGACGTTGATTCACCTGCCGGCGGCTCTCCGCGCTGGGCTGCCATTGGGTCGCGCTCTCATTGCTGATGTTCACGACATTCACGTTGTTATTGACGGCGGTGTTGTTGATGGCGTTCTCGTTGCCGCGACCCCAATTGTTATTCCGGTTGTTATTCCAATCGCCGTCGTTCCAATTGTTATCATTCCAACCCCGCCAGTCTCCACGATAGACGCACTGGCGGTTCCAGTCGAAATCGTAGCTCAGCCAAGTGCCCACCGCGAAACCCACGCCGAAGGTGATGAATGGAGTGTAATTGGGCTGGTAAGTTTCCACATAGACGACCTCGGGGTCGTACTGGGGCACGTAAATCACCTCGGGATCGGCCGGCACGATGAGGATGATTTCCTCCCTCACGACTACATTTTGTTGGGGCGTATCCACCAAATTGCCGAGAATCTGGGCTTGGACTCGAAGTTTCTGAATGGCATCCATGACCTCGGCGGGCTGAACCACGAAGGCTTCCCCCACGGAGGCGGTCCATTCCAGATTTTCATTCATCCAGAAGAGCACGTCAGGATAGCGGGTGAGGGATTTTACGCTGTCGTCCCACGGCTGGGCATCCACGAGAGAAATGTCGGTGTTAGATTCCAGAAAGCGCGAACCGATTACGACATCGGCGGGCACGGTGGAGGCGGGAAGAATGATGGCGATAAGGGCGTCCGGGTACAGAGCGATGGGGGCAAGCAGATCCTGAAGCTCCGCCGGACCAAGCTTGGGCACCACCTCGGTGGTGATGGTAACGGGTGGCGGCACCTGATTGGGTGTCTGGGCGTAGAGGGACAGTCCCAGCCCGCAGAGCATGCCCGCCAGCAAAGCCGGGCCGAAATTCCGGCAGGTGGAAAGACTTCGGAAAGGTAGAAACATCGAGTTCATAGTAATTGATTCGCAACTGATGACGCTTCAGCGCGGGATATATTCACGACAACGCGAAATAATTTCCTCGCTTGACGCGGGGATAGAATCCGAGGGCCCGTGCCCTTCCAATATCAGCGCAGTTGGACGATCAGAGTTCGGCCCTGAAAGGTGACGCGGTCGCCCGGGGCGAGTTTTTTGCCCTTGCGGGTTTCGACTTCGCCGTTGAGCAACACCTGTCCGCCGCGAATGAGGTGTTTGGCCTCGCCGCCGCTCTGCACCAGTCCGCCGAGTTTAAGGAATCGACAGAGTTCGATCGGGGTGGTGTCCAGCATGATAACTTTGGCGGCGGCGCGATCGGGAGAGTTCATGGATTATTCTCTGGGGCGGTGTGGAACTCGGGATGTCGTTTCAGCACGGCGGCAACGTAACTACAGACCGGAACAATTTTAAGCTGTCTGGCGCGGGCGGCGTGAAATCCTGCCAGGACCAATCTTTCGGCGATGCCCTGGCCACGGAATTCCGGGGGCACGCCGGTGTGGGTGAAAAGCATGCGATGGCCTTCGATTTGGTATTCGGCCACGGCCACCTGACTGCCGAGATGAATCTCAAAGCGGCTTTGCGAGGAATTGTCCCGGACCTGATCATCCGCAGGATTATTATTTGGCTCACTCATATTTCTCTCCGACGTCCCAACGCCCGGGCGAGTTCGCCCGGTCGGGTGGGTTTCGATCGATAAGCGGATATGCCGACGGCTTGACACCACGCGGGGTGGACTTTCGAGGCCGTATTTTTACCGCCGGAGAGAAGAGGCTGATTGCGCGTGTCCGTGCTGGACATGTATTCTTCCTATCACCCGGCAGGGAATGCTGCCATAAAAACTCCCGCTTGTGCCGACCGTGATTTTCCGCGGAGAGGCCTTGAAATTTTCATGAAACCTTTCCGAAACCTGGCCGAGACCCGCACGCCCGACGGGTCGCGCTTTTCCCTGCACGAGCACGACGGCGAGTATTTTTTGAAACTGAACGGACGCCAGCTCATGGGTTCCAACTCGACGGTTTCCGAGCTGTTGCTGGCGGATCTGGCCTGTGCCTGGCGGCCCCATCGCCAGAAACCCCGCGTGCTGATTGGCGGTCTGGGCCTGGGCTTCAGCCTGCGGCGGGTGTTGGAATTGACCGGCCCCCAAGCGATCGCGGAAGTGGCGGAATTGCTGCCGGAAGTGGTGGCTTGGAACCGGGAATTTCTAGGCGACTTGAATGGGCGTTTGCTGGACGATCCGCGGGTGGAAATTTTCACCGGTGATGTTTTTGACTGCATCAAAAAAGGTGCGGCGCGTTACGATGCGATTCTGCTCGATGTGGACAACGGGCCGACATCTTTCGTGCAACGGGCCAACTCGCAACTCTACGACCGCAAAGGAATTTCCCTCATCCGTCGTTCTCTCAAACCCGCCGGGCGGGTCGCCTTCTGGTCGGCGGAGCGGGAACCCGCTTTTGAGGCAAGTTTCGCCCGGGCGGGGTTCGAGGTGGAGGAAGTGCCGGCCAAGGCCCACGAGCGGGCAAAGCGGGCGGCCCACCGCATTTATCTCGGCGTGAAGCAGGACGATTGACCGGTCGTCATGCCTCGGGCGGCGCGACCGCCTTCGGGTTCATCACAAAAAAAAGAGCCGCAATTCCCGCCAGCATCGCCGCCGCGATGAGGGGAGCCTGGGGTTCTTTTTCCATGCTGCTCAGGCGCGAGCCAATCAGTGCCAGACAAACCAAACCGCCCGCCACGGGCACGATCAATGGCACCTCGAACCGTCCGCGCGCCTCGCCCGGGCGAAGTCTCAGCACGATGAGCGCCGCATTCATCAGGCCGAAAACCAGCAGGAGCAATAAACTCGTCGCCGAAGCCAGTTCCTTGATGTTGCCCACAAAAGCCAGGATTGCCACGATCGCCGCCAGCACCACGATGGCCACGTGCGGCGTCTTGCGCACGGGATGGACCTTCCCGAGCATCGCCGGCAGCAGTCCCTGTCCGGCCATGCCGTAAATGAGGCGCGACCCCATGATGAAATTCATCAACGCGGTGTTGGCCACGGCGAAGAGGGTGATGGCGGTGAAAATCTGATGCGGCATCCACGGGGCCGCCACCTTGGTGATTTGGGCCAGCGGCGCACCAAGGGCTGGATTTGCCAGGCTGCCGTACGGCACCACGGAAATCGCCGCCACACTGACCAACATGTAGAGGATCGTCGCGCACCCCACCGCCAGAATGATGCCCCAAGGCATCGTGCGTTGGGGGTCTTTCACCTCCTCCGATAAATTCAGCAAATCCTCAAAGCCCACGAACGCGTAGAAGGTCAGCACCGCGCCGGACATCACCAGTGGCAGCGTCAGCCCGCCCTCCCCCGGGGGCGTTTCCAAATAATTCACCCCTCCGACATACCGCGCGCTCACCGCAATGATAAACAGGAGTCCTCCCACCTCGATGGCCGTGCAGACCATGTTCACCCACACGCATTCCCGGATGCCGCGCAGGTTTACCCAAGTCAGCGCGGCGATGAAGCCCAGAAAAATCACCCACAGCGGCAGCCCGCCCACCATGGGCTGCAGGGTCGCGGCAAAGACCCGGCTCCCCGTCGCCATCGAGGTCAGTCCCGAACACGCCACCGCCAGACCCACCACGTAGGAAAGAAATTTCCACCCGTAAGCCCGCTGGGTGACAAAGGCCGCGCCGGCCGCCCGTGGATACCGCGACGCCAGCGACGCATAGGTGAGACCGGTCAGCAACGCCGCCACCATCGAAACGGCGAAGCCCAGCCAGACCGCGTTACCCATTTTCCCCGCCGCCACGCCGATGGTGCCGTAGATGCCCGCGCCCACCATGTCGCCCACGCCATAGACCACGAGGGCGAAGAGCCCGATGGTCCTGGCCAGGCCTGCGTTGTCCTTGCCCTCGCTCATGCCAGCACCGTTTCAGCCCGCACGGGCAAACGCACGCGAAAAATTCCCGTCTGCCTCGGTTCTAAAACGACCGGGCGCCCGGCTCCGCCGGAGCGTCCTCCGCAAGGGTCAGACGTGGCGCGAGAGGGATGTGTTTTTGAAGGGCGCAAATGGCGTAAAAATACCAAAGCCGCAGCCGGAACCGCCAGGGGAGGTCGGTGTTGCCCGCGACGACATTTTGCACAGCGCGCTCGGTGTGGATCTCGGGAGCCGGCGACATGAAGACCTCGAAGGCGTCTCTGTCGTAAAACATTTTGATCATGCGCACGAAGACCCCGCACATTTTACCGACCTTGCGGGTGTAGCGGGCCTGCGCACGCCGGGAAAGCGGCCGGCCCGCCCGGTCGGCTGCCAGCACTTCCGTGGCGGCGAGGTAGCCGGACTTGATGGCCAGCATCACCCCGGAGGAAAAAATGGGATCGATGAAACCGGCCGCATCGCCGATGAGCAGCCATCGCGGCCCGGCATTTTGCAAGTGACGAAAGCTGTAGTCGCCGGCGAAGAAGTATTCGCTCACTCGTTCGGCCTCCCCCATGCGACGTTGCAATTCCTTGGTGGAGGCCACTACTTTGGCAAAACACTCGCCGGGCGTCAGTCCCGTCGCGCGGAAATGCTCCAGAGTCTGCACCAGCCCCACGGAGGTTTTCTCGGCATCGAGCGGGATCATCCAGAACCAACCAAATTCCAGCCGCACCACGGTGATGTGACCCTCGGCCGGTGGGTCATTGCGTTGCACGTGGCGGAAATGGGCGAAGGTGGCGAAGCGTTTCGGCATCCCCAGGTCGGTCTTGGGCAGGTTGAGTTGCTTGCCGAGCAGAGCCTCGCGTCCGCTCGCGTCGAAGATCCAGCGGGCGCGCACCTCCTGCTTTTCGCCGTGCCGAACACACACCACCGAAACGCCGTCATCAGAAACCGCAACCGTTTCCACCCGGGTTTCCTGCCAGACTTCGCAGCCGGAACTGACGGCGTGATCGAGCAGCAGATGGTCAAAACGGGCACGCTCAACCTGAAAGGTCTGAGCGTAGGCCGCGGGCAGATGGCGGCCAAAAAAAATGCGCACGCCGGCGCCCGAATTTCCCAGCACAAATTCGGCGCCATATTTGGGCATGAATCCTCCCGCGGATACTTTGTCCCAGGCCCCGATGCGGCGGAGTTCATCATTGGCGTAGGGGATGAGGGATTCGCCGACGTGAAAGCGGGGAAAACGCTCGCGTTCC
This sequence comes from Terrimicrobiaceae bacterium, assembly GCA_041746635.1. Lineage (GTDB taxonomy): Bacteria > Verrucomicrobiota > Verrucomicrobiia > Chthoniobacterales > Terrimicrobiaceae > CAMASH01. Next base: position 44,476 of record JBGTGQ010000014.1, on the reverse strand, counting down.
AGGATCAGAACCTTTTTCCCGCCTTGGGCCAGCGCGCTTCCCGCCGTGCTGCCGCCGGGTCCGCCCCCGATGATGATCGCATCGTATGAACACATGTGCCGAACTAGACGAAGTGAATTGTTAGCCGTGCCAGGGCAAGACAAAAGGAAGGCTCGGCGTTTTTACGCTGTCGGCATCACTCTAGGTGCCAGACAAGAACAAATACTGGATAATGAACTGCACGGGCATTACGCGATGTTATAGGGAGTCAAGAGTCCTTGGGAGATAAGCAGAGTAAAGCTGGACATGAATGAGCGGAGGGTGGAAATCGGGTTGGAGTGGAGTCAGGGGCATGAAGTGCCCTGCCCGGAGTGTGGGAAGCCCTGCGCGATGGCGGACCATGCGCCGGAGCGCACTTGGGGGTCATTGAGGGCTGTGACCAAGCCACGGCCGAGGCCCTCTGGCAACGGCCTGCCGCAGGAAGCAACGCAAGCGTCACCTGGAAAACATCCTCACTTATCTGTGCCACCCCATTACCAACGCGGTGACCGAGGGCCTCAACAGCAAAATCCAAGTCATCAAAGCCAATGCCCGCGGCATTCGTTCCTTCCATAACTATCGCACCCGCATTCTCTTCTTTTGTGGGAAGCTCGATCTTACCCATTATAAAACCGGAAGAATCCCTTGCCCTGCGGATAGGAATGGCCAACCGCCTCTTTCGCCTTTGTCAAGCCTATGTGTAACTTCCTCTCTGTTCTTTTGTCACCTATCATGGAATTTCCAAACTTATATCCGAGACCATTTTCAGACAGGCTCTGACTCTTCGGGCGGGACGCTCACCCTACCGGGGGATTGGCGGGCGAATGTCGTCATCGGAATTTCTGAACGGGACGGGCTGAGGCGTGCGCCATTTCCTGGTGGGATTTGCCTCGCTCCGATTGCTCAGGAAAGCGGATAGGAAAGAGGATTTGCTCGGCAGAGTGTGAAACTTTCATGTCTTCATCGTTTGCTCAATGGGTGCGGGACAATTTTTTCGGCGGAATTCCGATCCCCCCAAGGTTGCGAAGCTGCCTTGGGGTGGGCTCAGCAGGAGGGAAGCAACCCTTGGCGGGGTTGATATATGGTATCCCATATACCCAGGGTAGCTTCGCAACCCTGGGCTATGGGATGAGGCCAAGTTGTGGCTCAGAATGTTGCACGCGACTCTCCCAAATTCCCCTCTCACCCTTCTTCCTAGCTTTCGGAATTATGTCCCGCACCCTGCTTCGATTCCTTCGCCCTTTCGAGGTTGCCTCCGGCAAGCTCACTCACTACGTTCGAGGGGCATTCCATCATGAGCGTTGAAGTCAAAGTCCCCACCGTCGGCGAATCCATCACCTCAGGCGTCATTTCTGTCTGGCACAAGAAGGACGGCGAGGCCGTGGCTTCCGGCGAAGTGTTGTTCACGCTCGAGACCGACAAGGTTTCCACCGAAGTCAACGCGCCCGAGGCTGGCATCTTGAAGACCCGGGCCGCCGAAGGCGAGGAGGTCAAGATTGGCCAGGTGGTGGCCCTCATCGAAGCCGTCGTTGCCGGCGCAACTCCCGCTCCGGCCAAGCCCGCCAAAAAAGCTGCGGAATCCGCCACCCCTCCGCCCCTTCCTCCCGTCGAGAAAAAAGCCGAACCGCCGGCGGCCCCTGCTCCCGCCCCGAAGCCCCCCGCCAGGAACGACGCCCGCACCACCCGCAAAAAGCTCTCACCCCTGCGGCGCAAAATCGCCAGCCAGCTTGTTTCGGCCCAGCAAAACGCGGCCATCCTCACCACCTTCAACGAGTGCGACATGAGCACGGTGATGAACCTGCGCAAAGCGATGCAGGACGAATTCGTCAAAAAGCACGGCGTCAAACTCGGCTTCATGTCGTTCTTCATCAAAGCCGTGGTGGACGCCCTCCAGGCCACCCCCGCCATCAACTCCCGCCTGGAAGGCGAAGAGCATATCCAAAATCATTTCTACGACATCGGCGTGGCCGTCGGCACCGAACGCGGACTCATGGTCCCTGTCGTGCGCGATTGCGATCAAAAATCCTTTGCCGACATTGAGCGCGACCTCGGCGGATTCGCCTTCAAAGCCCGCGAAGGCAAGATCGCCCTCGACGACCTGCAAGGCGGCGTTTTTACCATTTCTAATGGCGGCGTCTATGGCTCCCTGCTCAGCACCCCGATTTTAAATCCCCCGCAAAGCGGCATCCTCGGCATGCACAAAATCCAGGACCGCCCCACCGCAGAAAATGGCCAGGTCGTCATCCGCCCGATGATGTACCTCGCCCTCAGCTACGATCACCGCGTGGTGGATGGCAAGGAAGCGGTGACGTTTCTGGTTCGGGTCAAGGATTGCATCGAGAATCCGGCCCGGCTTCTTCTGGGAGCCTGAGAGGTTACTGACCTGGTCGGAGCTGGATGAAATTATTGCGCCTTTTCGGATGTCTGCTTTGCACCCTCGCTCCCTGTCTGGGCGACGGCGGGGTGATCATTGCCCGGCAGACCGTCGATGGAATGGATCTGACGATTTTTGCCTCACCCGTGCCCTTGCGGGCCGGGCCGGTGGATGTGAGCGTTCTCGTGCAGGATGTCAAAAGTGGCGAATCGGTTATGGACGCGGCAGTGGCTGTCTCCTGGTCTCCCCAGTCCTCCGCCTCGGAGGATTGGCTGCCACCGTGCTGCAGCATGAAGTCCAACAGCGACAATATTCCTGCCACCCGCGGGCATTCCCAAAACAAATTTCTCTACTCCGCCATTGTGCCGGTCCGATCAGCCGGAAAGTCCGAGCTGGTGGTGCGGGCTATCCACGCAGACCGCGAAGCTTTTCTGGCCTGCGACATCACCGCCGCTCCACCCCGTGCTCCCGCGCTGGCCTACTGGCCTTTTCTGGCCCTGCCGCCTATGGCTGTAGCCGGGTTTGCGCTGCATCAGCGCTTGGGACGGAAACGCGGAAGTTTTACCGCGGATGGCACGGATCGGGCGGATTAAGATTTCAGGAGGATCATCGGCAGGATGCCGATGCCACGGGTTAGTGCCATTCGGGACGGACTTCATTATTTCCATCCGCTGAATCCGCGTCATCCGCGGTCCGACTCCCCTTCTTCGGGTTAAAGGGAAAAAAGATCATCCTGTCGAGATGCCCGCGGGACGAACTCCTCAAACTTCTTTGCCAGTTCCTCCAGTTTGCCTGCGTAGTATTCCACGTTTTCGTCGCGCGAATCCGGGTTCCACTCTGCGACCAGCCGGGCATTTTCGTAGGCGGTGACTTTTTTCTTCACTCCGGTGACATAATAACTGACCTGGTCGCCGGCCTGATAGCTCCGTCCGCTTTTGATCGCGAGCTCGAAGGCGGCGGAACGATTGCGGGAGGAGGTTCCGATTTTCTTTTGGTAAGCCGCGAGCGAATCCTGCAGGGATTCCGTCTTGGCCAGTGCCTTGATGGGCAGTTCTCGGTTGCGGATGTTCGCGATCAATTCTTCCCGCAGGGCGGCTGCTTGATCGGGTTTCCCTTCAAGCAGGAGACGAAGCAACGCTTCCAGATAGTCGCGCAGAAAAGGCTCCATGCCGCGCGATTTGAGGGCGGCTCCCTTGATGACCATGGCACCGGATTCCTCCAGCAGGGCGTAGTTTTTGGCCTTGTAGCTGAACATGGCCGCGTAGCGTTTGTCGAATTCCACCTCGATGCCTGCGGGCAGTTCGGCGGCGAGTCCCTGCTCCAGTTCCTCCACGGTTTTTCCTTCCGGTGGTCGAAAATAGATTCCGTCCGTGTCGATCTCAATCACGCGCGCGCCCTGTGCGACCAGCCAGTCCACCATCCCGCGCAGAATTTCCCGTCCTTTCGAGGTCACGTTTTCCGCCGCGTCGAAATCGGCAAAGTGCCCCTGGGCAAATCCGAGATAGCCGTAAAACGAGTTGATCAAAATCTTAAACGTCGTCTGCAAGGCGTCCAGGCGTGCGCGTTCGGCGGCATCCGGGGCGGACTTCAACGCGGTCTTGGCTTCGAGCCGGAAGGTGCGCAAATCCCCCAGCAGTTCGCGAAAGACACCGAGCGTGTCGCTCCTCGGCACAAAGCCGAAGGCCAGCATCACCGAGGGATAAAGCGAAGTCACGTCGCAGTGCCAGACGTCGCCAATTACGCCAGTCTCAAAGATGTCGGTGTAGCCGCCCTCGAAGGGCCGCGTCTCCGGCGTCTCGGGCAGGGCCTGACCGCGCCGCAGGTATTCGCGCAGGAACAGCGCGTCAATCTTCGTCGCGTTGCCGCGAATGATCACGTCCTGGTAATTGTAGGGAAAGATTTGCGCCTGGATGAAATAACTCCGGCTGAGAAGGCCGGCCACGGCCCGTGTCTCCCGCACATCCTGCAACGCATAAGTGCGAAAGGCGCTCTCATCCTCGCGGTAAGCCCGTTGCATCTCCGCCCCGTCCAGCACCACGCGCGCTTTCTCCGCCACCCCGAAATGCCGGGCCACACTTTTGAGGCCGAAGCTTTCCAATTCGCGCGAGGACACATCGTAATATTGCGCCAGCATCCAGGTGTCCACGAGGTGGCGTCCGCGGATGGTAAACTTGGGATACTGAATCGTTTTCTCCGCGATTTGCAGGCGGGACGGACGCGATTTGAGCGGCGAGCCGTCGCGTCCCCAGGCCAGACGGACCTTTAGCTTTTTCGCCCTTGCGGTCAGATAGGGCAGATCGAATTTGAAAAGATTGTGTCCCTCGATCACGTCGGGGTCGCGTTCTTGAATCCTGGCTGTCAACCAGGCCAAAGCCGCGCGTTCGGACTCTCCCGCACCGTGTTCCACCACCGCGATCTCCTCCCAGCCGGAACTGTCGCTCAAAGCAATTGCGGTGATGGCATCGCGCTCGGCACTGGAAAACTCAAATCCCTCGGTGGATGCCGTCTCGATATCGAGCTGCATCCGGCGCAGTTCCTCGAAGGCCATGCCCTTGAAAAGCGTGCGGCCGGAGGCGGTCAGGTATTGCTGCACGGGATCATTGATGGCGAAAACCGCCCCGGTCTTTTGCCGTTCCGCCCGGGCATTTTGATGGCTCAGCCAGTCCGGCGTTTTTGCGAGGTGATTGAGCGGTTGCGCACCCGTCAGTGGTTCACCCGCTTCCGCATTCCAGAAAAACGGCGAAAATTTTTCCCGCTGAACCTCGGTGGAACCATCTCTGTGGCGCAGAAAAATCTCCGCGCTGTCGGGCTCGGAGAACTCCACCGCGACAATGGCCTCCGTGGGATCAAAGCCGAAAAGCTGCTGGTTCTCCGTGAATTTCACTCCGGAAAAGTTAGGGAAATGTTGAATAAAGCCAATAAGTTGTCGAGGCGGTTGTGCCAACCGCCGGTAGCCTTGGGCAGCGTTTTCCCGGAAGGAATCCCGCCTTATCTCAGCGAGGCCAGCGCCGATTCGAGAGGAATATCCTGGCGTTTGCGGTCCAGAAAAAGACTGACCTCCGCGTAGCCGGCTTCCTGCAACATGCGCAGCGCCTCGGCAAAACGATCCCCCACGCGGCTGGGGCGATGGGCATCCGCCCCGATCACGACGGGAATGTTTCGCTCCCGCATCAACCGGAGCTGGGCCGGGCCAGGGTTCATTTCCGGCACGGATTTATTCAGGCCGCTGGTGTTGAGTTCCATGGCCACGCCGGTGGCGGCGATGCGGTCGAGGGCGCGTTCGATGAAGGGCTTGATGCGCGCAAACACCCACTCGTCCGGGGCGTCGTTCTTGATTAGATCCGGATGGGCCAGGGTGTCATAAAGCCCGCTCTCGGCCGCACCGGCGAGGTGGTCGTAGTAAACTTGCTGATAGGCGAAATCATCGCCCGTGTGGTAGATCCGCCGGTAGTCCGCGACATGATAATGGACCGAACCCAGGACATGATGCAGCGGGACGCGGGCATGGAGTTTCTCCAGCCACGGTTCGACTCCGGGATAATAATCGCTCTCCAAGCCGAGGCGCACATCCACCCGGCCCTCCCAGGCCGCGCGGGCGCCGTCCACCAGCTCCACATAGGTCTCAAACTGCCCGGGCGACATGCGCACATCGGCGGAAAAACCGTCGGGCAAAGGACAGTGGCAGGTGACGATGAGGCCCTTCAGCCCCCGCTGCTCCGCCGCGGCGGCGTATTCCCCGGGTTCGCCCATGGCATGCTTGCAGAGCGGGGTGTGGCAGTGAGTTTCGTAGAGAACGGGTGCGGACATCGGAGACGGGAACTTTCACCGAATGGCGGCGGAATCCAGAGAATAATTTTCCCCCGGATCCGGCGCCTTCGGCGGCCAGACCTTCCGAGATTGGTTCCAGTATGCAACTCCACCGTGCCCCTCCCTTTCCTTTTGCGACATTTCAATGTGTGCTCCCCAAATCATTGCGTGCGGGACGTAATTTCCTATGCTGCCCGCCATGCAGCGAAGATGGATTTTTCCCACGCCGGAACGCGATGCGGCCGCGAGGAGCTTGGGGTGCTCACTCGGCGTGCCGGATTTTCTGGCGAATGTGCTGGCCCGAAATGGCTTCGCTGATGCCGGAGCTGCCGCTGATTTTCTCCAGCCCAAACTCCGCAATCTCAGCGATCCCTTCCTGCTGCCGAACATGGCTGCCGCCGCCGGGCGGGTCCACGAGGCGCTCAAACGCGGTCAGCGGATCGTCCTCTACGGCGACTACGATGTGGATGGGGTCGCTTCGCTGACTTTGCTCAAGCGCATCTTGCACGCCCTGGGAGGACGGGTGGAATGTTTTCTCCCCCATCGGGTGGACGAAGGCTACGGGCTGAGCACGGCGGGGGTGGAACGATGCTTCGAGGAACAGGTACCCGAACTGCTCATCGCGGTGGATTGCGGCACGAACTCCGCCGCCGAGGTCGCGGAAATCCGCCGTCGCGGCGCGGACGTGATCATTCTGGACCACCACGAACCTTCCAACATCCGACCCGATTGCATCGCCTTGGTTAATCCGAAGCTGGGCGCGGATTTCCATTACCTTTGCAGTGCGGGGGTGGTTTTCAAGCTCGCCCATGCGCTGCTCAAACAGGCCCCCGACACGGGTCTCGACCTCAAGGATTACCTCGACCTCGTCGCCCTTGCCACCGTGGCCGATCTCGTGCCGTTGGTCGGAGAGAACCGGGTGCTCGTCCAGCGCGGACTCCATCAAATGGCCGCCAGCCGCTGGCCGGGTCTGCGCGCCCTGATGACGGTTTCCGGTGTGAAGCCACCCCTGCACGGCAGCGATGTGGGGTTCCGTCTGGGGCCGCGTATCAACGCCTCCGGGCGCCTCGGCACGGCCCGCGAATCGCTCAGTCTCTTGTTGAGCGATGATGCGGTAGAGGCGGCGCGACTGGCCGACAGCCTCGACCGGCAAAACCGCGAGCGGCAAAATGTCGAACGCCACCTCAGCCAGGAAGTTGCCAGCTGGGTGGAGAAAAACTTCGATGCGTCGCGCGATGCCAGCATCGTGGCCGGACAGCGCGACTGGCATCATGGCGTGCTTGGCATTGTTGCCGCCCGCATTATGCGGCGGCATCATCGTCCCACTTTGCTCATCGGTTTCGACGGCGACGGGCGGGGCAAGGGCAGCGGCCGCAGCATCGAGGGCTTTTCCCTGGTCGAAACGCTCGGCCTCTGCGCCGAACATTTGGAAAAATTCGGCGGACATGAGATGGCCGCCGGTGTGACGGTGCAGGAAGACTGTTTCGAAAATTTCCGCACCTCTTTCGAGGCCGCCGCCCGCGCCCGCGTCAACGAGGATATCCTGACCCCGAAGCTTCGTCTCGATGCGGAAATGCCCCTGGCGGATATTTCCCTCTCCCTCTTGGAAACCCAGGAACTGCTCGAGCCTTACGGGATGGCCAATCCGCAACCGGTTTTCGCCGCGCGTGGCATTTCTCCGTCGGAAACGCCCAGGGTACTGAAAGAAAAACACCTGCGTTTTGATTTTCAAGCCGGACGCCGGCGCGTGGCGGCGATTTTTTTCAGCGGCGCGGAAAACGAATTGCCCCGCCCGCCGTGGGATGTGGCTTTTACGGTTGAACGCAATGAATTCAACGGCCGGGTGGACGCGCAAATGCAAGTCGTCGCCATCCGTTCCGCCGCGTGACCAAGTTTCCGCCCGCCACCGCCCTGGCCGATCTCGACTGGGTGCCGCGCAACCGGCTCACCGCCCTGAGCCGGCTGGGCCTTTCCACGTTGGGCGATCTGGTGCGGCATTACCCGCGCCGTCACGAAGACCGGCGGCGATTCGACCGGTTCCCCGATGACGAAATGGAGCGTCCGGTCTGCCTTTTCGGCGTGGTGGCCAAGACCGCGGTCAAGCGCATGGGCGGATGGAAACGCATGGTCGAGGTGGTGCTCGAGGACGAAAGCGCCGGCGTGCTCGGCCAGCCGGTGACTTGCCGGTGGTTTAACATGCCCTACATCCAGAAAATGATCGCGACCGGTGATCACCTGGTGGTTTTCGGGCGTCCCAAAAAACGCGGAAGTCAGATCGTGATGGATCACCCGGAGTTTGAGGTCATTGAGGAGGACGAAACGTCCATCCACATGAACCGCATCGTGCCGGTTCATCCGGCCGGCGACGGTGTGACACCCCGCTTGCTGCGTGGTCTGATCGATCGCGCCTTGGGGGAAACGAATCTTTCCCTCATGCCCACCTTGTTGCCGGCGAAGGCTGAAACGCTCCGCGCCTTTCATTTCCCCGACAGCTTTGAGGAGATCGAACAAGCCCGGACGGAACTCGTGCGGGAGGAATTTTTTTCCATTCAGGTCCTCATCCAGTGCCGCCGGGCGGAGTGGCGGCAACTGTGTGGCACATCGAAGAACGCGCCGGGTACGCTCCTCGACCGGTTGCTGCAATCCCTCCCATTCACCCTCACGAATTCGCAACGCGAGGTCATTGCCGAGATCCGCCGCGATCTGGCCGCGACGCGCTGCATGAACCGACTTTTACAGGGCGACGTCGGATCAGGAAAAACCCTGGTCGCGCTGGCCGCCATGTTGCTCACCGCGGAATCGGGCTGGCAGTCCGCCCTTATGGCTCCGACCCAGATTCTGGCCGAACAGCACTATCTGAATTTCAAGCGGCTGCTCGAACCATTGGGCGTTCCTGTGGCATTGCGAACGGCCGCTCGCAGTGAGAGAAGCGCTCCATTTGATTCTTCCGGCGGGACGCCGGAAGAGCCAAAGGCAAGTGCCCCCCAAATCATCGTCGGCACCCACGCTTTGCTCTACGATTCCAGCGAGTTCACCCGCCTTGGGCTGGTGGTGATCGACGAGCAGCATAAATTCGGCGTGCTGCAACGCGCCCGGCTGATCGACCGCGGCGCCGCTCCAGACGTCCTCGTGATGACGGCCACCCCCATTCCCCGCACGATCACGCAAACGCTTTACGGCGATCTCGACACGTCGTTTCTGCGCGAAAAACCGGCCGAACGCGGCGGCGTCCAGACCGCGGTTCGCGCCACGGAGAAGCTGCCGGAAGTGGTGGATTTCCTGCGCAAACAAATCGAGAAAGGCCGCCAAGCCTATGTCGTCTATCCGCTCGTCGAGGAGTCGGAAAAACTCAGCGCGAAATCCGCCATGACGGAATTTGAGAAATGGAAGCCGCTGCTGGCCCCGCATTCCGTCGGCCTCATTCACGGACGGCTGGCTCCGAAAGAAAAAGAGCAAGTCATGGCGCGTTTTCGCGCCGGGGAATTGGCCGCGCTCGTTGCCACCACCGTCATTGAAGTCGGCGTGGATGTTCCCAACGCCAACATCATGGTGGTGGAAAACGCCGAGCGTTTCGGGCTGGCCCAGCTCCATCAACTTCGCGGACGCATCGGCCGCGGCGCGCACAAGTCCTTCTGCATTTTGCTGCACAACCCCTCGGCGGAGGACTCTTCGCGGGAGAAACTCCAAGTACTCGAAGCGACTTCCGATGGTTTTGAAATCGCCGAGGCCGACCTGCGCCTGCGCGGACCGGGTGATTTGATCGGCACGGCGCAGACCGGTCTGCCTCCACTCCGCCTGGGCGATCTCATCCGCGACGCGGAGATTATGTGCGAGATGACGGCTCTGGCCGCACGGTTTTTTGAGGAAGATCCCGCTTTGAAAAATCCGGAAAATGCGCGGCTAAAGATTTTCCTGAACGATTCCAAGGCCAAACTCGCCGCCTCGGCCGGCTGATTGACCCGCTGCGGGAAAGTTTGCTTGCATTTGCCCCACAGACGACTTTCGTTGCGTCAAAATGGCACTTAACAAAACCCTTCTCATCGTCGATGACGAGAAAAACACCCGCGATGGATTGCGGGATGCCCTGGAGGATCACTACGAGATCTATGTGGCGGGGGACAGTGACGGCGCCCTGGCCACCATGGAGGCAGACCCGCCGGACGTAATGATCACGGATTTGCGTTTGGGGGCCGAGGACGGAATGGAGCTGATTGAAAAGGCGCTCAAGCTCGCCAAGCCTCCGATCTGTATCATGATGACCGCCTACGGCTCGGTCGATACCGCAGTCGAGGCCATGAAGCGGGGGGCGTATGATTTTGTGACCAAGCCGGTGAATATCGACCGGCTGGAAATTCTCATCCAACGCGCCCTGCGCGATCGCGAAACCCGCCGCGAAAATGAAGAACTGCGCAAACAGGCCAGCCAGCGTAACGGTCTCGAAAGCCTGATCGGACAATCGTCAGCCATGGTGGAAGTCTTCGACACGATCCGGCAGGTCGCGCCCTCGCGGGCCACCGTTCTCATCCAGGGCGAAACCGGTACCGGCAAGGAACTGGCCGCCCGCGCCATCCACAATCTCAGCACCCGCTCGGCCAAAAAATTCATTGCCGTGCACTGCAAGGCCTTCTCCGCGCAACTGCTGGAAAGCGAACTGTTCGGCCACGAACGAGGGGCCTTCACCGGAGCCTTCGAGCGGCGGGCCGGGCGATTCGAGCAGGCGGCGGGAGGCACGCTTTTCCTCGACGAAATCGGGGAAATTGACGAAAACACCCAAGTCAAAATCCTCCGCGTTCTGGGCGAACACACCTTCGAACGGGTGGGCGGCAACCAAACCCTGCAAACCGACGTTCGCCTCGTCGCCGCCTCCAACAAGGATCTCGCCGCGCTCGTGGCGGAGGGAAAATTTCGCGACGACCTCTATTTCCGTCTCAATGTCGTGCAGGTGACCATGCCTCCCCTTCGCGCCCGCAAAGAAGATCTGCCCCTGTTGGTGCAGGCCTTCCTCAAGGAATCCTCCAGGGAAAACAACAAACCCCCGCGCGAATTCGCCCCTGAAGCGATGGCCTGCATCCTGGATTACAACTGGCCGGGCAACGTGCGCGAACTTCGCGCCGCCGTCGAACATGCCGTCGTGATGTGCAGCACGGCAAAAATCGGAGGGCGGGACCTGCCGGCCAGTGTCCGGCAATCGGGCGGGCTTTCCCCCGGAACCAATACCCCGCTTCAACCCTTCGGCGGATTAAATTTGCACCAAACGGAGCGAACCCTTATTTTCCGCGCTCTTGAGGAAAGCAGCGGAAATAGAACCCTGGCGGCCGAGCGTCTCGGCATCAGTCGGCGCACCCTGCACCGGCGCCTCAAGGAATTAAACATCTCGAAAAACCCACCAATTTACTAATCAGCGCTCATGGCTTCAGGCGACCTCCAAGTCCAATCTGCAGTTCACTCTCTCGATCAGGGCCGGTTTGCCCTTATGATCAAGGTGGGCATTCTCGCCGTGCTCATCATCGCGCTTTCGCTGCTCTATCTTTTTGTGCAGTTCCGCGGGCTGAACAATGCCAATGCCATGGATCAGGCCCAGATCGCCCGGAATCTGGCCGCCGGACGGGGTTTTACCACCGATTATATTCGTCCGGTCAGCCTGAGGATCGTCCAGAAACAATCCGGACCCGACGCCACCAATGTCGACCTGAGCCACTTCCCGGACTTTTATCAGTCGCCACTCAGTCCCTGGGTTAATTCTTTTGCCCTGCGCTTGATCAAAGGCCAGTGGAAGATGTCCGCCGCCACCGATATCATCTACATCGGGGACCGGATGATCGCGGCGACAGCCATGCTATTCTTCATTCTTTCCGTCGGCGTGTGGTATTTCGTAATCGCCAAGCTTTTCGACAGCAAGCTGGCGCTATTCGCCTGCGCGGCGGTTCTCCTGACCGATTTGTTCTGGCAGTTTTCGCTCTCGGGTCTGCCGCAAATGCTCGTGCTCTTTCTGTTTTCGCTGGCCTCACTGACCACGCTCCTGGCTATCGAAGCCCTGCAAAAAGAGCAGACCGGCATCATGATCGCATGGTTGATCGGGGCCGGCATCGCCTTGGGTCTCATGACCCTCGCCCACGGGCTGGCTTTCTGGATTTTTCTCGGTTGGTTGGTTTTTGCCGTGATCTACTTTCGTCCCCGTGGACTCGTCGCCCTGACCGCCCTGGCCGCCTATCTTCTGGTCGTTGCGCCCTGGATGGTTCGCAATATCCAAGTGTGCGGCAATCCCTTTGGGCTGGCGGTCTATGGTGCGTTTTACAGCGCCAAGCCGGAAGACACCTATTTGCGCAAGATGGAGATTGACTTGGAAAAATCGGGCACGAGCCTGAAAGGCAAGGCCCGCCCTGGCCTCCTCTCGCAAGCCCAGAATATTTCGGGCTATTTGGGTATCAATGTGGCCGCCGCCGCGTTTTTTCTGGCTTTGCTCCACCCGTTTCGGAGTGAGAAAACCTTTGTTTTCAAGTGGTGCGTGTTGCTCATGTGGGTGAGCGCGGTTGTCGGCATGGGTTTCTACCAGCCCTTGGGCGAGGTCTCCGAAAATCAACTCCACGTTCTCTTCATTCCGCTGTTTGTCGGCTACGGCATCGCCTTTCTCTTCGTGCTCTGGAACCGCTTGGAACTCGGCAGCCCCCTGTTGCGCGTCGTTTTCGTTTCCGTGCTCCTTTTTCTTTGTTCCGTGCCCATGTTCCTGAGGCTGTTGACCGGGCAAAGCATTCGCATCCAGTGGCCGCCGTATGTTCCACCCTTGATCACGGTTTTGGGCGATTGGTTCGATGAAGATGAAGTCATCTGCTCGGACATGCCCTGGGCCGTGGCTTGGTACGCCCAACGTAAATCGCTCCTTCTCCCGGAATCCGTCAGCATCTTCAACGAGATTCACGACTACGCGCAGACCGTGCAGCCCATCCGCGGTCTCTATCTCACGCCCATCACCGGAAATCAGCGCCTCTTTGCCGACATCTATAAAGGTGCTTACAAGGAGTGGGCTCTCCTCATCACCCGGCCGCCGCAGTTGAAGGGGTTTCCTTTCTCCGCCTTCACGACGCTCCCGATCGAAGGGGAATGCATCATCTACGCCGACCGCGATCGCTGGAACACGCCGCGAACCCCGCAGCCGTGAGCGAGAAAAAAACGATCCCCGGCGAATCCGTCTCCATCGAGCAGGCCATGGAACGTCTGGATAAGCTCGTCGAGGAAATGGAATCCGGCGAACTGCCCCTCGAAAAACTCATCACCCGCTACGAGGAGGGCGTGAAACTGGTCCGCCTCTGTCAGGAAAAACTGGACGCCGCCGAGCAAAGGATCAAGATCATCACCCGAGACGCCTCCGGTCCCACCGGACTGCGCGATTTTCCCGCCGCCAACGATGAATCCTAGACCTCTGCTTCCGCACATCCAGTCCCCCGCGGATGTCAAGGCCCTCGACGAAAAAAAACTGCCCGTTCTGGCCGGGGAAGTCCGGGAGGAACTCATTCGCGTCCTCTCCCAAACCGGCGGCCACCTCGGCCCAAACCTTGGCGTGGTGGAACTCACCATCGCCCTCCACCGCGTCTTCACCACCCCGAAGGACAAATTCGTCTTCGACGTCAGCCATCAGGGCTACGTCCACAAGCTCCTCACCGGCCGCGCCGACCGCTTTTCCACCATCCGCCAGTATGAAGGTCTCAACGGCTTTCTGCTCCGCACCGAAAGCGAGCATGACTGCTACGGCGCGGGCCACGCCGGGACCGCCCTCTCGGCCGCACTTGGCATGGCCGCCGCTCGCGACATGCTGGGCGGCAAGGAACACGTCGTCTGCGTCGCGGGCGACGCCGCCTTCACCTGTGGCGTGAGCTTTGAGGCCCTCAACAACGTCTCCACCACCACCAGAAAACTTATCGTCGTCCTAAACGACAATGAGTGGTCCATCGCCAAAAACGTCGGAGCCGTGGCCGAATACCTCAACCGCATCGTCACCAATCCCTCCTACACCCACCTCCACGACAAGGCCGCCCAGTTTGTCGAATGGGTCGGGGGAAAAACCGCCCGCAAGCTCGTCGGCAAGGTCGAGGCCGGGGTCAAAAATCTCCTCGCCCCCAGCGTCATTTTCGAAGACCTCGGATTCCGCTACTACGGCCCCATCGACGGCCACGATCTTCCGCTCCTCATCAAGACCTTCGAGTTTCTCAAGACCCAGGAAGAACCGGTCATCCTCCACATCCTCACCAAGAAAGGCAAAGGCTACGCCCCCGCTTTGGAGAAACCGGACAAATTCCACGGCTTGGGCAAATTCCACCTCGACACCGGCGACACCGTCCCCAGCAGCACCCCCACCTACTCCGAACTGCTCGGCAAGACCCTGGCCGACTTCGCCGATCACAACAACAAGATCGTCACCATCACCGCCGCCATGCCCACCGGCACGGGCCTGATCAATTTCGCCAAGCGCCACCCCGACCGTTGCTTCGATGTTGGCATCGCCGAGGAACACGCCGCCCTCTTTGCCAGTGGCCTCGCCGTGCAGGGCATGAAGCCTTTTCTCGCCATTTACTCCACCTTCATGCAGCGCGCGTACGACATGATCATCCACGACATCGCGCGGCAAAATCTCAACGTCGCCCTCTGCATGGACCGCGCCGGGCTTTCTGGCGACGACGGACCCACCCACCACGGCCTCTTCGACATTGGCTACCTCCGGCCCGTTCCCGGCCTCATCCACATGCAGCCCAAGGACGAGGATGAATTTGCCGACATGCTCTGGACCATGGCCAACCACCACGACGGCCCCATCGCCATCCGCTACCCTCGCGGCGCCGGCACCGGCGTGCAGCCCAAGGACAAGCCCCGCCTGCTCGAAATCGGCAAAGCCGAAGTCCTTCGCCACGGCAAACGCGCCGCCATTGTTGCCCTCGGCAACATGGTGGAAGTCGCCCTCGAAGCCGCCGCCACCCTCGAAAAACAAGGCATCTCCACCGCCGTGATCAACGCCCGCTGGATCAAGCCCCTCGACACCACCACCATCGAATTTTTCGCCCGCGGCTGCGAGGTCGTCTGCACCATGGAGGACCATGTTCTCCCCAACGGATTCGGCTGCGCCGTGATGGAACAGCTCGCCGACGCCCGCATCACCACCCCCGTCGTCCGTATCGGCTGGCCCGACGCCTTCATCGAACACGGCGCCATCCCCATCCTGCGGGAAAAACACGGCCTCACCGCCGCCGCCGCGGTTGGAAAAATTCTCGCCGCCCTTCCCGCCGCCGAGGCCCTCTCCGCCGCGAAACCCGCCGCTTGAGGCGCGGTCCTGAGCAGCCCTTTGGCGCGGAACGACTCTGCCCGGGACACCGCCCGGTGCGCGGCCCGGGACAAAAATCCGGCTCGACCCAAGAGCGGTCTATAAAGCAATCGACCCAAGAAAAGCTTTGACGGCGGAAAGCTCCGACCGCTTTGCTGACCGCTCGCTTATGTCCAAAGACGCACCCGCCTCCCGCATGGAAAAAATCGTCAGCCTCTGCAAACGCCGGGGCTTCATTTTCCAATCTTCCGAAATTTACGGCGGGCTGAATGGCTTCTGGGATTACGGCCCTCTGGGGGCTGAACTCAAACGCAATCTGCGCGACACCTGGTGGAAAGCCATGATGCGCGACCGGGACGACATCGTCGGCCTCGACGCCAGCATCATCATGCACCCGGCCGTCTGGAAGGCCAGCGGGCATGTGGACACCTTCAGCGATCCGATGAGCACCTGCAAACACTGTAAAAAACTCGTCCGGTCGGATCAGGTTTGGTCCATTCTGGCCGAGCAGCGCTGGGTGCAGTCCATCGCGGCCATTGTCAATCCTCACGATCATTCCTTTCACACGGCGGACCTTTTGAAATGGGCCAAGGGCAAAGGAAAAGAACTGGCTCCCAATTTGGCCCTCGTGCGAAACCCCGAGGTGACGCTCGTCTGGCTCGCGGAAAAGGCGGCGGAAGGCAAGGGCATCGGCGACGAGAAAACCTTTTATCAATACCTCGCGACCGAGCAACTTGCTGCCACCGGCTTCATTACACCCTGTCCGCATTGCGGCGGGGAACTGACCGAGCCCCGCCCCTTCAATCTGATGTTCCGCACTCACCACGGGCCGATCGAAAGCGAGGAAAATATTTGTTACCTTCGCCCCGAGACAGCGCAGGCGATTTTTGTGCAGTTTAAGAACGTGTATGATTCCTCGCGTGTGCGCTTGCCTTTCGGCATCGGGCAGATCGGCAAGGCTTTCCGCAATGAGATCACCCCGCGCAATTATATTTTCCGCTCGCGCGAGTTTGAGCAGATGGAACTGGAGTTTTTCATCAAACCCGACGAGGCGATTCGCCTGCTGCATGGCTCGGTTGTCGGCTGGCAGGAAGGGGTGGACCTGAGTGAACCGCAGCCGAACTGGGGCTGGGAAATGTGGCACCGCTATTGGGTGCAACAGCGCACGAATTACTACGCCCACATCGGCCTTGGAGCCGATGTGCTGGACTACTACTGGCAAAAACCCGAGGAACTCGCCCACTACGCGCGCGCCACGGTGGATATTTTGTTCAAGTTTCCCTTCGGCACCGAGGAACTCGAGGGCATCGCCGCCCGCGGCAACTTCGACCTCACCCAGCATCAGAAACACAGCGGCAAACCGCTTGAAGTCTTTGATGAGGAACTCAAGGCGGCCTGCGCCAGCCTCAGCGAAGAACAGAAGAGCACCTTGATCGACGAGGCGTTTGAGGATCGCAAAAATCCGGACACGCCCCGCGAGGATGTGGCGGAATATTGGGAAAAACTTTTTGCCGGCAACTATCTGCCCCACGTCATCGAGCCCTCGGCCGGACTCGACCGCCTGGCCCTAGCCATTCTGGCCCAGGCCTTCGACGAGGAGACTGTCACCGACGAAAAGGGCAAATCCGAAACCCGTACGATGTTACGTTTCCATCCCCGCGTGGCTCCGGTCAAATGCGCCATCTTCCCCCTGCTCAAAAACCGCCCCGAACTCGTGGCCAAGGCCAGGGAAGTCGTCGCACTTCTCCGCCCGCACATGAATATTTTCTACGACGAGGCCGGCGCCATCGGCCGCCGCTACCGCCGCCAGGACGAAGCCGGCACGCCCTTTGGTGTCACCATTGACTTTGACACCATTGGCGAGAACGGCCCGGAGAAAAAAGACACCGTCACTTTGCGCCATCGCGACAGTATGCAGCAGGAACGCCTGGCCATCTCCGAACTCAAAGACTGGTTGCTGGACAAGATCGCCTGAGTTACCCGTCTCGGCCAGTGGCATGGGAAATGCTGATTCCTGGCCGCGCTGGTGATGTTTTTCCTCATCGACAAACTCATCGGCCTGCGCGCCAGCGAGGAGGAGCAGGATCTGGGCCTCGACTTCACGGAGCACTCTGGGGCGGCCTACCCCGATTTCACCACCGGAGAACAGGAACTAGCGATCAAATGACCGGTCGCCCCAATTTTCTCTAAAATATTGAATATCCACCCGGGTGACACGTTTGAGTTGTAGTATGAAAACCAAATCACTGAGCCTCATCCTTGCCGCCGCCGCCGCTTTCGCCCTTCTGGCCACCCCGGCCGAGGCTGGCGACGGCAGGTACTACAGCAACTACCGGGGCAACGACTGCTACCGGGGCGGAAACTACGGATATTATCAGCAACGGAACTACTATCGCCCGGTGCAATATTATCGTCCGGCCTATTACCGTCCGGCGCCCGTCTTCATCGGGGTTCCATTCCTTCAGATCAGCGTCGGTGGCGGCGGCGGTTACCGCGGTTGCCGCTAAGGGAGCGGAAAACGGTAGCACGTTAAAACCACGAGGGGCGGCGGAAAACCCGCCGGTTCCCTCGCGCTTCAGAACGCCCTTTCCAAAACCAAAGCGCGCACGGATGATCCCGAGCGACCATGCCCCGGCCCGCCAAGAAGACCCGATTTCGTCGCGCAATGTGGTGGGTGCTGGGCACGCTGGCCATCCTGCTGATCACGCCGGTCTTGCAAGTTGCTCTTGCGAGTATCTGGAATCCCAGCTGGAGCCCGATGCAATTCCAGCGCCGCATGGAAGCCGGTTGGTCTGGGAAAAAATGGCCGGAGGTTCCCCGGTGCTGGACTCCGATCGAACAGATTCCCGTGGAGCTCATCCATTATATCTGGGCCTCGGAGGACCAGGCCTTTTTCCAGCATGACGGGTTCGACCTGCCCCAAATGCGTCTGGCCTTAGCGGAAGCGAGAAAGACAGGAAAAGGCATCCGCGGCTCTTCCACCATCACCATGCAATGCGCCCGTTCGGTGTTTCTCTGGCAGGGCCGTTCCTACGTACGCAAGGCGCTCGAGGCCTATTACACCGTGTGGATGGAACTCCTGCTCAGCAAACCGCGCATCCTGGAACTCTATCTCAACAATATCGAACTCGGACCTGGCATCTATGGAGTCGGCGCGGCCTCGGACGAATATTTTGGCAAAAAGCCGGCCCAACTCAGCGACCGCCAGATGATCTCCCTGGCCGCGATCCTGCCCAATCCACTCGAATGGTCCCCGGTAAAACCCACCGAAACAGTACTGCGCAAAATCCGCCGCATCGAACGCCTCTCCTCCCGTGCACCCTTCCCCGAAGACCAACTCGAATAAGCGCCGCCCCAGAATTTCTGCTTTTCCCCGACCCCAAGGCCGCTAGATTCACTCGCCCTATGCAAACCACGCTTATTTTGTTGAAACCCGATTGTGTTGCCGGCCGGAAAGTCGGTGAGGTCATCAAGCGATTTGAGGGTGCGGGGTTTCAAATTCGCGGCTGCAAAATGTTCACCGCCAGCCAAGAGTTGCTGCGGGAACATTACGCCCACATTGCGGACAAGCCATTCTTTCCCGAAGTGGAAACGTTCATGCAATCCACCCCCGTCGTCGCCCTCGCCCTCGCGGGAGAGAACGCCGTGGAAAAGGTGCGCGCTTTGCTCGGCCCAACCGACTCGAAAAAGGCGGAGAAAGGCACGATTCGCGGTGATTTCGGCGTGGATGTGATGGTGAATGTCACGCACGCTTCCGATTCTGCGGAGAACGCGGAGATCGAACTCAAGCGTTTCTTCCTTCCGGAGGAACTTTTTTCCTACGAGATGTGCTACACGACGAAAGCGTGACTTGGCGTGGACGAGCCCTGTGATTTCACGGGGTTTCACAAATCTTTCTTCACGTCTTCATCTGCCGCAGCCATGATTGTGGCGTGGTTGATCTTCGAGAAAGGTTTCACGCCCTGCTGGCGGGCGATCCACAGAAGCTCGCCGCTTGGACTTGTGAATCGGGCTGGCGTTGGCCGCTCATCTGTTGCGCAACGATCGTCAGTGGCGGCGCATGCTATGGGATCACGCTCGGCTTGTGGCGGGATGCGACCCAGTCGCTCTTCACCGCGATAAAGTTTCCCCTGCTCATTTTCCTTACTTGCGGCGGCAATGCTTTACTCAATGGCTGCCTCGCGCTGGTCCTTGGTGCCGGACTGGGCTTTCGCCAGACGATGCTGGCGATCCTGATGAGTTTCACCATCGTAGCAATCATCCTAGCGGCATTTGCTCCCATCATGCTGTTCTTGCTGTGGAACACCCCTCCGCTGAGCAACGCCAACTCCCTCACCGGCCATAGCCTGACTTTACTGGCCCATGTCAGTCTCATCGCTTTCGCCGGAGTGATCGGCAATCACCGCCTGCTCCTGTTCCTACGACATGTCACCGGGAACACGGCCACGGCCTGGACGGTGCTGCTCGCCTGGCTGGGTGGAAATCTCCTCCTCGGCAGCCAGATATCCTGGATTCTCCGGCCGTTCATTGGAAACCCGGGACTTCCCGTGGAATTTCTCAGGCCCAACCCCCTGCGCGGAAATTTCTTTGAAGTCGTGTGGGCTTCCATCCTACACCTCTTTCGTTGAGTTAATCACCACAAAACACCCGCCATGACCGAACATCCGCAACCTCCTCCGCTCGACCCTCCGCAACCTGCAACAACCAAGGCCAACCGCTATGACTATGCCCCCATGCAAGGACGGCGTAACCTGCTGTCTATCTTGGAAACGCTGCTCAAACATCCCGGTAGCATCATCTGGGAAATCAACGGCGGTCGCGCCGCCTCCATCGCCTTTGCTCTCGCCCTGATCATGGTTTTCTCCCTGGGGATCTATGGCGTTGTGGTCGGAAGCCTGATCGGCGGCAGTCAACTCTGGATCGCCCCCGTCAAGATCATCGTAGGATCGCTGTTGAGCGTCCTGATCTGCCTGCCCAGTTTGTATATTTTTCTCTGTCTCAGCGGTGCGAGTGTTCACCTGCGTCAGGTGGCGGGCATGCTAATTGCCTCGTCCAGTCTCACCGCCTTGTTGTTAATCAGTTTCGCACCTGTCGCCTGGGTTTTCTCCCAATCAACGGATTCGATCGGCCTGATGGGCTTCCTCCATCTCCTTTTCTGGACTGTCGCCCTTTGGTTTGGACTGGGTCTGCTGGCTAAATGTGCCTCTCTGGCCGATCCTTCTGCTAAAGGCAACCTGAGCGTTTGGATGGTCATTTACATCGTCGTCTCGCTCCAGATGATGACGACCATCCGCCCGATCATCGGTCACGCGGAAACGTTCCTTCCTATGCAAAAGCAATTTTTCCTCACCCATTGGCTGGAAACTGCGGGAAAAAACGTCCGATGATCTTTTAATCGGCAACCGCCTTTTGCGGAACAAGCGCGAGGCGGTCAACCTTGATGCCATTAGCCTTTAGCATTTCTACTGCAGCCTCGTAGTCACGCGCCGGCATCACCGGGTCGCGATGGAAAATCCAAGCCAGTTTGCGATCCGGCGTCACGACCACGGCGGATCGGTAATCCGGGGTGACGTCCAGGATGACCAGCGGAACTTTGACTAGGCCACCGAGGAACAGAACCTGCCACTGGGCGTTGCTCTGAGGGTCGGTCACTCGCGCCACACTTTTAGCCGCGATCTTCTTTCCTTCAAACCCGCCTTTGCGAGCAAGGAAGGTCGTATCGATGAGCCCGTCCGGCTGCAGACGGTAGCGCTCAATCGAGCCATGGCAGTCTTTTTCCGCCCAATAGGGAATGTTCGCAATCACGAACCAATCACCCATGTAACGGGGCAAATCCACCGATGGGGCGGACACCACCGCCGGGCGCGTGGCGCAGCCGGTCAGGGCGGCCACGAGAAGAAAAAGCAGTCGGATCATACTAGAGATACGCTGCCACGGGGGGATTTGGTTGCGTGGCGAGGGGGAATTCCGCTTAAGGTGTGCCATGTCATCCCGGCCAGAACGCCTCCTCAAATCAGCCCTTCTTTTTACCATTATGCTCACATCTGCTCATGGCCGCGAGGCGGTTTTTTATCTTGGCACCTATACCAACAATTCCTCCAGCAAGGGGATTTACTTGGGGAGACTAGACTCGGACTCCGGGAAACTGGGCCCTTTCACCCTGGCGACCGAGGCGAATAATCCGAGTTTCGTCGCACCTTCGCCCGATGGAAAATTTCTTTATGCCGTCATGGAATCCGGCGGCGGGGCCGTGGGAGCGTTTGCGGTGAAGGACGATGGCACGCTGCGGGCGCTGAACGTCCGTCCTTCCAGCGGCAACGGGGCGTGCCACGTCTCGATGGATTCCAAAGGCCGATACGTTTTCGTCGCCAATTACGGGGGCGGAAATATCACCTGCTTCCCTGTCCAGGCCGACGGCTCCCTGGGAGAGCCAACCGCCACGGTGTCATTCAGCGGTTCCGGCCCAGACCCCAAGCGTCAGCAAAAACCCTTCGCCCATTCTGTTTATACCACGGCGGATGATCGTTTCGTTTTTGCCTGCGATCTCGGTTCCGACAAGGTCTGGAGCTTTCGCTTCGATGAAGAAAAAGGTACCCTCACTCCCACGGAGCCGCCCGCCGGCCTCGTCCCCCCCGGCAGTGGCCCGCGTCATCTTGCCTTTCATCCCGGAGGGCGTTTCGTTTTCGCGAATAACGAAATGGGGCTCAGCGTGACCTCGTTTTCCCTCGACTCCGCCACCGGTGTTCTCACGGCGCTGCAAACCCTTCCCACCTCGACCGACGCCAGCGGACCGGTTGAGGGTGTCACCACCGCCGAGATCGTCTGCCATCCCTCCGGAAAATGGCTCTACGTCTCCAGTCGGGGCGACGATATCATTGCCGTGTATGCCATCGGCGAGGATGGAAAACTGACGCTCGTGGAGAATGCCCCCGCTGGCGTGCAAATTCCCCGCGGCATGGACATTGATCCCACCGGAAAGTGGATCGTGGTGGCCGGACAAAAAGACAACAAAATCACCGTGCTCCAAGTTGATCCGTCCACCGGAAAACTATCGCCAACTGGCCAAAGCGCGGAAGCCGGCCTGCCGGTCGGCGTGACATTTGTCCGCCCCACCCGCTAATGGGTCACCTGCACCGGCGTTCCGTTCGAGACGTTTGCATAAAAAATCTCCGCCATCTCCTTGGGCATGCGGATGCAGCCGTGGGAATCAGGCACACCGGGCAAATAGCCTGCGTGCATCCCCACTCCACCCGTGATGCGCATGAAATACGGCATGGGCGCGCCGCGGAACGAGGTTCCCGCCGGCCGGCGGTCTTCCTGAATGCCGATGTTTTTTACCACCACGTTGCCGGCGGAATCCACATAGTCGCCGTAAAGGTTGGAATGGTGGTCCGCATTTTTTTGAATGATGCTGAAGCTGCCCGTCGGCGTTCTGTAGCCCTCGCGCCCGCTAGAAATGGGGGACATGCCCACCAACTCGCCGCCCTTGTAAAAACGGGCCTCCTGGCTGCCCAGATCAATCACGATGGAAGGGGCTCCGCTCAAGCCCTCGCCCTTCCAGTACCCACCGCCCTGCGCTTTCGCCGCCTGGGTGAGCTTGGTCACCACCCGGTTGTTCGCCCCCAGATATTGCGTGGCATAAGTGTCCAACTTTAGCTGCTGCGCCGTCGGTCGCACGGTCCTGCTGGTGGTCGAGCATGCCGAGAGCAGGACTGCCGCCGAAAGACACAGAAAAGGAACCTTCATGACCTCCCTTCGTAGCGCGGGAGAAAAAAAGTGCAACCTTCCATCCTGCGGAAAACTTGCGACCGGCCAAACTCATGCGATGAATGCGCTGTGGAAACAAAGATCAAAGAAATCGAAGTCGAGGTGATGCCCGCCCAGCCACCGCTCTCGCGCGAGCAGGAATTCACCCGCATGCTCGCCTACATTCTCGATGACCTGATTCCCATCCCCGGCACCAAACACCGCATCGGACTCGACCCGATCATCGGACTCATTCCCGGCGTTGGCGACACCTCCACCACCGCGTTTTCTTCCATCATACTCATCCGCGCTTTTCGCGCCGGGGTGCCGCGTGTGGTGCTCGTGCGCATGGCCGCCAACCTCCTCCTCAATTCCCTCGTCGGTGCCCTTCCCGGAGTGGGGGATCTTTTTTCTGCGTGGTTCAAATCAAACCAAAGAAACTACCGTCTGCTGACCAAGTACGAAAACCACGCCCACGTGTCCACGGCGGGCGACTGGACGTTTCTCATCATCCTGCTCGCCGTCCTTCTCAGCCTCGTGTTGCTCATCGCCCTGGCCGCCGGTTACCTCGCCTTCCGCATGCTCTCCATCGTGTTCGGATGACGACCGCGATCGAAACCCATTTGCGCCGCCTGAGCGCCTGTCGGAGATGCCCCGCCATGTTCAAACCGGTCGTCATCGGCCGCCCGACCGCCAGCCGCATTCTCCTCGTCGGTCAGGCTCCCGGCGTAAAGGAGCCCGTGCTCGGCCGGCCTTTTGCCTGGACGGCGGGAAAAACCCTCTTTCGCTGGATCGAATCCGCCCTGGGCTGGGATGAGGAAACCACCCGCGACCGCATGTACTTCGCCGCCGTCTGCCGCTGCTTCCCCGGCAAGAATCCCAAAGGTGGCGACCGCGTGCCCGACGAAACCGAAATCGCCAACTGTTCGCAATGGCTGCAGCGCGAATTCGAAATCCTCCAGCCGCGACTCGTCCTGCCCGTCGGCAAGCTGGCCATCTCGCAATTCCTCGAATTCAATTCCCTCGCCGCCGTCGTCGGCCAAAAATGGTCCATAAACTATCACGGCCACGCCGCCGATCTCATCCCGCTGCCGCACCCGTCCGGGGCCTCAACCTGGCACCGCATGGAGCCGGGCAGAAGCCTTCTACAAAAATCGCTCGGGTTGCTCGCCGAGCATCCTCTCGTGGCAAGATAAAGTAGAAGCGGCCTCCCGGCCGCTTTTGAACACGAGCAAGCGACCGGAGGTCGCTTCTACTTTCTACCAGTTGACCACCCGCCACTCGTCTTCCTTGAACCCGACGAGATGCACATCGTTACCAACTACGAAAGGCCGTTTGACCAAGTTGCCATTGCCCGCCAGCAGCTTCAAAGCCTCCGCTTCGCTGAGCCCGGGTAACTTGGCCGACAGCCCCAGCGCCTTGTAATCGACGCCGGATGTGTTGAACAACCTCCGCATTTCACCACCCTGAGCCTGTAACATGGCCTTGAGTTCGGACAACGACGGCGGCGTTTCCCGAATCGGGATTTCCTGAAATTTTGTCCCCTTCCCGCGCAAAAATTTCACCGCCTTCCGGCAGGTGTCGCACTTGGCGTAGGTATAAACTTTCAACACCCGCCTACTTCACCTTGATCAGCTCGACCTCGAAGATCAGCGTCTCGTCGGGTCCGATCGCCCCACCCGCGCCGCGCGAGCCGTACGCCAGCTTGGCCGGAATGGTGAACTGATACTTCGCGCCTTCTTTCATGAGCTGCACACCCTCGGTCCAGCCGGGGATGACACCGTTCAGCGGGAACGAAATGGACTGATTCCGTTTGTAGGAACTGTCGAATTCCGTGCCGTCAATCAACGTGCCGCGATAATTCACTTCCACGGTGTCCGTGGCCTTCGGGGTTTTACCGGTTCCCTCGGTCAGCACTTTGTATTGCAGACCGGAGGCCGTGGTTTCGACCCCTTCCTGCGTGGCGTTTTGTTTGAGGAATGCTTCCCCTTTTTCGAGAGCAGTTTGAGCCATGATAGTGAGTGGGATGATGGTGGTGGCGAGGATGAGTAAACGGATTCGCATGAGAACGGGGGATTTTACCCATCTTTGCGGCCTTGTCCACGGACAAAACCCCGCCGTTCGCACGAGGTCCACCAGATCAATCCCATCAGCACCCCTTGCAGCGGAAGCCTGAGCCAGAGCATCCATTCCGGAACGCGCTGGCCCGCCATAAAAGGATGATCGGTCAGCAT
Source organism: Terrimicrobiaceae bacterium (assembly GCA_041746635.1). Lineage (GTDB taxonomy): Bacteria > Verrucomicrobiota > Verrucomicrobiia > Chthoniobacterales > Terrimicrobiaceae > CAMASH01. The sequence continues at coordinate 18,990 of JBGTGQ010000014.1, read as the reverse complement.
GAAGACATTGGCAGGAAGAACCGCCACCAGCAACGCGATCAAACCCCACGCGGCCCAACGCCGCACTCGGGGAAGGAATAATCCCATTCCTCCCGCGATCTCAAAAAACCCGCTGACATAGACGAGCAGAAGCGGAGTCGGCAGATACCGCGGAACGATTTCCACAAACGGCTGCGGGTTCACAAAATGCATCACCCCGGTGACGATAAAAAACAGCGCGATCACAACACGAACACCGGTTTTCATCGCGGAAGATTTATCACCGTGGAGGACATGAAGTTCATGAAGAGATAAACAAGTCCAACGATAGACAGCAACAGCAGTCCAGCAGACCACCCCCTTCAATCACCTGTGATACCTTCATGTTCTCCATGCCCTCCACGGTGTAATTTTTTCTGAATTCAAGATGGAGAGGAAGGCGAAGGGGTATTGAGGTAGCTTTTCAAGCCGTCGAGCAGTCGGCAGACATTGAAATTGATCAAAAGCCCCTGTGGCACTTTGGAAAGTTTGAGATACGTGAGGATCTGCGCTTCGTGTATGGGGGCAACGCGCTCGACGCTTTTCAATTCAAGCAAAAGACGGCCTTCCACCAGCAGGTCAATCCGGTAGCCGCAATCAATCCGCACCCCTTTGTAATCCACAGCAAGCGGCACCTGCATCTCATACCTGACTCCATTCAAACTCAATTCCCGCGCCAGACATTGCTCATATGTAGACTCCAACAATCCCGGCCCTAACTCGCGATGAACCGCGATAGCACAACCGATCACCTTTTCCGTCAATTCCTCCCGTGTCACCTTCACGCTTTCCATGTCCTCCACGGTAAATTCTACCGGCCTTTTAGTACGGCCCGCGGATGTTTGGCTGCACCTCGCTGCGGTAATATCGCGCCAGGCGCTCGTGCAGTTGCGGCGTCAATCCCGGCAATTTCGAGACCGAGGCATTCTCCCGCGCCTGCTCGACCGTGCGGGCTCCGGGAATGACCACCGACACTTCCTCGAAATCCAGGATCCATCGCTGAGCCATCTGCACCATGCTCAGTGCATCCGGCACAAAAACCTTCATCTCCTCCGCCAGTTCCACCCCCTTGTCGAAGGGAAGCCCGGCAAACGTCTCGCCCACATTGAAGGCCTTTCCGTCGCGGTTGTAATTCCGGTGATCGTTTTCGCCGAAGACTGTATCCTTGGTGAACTTGCCCGAGAGCAGTCCGCTGGCCAGCGGCAGTCGCACGATAATGGCCACGCCCTTTTCTTTCACCGTCGGAAACAACTCCAGGATCGGTCGCTGCCGGAAAATATTGAAGATGATTTGCAGCGAGGCCAGCCCCGTCTGCTCCAGGCAAACATGCGCCTCCTCGATGGATTCCACACTTGCGCCGAAGTGCCGGATTTTCCCCTCCCGCTGCAACTTGCGCAGCCATGCGAAGACGTCCCCCTGCCGCATCACTTCCAGCGGAATGCAATGGAGCTGCGTAAGATCAATCGTTTCCACCCCGAGACGGCGGAGCGAAGCCTCCGTCGCAGTGCGCAAGCCCGCCTCGGTGTATTTATCCGGATACAAATCCGCCGTGCGGCCGAGCTTGGTCGCCACAAAGATTTTTTCGGAACGTTGTTTGAGAAATTTTCCGATCAACTCCTCGCTGCGTCCGCTGCCATAGACATCCGCCACATCGAGAAAAGTCACCCCGGAGTCCACCGCAGCAGCCAGGATGTCGAGCGCCTCTTGCTCCGACACGTCGCCCCAGTCCGCCCCGCCCAGCTGCCAACAGCCCAAGCCCACTTCGGAAAAATCAATGCCGGTTTTGCCAAAAGCTCGTTTTTTCATAGGTGAGGAAGATTGCCCGCGGATCATCCATGAAATAGGGTCGGGATCAAGAACTGCGAGTAATGACACAAACCACCCTCACATTCCTTGCTGTGGTGTATTTTGGATTGGCCTTGCATATTCACGCGCAGACGGAGGAACCACCCATCCCCAAACTGACACCGAAGGTGTATTCCGTGCCTCCCGGAATGTTTTCCATGCACCCGGACAAATCCGACCAGTGGAATAAAATTAAGCCTGCTCCCGGCGTTAAATCCCTTGGCGAGAAAGGCTCTCATCTCTCTGAAAGCGTTTATGACGTGAAAAAATTCCTCGAAGCTCAAGCGGTCCCATTTCCACGGGGCAGCGAAGCTATTTACGTCTATGACGGAAGTATTGTCTTCGTTCGAAACACGCAGGAAAACCTCGACATTATTGATGCGCTTCTTGGTGACACTTGTGGAGGGATGTCCATGAACCTTCGAAATGAGATTTCTATCGTCTCGCTCGGAACTCCGAAAAACCGTTTTGGAAGGCCTGCTCCAACTTTTGCAGAACTCAAAAAACAAGCCGGAGAGTCTTGGAGGGAGATTTTCTCCATGGAAGTGGTTTCCAGATCCGGACTGACTGCGACAGCCACATCTGGAACAGGCAAAGCAATCGCAAGCAAGCCAGACACCGAAAATTCCAAAGTCAAAGCGCCCGAATTACCGCACGATGCCTCGGGAAGTTCTTTTGCGATCGAACCTATTGTGGGACCCGACGGATGGACGATCGATGCAACGCTGTCTTTTCGGCATCAGGGTGTAATCGGAGAGAATAAACCACTCAATATCAGCTACGATGGCGGCGCTACGCTATGGGATAATTATCCCCAAATCTTGCAGTTGGTCGAGGCGACAGAAAGCACTCCCGCCTATGCCGTCATCCTGCGTATTACCATTGCGCTTCCCAGCACCTGGCCAGTTCGGGAAACACGATCCCAAGACCCATCAGCCACGACGCGTTAGGGACAACGCGCCCTAGCGCAGCGCCGTCTCCACCGCCGCGACCACCGCCGGATCATTGGGGGTGGTCTTGGGCTCGAAACGTGCGATCACCTCTCCGTCCTTGCCGATGAGGAATTTCCCGAAGTTCCATTTCGTGTCGCCGGGGAATTTCGCCTCGGGTCCGCTCAGTGCGGCGTAAAGCGGGGCTTGTTCCGGTCCCTTCACGTGGATTTTGTCGAGAATCGGAAACGTCACCGCATACTTCGTGGTGCAAAATTCCTTGATCTCCTCAATCGTCCCGGGCTCCTGACCACCAAAGTCGTTGCAGGGAAATCCCAGCACCACAAAACCCTGCGGGCTGTAATTTTTGTAAAGCTCCTCCAGCGCAGCGTATTGCTTGGTCATCCCGCATTTCGAGGCGACATTGACCACTAGGACGACCTTGCCCGCATAGTCTTTCAGGGAGGCGTCCTTGCCGTCCGTGGTTTTGAAAGGGATGTCCTGCAGAGGAGCAGTAAAAATCATGCCGGAAGAAGCGAGCAGGGCGGTGAGAGCGAGGGCGGAAACTTTCATGGAGGATTGGTCTTCCGCGAAGGATGCGTTGTCAAGAGCCGCTAAGCTGGAGACCAGTCATTAGGCTGTCCTGGGCGGAACACGCTAAAGCGTGAACTCCAACGCCGCGGTTAGGCCGTCACGCGCGAGACCGGCCACCGGATTTGGGTGGTGCCGCAAAGCCGCCTGGAAAGATCAATCGGATCACCGATGCTCACCTCGGCAGGGTCGATTTGATACGACCAGACCTCGAAATGGGTCAGGTCCGCCTGCCCATAAACGGTGGTGAAGGCGCAATTCACCGCGTCGTAACCGGCGGACATGCGGACTCGGCCGATGCGTGGGAAATTATAGCGGGCATCAAAAACCTGCCAGCGTCCGCCCATCCAGACCTCGAAGTAGGCATGGAAGTCATTGGGCACGCCGGGATCGGGAAAAGCGATATCCGGCACGTAGCCGCTGACGTAACGCGCAGGCAGATTAAAACTGCGGCAAAGCGCGACGGCGGTGTGGGCCAGATCGCGACAGACGCCGTAGCGGCGTTCGATCACGTCGTGGGCGGAAATATTCGGACTGCCCGAGAGCGTGCGGTATTCGATGTTTTTATGCAGCCAGTCGCAGATGCCGAGCACGCGGGCCAGCCCGTGCGGGAGATGGCCGAAGTTTTCCCAGGCAAAATTAAGCAGCTTGTCGGTGTCGCAATAGCGTGTGGGCAAGGTGTAGCGCAGGACAGAAGCAGGCAGTTCATGCGGAGGGATCGGTTCGTCCCGCCAGGCGAAATTCTCGGTGAGGCTCGGCACCATCACGATGGCGTCGTAGCGCAGGACGTTGCGGCCGGGATTCATGACCAGGCGGTAAACAATATTGAGGTGATCGTCTTCGAACTCCGTCGCCGCCAGCTCGGGTTCGAATTGCATGCTCTCCTGCCGGATGGATTGGTAGGCGTCTTGCCGCGGCTTGAAATTGACCAAGGCCGGTGTGGGTGCGCTGGTCTGGTAAACGAGGTGACAGCCGACGCGAACGGCAAGATCCAGGGTGGGGGCCGTTAGCGGAGAAGGGCTGTTCATGATTCGTGTTCTGTGCGAGCGTCCCGGCTTCCCGCATGCCATGCACCATCGTTCGCCTGCCGCGCGGCGCAATCATATTAAACCACAAAGACACAAAGATCACTAAGACAAGGACAGGAAATAGAAAGAGAAGTACAAAAGAATCTACAGTCTTCCCTCTTTGTGCTCTTGGTGCCTTGGTGGTGAAAATTCGCTTCCAGGTTAAACCATGAATCTCACCACGTATTGCGAACAACAGCTTCCGGAAACGCTGGAAATCCTGCGGCAAATGGTCGCCATCAACAGCTTCACCGAGAACGCCGCCGGGGTGAATCGTCTTGGCGAAGTCACGGCCAATGTTTTTGCCCCCCTTGGCTTCCGTCCGGCGTTTTTCCCAGGAGCCCTCCCCGGCTACGGACGCCACCTCGTCCTCAAGCGCCCGCAGTTGCCCGGGGCCGCCACTGTCGCCCTCATCTCGCATCTCGACACCGTTTTTCCCGAGGAGGAAGAACGCCGCAACGCCTTTGCCTGGCGGCGGGAAGGCACCCGCATTTACGGACCCGGCACGAACGACATCAAGGGCGGCACCGCCCTTATTTATCTCACCCTTTCTGCGCTGCGCCACGCCGATCCGGGCACCTTCGAGAACACAAATTGGGTCATCTTGCTCAACTCCAGTGAAGAAACCCTTTCCGGACATTTCGGTGAATTGTGCCGGGCCGAACTCCCCGCCGACACCCGCGCCTGCCTGCTCTTCGAGGCCGATGGCGCGGATGATGAAAACTTCGCCCTGGTCGCCGCCCGCAAAGGCCGCGCCACCTTCCGCGTCGCAGTCGAAGGCCGCGGAGCTCATGCCGGCAGTCAGCACCCGCGCGGGGCCAACGCCATCTCCCAGCTCGCCCTCACCCTCACCCAACTCCATGCCCTCACCGATTATGCCGCCGGCCTCACCGTCAATGTCGGCTCCTGTGCCGGCGGCACCGTGGCGAACCGCGTCCCCCACGCCGCCAGCGCCGAGTTGGAAATGAGGACCTTTTCCCCCGAGGTTTACCAACGCGCCAAAGCCGCCATCCTGGCCCTTGCCGGCGACGGCGATCCCACGACTGGCAGCCAAAACGGTCACCCCTGCCGCGTCACGATTACGGTTGATCACGAAAGCGACCCATGGCCCACCAATCCCGCCACCGAAAATCTGCTTTTACATTGGCAGGAGGCCGGCCGAGATCTGGGCTTTCGGGTTGACCGGCAGGAACGCGGCGGCCTGAGCGACGGCAACGTGCTTTGGAACTATTTCCCCACCCTGGACGGCCTCGGCCCCCGCGGCGACCAATCCCATTGCTCCGAACACTCGCCCGACGGCAGCAAGGTTCAGGAGTGGGTGGACGCCACCTCATTCGTGCCAAAGGCCGTTCTTAATGTCACGGCTCTGATCCGGCTGTTGGCCTGACTCCGGGCTCAATCAAAGAGACCCTTGTCTTCCTTTTTGGTCGTGGTGGTCGTGGTGGTGGTTTTCTTCACGGCGACGGGTGCCGGGACGACGACAGGGACTTCTTTTTCGACAATGACAGGCACCTGCTTCTCCACGACAACAGGGCGATCGACGAACACCTTCTTCTCCACCGCCACAGGGCGATCGACGTACACCTTCTTCTCCACTGCCACGGGGCGATCTACATACACGGGCTTCTCCACCACGACCGGTGGCGCTGTGACGGTTGTGTTTCTTTCAATTACCGTCGGCGCGGCGGTCGTTGTGCTGGTTTGCCGGCGGACGATCACGCGGTCGGCGACCAAGCGATCGCCGGCACGTGAATAATGCACGGTCACAGGCAGACCAGTCGTAACCAATTCGCGCGAGACGCTGCGGCCGGTTTCATCGACAAAAATGGTGCTGGCGGAACTGGAATACCGAATGGGAGCGGCTGCATTTCCCGTGCTGATAATCAGCGCATCGGGCGACATCTCGCTGATCTGGCCGATCGTGGTGGTGGTTTGCGACTCGACAGTGGCTGGAACAGCCTGGATCGTGGTGGTTGTGCCAGGGGTGGTCTGGGCGAGGGCGAGGGGTGCAACGAATGCCGCCGAGAAGGCGACGGGGATGATGACTTTGGAAATAAACATGGGATTAATTTTTTAAGGTTTGCGGGCGCCCGGATGTACAGCGTCGTGATTGCTTCGCTCGTCGCCGCCGGGCTGGCCGTACGAGGTGGACAATGAACGACTGGAGGCAATCGGCTACCACACCTCGGCCGTGGTCGCGCACTTCGAAAGCACGCGCAGCATTTCCCGACCTTCGCGGCCGGGATGGGTGGGGAGGTCTATTTGTTGCTCGATCAGGCGCAATTGCGGGGAAAAGAGCTTTTCCAGTTCGCCGGGGGAACATCCGTAGGGCGGACCGTCGCCATCGTGGCCGGGATCGAGGTAAAAGATGGCGAGGAGGCGTCCGCCGGGTTTCAGGAGCTTCGCCACCGAGGCGGCATAATCCGACCGCCGGTCGGGGGCGATGGCGCAGAAGCAGGTGTGTTCGAAAATGCCGTCGAAGGTTCCAGTCCACTCCTCGGGCGGGGCAAAAAAGTCGCCCTGGACATAGGATTCCCGCCCGACGCGGGGGAATCGCAGGGCGGCCTCCACGGCGGAGGGCGCGAGATCGAAACCGATCACTTCCGCGCCGGTGGCGGCGAGAGTGCGCACGTCATGCCCGGAACCGCAGCCGGGCACGAGGATGCGCCCGGTGAAGGAGTTTCGCGCGAGCCAGGCAGTGAGCGCGGGATGGGCGCTGCCTTTTTCCCACGGTGTGTCGCCGGAACGATAGCGGTGTTCCCAATCAGTCATGCGGTTGATCTATTCAGAATGATGCCCGCGAAACACGCGAAAAGACGCGAAAGAAAGAAGGAAACGATAACGCCAAAATCAAGCGTTTCCATTCGCATTGGAGTTGATGGAAAGAAACGGGTTGTAACACTCGGTGCAAACCCAATCGCCGCACTCGTCTAGCCGATCTCATCCGGTCTGCATATTTTCGCGTCTTTTTCGCGTGTTTCGCGGGCACCAAATGATCATCGCCTGGCCTGCTGATATTCCGCCAGGGCTTGCGGCAGGTGTCTTTGCAGTTCGCTGATGCGGTGGGCGTCCACGGGATGGGTGCTGAGGAAGGAGGGGCCGCTAAGGAGCAGACTGGCGGCGCATCCAGCGACTGCCCAGCGCGATGCCATATTGGAATTTGCGCTCATGCTCGCGGATGAGAAAGGGCAGGTCCTTGCTGGTTTGCAATTCGAAATGCGGGGTGAGGATTTCCTTGAGAACGTCGAAGGAACGCCGGCCATCGCCGCCGAGCCAATTGGCGCGCGGAGTAAATTCTTCCAGCCACGTAAAGGGCGTGGTGAGGAGCAACTGACCGCCGGGTTTGACGAGTTGGGGCAGGCGGTCGAGGAATTTGCGCGGTTCGGGCAGGCGGCAGATGAGGTTGGCCGCGAGCACGGCGTCGAAGCCGGCGAGGCCGGGGCGGAGGTTCATGGCGTCACCGGTCTCGAATGTGACACGGGCACACTCAATGCCGGCGGGAACTTTGGCGATGAATGGCGCGGTAAGGCTGCCTTCGAGGCGGCGGGTGCTTTCGCATGAGCCATTGGTTTTGAGTTCCTCGGCTGCGGCAATGAACCGTGCGGAAAAATCAATGCCCGTGACGGAGGAGGCATAGCGGGCGAGTTCAAAGCTGGAACGACCGACGGCACAGCCGAGATCCAGGGCGCGGGAATCGCGCTGCATGGGCCCGATGAGTTCGCTGACCGAGCGGCGGGGAAAACTCAGCGCCTCGCGCGGACCGGGCAGCTTGCCTAGAATCTCGGCATCCGCGCCGTAGTGGAAGAGGAGGTATTCGGCGAGAAGTCGGTCGGATTCGTAGGGATTCGTCACGGGTTCAAGAAAACCAAAACAGATATTGCCCGCTAAACACGCGAAAAAACGCGAAATATAAGACAGGGAAGGTGAGGATTGATCGTCGGTGATGTTCCTTTTACTGTTGGCGATGCGTTTCCATACCGGCCTTGGCTACCTCGTCTTTACATAATCAGTTCCATTTTTCGCGTCCTTTCGCGTGTTTCGCGGGCAATCCATTGAGCTTCCCGGATTCGTCACGTGTTCAGGAACGCTAACGCCGCACCCGGCCACAGACAGACAAATAGACAAATCAACGCCATTTGCGCGTCTTGCCATTGATATGAGCGACCCCCGCGTGGACATCGAAGCGCTTTACGACGCGCACAGCACCGCGCTTTTCGCCTTTGCGCTCAATCTCACGCGCTCCGAGGCCGACACCAAGGACGTGTTGCAGGAAATCTTCTGCCGCCTCGCCCGCGAACCCGGCCTGCTTCGCGGCTTCCGCAATCCCCGCGCGTTCCTCATGAAGATGGCCTATCGTATGGTCATCGACCAGCATCGGCGGCAAACCGTGCGCAACCGCCATGCGCTGGAGATGGAGAACATCGATCTATTTGAGCAGGCGGCCAGCCCCGATGAAGAGCATTTCCGGCAGGCCCTTGCCTAGGCGATGACCGTATTGCCCGCCGAACAGCGCGCGGTGCTTCATTTGAAACTCTGGGAGGAATTAACCTTCGAGCAAATAGCGGAAACGCTTGAGCTCTCCCCAAACACCGCCGCCAGCCGATATCGCTACGGCATAGACAAACTTCGGGACGCCCTGCGTCCTGTTTACGAGGAAATACAATGACTCCGCTTGAAAAACGCCTGAAAGAAACCCCTCCGCGTCCGATCCCATCGGAGTGGCGCACCGAAATCCTCGCCGCCGCAAAGGCGCAAAGCCCCAGTTGGCCACTCGCTTCGTCCCTTCTTTTAATCCGCGATCCGCACTCCGCACTCCGCAATCTCCTCTGGCCTCATCCCTATGCCTGGGGCGCGCTGGCCGCCTGCTGGATCGTCATCGCCCTGCTGAGTTTCTCCGGTCCGCGCGGCGAAGCTCTCTACGCCGTCACCCCGGCGGGAATGAAACCCGTCGAAATCTCCACCGAATATTATGCCGCCTATCTCCGGGCACGCGACATCCTTCTGGCCGATAACTTTGACCCCGCTCCGGTCGTCTGGATCGAACGCCGAAAACTATGAACAATTCCAAACCTACCGTGGCATCGGCATCCTGCCGATGGGTCGAGGCATAGGCAGGATGCCCATGCTACGAACGTTATGAACGAACCTCAAAAACGCTCCCCTCAGCAGCCCTGGAGCATCGCCCGACATCTCGCGGCGCGATGGCCGGTTTTTTGGGCCAACCAGATGGTCGGCGTGCGTCGGATGGTCCGGATCGCGATTTTCCCTTTCGTCCTCGTGTGGCGGATTATTCGGATCGCGATTTTCCCGGCAGCATGTCTGCTTACCATTCTTGCCCTGGTGCTCGCCTGCCTGTCCTTCGAGGGCCGCCGCAACTGGGACCGGACGAAGAAAGAACTGCTCGCCAAGGGCGAAAAGCTTTCGCTCGCCGAATTCATTCCCCCGCCGATTCCCGACGAGCAGAACTTTTTTGCTGATCCTTTATGGATGGAGCTGACGGATTTGGTTGAGCAGCCCCACCCTGCGGGATTCAAATCCGCAGCCCCCCGGCTGCCTGAGGGACAGCGCCAAATCGACGGCCTTGTGCTATTACTATTAACCGATGCGGAACGCCAATCGCTGGAAGCGAAGTTCCCGGAATTTGCGCCGATCGACGCTTCGAAACAACAATTCTCAGTTGCCAGAAAACCCTGGCTGGAAATAGAGAAAAAGACCCCGCAGGAACGAAAGCGCGCCGCAGAGTTTGCCCTTTCCGTGCTGGCCTATTCCGAGCCGGTGATTTCCCGCATCGAACAACTTGGGCAGCGGCCCGGCGCGCGATTTCCAGCTAACTACGAAGACGGTTTCAACATCGAGTTCGATCAGCATCTCAGCTACTTGATGATGGCGGGACAGGTATTGTCTATGCGCGCGAGAGCGGAGTTGGAATTGGGACGGACGGAAGCCTTCCGGCGCGACACTTTAACCACCTGGCGATTAGCTAAAACGGCAAGGGGCGAACCCCGTTTGATTTCGTTTTTAGTTGAAATGACTATGGATGGCATAGGATTGGCGCTTATTAACCTGGGTGTCAAAACGCATTCCTGGACAGACTCTGATCTCAGCGATTTCGAACAGGCGTTGGCCCCGCTTGATTTGGTTCAAAGCATGTCCCCTGCGCTTCGTAGCGAACGGGGTTTCTTCAATCAATTCTTTGAGACGCTTTCCCGTGGCAACAAGGCGTCTTGGTACATACTGGGCAGGCCACAATTGAAAGATCCGGCGGAAATTTCCAAGCCGCTTCCGGCTCCCTTGTTCTGGATTTACCGGCATGTCCTGCTCGCAGGCGACCAGGCATTTTACAATCGGGCGATCCAGAGATGGGTGGATGCCATTGATCAAGCCCCGCAGCGTGGGATGAATGCCAGGCAATTGTCCCGTATCGACGACGGGTTGATGAATAGCGGGCTGCAAAAATATCGCCATCCTTTCAGCTCCCTCACGTTATTATCGGCCTTCAATGTCACGTTATCGGCCTTCAATGGCTACATCAAGACGGCAGCCTTGAGACAAACCGAGATCAACCAGACACGAATCGCCTGCGCCCTGGAGCGTTCTCGTCTCAAGCACGGCGTCTATCCCGAGTCCCTCGACGCGCTGGTTCCCGAATACTTTTCCTCATTGCCTGTGGACGTGATCACTCTCCAGCCGATGCACTATCGCAGAACCGAGCCGGACAAGTTCCTTCTCTGGTCGGTTGGTTGGAACGAAACGGATGAGGGCGGTCAGGTCGGGCAGAAACACGGCGATTATGTATGGGGGGAATTCAACCGATGGGATTGAACGAAGAAAGAAATTGCCCGCGAAACACGCGAAAAAACGCGAAATATAAGACAGGGAGGGGATAGCTCCGATGAGTATTTTCTTTATCCGTGGAGTGCCTCAAATACCATCTTGGGATTACGTGCGGTTACCATCAAGAGCGCCTTGGCGGCACCTTCCGGTTCCCTTCGCTTTTGTTCCGCAAAGGATATTGTTTCCCATCTTTGCAAATCAGTTGCTTTTTTTCGCGTCCTTTCGCGTGTTTAGCGGACAATTCAGTCTTCACCACACCACGGAAACCAGCCCGGAAGCGGTGATCTTTCGGTCTTTTGTGAGCAGGGGCAGCTTGCGGCAGTGCGCCGTGGCCACGATGGCACGGTCAAAGGGATCGGCCTGGGCCAGCGGCAACTCCATGGCGGCTACCACCTCTGCAGCTCCAATCGGAAAAACCACGTAATTCTTTTCCACACGTTCCAGGAATTCCAACAATGCGAAGTCCAGCCGCACCCTGCCTTTGTGGACCAGAAGAGCCAGTTCAAACAGGCTGAAATCAGACACGCCCAACGTGCGAGGCGGGGCTTGTTGAATCACGGCGCGGGCTTCAGGCCCCAAATTTCCGGAATCCTCATAGGCCCAGATCACCGCATGGGTGTCGAGCAGATGGGTTACCGAATCCATTCGTCTTCGGTGGTGGTGGGAGCGGTCAAATCCACTCCATCTCCACTATAAATTCTTCCTTTTAAAGCACCCAGAATGGGCTGGCCCGGTGGATTTTCCGCTGTGAGAAGAAGATTGCCCTCCCGGGTTTCAATAACGACCCGCTCCCCCCGCAATGCCGCCCGGCGGACTTTTGGAAATTCCCGCAACAAGGTGCTCACATTCGTTTGCATGTCTGATAATATGTCAAATATGCAGAGATTGTCAAATCTCACATGAAGAAAACTGCCCGCGAAACACGCGAAAAAACGCGAAAATTTAAGACAGGGACGGAGGAGGCCGATCGGATGAGGCGTTTGTTTTGCTGTTGGCGATGCGTTCCCATTCGAGCTTGGGATAATGTCCGAAGTTGACCAGCAGGCCTAGTTGAAAACCGGACGCGGCAAGGTAATTGAGAACTTGGGCCCGATGTTCATCAGCCAGCTTGGTGACGGCTTTGATTTCGAGGATAATTTTGTCGAAGCAGACAAAGTCGGGTTCGTAATGATGGCGCAGGATTTGTTCTTTGTAGCTGAGTGGAAGCCGGGGCTTCGGAAGATGCGGAATATCCTGCAAGCTCAACTCAATGGCCAGACAGTCATCGTAAACAGGCTCCAAAAATCCGGAACCCTTGTCCTTATAAACCTCAAAACAAGCGCCGATACTGCGATAGCACTCCTCTTTGTAAATTAGTTCCATTTTTTCGCGTCATTTCGCGTATTTCGCGGGCAATCAATTCCGATAAGTCTGCAGCCGGTTGCGCCAACCGGGGAGCCACTTGGCTTCGTTGCGCGCAGGGGGGGAATTTTTTACGCGGCGGGTGAGCACTTCGTCGGCCGCGGTGGCGAAGGCGGGAAGGGCGGGGCCGGCGGACATATTTTCCAGAACCTGCAGGAGCCCCCAGCCCTGGCCGTTGTAGCGTTCGGTGGGGGAAATGCCCTCGCCTTTGAAGTTCACGTAATCCATCAGCGCGTAGTAACCAAGCGGCTGCGCGGCGACGCGGTAGAAGTTTGACTTCACTTTTTCACGCTGGTTGGGCGCGGCGGCGGCCAGAATCTTGGGCAGGGCTTGTTCCAGGCGCCGGGCGGCGAAGCGCGCCTGCTGGGAAATGGTCGAGGACAGAAGACCTCGAAGCTGTTTCATGCGCGGGCTTTGGAAATCGGCTTGAAACTCCTGGCGGCTCTTCCACGGACACTCCCCGCGCAGCCAGGCGGGAACTTCCACGCCCTGGCCGGCCAGATAGACTGCCAGCCCGGGAAAACTTTCCTCGAACGGTCCGCGTTTTCCCTCGGGATACCAGATGAAATGTCCGATGCCGAGCGAGGCGAATTCCTCGCCGGAATTCCACGAGGTCAGGCCATCGACCGTGCCGGCGCATTCGTTTTTCCAAATACGGCGGCCGATTTCGCTGGCTTGGGAATCGCTGAGTTGAATGGCCTGAGCAAACACAATTCCGGAAGAGAGAAGCAGGAGGAGGGCCGCAAAAGAGCACGTAATCGAAGCATAAGGAATGCGCTTGGAGCGCAAATCTTTCGCCGTCCTGTCGTTTGGAAATAACGCGTGATTCATCCTGAAGGGGTATCTAAAAAGTCATTTTCAGCCACGGATGGACACGGGTGAAACACGGATAAAGAACCATCCCGCCTAGACGATCCGTGTTTCATCCGTGTCCATCCGCGGCTCATTTGCAGCTCTCTATTCCTTCCTCAGCCGGATGACGAGGTCTTTGCTTTCCACTGTGGCGCCGACCTTGGCGCTAATCTCGCTGACGATCCCGTCGCAGGGAGCGTTGAGGTTGGTGGACATTTTCATGGCTTCGAGCGTGAGGAGCTTGTCGTCTTTCTTCACTTTTGTACCCACGGAGACGGCGATGCTGGTAATCATGCCTGGGATGGGCGCGGCCACCTGCAGGGGATCGGCGGCGTCGGCCTTGAGGCGCGGCGCGGTCTTGGGCTTGATGGTTTTGTCCGCCACGGCGGTGTGGCGAGGCAGGCCGTTGAGTTCGAAGGCCACCACGCGTTTTCCCTCGGCATCGGGATCACTGATGTTGATCAGATTGATGAAGAGCGTTTTGCCCTGTTCCAGCTGCACGGAAATTTCCTCCTGGGTGAACAGGCCATAGAAAAACGCAGGGGTGGGCAGCACGGAAACGTCGCCGTAGTCGCGGACGAAATTGGCGAAATCCAGAAAGACCTGCGGATACATGAGGTAGCTGTAGATGTCGTCTTCCGTGGGTTCGCGCTTGAGTTTGCCGCGCAGTTCCTCGCGCAGTTTGTCGAAATTGATCGCTTTGGCGGAGGCCCCTGGACGCCCGCTCAGGGCCTTGCGTTTGCCGAGCACGACCTTTTGCAAGGCTTTCGGCCATCCGCTCAGGGGCTGCCCGAGGCCACCCGCGAGCATATCGATGACGGATTCGGGAAAGGCGGTCCCATGAGGGAGGTTGACCACATCGGCCGGTTTGATGCCGCGGGTGATGAGAAACATGGTCATGTCGCCGACGACCTTGCTGCTGGGGGTCACCTTCACGATGTCGCCGAAGAGTTCGTTGACCTCGGCGTAGCAGCGGGCGATCTCCGGCCAGCGGTGGCCAATGTCCATGCTGGCGGCCTGTTCCTTGAGGTTGGTGAACTGCCCGCCCGGCATCTCATGCAAATAGACCTCGGCGGAACCGGTCTTCGGCGCGGTGTCGAAGGGCGCGTAATATTCGCGCACGACCTCCCAATAATCGGAGAACTCGTTCAGCGCAGCGAGGTCGAGTCCGGACTCGCGGCGGGTGTGCTGCAAGGCGGCGACGAGCGAATTCAAATTCGGCTGGCTGGTGGAGCCGGAGAACGACGCGATGGCGGCGTCCGCGATGTCCACTCCGGCTTCCGAAGCCTGGAGGATCGATGCCGCATTGATGCCGCTGGTGTCATGGGTGTGGAAATGAATCGGGAGGTCGATCTCGTCCTTCAGCGCCTTGACCAAAGCTTTCGCGGCGAAGGGACGGCACAGGCCCGCCATGTCCTTGATGGCCAACATGTGCGCGCCCATGCCTTGGAGTTCCTGGGCCAGCTTGACGTAATACTTGAGGGAATATTTCGTCCGCTTCGGGTCGAGGATATCGCCGGTGTAACAAATGGCGGCCTCGCAAATGCCATGGGTGCCGCGCACTGCCTCCATGGCGGCCTTGAGGTTCGGGGTGTAATTGAGCGAATCGAAAATGCGGAAGATATCCATGCCCGACGCGGCGGCGTGTTTGACAAATCCGCGCACGACGTTGTCGGGATAATTGGAATAGCCCACGGCGTTGCTGCCGCGGAAGAGCATTTGAAAACAGATGTTCGGGATGCGCTCGCGCAGTTGCCGCAGACGCTCCCACGGGTCCTCCCTCAGGAAGCGCATGGCGGTGTCAAACGTCGCCCCACCCCACATTTCCAAGCTGAACAATTGCGGCATCCGCCGCGCCACCGCATCGGCCACGGCCAGCATGTCGCAGGTGCGCATGCGCGTGGCCATGAGCGACTGATGCGCGTCGCGGAAAGTGGTGTCGGTGAAAAGAAGGGGCTTTTGCTGCAAAATCCATTGCGCGAATTTTTCCGGTCCGAGTTCGAGCAGCTTCATGCGCGTGCCGGCGGGCGGTGCGGCTTTCTCGTCGCAGGGCGGAATGACCGCAGCGGCGAAGGGCCTCGCCGGCTTGAATCCCTTGGCGTGCGGGTTGCCGTTGACGATGACGTCGCCGAGGAAGGCCAGCAGTTTTGTCGCGCGATCCTTGCGCAGGCGGAATTTGAAAAGCTCCGGCGTGGTGTCGATGAGCTGGGTGGCGGCCTGGCCGGAACGGAAGGTCTCGTTCGCGATGACATTCTCAAGAAAAGGAATGTTCGTTTTCACCCCGCGGATGCGGAACTCGCGCAAGGCGCGCTCCATGCGTTGCAGCGCGGTGGGAAAATCTTTTCCACTGGCCGTGATCTTCACCAGCATCGAATCGTAAAACGGCGTGACCACGCTGCCCGCGTTGCCCATGCCGCCGTCGAGGCGGATGCCGAAACCGGCGGCGGAACGGTAGGTCAGAATTTCGCCGTAATCCGGAGTGAAATTGTTCTCCGGGTCTTCCGTGGTCACGCGGCATTGGACGGCGTTGCCGTTGCAGGGAATATCGTTCTGGGCGGGCAGGCCGACCTCGGATCCGTGCAGCGGATACCCCTGCGCAATAAGAATCTGCGAGCGCACGATATCGATATTTGTCACGACCTCGGTGACCGTGTGTTCGACCTGGATGCGAGGGTTCATCTCGATGAAAAACCACTCGTGGCTGTCCATGTCGTAAAGAAACTCAATGGTGCCCGCGTTGTCGTAGCCGGTGCCGCTGGCCAGGCGCACGGCGGCATCCAGCAATTCCGTGCGCACCCGCGGGTCCAGCGCGACCGAGGGGGCGATTTCAATCACCTTCTGGTGACGGCGTTGCACGGAACAATCGCGGTCGTAGAGATGCACTACGTTGCCGTGCCGGTCACCCAGGATTTGCACTTCGATGTGTTTGGCCCGGCCGATGAATTTTTCCAAAAACACGGCCGCATTGCCGAAGGCCCTCAAGGCTTCGTTCTGCGCCTCGTCGAGCAGACGCGCGAGGTCGGCTTCCTTCGGCACCACCCGCATGCCGCGGCCGCCGCCGCCGAAGGCCGCCTTGATGATGAGGGGAAATCCGATCTGCCGCGCCAGCTTCACCGCCTTGCCGCGCTCCTTTACCGGATCGTCCGTTCCGGGCAGCGTCGGCACGCCAAGACGCTTCGCCTCCGCCCGGGCGGCCACCTTGTCACCCATCAGTTCGAGCAATTCCGGTTTCGGTCCGACAAAAAGAATCCCCTCGCGCGCACAAGCCCGGGCAAACTCCGCATTCTCCGAAAGAAATCCGTAACCGGGATGAATGGCGTCCACGCCGTGTTCCTTGGCCGCGGCCACGACGCCCTCGATGTCGAGATAAGCGCCGACTGGTCCCCTGGCTTCCGGTAACATATAGGCCTCGTCAGCCTTGAAACGGTGAATACTGAAACGGTCTTCCTTGGCGAAAACCGCCACGGTGCGGAGATTGAGTTCGGTGGCGGAGCGAAAGACGCGGATGGCGATTTCACTGCGGTTGGCAGCCATCAATTTGCGGATGGCGCGGATGGGGGGGGCTTTGGGAGAGGGCTTCACGGGAAAGACCCTCACCCTACCCGGAGGGAGAAAATCTGGCAATCCCGTTGCGCTAAGTTTGGCGGGCGCGTTGTCCCGAATGGGGATCCCTCGCCCTGGCCTGACCCCTTACTGCGTCGGGAGGGCTTCGAGGTAAACGCGAAAAGGATAGCGCGCATTCGTCGGGAAGAAGGACTCAAGGTGAGCAAGAAGCAACGGCGCATGAAGCGCCTGCACGACTTCGCGGCTTTGCATCCCGATTGCCGCGCTGGATTGGCGCAATGGTTTCTTGAAATGAAGCGGGGTCGGTTCTCTGACATCCAATCCCTTCGCAAGGTTTTTCCCCATGCCGACAAGGTGGGAAAATTCACGGTGTTCAACATCGGCGGGAACAAAGTGCGCCTCATTGCCGCCATCCACTACAACCGGGGAAAGATTTACATTCGCCATGTTTTGACGCAGTCTCTCGATATCTGTTTCAGTGGCCGCCGTCCTTGAATATGAGGAAGTTCTTCTCAGACCGGGCATGGTGCCCGGATTCAATCCTTCCGAAATCCAGCGATTTTTACACGACATCTGCGCAGTGGCACGACACCACGAGATTTTCTTTACATGGAGACCGACACTTTCGGACCCAGACGACGAGATTTTTCTCGAGCTTGCTGTGGCCGCTTCTGCCAGCCACCTCATCACCCACAATAAAAATGACTTCAAGGGAGCGCAATCTTTTGGATTGCGCGTCCTCACCCCAGCGGAGCTACTTCAGGAGATATAAGATATGTCCACATTAAGCGTCAGACTTCCAGATTCCATCCATCGCGAGGTGCGAGTGCTTGCCAAGGAAGATGGAGTTTCTATCAACCAGTTTATTTCGTTGGCCCTCGCCGAAAAGGTGTCGTCACTGCGAACGGTGGACTACTTGAAGCGCCGGGCCGTTCAGGGATCAGCGGCGGATTTGCTGGCGATACTTGACTCAGCCCCCGACGTGGAACCCGAAGACCACGACAAGATAAAATAATGCTAACAGACCAGTCCACCGAATCCCTGTCCCTTCGGGACTTCTGGCATTTCGGCTGCGGAGCAGCCTCGGATGCCAGAAGCAAGCCGGGATACCTGACCGGGGACGAGAAAAAAATTGGCACCATATCCCCGTTTGAGGCATACTTCCGATCATGTCTGTTGCTGAGGTAAAAAACCTGTCGATTGGAGAGAAACTCCAGATCATGGAAGCGATCTGGGACGATTTGAGGTCGAGATTCGATGGTTTGGACGTTACCCCCGAAATCAGGACCCTATTGGATAATCGCCGAGCCAGAGTTCAGGATGGAGAGTCCCGTCTCCTCGATTGGGATACCGTCAAAGGAACAATCGGAAGGGCATGATTCAAATCCGGATTTCAGAGGACGCACTCCGTGATCTGAATCAAGGATTTCTGTTTTACGAGGCCCAGGAAACCGGATTGGATGACTACTTCACGTCTTCTTTGAGAGCCGATATTGAAGGCTTGAGGATCACGGGTGGAATTCACCGGATCGTCTACGCTGACTATCATCGCCTGCTGAGTAGGGTATTTCCATATGGCGTGTTTTACACCCGAGATAAAGATGTCGTCGATGTCTGGGCTGTTGTTGATCTCCGACGCAATCCGGAATGGATCGCTGATAGGCTAAAGGAATAAATTCGAATCGGGTCCCCGTGACTAACTGAGCCAACGCTCAATCAGCCACGGGTCCCACACCACCCGGCGTACGGCTTTCAATTACCCGCAAATTTTGTCTGGAGAAGAAAGCCTAACTGGATGTCGGTAAGGCGAGACATACCTCGCCACATCACCATGTTTCCCGGAGGAGGATCATGCGCCCTGGCGAGATAGCCGCCGAGCCGGGCGATTT
>JBGTGQ010000013.1:0-45312 GCA_041746635.1 Terrimicrobiaceae bacterium | reverse complement strand
CGCAACCAAGGCTTGGGAACTGAGCGCGGAAGCCACCGCCGCGCTTCGCCGCATGCGCCGACGTCGAATGATTATCTCCGCCTGCTATACTCAGGCTGATTTGTGGCCTTGATGTCACTCTATTATGCGAGTCTCAATAGTGGGTTGCAAGAGCCTGCAACCCTCCCTATGAGCGGGTCCGATGAAATTTGGAATTCTCGGAGCCATGCCCCAGGAGGTCGGCCTAATGGAGCGATCGATGGATGTTCATCGCACGGTCGAAGCCGGGCTCCGCACTTTTTACGAAGGCACTTGGGGCGGGCAGGATGTGGTGCTGGCCCATTCCCGCGTCGGCAAAGTTTCCGCGGCGGTCACGACGCTGCTCATGCTCGAACGCTTCGGCGTGACGCACCTGATTTTTTCCGGCGTGGCCGGGGCGGTTGATCCCCGGCTGCGCGTGGGCGATATCGTGATCGCGGACAAACTCATCCAGCACGACATGGATGCCAGCCCGCTGTTTCCTCGCTTTGAGATTCCGTTGTTGGGAAAAATGGAATTCGCGGCTTCGCTCAGCGACGATGCCTTCGCCGCCGCTCAGCGGTACATCAACTCGCAATTCGCCACGGATATTCCACCCGAACGCCGTGCGGCTTTTGGCATCACCCGGCCGGAAGTTTGCCGCGGCCTGATCGTGAGCGGGGATCAGTTTCTGGCCGACTCCAGCAAAACATCGGCCTTGCGCCAAGCGCTGCCGGAAACCCTTTGCACGGAAATGGAGGGCGCTGCAGTTGCCCAGGTCTGCCACGAGATGGGCGGCGTTCCTTTTTCCATCATCCGCGTGATTTCGGACCAAGCTGATCACGCAGCGGCGATCGATTTCCAGCGTTTTATCGAAGACGTGGCTGAGTTTGTTACTGGCGGGATTGTGCACACTCTCCTGCAATCTTATGCTGGAAATTCCGGCGGAAACAGCTAGACCGCTGTCATGAGTGAAGGACAAGGATCCGCCGGAAACGTGATTGCCGCCCTGGCCAGTTTTTTTATTCCCGGGCTGGGTCAGTTAATTCAAGGCCGCATGGTGCGGGCCGCCGTGTTTTTTATCGCGGCCGTGTTGCTTTGGTTCATTTTGATGGGGTGGATCATCCACCTCTGGTCGATCATCGATGCGGCATTGTGGAAGCCGAAATCCTGAGATAAACTCGGGGCATGGCCCCCCTCCTCAACTACATCAACGGGCGTTTTGTCCCGGCCCAATCCGGCCGCACTCGGGAATACCTCAATCCCGCTGACAACTCGGTGCTGGGCGAGGCGACGGAATCCGGGCTTGAAGACGTGGAAAGCGCCATCACGGCAGCGCGAGAGGCTTTCGACCAAGGGCCCTGGCCATGGACCCCCGCCAGTGAACGTGCGGCGAAACTTTTCCAGCTGGCCGACCTCATCGAAACTCACGCGGAGGAATTCGCGCGCAGGGACACCCTCAACAATGGCAAGCCGCTGCGCGAGGCGCGGTTTGACGCGGCGGACACTGCGAGTTGCTTCCGCTACTACGCGGGGCTGGCCACCAAGCCGCACGGGCAGACTTACGAGGTGGGTGATCCCAATATCCTTGCGCAATCCGTTCGCGAACCCATCGGCGTGTGTGGACAAATCATTCCGTGGAATTACCCGCTGCTTATGGCCGCTTGGAAGCTGGCCCCCGGCCTCGCGGCGGGCAATTGCTGCATTCTCAAGCCGGCCGAACTGACGCCATGGAGCGTGCAACGGCTTTTCCAATTGATCGACGAAGTGGGATTTCCCGCCGGCAGCGCCCAACTCATTTACGGCGCAGGCGATCCCGCCGGATCGGCTCTGGCCGCCAGCGATCGCGTGGATAAGATCGCCTTCACCGGCGGAACCACCACGGGCCGCAAAATCATGCAAGCGGCCACGGGAAACCTCAAACGAGTCTCGCTCGAACTCGGCGGCAAAAGCCCGATTGTGATGTTCGGTGATGTGGATCTCGATGTGGCGGTGGAATACGCCATGTTTGGAATTTTTGCCGGTCAGGGCGAGGTCTGCAATGCCGGTTCACGTCTCTTTCTCGAACGCGGCATGGCCGGTGCGTTTCTGGAAAAATTGGCCGACGCCTGCGGAAAAATCGTGGTCGGAAGCGGCATGGCGGAGGACACCGAGATGGGGCCGCTCATCTCCCGGGCCCATCAGCAAAAAGTGCTCGGTGACATCGCAAGCGGCTTGGCGGAAGGGGCGGAACTCCTCTGCGGAGGCACCGGCTACGCCGATGAGCGTTCGCAGGGAAACTTCGTGCAGCCAACGGTTTTCACCCACGCCCCGCCCAATGCCCGCATCGTCCGGGAGGAAATCTTCGGACCCGTTGTCACCGTGGATGTTTTTGATTCGGAAGAGGAAGCCATTCGCAAGGCCAACGACACGATTTACGGCTTGGCGGGCGCGGTTTTCACCAAGGACGGCGCACGGGCTCAGCGTTTCATCCGCAAGCTTCGCGCGGGCGTGACCTGGATCAACACCTTCCACCTGACATTCAATGAAGCACCGTGGGGAGGCTATAAACAAAGTGGCTTCGGACGCGAACTCGGCACGGCCGGATACGAAGCCTACACCGAGATCAAACAGATCAACACCAACCTCTCCGCCGACCGGCTCGGTTGGTTTAAGGGGATTTGATCTCCTTATTTTTCGACTGCCCGGGCCGCGCGACGTTCTCACGTTGCATGACACCAAAGTTGTCCGGGCGGGGCGTTGGAGTTCAGCCTTTAGGCTGCTCCGAAAGGCGCACGCTAAAGCGTGAACTCCAACCCCTCACGTCGAATCTTTTCCGGCTGGCCAGTCAACCTGCGCGATGCTCTACTGCAGCTGGAACCCCTCTCACCATGACACTGCTCGGCATCGACATCGGCGGAACTGGCATCAAGGGAGCTCCGGTGGACGTGGAAACCGGACAGCTCACGGCGGAACGTTTGCGCATTCCCACTCCGCAGCCCGCCCTGCCCAATTCGGTGGCCGATGTGGTGGAGCAGATCGCCGCTCATTTTAACTACCAGGGTCCGGCCGGCGTCACTTTTCCCGCTGTGGTGAAACGTGGCGTGATTTACAGCGCGGCCAATGTGGATTCCTCGTGGATCGGCACCAACGCCGGGGATCTTTTCTCCCAGCACGTCAACGGCCCCGTCACCGTGGTCAACGACGCCGATGCTGCCGGCGTGGCGGAGATGCGTTTCGGAGCGGGCAGGGACCGCCATGGCGTGGTCATCATGATCACGCTCGGAACCGGCATCGGTTCGGCCGTTTTTCTGGATGGAAAATTGCTGCCCAACTCGGAATTCGGCCATCTGCAAATCCGGGGCAAGGACGCCGAAAAGCGCGCTTCCGAAAAAATGCGCGAGGACAAAAAACTTTCCTGGAAACAATGGTCCAAGCGATTGAGCGAATATCTTAATGAGATGGAAAAACTTTTTTCCCCCGACCTCTTCATCATCGGCGGCGGCATCAGCAAAAAGTCCGAGAAATTTTTTCCGCTTCTCAAGACCAAAACCGAGGTCATCGTCGTCCCGGCGCAAATGCGCAACGAAGCCGGCATCATCGGCGCAGCCTATCTCGCCCGGCCTTAATCCTCCGTGGCATCTGCTTCCAGCTGATGCGAATTATGACGGCAGTTGGAAGCAGATGCCACGACCCCAACGCTATCGCCCCGCCAACTGCGCCCGCAGCTTGGCGAATTGCGCGGCCACATCTTCCTCCTCCATCGGGCGGCTCATGATCTCTTCGTAGGATTCCTCGACCACCTGATCGCCCCGGATCTCGAGCAGAAAAGGGCTGGGCCGGCAGTGCATGGAACTGCCGAACTTCATCCGTCCGCGGCACCAGGAAATGACCAGCGATTTCATCGCCCGGGTGATGCCGACGTAAAACAAGCGCCGCTCCTCGTCCACCGTTCCCTCGGTTTTTGAACGCTCATGCGGCAACAAGCCGTCCTCCGCACCGACCAGAAACACGTGGGGAAACTCCAGACCCTTTGCCGCGTGCATCGTGATGAGCGTGACCCCGCCGGCAGCGTCCTCCTTGTCCTCCTCGCGCTCACGGTTAAGGCTTACCTCGTCGAGAAAACCCTGGAGTCCGTCGTGCGAGCGCTTTTGATAGTCAGCCAGCGCGCGCACCATTTCCTTCACGTTTTCCTCGCGGTTGAGCGATTCGTCCGGGGTTTTACAGGAGCGTTTAAGATCGTCCATATACCCGCAGCCCTCCAGCAGGCTGGAAATAATCTCAGCGGCATCCACCCCCGGCGTGCCGATGCGAATGCGGGCCGCATCCATTTCATCAATGAACGAACGAATCGCCTCGGCCGCCTTGCGCGAAACGGTCTGCAAATGATCCGGATGCCGCAGGGCTTCAAAAAGACTTAATCTCCGTTCAATACTGAAGGCCAGGGCCAGCTCGACCGTGGTGGCGCCGATGCCGCGCGGCGGGGTGTTGATAATGCGCAGCAGGGCGGGATCGTCCGAGGGATTGAGCAAAACGCTCATGTAGGCCGCGAGGTCCTTGATCTCGCGCCGCTCGAAAAAACTTTTCCCCCCGACAAGGCGATAAGGGATTTTGTGTTTGCGCAAATTTTCCTCCAGCAGGCGCGACTGGGCATTCATGCGATAAATGACGGCGAAATGCTCCCAAGGCAGTTTGGCATCGCCGCGGTGCGCGCCGATTTCCTGCACGACGAACTCTGCCTCCTTGCGGTCGTCCGGCACGACGATCACGCGCACGGGATCGCCGCCTTCCTTGGGGCTCCAAAGATTTTTGCCGCGGCGGCGGGGGTTGTTTTTGATCAGGCGGTTGGCCGCGCCGAGGATGGCATTGGTGCTGCGGTAATTTTGTTCGAGGCGGATGATGCGCGGGTTGGGGAAATGTTTTTCAAATTCGAGGATGTTCGAGACCTCCGCCCCGCGCCACCCGTAGATGCTCTGGTCGTCATCACCCACCACACAGACATTCGGCGGCTTCCCGCTAGCCAGCAGGTTGACCAGGTCGAGTTGGAGTTTGTTGGTATCTTGGAACTCATCCACCATCAGGTGTTTCACCCGCGCCCGCCATTTGTCGCGAGCTTCCGTATGTTCGGTCAAAAGCTGCACTGCCTTGCCCAGCAGATCGTCAAAATCCATGGCATTGAGGGCGCGGAGTTCCTGATCGTAACGGCGATAGACCGAGCCAATGAGGGTTTCTTCGTCCGGCGGGGCGGACCAGCCGTTGTTCTTGGCTTTGCTGATGAGATTCTTCGCCAGATTCGGGTCGAGCTTTTCGTCCTTGGCCGACACACGGGTGATGATTTTTTTGATCAGGCCCATCTGGTCGCCCTCATCGAAAATGGAAAAGTTCGCCTTGTAGCCGAGCAATTCGGCATCCGCCCGCAGAATGCGCAAACAAAGGGAGTGAAAGGTCGAGGCCGTGACCGCTTTCGCGTCCGCCGCATCCACCATGCCGGCAATACGCTCCTTCATTTCCCGCGCCGCCTTGTTGGTGAACGTGACCGCCATGATCTTCGCCGGGTCTTCACCCTGCGAAACCAGCCAGGCGATCCGCGCCGTGATCGTGCGGGTCTTGCCCGTGCCGGCACCGGCCAAAATCAGCATCGGACCCGTCTCGTGATAAACCGCCTCGAGCTGCTCGGGATTCAGATCGAAAAGACGAAAACGACTCATTTTTGGAGGGATGCAGGCCCTTGCATCCCTGAATTTTGGGTCAAGACAGAAGGGGGTGGGGCCCCTTCTCCCCACCACCTTGACCCTCCAAAACAAAACGACGCCACCACTTGCGGATAAATGCGGTGCTCTTCCTCCTGAATCCGCGCATGCAGCGTCTCCGCCGTGTCTCCGGGCAACACCGGCACTTCCGCTTGAGCAATAACCTCGCCCGTGTCCATCCCGGCATCCACGTAATGCACTGTGCAACCCGTGATGTTTTCCCCGGCGTCCAGCGCTTGCCTCCATGCTTCGAGCCCGGGAAATTTCGGCAGCAACGAAGGATGAATATTAATGATGCGTCGCGGAAAAGCCTCCAGCAGCGGAGCCTTCACCATCCGCATGTAACCGGCCAGAACCACCAGCTCAACTTCTGCTTCTTTCAGCATCGTAGCCAACTCCTCTTCCACCTCCGAGGAAAGCTTCGTCTTGTAGCGACGGTCTATCACTGTCGCACTTTTTATCCCCGCTCTCCCGGCCAATTGCAGAATTCCCGCTCCCTCCACATCCGAAACCACCACCACCACTTCCGCGGCGATTTGATCTGCGGCAACAGCATCGAGGATAGCCCGAAAATTCGAGCCTTTTCCCGATCCCAGCACACCAATTCGCAGTTTCCGCATCGTGGGGATGATGCCCTTCCCCAACCGACTTGCAAGCGGTGCTTCCCAACATTTTTATTTCCGCTAAGGATGCAACGCCGTGAGTCTGGAAACCTATCTGAAAAGCCGGTCGAGGACCGTGGATGCCGCTCTGAACCGATTGTTGCCCAAAGCCACGGCCAGGCCTGCCACCATCCATCGCGCCATGCGTTACAGCCTCTTCGCCGGGGGCAAACGCCTGCGGCCCATTGTCAGCCTTGCCGCCGCCGAGGCCTGCGGGGGAAAAATCGAGCACGCCCTGCCCGCTGCCTGCGCCGTCGAATGCATCCACACCTATTCCCTCATCCACGACGACCTTCCTTGTATGGACGATGACGATTTCCGCCGCGGTCGCCCCACCTCGCATAAAGTCTTCGGAGAAGGCATCGCCGTCCTGGCCGGCGACGCCCTGCTCACCCAGGCCTTCGAAATCCTCGCCTCCGCCCGCGAAACCTCCCGCTACAAAACCCGTGACCTCCTGCGCGAACTCTCCCTCGCCGCCGGCAGCCGCCAACTCATCGCCGGCCAGGTCTCCGACCTCGAAGCCGAAGGCAAAAAATCCACCCGCTCCGAACTCCGCTTCATCCACGAAGCCAAAACCGCCGCCATGATCATCACCAGCCTGCGTCTGGGCGCCATGAGCGCAAACGCCACTCCGGTCAAACTCGAAGCCCTCACCCAATTCGGAAAAAATCTCGGCCTCGCCTTTCAAGTCATCGACGACATCCTCGACATCACCCAGACGAGCGAAAAACTCGGCAAGAGCGCCGGCAAGGATCTCGCGGCGCAGAAGGCCACCTATCCCGCCATCATCGGTTTGGAGGCCGCGCGCCGCGAAGCCCGCACCCTCACCAAGGCCGCCCACCATGCCCTCGCGTCCTTCCGTGCAAAAGCCGCCCCTCTCCACGCTCTCGCCGATCACCTCCTCGTCCGGGAATTTTAACCGCGAAGGAGAGATTGAACCACAGAGGACACGGAGACACAGGGGAAGAAAAAGCGCAAAACTTTCAAAGTTTTTCACATCGCCTTCTCTCCGTGTCCTCTGTGCTCTCTGTGGTTTATCCTAAATCTTTTCTCAGATTGAATTTGCCGGCGCGCGTTCGTCCCGCTCTGGCCGGCATTTTGTTTTTAGGCATCCTCTCCTGCTCGCGCCCACCATCTCCACCACCCACCCCGCCTCCAGCCGATCCGGTGATGCTGGAAACCCAAGCCCTGGATTTTCAGGCAAAAGGCGACTTTGCCGCTGCGGAACCGCTCTTCCGCCAATGCTTCCGCGAACGCCAACAAAATCTCGGCCCCGAACACATCGACACCCTGGCCGCGATGAACAACTTAGCCAACCTGCTCCACGACCGTGGCAACAACGCTGAGGCCGGCCAACTCCACGCCGAATGCCTCGAAGCCCGCGGCCGCACGCTTGGTCCCCCCCATCCCCACACCCTTGCCAGTCTCAACAATCTCGGTCTCGTCCTCCGCGACAAGGGAGATCTCGCCGCCGCTGAGATTCTCTACCGGCAGGCTTGGGAGACGATGAAAACTTCCGCCGGATCGGACCACGGCGACACCCTGGCGATGTTGAACAATCTCGCCAACGTTCTTTCTGACCAAGGAAAATACTCCGCGGCCGAAACCCTCAACCGTCAGTTGGTCGAATCGCTGGACCGCACCCTCGGCCCCGAACATCCCGCAGCGCTCGCGGGCAAGGGCAACCTGGCCAATGTGCTCTTGCGCAAAGGCGATCCCTGGGCCGCCGGATCACTTTATCAGACGTGCCTGGCCATTCGCGAACGCACCCAAGGGAAGGAACATCCCGAAACGCTGCTCGCCTTGAACAACCTCGCCGCCTACCACCTCGAAACCGAAAACCTCGCCGAGTCCGAACGCCTCTACCGGCTCTGTGCCGCCGCCCGCACGAAAACCCTCGGCCCCGAGCATCCGGAAACGCTCACCACCATGGAGAACCTTGCCTTCGTCCTCCGGAAATCGGGTTCACTTGACGAAGCGGAAACTCTCGCGCGCACCACTCTGGCCGCCCGCCAGCGAGTTTTGGGAGCCGGGCATCCCGATACCCAAAATAATCTGGCCACTCTTGCTGGAATTTTGGCTGACCAAGGCGATCCTGCCGCAGCGGACTTGCTCTACGAACAATCCCTCGACGGGCTTCGCCTCTCCCTCGGCCCCGCCCACCCCACCACCCTGGCCGTGCTCTACGAGTATTCCCTCCTGAAAAGGAGCGCCCGCCTGGAGCAAGCCGCCCGCCGCCTCGCTTACGACCTCATGGCCGGAGCCCGCCGCACCCTCCCCGCCGGTCATCCTGATCGCTTAAAATACGAGCGGCATCTGGAGTCTTTTCGCTAGGCCGGGTTCCCCCAAAGGCAGAATTTTCGATTTTTTCGGATCCGAATTCAGGCAGGGAACGTAAAGAATTATGTCGAAAGATAAAACCAAACACAAATAACAAAACTAATACACTTATGAATTACTCACTACGTGCTCTCGCTGCCGCAGCCTTACTTATCCCCGCCCTTCACGCCAATGCCCAAACAAAAGACATTGTTGACACCGCGGTTGCTGCCGGTTCCTTCAAAACCCTCGTGGCTGCCGTGGAGGCCGCCGGCTTGGTTGAAACCCTCAAAGGTCCCGGACCCTTCACTGTTTTTGCTCCGACCGATGAGGCCTTTGCCAAACTCCCGCCCGGAACAGTCGATTCATTGCTCAAACCCGAAAATAAGGAAAAGTTAGTTGCCATCCTAACCTATCATGTCGTCCCGGGCAAAGTTATGGCCGCGGATGTCAAGCCGATGAATGCCAAAACCGTCAATGGCGAAGAAGCCAAGATTGCGGTCGCGGATGGCAAGGTCACGATTGACAAGGCGAACGTGGTCAAAACGGATATCGTCGCATCCAATGGCGTGATACACGTGATCGATGCGGTGATCATGCCCTGATCCCGTCATTCCTTCCCCCGATCCAACAAAAAGACGCGGCGTCCAGCCGCGTCTTTTTGCTGCTTTCTCAGCGTCCTCTTTCCGTCGCGGCGCAATTTCTGACCCAGCCAAGACTCGACAAGCCCTTCCGGCTGCACTAAACAGCGTTCCACCATCATCGCCACCATGCCTGAAAACATCATCTCTCTCCTCGGCGACAAGGCCGATTCCCTTCTCCAACATCAGTGCAAAATTTCCAAGGATCTCCTGCATCTGCCCGGCCCGGATTTCGTGGACCGCATTTTTGCCCCGACCAACCGCAATCAGCGCGTCCTCAACAATCTCAACTGGATCTACAACACCGGTCGCCTCGCGGGCACGGGATATGTTTCCATTCTGCCTGTTGACCAAGGGATTGAGCATTCCGCCGGGGCAAGCTTTGCCAAGAATCCGCTGTATTTTGATCCGGAAAACATCGTGAAGCTGGCCATCGAGGGCGGTTGCAATTCCGTGGCCTCGACCTTTGGCGTGCTGGCCTCGGTGTCGCGCAAATACGCGCACAAGATTCCGTTTCTCGTAAAAATCAATCACAACGAACTTTTGACTTATCCGAACCAATTCAAGGAAATCCTCTTCGGCACGGTGAAGGACGCCCACAACATGGGCGCTGCTGCGGTCGGGGCGACGATTTATTTTGGGTCCGAGGATGCCACGCGAGAGATCACGGAGATTTCCCAGGCCTTCGCGCACGCCCACGAACTCGGCATGGCCACCGTGCTCTGGTGCTACCTGCGTAACAGCGCTTTCAACATCAAGGGCGATAAAGATTATCATGTCTCCGCCGATCTCACCGGTCAGGCCAATCACCTCGGCACGACCATCCAGGCGGATATCATCAAGCAGAAGCTTCCGGAGAATAACGGCGGCTTTAAGGCGCTGAACACCGGCGGTTCCAGCTACGGCAAACTCGACGAACGCATCTACACCGAATTGACCAGCGATCATCCGATCGACCTCTGCCGTTATCAGGTGGCGAATTGCTACATGGGCCGCGCCGGGCTTATCAACTCCGGGGGCGCGTCGGGCAAGCAGGACTTCCAAGATGCGGCCTTCACCGCCGTGGTCAACAAACGCGCGGGTGGCACCGGTCTCATCTCCGGTCGCAAGGCCTTCCAGCGTCCGATGGCAGAGGGCATCAAGTTGCTCAATACGATTCAGGACGTTTACCTTTCGAAAGAAATCACGGTGGCGTAAGTCCTATACGGAAGGCGGCCATCTTGGCCGCCTCTGACACGAGAGAAGCCCGCCTTCCGTATTGCCAGCGGTGACATTTGCTTCTATCTCGCAAGGCATGTCCTTGGAACGTTCTTTACTGGCCGCGCAGGGGTACATCGAATTGGAGATGGCCAATGACGCGTTGCGGGAACTCGACTTGCTTCCCGCCGAAGATCAGGAGCGCGAAGAGGTCCTGCAAATGCGCCTTTTCGTGATGATGCGCTCCAAACGCTGGGACGAGGCCCTGGCCGTTTGCCGGCATCTGCGCGAAGGCAACCCGGACGACACAACCGGCTACATCCACGGAGCGTTTTGCCTGCATGAAATGGGCCGCACCCTCGAGGCCAAGAAGCTCCTGCTCCAAGGACCGGCTGAGCTCCTGAACGAGCCGACGTATCATTACAACCTTGGTTGTTACAACGCCGTGTTGGGCAATCTGGAGGAGGCGACCTCGCATCTCCAAACGAGTTTTCAGATGGATCAGAAATTTCGCGAGATTGCCAAATACGATCCGGATTTAAAACCCGTTCACAATCTTCTTGGCCAGTGACCGTTGAGGCCGGCAGGACGGGCCGCTTGCGGGCCGCGTTTGAACGCAATTTCCAAACTGGCGCGGAAGTCGGTGCGGCGTTGTCCGTCTGGCAGGATGGGCGCGAAGTTTTTTCCGCCTGCAAGGGATGGAAAGACGCCGCGCGCAGCGAGCCTTGGACGCCCGAGACGCTGGTCTTGATCTGGTCCGCCACCAAGGGATTCACCAGCGCCTGCGTGCTACACGCGCTGGAGCGCGAAGGGTTGGAGCTGACCACGCGGGTGGGGGATTTCTGGCCCGAGTTTGCGCAGAACGGCAAGGAGCGGATCACGGTGGGCGAGGTGGTTTCGCATCGGGCCGGACTGACGGCGCTCGCGCATAAAACCGCCGGTATTCTCGATCACGATCTTGTCGTCCGGGCCATCGAGGAGCAGGCGTCTTTGTGGGAAAATCGGGCTGAACATGGTTATGGTCCCCGTACTTATGGATTCATTGCCGATGAAATGGTCCGCCGGCTTGCGGGAACACCCCTGGATAAATACTGGCGGGATAATTTCGGCGAACCGATGGGACTCGATTTGTGGATTGGCCTTCCCGCTGGCCAGCATCCTCGCGTCGCGCAAATGCTGGCACCGCGGGCCGGGGCCGAGGACGACTTTTCCCGGGCCATGTCCGTGCCGGGTTCGCTCACGCGCGAGGCGTTTTCCACCCCGGCGGGGGTGGCGGCACCGTCCGCGATGAACACACCGGCCATGCGCGCCGCCAGCTTTCCGTCTTTTGGCGGTATCGGCAGCGCCAGTGCATTGGCCAAGTTTTATGCCATGCTGGCGCTGGGCGGCGAGTGGGAGGGGCGATGCTATTTCTCGCTTAAAGCACGTAATTGGATGAGTGAGCCCCTCACGCAAGGTCTGGACAAAACCCTCTGCACTGAAACGGCATTTTCCGCAGGCTTCATGATGGATCCGGTTGATTTTGCTGGAAACAAACGGCGCCACCTTCTCGGTCCTTCGCTTTCCGCCTTCGGCCATCCTGGCGCGGGCGGAAGCCTCGCTTTTGCCGATCCGGAAAACCGCATCGGGTTTGCCTACGTGATGAACCAGATGGAAGCGGGAGTGTTGCCGAAATCCCGCGCTTTCGGCCTCGTCCAGGCCCTCTACGATTTGCCGTGATTTCGCGTTGACACCGCCATGCGGGGCGATAGTGTCTCCCTCCCGCCTCAACCCGGGGTCTTATGGCACATTCTGAAGTTATTCTCACGGCAAACATTCCCAGCCTCGGCGCGGAAGCTGACATCGTCAAAGTCCGCCGCGGCTACGCGCGCAATTTTCTCCTTCCGCAGGGCAAGGCCCTCGAAGTGACCAAGAGCTCACTCCGCCAGATCAATCATCTCAAGGCCAAGCGGGCCGAGCGTGAGGCCCGCGAAGTGACCGCCGCCGAGGAGTTGGCCACCCGCATCAACAAATTTAACCTCAAGTTCACCTTGGAAACCGGCGAGTCCGGCAAGGCCTTTGGGTCCATCACAGCCAAAGATATTCACGACCGTCTGGCGAAAGAGTTGGGCGACATCGAAATACCCAAACATGCCGTGGTCCTTGATCGCGCCATCAAGGAGAGCGGTGACCATGAGGTGCCCGTGAAACTCCACCCCGATGTGACCGCCAAATTGCGCGTCCAGATTTCGTCTCCCAAAGCCGTCGTCGCCGCTCCCACAGAGGAAACCGACGAAGACGCTCCCCGCAAGACCGTTCGCCGCAAGACCGCGTAAGCAGAGAGCCGCACCAGACAATGGCCGCAGATTCTCAGGCAGCGCCTGTCGAGAATCCCGTGAAGTCCAACGGGCTTGGTGAAGGTAAAGGCCGGGAGAAGGGCCGGGGTTTTTCCCAAAAAAGCGGGGCTTATTTACCAGATATTCACAGGTCCCTGCCGCAAAGCCCTGATGCAGAAAAGGGCATTCTCGGTTCGATCCTTTTATCGCCGGGCAAAGTGCTCGACGAATGCATCCAGCAGCAGGTCGGCGAGAAATATTTTCATCATCCCGCCCATGCGCGCATTTTCAACATTCTGGTCGAGATGCGGGAGTCGAACAAACCGATCGACCTCATCACGCTGACCCAGCTTCTGTCCGACCGGCACCTTTTGGAGGAAGTCGGGGGAGCAGCTGCCGTTACCGATCTGTTCACTTTTGTTCCCACGGCCAGCAACGCCGCTTACTATCTCGAACTCCTGCGGGAAAAATTCCTCCTGCGCGAAATCATCACCATCTGCACCGAATACGGCGCGCGCGCCTACGACGAACAGGGCGACGTCGCGATTCTCCTCGACGAAGCCGAGGCCAAAATCCTCTCCATCGGCGACGACCGCTTCAAAGCCAAGGTGCCCGAGATGAAGGAACTGGCCATGGAGGCCCTCGATAGCATCGAGAAGCTTTTTCAAAACCGTGGCGCTCTCACTGGTCTGCCCACCGGCTTCAGCGGGATTGATTCCATGACCAACGGCATGCACGCGGGGGAAATGATCGTCATTGCCGCGCGTCCCTCCATGGGAAAAACCGCCCTGGCCATGAACATCGCCGAACACGTCGCCATGGAAGCCGGCAAGGCCGTGGCCGTTTACAGCCTGGAAATGAGCACCCAGCAGCTCATGCAGCGTTTGCTTTGCTCGCTGGCCAAGGTGGACCTTAAAAAAATTCGCGACGGTTTCATCGCCAAGCACGACATGGCCAATCTCATCGCCGCCACGCAGAAGTTGTCCGACTGCAAGATGTTCATCGATGACACCCCCGGCCTGAGCATCCTCGAACTGCGCGCCCGCGCCCGCCGGCTCAAGGACCGCCACGACCTCCAACTCATCGTTATTGATTATCTCCAGCTGCTCAAGTCCCCCTCCAAGCGCGGCCAGGAAAATCGCCAGATCGAAGTCGCCGAAATTTCCTCCGGCATCAAGGCCCTGGCCAAGGAACTGAAAATCCCCATCGTCGTGCTCGCCCAGCTCAACCGTAATCCCGAGTCCCGCACCGGCAACAGCCTGGGCCGGCCCCGCTTGAGCGATTTGCGCGAATCCGGATCCATCGAACAGGACGCCGACTTGGTGGGATTGCTCTGGCGCGAGGATTACTACGCCGAGGATGACGAGGAAAAAAAGGAACACGAAGGCAAGGCCGAGTTGGTCATCGCCAAGCAGCGTAACGGTCCCGTCGGCAATGTGCCCCTGACTTTTCTCAAACAAATCACCCGCTTCGAAGACCGGGCCTTTGAACGGGAGGAGCCGCCCAGGTAGAGAAGCCTTGACAGCGTTAAGCGTCTAACGCATTGTTAGACGCATGAGGACGGTGACCAGTCGGCAGTTCTACCATAACACGAAGCTCGTCGAGGAAATCCCCGAGGGGGAGGAGCTTCTGGTCACTTCGAATGGGAAGCCCAAATTCATCGTTTCCCGGTGCGGGAGCCGACGGCGGATGACGAGGGAACTGGCCCAAAATCTGGCGGTGGACGGCGGGACGCCTGCGGGATTCGATTCGGTGGCGTTTCTCCGCTCGCTTAAAAAATGAGCGCCTATGCGGACACCTCGTGGTGGATCGCTTATAAAAATGTCAGCGACGCCCTTCATCATCAGGCGCTCCAAATTTTGGACAAACCGCACGAGATCATCTGGACGCCCTGGCAGCGCGTGGAGGTATTCAATGCCTTTCGCCAACAGGAACGAGCGGGTTTGCTGCCGAAAAATCCCGCCATTGTTTTCATCCGGTCCTTGGAACAGGAGGTCCGGCTTGGATATTGGCCGCACTGCGAGTTCAAGTGGATCGACGCCGTGCGCAGGGCCAACGAACTGAGCGCCATTCATTCCAGGGATTTACTGATTCGTGGAATGGATCTCTTCCATGTTGCGGTTGCCATCGAGTCCGGCTGTGAGGACTTTGTGACCTTTGACACCGAGCAGGCCGCACTCGCTTCGGCCGCCGGGCTGCGGCTTTGGCAGTGGAACTGAGCACGAAGGCAAGAATTGGCCTCACACTTTAAGCCACGGATAAACACGGATCTTCACGGATGAAAAGAATGAATGAAACGATTGCCTTCGTCATCCGTGTTTCATCGGTGCCAATCCGTGGCTTTCAATCTGTTTCTGCTGATTTATTGGAGAGGCTCTAAGCCAGGGTTTCGGGAAAATGTTCGTCGAGGGCGGCCAGCACTTGCTCCACCGGCAGGCCGATGACGTTGCTCATGGACCCCTCGATTCGTTCGATCAGGCGGCCTTCATCTTCCTGTGCGGCGTAGGCGCCGGCTTTGTCGAGCGGATGAATGCTTTGTAAATACGCCTCGAAATCGATGGCGTCGCGCGGCCGGAACTGCACCCGGGTGGACTCCACAAAGCGGCACATTTTTTCCCCGTCGCGATGCACGAGGCAAACCCCGGTGAGCACTTCATGAATGCGCCCGCTGAGGGTTTCCAGCATGGTGCGAGCTTCCGCCAGATCGCGCGGTTTCCCAAAAGTCCGGTTGTCGAGGCAAACGACGGTGTCCGCGCCGAGCACGACCCGGTGGGGGAACCGCGTGGCGACTTCGAGAGCCTTGCTCTCGGCGTTGATCAAGCAGAGCTCCCGCGCGGTCAAGGCGGGGTCCGAGAGTTCCTCGATCAGCGGCGGCTCGACTTGAAAATCCACCCCGGCTTCGGCCAGAAGTTTGTGGCGGCGCGGAGAGGTGGAGGCGAGTAAAAGCAGGGAGACGGGAGCGGGGAGCTTAGTAGCCGGAGTTGTCGTCGGAAACGCCATGGGCGCGGCGGATGCCTTCGAGCTGGCGGCGGATGCTGCGCGAGGAATCCGGGCGATTGTTGACATTCGAGACGATCCCGTAAACGAGCGGGAAGATCGTGGCCGCACCAGCGCCGATGAGGGCGATGGCAGTGCGCTGACGTGCGGTACGTCCGATTTTATCGGCCAAAAGAAGGCCGATGCCAAATCCGACCGCCGCCTGGGAAAAAGCGACAATGCCGGTGACGGGAAGGTTTTCGCCAAATTTGTTAAACGGAGAAGACATGGTTCGTGTTTGCGCAACCTAGGATTGTCGTGTGGTATTTTCAACTGCAAATGGAAACGAAACGCATTCTTGGTGTTGATACGGGTGAAGCCCGGGTGGGTCTGGCTCTGAGCGACGATCTGGGCATGCTGGCTCATCCGCTGGAAACGATCGAGACGGCGAAGACGAATGCCTTGAAACGCATCGCCCAATTGGTGGCGGAACGCTCCATCATCACGGTGGTGGTCGGGGTGCCCCGCAACATGGACGGCACGTCCGGGCCGGCAGCGGAAAAGGCCAGGGCCTTCATCGAAAAACTGCGCGAGGCCGTGACTTGCCCGGTGTTGCCGTGGGATGAACGTCTCACCACGGTCTCCGCCCAGCGGGCCCTGCGCGAAGCCGGACACAAGGCGAAAAATCAGCGGGCCATCATCGACCAGGCGGCGGCGCAAATTCTTTTGCAGAGCTGGCTGGATGCGACGGAGGGGCAATGAAGAATGAAGAAGGCCGAAGGAATGAACGAATGGCAACGTCGCCAGGAGGAGAAATTCCGATTCGTCATTTTCCAACATGCGTTTGAAGCTGGTCATCGCCTACGACGGCGCGCCGTTCGTGGGTTGGCAGAGCCAGCAGGGGGGTCGAACCGTGCAGGATCTGCTGGAGGCGTCCCTCAAAAAAATCACCGGAGAGCGGGTGGTTGTCCACGGTTCCGGGCGCACGGATTCAGGGGTTCACGCCCTCGGGCAGGTCGCGCATGCGGATGTGCCGGATGATTCGCTGAAGCCTGTGGATTGGCTTCGCGCCCTCAATGCGACCCTGCCGCCGGCCATCCGGGTGTTGCGGGCGTCACGCGCCATGCCGAATTTTCACGCGCGCTTCGACGCGAAAGGAAAAATTTATCGGTATGTCATCCGCACCGTCCCGGTGCTTCCCCCGCATGAGGCCGGCCGGGTCTGGCATTTGCCGCAGGAACTGGATTTGGACCGGATGCGAGCGGCGGGCACAATTTTCGTCGGACGGCATGATTTCGCCGGATTCTCGGCCAACCGCCGGACGGCGGTGCGGGATACTTGGAGGAATCTGAGCCGGCTGGAGATTCGGTCCAGTGGAACGTTGGTGAGCCTGACCTTTGAGGGCGAGGGCTTTCTTTACAAAATGGTGAGGATGCTGACGGGAGCGATGATTCGTGTCGCTCAGGGCCGGGTGGAAATCGCGGAGCTGCAAGAACGCCTGGCGGGCGGCGGGACCAAATGGAATTTTGTGGCACCCGCGGCGGGGCTCTATCTGGTGAAAGTGAACTACTAAGGGATCATGCGGCTGCTCACTGTTGAGAATCCGTCGAGACGGTGGTCGGGTTCGGTTCCGCCGCCGGTTTGATCTTCACAGCAAAGTTATCGTATTCCACCTGCAGGTTCGCGGCTTCCGCGATGTATTTCAGGGCTTCGGAGGCCGGGATGTTTTGCAGGCTGAGGGTCACGGTTTTTTCCGCGCCTTCGGGCACCATCCAGACCACGTTGACGGCTTGCTTGCCGCCCGTCTGTTTTGTCACCTGCTGGGCAATGAAGGTTATGGCTTCCCGGGCGGTGGTCTGCTGGAACTCCACCTTGGGCAAAATGATTTTTTTGAGATTGGCGGCCAGTGACGTTCCGGCTTTTTGCTGGGCCCGGATCATACGCAGATAATTTTGGGCGGCCTGATTTTTCGGGTCGGTGGCCACGACACTTTCGAGGAGCATGCGGGCGGTTTCGTAATCGCCACCATGAAACGAGCGCACGGCTTGTTCGAAGTTAGCCTTGTCGGTCTTGGTCTGGGCCAGCAATGGGGCGGCCGTGATGAACAGAATGAGGGGAAGCCATTTCATGGACGCAGGTTATACCGGGCGAGGAAAAGGTTCAATCCGTCACTTGCTTGATTGACGCGAGTCATCTGCTACGGTGCGCCACGAGATGCGGAGGAGGATTTGTTTTTGGCTGATGGCGTTTGCCGTCGTCCATGCCGGCGAATCCCGGTTGAATGGCCAGATGACCGAGGAGCAAAAGAGGCAGCTCTTTCTCCGGGCCCGAGAGGATATCCGCCCCGTGCCGCGTCCTGCGGCCTCGGCCACGCCGCGTCCGAGGCCCAAGACGATTTCGACTCCTGCGCCTACTCCCCGGGCCACTTCCACGCCGCGACCCTCTCCGGATGCCACTCCCGATATCATCGAGATGGGTCCCGCCCCGACCCCGCCACCGGAGAAGCGCAAACCCCGCTCGACGCCTACGCCGCGCCCCACGCCGCCGCAGGTTCCCAAGGGAAAGTCACCCGGTGGCGAACGCCTCGACGCTCCGATTGTGATCGAGAAATCCGGACTGATGGAAAGCCAAGGCCTCGAACCCGCGCCCAAGAGCAGCGGCGGCTGGTTCCGACGCTGGCGATATCTCAGCCCGTCCGTGCGCAAGGCGATTGACAATGCCCGGGTGGGAAAAAACCGCTGGAAATACATCATCATTCACAACAGTGGCACGCGGCAGGGCAACGCCCGCATTTTCGACACGTATCATCGCCGGGTGCGCAAGATGCAGAACGGCCTCGCTTATCATTTTGTCATTGGCAACGGCAACTCCTCCGGCGATGGCGAGATCGAGATCGGCCCGCGCTGGACCCGCCAGATCAACGGCGGCCATGTCGCCAGCGATTACCTCAACAACATCGCGCTGGGAATTTGCTTCGTGGGCGATCTGAACCGCGACCAACCGACCAAGGCCCAGCTTGCCGCCCTGGATGAGCTGGTGGTTTATCTGCGCGGCCGGGTGGGAAAAATCAAAGGCAAGCCCGCCATTATTGTTCCTCACAAGAAAATCAATCCGAAGCCCACCGATTGCCCCGGAGATCGGTTTCCCTACGGATGGTTGAAACAAAAATTCGGCTCGTAGCGTAACGTGCGCATGAAGATTGGCATCACCGGGGCGAGGGGATTTATCGGGTCGCGCGTGGCGGAATTTTCCCACGAAGGCGGGCATGAGGTGGTTGAATTTTCCCGACGGCCTGCCCCGGGAGCGCGCTTGCTGAATTTAGACGCGGTTCCGGATCTGACGGGGTTGGACGCGGTGGTGAATCTGGCCGGGGAGTCCATCATGGGTCTTTGGACCAAGGAGAAAAAACGAGCCATCCTCGAAAGCCGGATCCTCGGCACGCGCCAAATTGTCAAAGCCATGGCCGGCATGGAGCGAATGCCGCGGGTTCTCGTCAATGCCTCGGCCATTGGATTTTACGGAGACACGGGCGAGACGTTGCTGGATGAGGCTTCAGCGGAAGGCCATGGTTTTTTGGCGGAAGTCGCCCGCGAATGGGAGGTGGAGGCGGAGAAAGCTGCGTCTCTCGGCGTCAGGGTCGTTTGCCTTCGCATCGGGCTTGTCCTCGGGAGGGGCGGCGCCCTCAAACTCATTGCGCCGTTGTTTCGGCTTGGCCTCGGAGGACGTCTGGGCAGCGGTCAGCAATGGATGAGCGGCGTGCATGTTGATGACGTGGCCGGGCTCATCACTTGGGCGTTGGAAAGTGATTCCGTGCGCGGAGCGGTCAACGCCGTGATGCCGAAACCGTTTCGTAACGAGGAATTCACCCGCGAGCTGGCTCGCACTGTGCGCAGACCGGCATTTTTGCCCGCCCCGGCTTTCGCGCTGCGGCTGGCGCTGGGTGAGTTGTCCCACCTCATGCTCGATAGCACGCGGGTGAGCCCGCGCCGGGCGCTGGAGGGCGGATATGTTTTCCGGTTTGCCACCTTGCCATCCGCCCTTCAGGATGCCGTGCGCTGAAAAGCGCCGTTATGTCCGTCCCGCAAAATACCATCGCGATCATTTACGATTACGATCAAACGCTTTCGCCGACTTACATGCAGGAGGAGGCGCTCTTTCCCGTCTTTGGCATCAACTCCGAGCAGTTTTGGAAACGCTGCGGCGAACTGGTTAAGGATCAGGGTTACGACAACGAACTGGCCTACATGAAGGTGATGCTCGATTACCTCGAGATGGATCGTCCGACCAACGCCGAATTGCGCAGACTGGGCGAAAAGCTGACCTTTTACAAAGGCCTGCCGGAGATGTTCGAGGAATTCAAATCCGGGCTTCTTTCCATCGAACACGAAGCCTACGGCATCAACGTCGAACACTACATCGTCTCCTCCGGCCTGAAAATCCTGCTCGAAGGCAGCAAGCTCGCGCCCTATGTGAAGGCGATCTTCGGCTGTGAGTTCGCCGAGGATTCGCAGGGTCGCATCACCTTTCCGCGCCGCGTGATCAGCCACACCCAAAAGACCCAGTTTCTCTTCCGCATCAACAAGGGCATGCTCGATATGAGCCAGGATGTGAATGATCACATGTCCCCCGAACTCAGGCCCATTCCGTTCACCAACATGGTGTACATCGGCGACGGGCCGACCGACGTGCCGTGTTTCACCGTGATGCGCCGCAACGGCGGTCAGGCCATTGCCGTTTACAATGCCGAGGACCCTACCCGCACCAGTTTCAAAAAGTGCTACCAGCTCAGCACTCACGCCGACCGCGTGAAGAACATCGCGCCATCGGACTTCCGCCGCGGCAGCCATCTTCGCCTCCTCGTCGAAGAGATGGTCCACGAGATCGCCGAGCAAATCGTCCAGCGCCGCCGCGACGACCTGGAAGCCGGCACGGTGAAAGCCCCGAAGTACTGACCGGAGAGGTCTCATCTTCGCCCCGTAGCGGCAAAAAGGCCTAACGGCGGGCGCCAATCAAGCTTCGTGAACGATTCTGCCGCATGGCTTCCTCAAGCCTGCTTCTCCATCCGTGCCCATCCGTCCAATCCGCGGTTAAACCCCTCTGCTTTGGTCCGGATCAGCCCTCGATCAATTCCGCCAGATTCACGCCAAACTCGGGAATGATCGTGGAGGTTGCCGTTTCGCCGGGTGCCATCACAGTGTGATTACGGTAGCGTCCATCCGCGGGATCGGAGAAAATCTCGACGATTTTTTCCTGCGGGAGGACGAGCCAGTATTCCTTGACGCCAGCCTCGGCGTAAATGGTGGCTTTTTCGCGGTCCACTTCGGTGGAGGAGATCGCGACTTCGATGACCAACTCTGCGGAGTTCGGGTGTTGGTTTTTGAAATCGGCGAGGGCGCCATGGATGACGGCCACATCGGGCTCCGGCTCGGAGTCGTCCAAGGTAAGGGGATCTTCTTTGCGAACGGTCAATCCAGAGTTCACAAGGCTGGAGAGCAGCTCGATAAGTCTGTTGACGACAAAGCTGTGCAATGGGGACTTACTCATTTTCTCGACAATGACTCCGCGGAGAAGTTCCGTTCGCTCGTCCGCGAGGCCGTTTTCGCCCATCCAATGATACGTGCGCACGTCAATGGGCCTGGCCTGTCGGCGCACGGAGGGAAGTTCAAGGATCTTCACCATGGATGGAACTTTATCCAACTGGGGCGCATTCTCCAGCCTTTTCCCGTGCGGAATGGGTTTTCTTGCTTGCACAGGAGATAACGGAGGAAACGAAGGGAGAAGAAGAGATGTCTCGTGAGCGGACGTTGTTGAACCAACCGTCCGGTTGCGATAGTCCTTCCTTGATGAAAGGCTCCCGCCCGAAAAAGAAAACCGGTCCCGTCTTCCCTCCAAAATCATCATCTTCTCCGAATGGACCGGTATGTTGGAAAAAGTGCGCGCCTAGGCGGAAAGCGAGGGCGTGAGTTTTGCCTGGCACACCGGCAGCGTCCCGCAAAAAGCGCCGCGCCGCCGCCGCCCTCGCCGCCGCCGGGCTGCCCGAAGAAGCCCCGCCCCATACCGAAGCCGCCGAGAAGGCCGAAGCGGAAGCAGTGTCCATCGAAAAACGTTCTCAATGAAGCTCTTCCGCTCCAATGGAGAAGGGAAGATCAGTTCTCAAATTCAGCTTGGATCCGCAGAGTCTGTTGGTGCCGTCAGGAGGCCGATGCCACATTTTACGGAGAAACAATCATCGAGTCACCCGGCGCGAGAGCGCGGAAATGTCGATGGTTCAGGGTGTAAAGTTTCTTGCAATTTGCGGCGCGTGCCCCCACCAGATGAAGGGCGTCGTAGATCGCCCCACTCATCAGGTTTTGCGCGACGGTGAGATGCAGGGCTTCCTGATATTCTGCCGAGCCGAGAGGAATTAGCGCAAAATGTGGCAAGACAGAGTGATCAATCAGTCGCCGCACATCAGCAGGTAGAAGTCGGGGTTTGAGCGGCAGGGCGGTGAGCGTGGCGTAGAGTTCGGCCAGACCATGCGTGGTGACATGGCCTTGCGTCTTGCCTTTCCGCACCGCTTGGAAATGCGGGAAAGCGCTGCTGTGATGGGGATGTTGCTGCAGCAATGCGGCCACGATCATGGATGTGTCGAAACAAACCTTCATTCTCACAGCCCGCCAATGTCCCTACTCCGATGGTCCCGCTGTTGCTCGAGAAAAGCGCCGAGGTCCCAGGCGGACGAGGGTACCTCGCTGGAACATACGAGCAGTCCGTCGTTTTCGGCGAGGGGAGAGACCGGGCGAACCGGTCGAAGCCGAATGCTATCCGCCTCCAGGGAAACTTCCAATTCGTCGCCCGGTTCCAAAGCGAGGCGGTCCCGCAGTGCTTTCGGAACTACCAATCGGCTCATTTTGTCCAAAGTCAGTGTCATTGGCAATTAAAATGGCATTTGGTAGAGAGCCTGTCAAATTGATGCTGGAATTTCCGTGCCGCAATGAACAACCACTCCCCACCCGCCGAAAAGATCGCGCTGTTCCGCTCGCTTTTCCGCGGGCGGGAAGACGTTTATCCGCAGCGATTCGAAAGCCGCAAAACCGGCCGCGCCGGCTATTCCCCCGCCTGCGGCAACGAATGGGTGAAGTTCGTCTGTGAAAAGCCGAGCATCAAGTGCTCTGAGTGCTCGTGTCAGGCCTGGCTGGCTGTCACCGATGAGACGATTAGACGGCACTTGGCCGGCGAAATTGTGATGGGGGTCTATCCCATGCTGCTCGACGAGACCTGTTTCTTCCTGGCGGTTGATTTTGACGGGGAGAGTTGGAAGGACGACGCGGCGGCCTACCTGGAGACCTGCCACAGCCTGGACATCCCCGCCGCGCTGGAGCGCTCCCGTTCGGGCG
The DNA here is from genome assembly GCA_041746635.1 of Terrimicrobiaceae bacterium. Classification (GTDB taxonomy): domain Bacteria; phylum Verrucomicrobiota; class Verrucomicrobiia; order Chthoniobacterales; family Terrimicrobiaceae; genus CAMASH01. Next base: position 22,100 of record JBGTGQ010000013.1, on the reverse strand, counting down.
AAGGCGGACATGTCTGGCTCTTTTTCCAAGAAGCAGTTCCTGCGGTGCTGGCGCGCAAGTTGGGCGCGTTTGTTCTCACCGAGACCATGGAAAACCGTCCCGGGATCGGCCTGAAATCCTACGACCGATTTTTTCCCAATCAGGACACCCTGCCGAAAGGCGGCTTCGGCAACCTGATCGCGCTGCCTCTGCAAAAGCACGCACGCGATTCGGACAACACGCTTTTTCTGGATGAGTCGTTCGCGCCCCATCCCGACCAATGGGCGTTCCTTGCCTCGCTGGGAAAAATTGCCGGGAACCGCCTGGGAGGTCCTTGCGCGAGATGCCGAGCAGCGTGGGCGGGTCCTTGGCGTGCGGGTGGTTGTGGATGATGAAGATGACGCGATGCCGTGGGCGGCACCGCCCTCCCGCCGACGCGCGGAAGCCCCGATTCCCGGACCGCTGCCGGACAAGGTTGAGGCCGTTCTGGCCGACCAGATCTATTTTGAAAATGATACCGTGCCACCCGCGCTACGCAATCGACTGCTGCGGCTGGCGGCTTTTCAGAATCCCGAATTTTACCGGGCGCAGGCCATGCGGTTGCCGGTGTACGACAAACCGCGCATCATCGCCTGCGCGGAACAATTTCCGTCCCATTTTGCCCTGCCACGGGGTTGTTGGGATGAAGTAAATGCGCTGTTCAAGACTCTCAGAATCCAACTCGTCCTCCGCGATCAACGCTGCCTTGGCGCGCCGTTGGAAGTCGTCTTTCACGGCGAACTTCGCGACGACCAACAAACCGCGGCGGCTGCGATGCTGGCGCAGGACTTCGGCGTCCTGGCGGCGACCACGGCTTTCGGCAAGACGGTCCTCGCGGCCTGGTTAATTGCGCAGCGCAAGGTCAACACGCTTGTGTTGGTTCACCGCCAGCAGCTTTTGGAACAATGGGTCGAACGCCTCTCCACGTTTTTTGGGGTCCCGGCGAAATCCATCGGACGGCTTGGGGGAGGACGGAAAAAACTCACCGGCAGTCTTGATGTAGCCCTCCTGCAAAGTCTCGTCCGTAAAGATGTGGTGGACGACCGAGTCGGAGAGTACGGCTACCTCATCGTCGATGAATGCCATCATCTTTCCGCGCGCAGCTTCGAGCTGGTTGCCCGCCGGGCCAAGGCGCGATTTGTGACGGGCCTCTCCGCCACGGTTGCACGCAAGGACGGGCATCATCCCATCATTTTCATGCAATGCGGACCGGTTCGGCACCGGGTGGATGCCAGGAAACAAGCGGCGGCGCGGCCATTTGCGCACAAGGTGTTTGTCCGGCCAACTGGCTTCCGTTCTGTCGCGGAGCCGGAGTCCGATCCGCGATTGGAATATCAGGGCCTCGTCGAAGGCCTCGCAGCGGACGAATCCCGGAATCGGCTGATCTGCGCGGATGTTGCGAGTGCCGTTCACGAAGGCCGTTCGCCCCTCGTCCTCACGGAGCGCACCGAACACCTTGTCACATTGGCGGCGGGGCTTACGGCTTTCGAGGTGATCATTTTGCGAGGCGGACTCGGCCGGAAAGAATTGGGTGCCGCCCTCGCCCGGCTGGCGGAGGGGCCGCGCGTCGTGCTGGCGACAGGGCGGTTTGTCGGTGAGGGATTCGACGATCCCCGCCTCGACACGTTGTTTCTGGCTCTGCCCGTTTCGTGGCGCGGAACCATCGCGCAATACGCGGGCCGCCTTCATCGGTTGCACGAAGGAAAACGCGAGGTGCGCATTTACGATTATGCCGACCTCGACGTGACGATGCTCGCGCGCATGTTCGATAAACGCTGCCGGGGATACGAGGCTATTGGCTATCAAATATTATTGCCCGCCAGTGCCGTTCCCGGCTGGCCGGTGGAGGTTCCGTTGCCCATGGATCCGCAATGGAAAAAAGATTACGCGGCCAGTGTGAGGCGTCTGATTCGCGACGGCGTGGACTCTCCCCTCGCCAGTTTATTCGTGCATGCGGCACGTCATTTTTCTCCGGACGCGGAGGGTGTCAACCGAGCGCGTAGTGCCAGTGAGGCGTTTCTTTTCCGGCGGCTGGAAACCCTGCCGCAAACCAAAGGCCTTTTTCGCCTAAACGCCGAACTCCCCATCCCCTTCGATAATGCCGGGAAGATGGAAGTGGATTTCCTTTGTCCCAGCGCCCTGCTCGTCATCGAACTCGACGGAGCGCAGCACCTGGGTGACACCGAAGCGTATCGTCGAGACCGGTGCAAAGATACCCTGCTGCAACGGCATGGATATTTTGTCCTGCGTTTCCTTGGCGAGGATGCGGGCAAACGGCTGGATGAGATTCTTGATGCCGTGCTGGCCACCTTGACCCATCTGAGGCACCGATCCGTGTGTTGTTCCCAGACGTGAAACTGTAAAACTATCCCGCCGGGACGGCATCGGGAGGAACCGCCCCGGCGATGCGGGCTACAGAATTGAGGGCGACGCGCCCCGACATGGCAGATGGCTGGGAATCACGCGGAAATGATCTCCGCTACTTCCTCCGCTTAGCCGTGCCAGGAAGCGAATCCTTGGCCGGCAGCGTGCGTCCGAGCCGGGCGCTGCGGGCGGCGAGGTCGAGGACATGGATCGGGCGACGGGCCCATTCCGCAGTAATGACGAGCGGTTCTCCACGGGTCAGGTGAGCGGCGATGTTGTCGTAGAAACGCTGGGATTCGGTTTTGTAGTGCGGGCCGCGTTCCACGGTTGTGACGCCGTTTTCGACGCGGTGCAGGGCGTATTCGCCGAAATCGATCACATAGTTGCCTTTGGTGCCGTGAATCTCGAGATTCCCCGGCTTCGGGTTGGCGTCGAGCTGGGTGATGCAAAGATTGATCCAGGCGCCGTTCTTGAAACGCACCACCGCCACGCCTTCATCTTCATTAGCGTCGTTCTTCCAGGAGGTATGAGGTGCCCAGAATCCCTCCTTGGCAAACCCGGAGACTTCGATGACCTCGGAATCGATCAATTGGAAGGCGTATTCCAAAAGGTGGACGCCCTAATCGTACAGAATGCCGCCGGAAACCGGTGTCCCGGCATTCCAAGATTGTTATTTTGAAATGCAACCGGTAGAAAATAGGAGTCCCCTCAAAAATCCACCCGACGGCTTTCCGACTGAACTTTGCAGGCATGAAACCGGCGATTCGCATCGCTTTAATTTACGCCCTTCTGTCAGGGCTCTACATCGTATTGTCCGATTGGACGGCGTGGCAATTTGTCCGGCGGGATCCCAATCTGTACGCGCACTGGCAGAACGCGAAGGGGCTGTCCGTCGTGTTCGCGAGTGCGGTGATGATTTTCTTTCTGGTTTTCCATTACGCGCGCGGTCGTGATCAGGCCCAGCAGTTGTTGGAGCAGGCGCGGGATTCGTTCGAGCGGCTCTTCCAGCGCAATCCGCTTCCGGTGCTAGTCTATGACACGGCGTCGTTGCGGTTTCTGGCGGTGAATGATGCGGCGGTGGAAGAATATGGCTTCAAGCGGGAGGAATTTTTGCGGCTGACGCTCGCGAAGATTCACGGCGAGGAGGATTTTGAAAAACTTCTGGCGCATGTGGCCCGCATCAAGCCGTATCCCTACATAGGGCAATGGCGGCACATGCGCGCGGATGGTGTGTCCTTCGATGTGGAAATCACTTCCCACCCGATTGCGTTTGCGGGCTGCCAGGCCCGTCTCTCGGTCGCGATGAACATCAACGCGCGGAAGATCGCGGAACGGGCGATGGCCGATGCGTTTGCCGCCCAGACCGAGGCCGAAGAGTCCAAATCGCGCTTTCTTTCCACCATCAGTCACGAAATGCGAACCCCGCTGAACGCGGTGATGGGTTATCTGGATTTACTGGTGCGGGAACAGGATTCCAAGCGCCGTTCCGCATTCATCGCCATCGCGCAGCGCAGCGCGGATAATTTGCTGGCTTTGATTCAACGGCTGATCAATGCGGCCACGCTGAGTTCCCGCAAGGTTTCCAAGGACACGAAGGAGCTCGAACTGGGAAAATTCCTCAGCGGGGTGGTCGATGGCCTCGGCCATAGCGCGGCGAACGAAAGCATCAAACTTGATTTTCGGTGCGATTCCTCCCTGCCGGACAAGGCGGTGCTTGATGCAATTATCTCCCTGCGCGGCACGATTGATCCGGACGGCAGATTTGTCGCGGGTGAGGCGGAGGCTCTGGCGGAAACGACCGCCCCGTGAGCTACCAATCCGCGTTCTGTCCGCGGGTATCGACGTGGGTGAAATTTCCGTAGCGCCCGACTCCGCCCTTGAAGATTCCCGACGATTTCATGGCCCGGGCCATGGCCGCCACCTTGCCGGGCGGACAGGGATAAACCACATCCATGGCGTTGTTTCGCAGATGGTAGGAACTGCTTTTTGCCCCGGGACAGTGGGCATTATAGGCGGGCGAGCGATAGACCGAGATCACGTCCTTCACCGGCAGGTCGAGCCGGTCCGAGAGGGAGTCAATCACCTTGAGGGTGGAGCGGATATTTCCCCAAAGGGAACGCGGTGGCAGGGTGTTGCGAATCTTGCCGCGGACATTGGTGTGCGGCTCAATGATCTGGCGGACCGCCACGTGTTTCAGCCCGATCTTGCGCAGATATTCCGCATAGTAAGGAAGCTGGGAACCTAATTCCTTTTGCCATTCCGGAGGGATGCGCAGGCTTTTCAAGGAGGCGGGGGAGGCGGGGTTGTAGCTGGAAAAGAAATCCAGGAAGGCGTGAGACGACTGCGTGCCCGCCAGCAGGCCGGCTCCGGACAGCGTGAGCAGCCGGAGAACGCCCCGCCGGGTCAGGAGGGACGGCTGCTCTGGATCGCTTGAAGTGTCGGTTGGGTCGGGCATTGTATTTCGAACGGGCGTAAGCAAAGCACAATTCGGTGGGCAGGAAAGGGCATTTTGCCAGAGAGATAGCAATATTTGGGGCCCTTCTGGAGGGTGCCGGGCCCTCGGCACCCTGGGATGCGAGGGCCCGCATCCCTCCATTCGCGCGCGAAGGGATTTCGTTCCTCGCATCTTGCACGGCGGGCTGCGGGCTGCTTGGATGCGGGCCGCATGAGCAAAACGTACAAAATCGCCGTTCTCGCTGGCGACGGCATCGGGCCGGAAGTGATGGCCGAGGGTCTGCGCGTCCTGCGCGCGGCGGCGGGGAAATTTTCCCTGAAATTCGAATTCACCGACCGTCTGGTCGGAGGCGCGGCGATTGACGCGGCGGGCAAGGCGCTGCCGGAGGAAACGCTGAAAACCTGCGAGGAGTGCGACGCGATTTTGTTCGGTTCCGTGGGCGGGCCGAAGTGGGAATCGCTGCCGCCGGCTGAACAACCCGAGCGCGCGGCGTTGCTGCCGTTGCGGAAGCATTTCGGGCTCTTTGCGAATTTGCGTCCGGCGGTTTGTCTGCCGGAATTGACCCATGCCTCGCCGCTGCATCCCTCGATTGTCGAGGGCGGGTTCGATGTGCTGTGTGTGCGCGAACTCACGGGCGGGCTGTATTTCGGCGAGCCGAAATATCTCAAGGAGGAGGGCGGCGAGTTTTTCGCGGTGGATACGATGGTTTATTGGGAGAGCGAAATCCGCCGCATCGCCAAGGTGGCCTTCGAGGCGGCGCGCAAGCGCAAAGGCCGGGTGACGTCCATCGACAAGGCGAATGTGTTGCAAAACGGCGTGCTCTGGCGCCGTGTGGTGGAGCAGGTGGCGAAGGATTACCACGATGTGACGCTGAATCATCTCTATGTGGACAATGCCGCCATGCAGTTGGTGAAAAACCCGAAGGCTTTCGACGTGATCCTGGCGGAAAATCTTTTTGGAGACATCCTGAGCGACGAAATGGCGATGCTGACCGGTTCCCTCGGGATGTTGCCGAGCGCGAGCCTGGGCGAGGTGACGGCGGGCGCGGCGCGGTTCGGCATGTATGAGCCAAGCGGCGGCACGGCACCGGATATTGCGGGCAAGGGCATCGCCAATCCGGTGGCGCAGATTCTCTCGGCGGCCATGATGTTGCGGTTCTCCTGCGGGGAGGAAGAAGCGGCGACGGGAATCGAAAAAGCGGTACGGCGGGTGATCGCGGACGGCCTGCGCACAGCGGATATCCATACGCCGGGCACGGCGCGGGTGGACACGGCGGGGATGGGAACGGCCATCGCCGCTGCGCTTTGATGATCGGATAGAGTCGTGGGGAGTGGCACTCCGTGAACCCTCCCACACCAACGGACCTGCGATTTTCCGCATCCGGCGGTTGAACAAGGCGTCCGTTGCCTGCCTCCGCGAAGTCCCCCTGTTGGCGAAGGTTTTCATGGGACATGGGGGTGGGAATCCGGTTGACCCCTGATTGACAAGAGAACCATCCCGCCTAGCATTCTCCGCTTGTAGCCATGCACAAGGAATCCTCGGAAGCCCGATTTATTTCTCCCGCGCCGGGACACTGGCCAGGGGTGGATCCGGCTCAATGGAACGACTGGAAATGGCAGCTCAAGAATCGGGTCACTTCGCTGGCCCGGCTGGAGGAACTCATTTCCCTCACGCCGGAGGAACGTGCGGGGGCCTTGCTGGCGGGCAACAAACTCTCGCTTGCCATCACGCCGCATTTTTTCAACCTGATCGAACCGAACAACCCCGACTGTCCCATCCGCCGCCAGGTGGTTCCGCGCATGGAAGAAGGCTACACCGCGCCGTGGGAAATGGCCGATCCCTGCGGGGAAGACAGCCACATGCCCGTGCCGGGATTGGTGCACCGGTATCCGGATCGGGTGCTGTTTTTGGTGACGGATCGTTGTGCGTCCTATTGCCGGTATTGCACCCGAAGCCGGGTCGTGAGCGGGGCGGGCGAGCAGGAGTTGCATACGAATTTCGAGGAGGCTTTCGCTTATCTCGAAAAACACACCGAGGTGCGCGACGTGCTGTTTTCCGGCGGCGATGCGTTGATCTTCACCGATGCCAAGTTGGAATATCTCCTCCAGCGGGTGCGGGCGATTCCGCATATTGAGTTTGTGCGCATCGGCACCCGGGTTCCGATCTTTTTGCCGCAGCGCATCACGCCGGAGTTTTGCCGTATGCTGCAGAAATATCAAATCTGGATGAGCGTGCATGTGAATCATCCGCGCGAGCTGACCACGGAGGTTCGTGAGGCCCTGGGTCGCCTGGCAGATCATGGAGTGCCGCTGGGCAACCAGAGCGTGCTTCTGGCGGGGGTGAATGACGACGTGGAAACGATGCGTGAGCTCGTTCATAAACTCCTGCTCTGTCGCGTCCGGCCGTATTATCTGTACCAGTGCGACCTGATCCAAGGTTCATCGCATCTGCGGGCCAGCGTGGCCAAGGGGATCGAAATCATCGAGGGGCTGCGCGGGCACACCACCGGCTATGCGATTCCTCAATACGTCATTGATGCCCCCGGCGGCGGCGGCAAGGTGCCGGTAAATCCCGGGTATGTGCTCTATCACGACACGGGAAAAATCGTGATGCGCAATTACGAAGGGAAGATTTATGAGTATCCCGAACCCGCCGTGCCGGTGACAAATCACCATGCGACGGAGTTGTGTCCGGGGTAGATGTTGTCGAAGCGGTTATACCAACCGCCTTGAGAAATTCGACAGGCGCTTGGCCCAAGTGCCTCTACAATTGCCGGAGAGAAGCGATCTCCGCCGCGGCATCGGCCGCTTTGAAAACGGAGGTTCCCGCCACCATCACATCGGCCCCGGCTTCGCGGGAAAGTTTTGCCGTGGCCGCATTGATGCCGCCATCGACTTCGATGTCGTAGGCGAGGCCGCGTTCGGACCTCCACTTTGCGCCGAGGCGGACTTTATCCATCGTTTCGGGAAGGAAGGCCTGTCCGCCAAAGCCGGGGTTGACCGTCATGACCAGCAGGATGTCGAACAAGCCCAGGAAGGGTTCGATGCGGTCCATGGCGGTGGGAGGACTGATGGCCAGTCCGGCTTTGCACCCGGCGGCGCGAATACGGGTCAGGGTGTCTTTCACATTGTGCTGCGCCTCGACATGGACCGAAATCGAATGAGCAAAGGCGCTGAAGCGCGGGAAAAAATAGTCCGGCCGTTCGATCATCAGGTGGACATCAATGGGGAGATCGGTGTGCCGCGAGGCTGCCTCGACCAAGGCGGGCCCAAAGGAAATGTTGTCCACAAAATGTCCATCCATCACATCGCAATGAATCCAGTCCCCGCCTGCGGCGGTCACGCGTTCCACTTCCGCACCCAGCCGGGAAAAATCGGAGGCGAGAATCGAAGGAGCGATGATGGTTTTGCGCGGTGGCACAAATTTTTTTAACCACGGATGCCGCGGATGAACACGGAATATTTGAGAATTTATCCGTGCCCATCCGGGCAATCCGTGGTTTCAGTGCGGCTATGGATTTCGCCAGCGATCAGTTTTTTATGGGCGAGGCTTTGCGGCTGGCTCGCAAGGCCTTTACCGCCGGGGAGGTGCCGGTGGGCGCGGTGGTCGTGCGTGATGGCCAAATCATTGCCCGGGCTTGGAATCAGGTGGAAACGCTGAAGGATGCCACGGCTCATGCGGAAATGCTGGCCATCACCCAAGCCGAGGCGAAGGTCGAGGACTGGCGGCTGACCGATTGCGATCTTTACGTGACCAAGGAGCCGTGTCCGATGTGCGCGGGCGCGCTGGTTCACGCGCGCCTGCGGCGGGTGATTTTTGGATGTTCCGACGCGAAAGGCGGCGCAGCCGGGGGATTGCTCAACCTGCTGCAAATGCCGCAGCTCAATCATCACTGCGAGATCACCAGCGGGGTGAGGGGGGATGAGGCCGTGGCCCTGCTGCGGGAGTTTTTTTTAGCGCGGAGGAAATAGGATGGCCCGCAAGCGCAACAATGCGGACCGGTGAGAACGGTGTTCTGTTGGGGATGAGGATTGTCCACAGATTCCGGATTTTGGATGGGCTTCTGTTTTTCCTAAACAATCTGTGCAATTCAGCGTCAATCGGCGGAAGTAACTTATCCGGCATGACCTTCGACGCGAACGTTGTGAATTTCCCGCGAGTGAAATCCCTTGGACACCTTTCATTGTTAAGGTTCAATATCCAGCACTATGGGTCGCCAATGGCTCCTCTCCAAGCGCAGCGTTGCCTCGCTAAAAAAATCGCAGGCCACGGGAAAATTCGTCAAAGAAATCATGGTCGCGGCCAAGTTCGGCGGGCCCGACCCGGCGGGTAATGCCCGGCTTTTTGCCGCCATCGAAAAAGCGCGCCGCGAGTCGGTTTCCCGCGATGTGATCGAGCGCGCCATCAAGAAGGGCGCGGGCATCGGCGAAGAAAAAATGGTGATGGAGCACATCGTCTTCGAGGGCTATGCCCCGCACAAGGTGCCCGTCATTGCCGAGGTCTATACGGACAACCACAACCGCACCGCGCCGGAAATGCGCATGCTTTTCAAACGCGGCCAGCTCGGCACCACCGGCAGCAATAAATTTCTTTTCGACCACGTCGGTCTCATTGAAGCGCACCGTCCGGAAACCGCCGACATCGAGGAAGCCGCCATCGAAGCCGGGGCGAACGAGGTCGAGTCCCTCACCCATGAGCAGAATGACGACATCCCCGCCGGCGCAACCGGTGCGCGTTTTTTTGCCGAACGCACCGCCACTGCCACCGTTTCGAAATGGCTCTCCGAGAACGGCTGGATCGTTGTGACCAGCGAGCTCGGCTATGTGGCCAAGCAATTCCCGGAACTGAGCGAGGAACATGCCGCCGACGTCGGCGAATTTCTCCACGCCCTCGATGAGCACGATGACGTGCATCGGGTCTGGGCGGCGATCAAGTAGCGGCTTTCGCAAGATGGTGGCGGGAAGATCGCGCCCTCACAAGCACGGCTTCAAGCAAGAATGAACGCGCTCAATCCATCACTTGCCAAGCCCCCCCTTCAAAGCTAACGTGTTTGCAGGTGCCAAATACCTAAAAGCCCGCTTCTGGAAACGGAGGCGGGCTTTTCTTTTTCACCGAGACTGCGGGAGTTTCACGAATTTTTCGAGTTGCACATGGAACCCGCCGAGATCGATTTTCCGCCGGAACTCCAGCTTCAGCACATGGCCCGGGGGTTCCACCGGCAGGGGATTGGCCAGGACGAGTCTCCCGCCCGGCCGGAGCACGGTGGCGGCGGCCGTGAAGAGATCGGCAATGAGCCCGGACAGGTTCGGAATCGGAACGCGGCGGCCCATGGGCGGGTTGGTGATGATCAAGGAAACATCCTTGAGCGCCGGGATCGTCGGGTAGTTGCGAAAATCGGCGCAGGCGAAGGTCGTTTCGGGCGGATTTTTTACCGCCGCGGAAAAATTCTCCCGCGTGATGGCCACGGCCTCCGCGCTGCGATCCGTGCCGAAGACATGGCGCACGCCACCCCGCAACGTGTGTTCGATAAGTTCCAGACCGGAACCGCAAAAAGGGTCCCAAATAATTTCGTTTTCCGCCTGACCTGCCAACCGGGCCATGCCGGCGGCCAGGGGCGGATGGGAAGCGGCCGGAACGTCCTCCTGGCGATAAGCAAAACGCGGATCGGGTCGCAGCCGGGGAGTCAGTTCCACCGGGCATCCCTGCGGGGTATGAAAAACGTTGATCTGCCAGGGAGCGTTGCGCGGATCGTTCAGCAAGGCGGGGCAGCGTGCGTAAACGCGGGCCGCCACATCGCGCACGGCGGCACGTTGATGGCCCTTGGAAACAAACTCCAAACGGTAGCGGATCGGTCCCTCCGTAAAGGTCTCAAAAATATTCCGGGCGTGAGTCGAGGCGATCAACGCCGCGATTTCATCGATCTCGTTTTTTTGTGAGGCGGTGCCCAGCACAAAACCCACGGTGCTGAAGCACCGCAGCGCAAAAATATCGGCCAGCGTGAACGGGCCGGTGGGTGCGATCTCCAGCAAGCCTGACCAGCTTTGCAAAAGGCGGAATTTTGCCCCGGCCTCGGTGCGTTCCAGCAGTTCGTCCTCGAGAATTTCCTCCAACCCCGCGCGACAATGCAGACGGATGCGCAGACCCGAGAAGTTTGCCAGGGCCCGGTCGAGACGAACCACGCCGGGATTGTCGTGACGAGCCACATTGGCCTGCACTTTTTGGGCGATCGGGAGTCCAAGGTTGCTCGTGATTTCCAGGGTGGCGCTGCCGCCGATTTTCTCCAGGGTTCGGCCGAGGGATTTTTTCTCGCGGTCCGAGGAGGTTTTTTCCAGCAGGGTGAGGAGCGCGCTTTCCTCGTCGGTGTCCGCGCCAATTTTCGGCAGGGCCGACATGGCATAGCGACGGATTTTTTCCTCCGGATCGTGCAGCAATCCGCGCAGCCACTGGCGGGCCTGTTCTTTCTGCGCAGGAGTGCCCGACTCGGAAAAAACCACGCCGACGGCGCGGACCACTCCAACACCATTCATGCGGGCGCGAGCATCCGCCCGATCAAAAGCGGGGACTTCCTCGGACCAGAGCTGTTCGCACGAAAGAACGCGCAGCCGCTGGTAGTGCGCCTTGGCGGGATTCGCTTTCTTCATGGACAATCCGTCCGCCGGACCGCCTCGACTGGAAAACTCAGGCGCGCTTGCTGCCGGTGTTTGGGTTCGGCTTGGACTTCTCTTGTTTCGGCTTCTTCACTTCTTTTCGCTTACTGTTATTGCCTTTGCCCATAATATCGTTTGGTTGCCTTTAGCCTAAGGGACCGGCCCTTGCGGGCCAGCCTAAAAGCGCGCCCGGCCCCACATTATGAAAATCCCATCCGCCGTTTTTGCGCTCAGTGCTCCCGATTTGAAATCCTGCCCGGACTCCGCTCTCCTGGAAGTCGCTTTCATCGGCCGCTCCAATGTGGGCAAGTCCTCGTTGATCAATCTGCTCACCGGTCAGAAAGACTTGGCCAAGGTATCCGCCACGCCGGGAAAAACCAAGCTGATCAATTTTTTCCTGATCAACAATGCCTGGCATTTGGTGGATTTGCCTGGTTATGGCTACGCCAAGGTCTCGCAACGGGACCGGCGGGAATTTAGCAAGGCCATCGCCGATTATCTCGAAAACCGCCCGAATCTCCGCTGGGTCTTCGTGCTAATCGACTCGCGGCTTAGTCCGCAGGCCATTGATCTGGAATTTCTCCACTGGCTCGCCGGCCGTTCGGTGCCGTTTTCGCTGGTCTTCACCAAGACCGACAAACTCAAGGCCAGGGCCTTGCAGGAAAACATCGCCCGGTTTTTGGCCAGCCTCGCCACCGTCTGCGAAGGCACTCCGGATATCCTCACGAGCTCGTCCAAAACCCGCGACGGTCGCACTCAGATCCTCGGCTACATTCAGGATTGCCTGACAGAAACGCCATGATATCGCAGCGCGAAATGGAGGGAAACGATTCGTCGTTTCCGTGGCAAGAATGGGCAACGACAGCCGAGTCTACGAGACAGGCTGCCAAAGGCAGAGCGAAGCGTCCAAAGCGTTGCCCTCCAAACAAAACGCCCCGGTGGGAAAACCGGGGCGTTCGTTTTTAAAGTTTGTTGAGAGATTATTTAGTAACGACCACGGCCGCCGTCGCGACCACCGCCGCCACCGCCACGGTTTCCTCCTCCACCACCGCCGCCGCCGAATCTCCGACCGCCGCCGCCGCCTTCTTCGCGAGGACGTGCTTCGTTGACCGTGAGGCTGCGGCCGTCGATTTCCTTGCCGCTGAATTGCGAGATGGCCGCTTGGGCTTCCGCATCGGAGGACATGGTGACGAACGCGAATCCGCGTGAATTGCCGGTCTCGCGATCGGTCACGAGGGCCGCTTCGCTGACTGTTCCAGCCGATGCGAAGAGGCTTTTGAGGTCGGCTTCTGTGGTTTTGAAGGAAAGATTTCCTACGTAGAGTTTGCTGCCCATAATATGTGTTTGGTTTTTGCAGGCTGAGTCTTCGACGCGGATTCCGGTTATCGGATTCGAAGCCACTGGAAGAGTCATGGCCGAAACCACTCCGCAAACACAATAAGCTGTCTATCTACGCCCAAAGGGGCTCTGGACTTGCGGACGAAATAAAATCAGGTGCCGGAAATAATGCAATTCCTAATTGCAGCCTTAATTTTACAAGCCGGGCGGATGACGCCCAAGTTGCTGGCGCGGGAGGAAGCAGGCGTTGGAGTCCAGCCTTTAGGCTGTTTCGAAAGGCACACGCTAAAGCGTGAACTCCAACTTATAAAAAAACCCCACCTGTAGCGGTCGGATTTGTTGATAGGCACAACATTTTGATTGAATTGCCCGGAGCGCGATGCCATAAGAGGGGCTTCTTGAGCTGCTCAGCCTTAGAATGTTTCGCCATGGGTCGGGAATCCCGAGGGAGTTTCGGACACGTTGTTTCGTCTTGTGCTTCTTCGCTTGGTATCCGCCGAACCGCCCACCTTTTCCAGGATAAATTATGCACCGAGCCGATCTGATCGAAACTCCCGAAGAACAAGCCCTCTCCATCCCGCTAGCGGGGCGGAATGGGCGAAACGGCACCTCCGAGAAGGTGAAGAACTTCGTCATCGACACCAACGTTCTTCTCCACGATCCGCACTGCCTCAATCGTTTTGAAAACAATCACATTTTCATTCCCGTGGAGGTTCTCTCCGAACTCGACCGTTTCAAAAACGAGCAGACCGAGCGCGGGGCCAACGCCCGCACCGTGCATCGCTACCTCACCCAGATTTTCGGACAGAACGCCAAACGCGTGACCCGCGGGGTCGAGACCACCGGCGGCGGTTCCGTCCGCATCCTCATCAACGAGACCTTGGGCAAAGCGGCCACTTCCGCCGCCATGAAGCGGTTCCTGAAAATTTTTCCCGATCAGGAGCGCATGGATCACCGCATCATCGGAGCCTGCCTCACCTTGCAGGAACACGAGACCGGCCCGGCCATCCTCGTGACCAAGGATCTCAACATGCAGCTCAAGGCCCTCGCCGTCGGGCTCACCTGCGAGGATTACCTCAACGACAAAGTTGCGGTGAAGGACGCCGAGGGTTACGAGATCCGATCCGTCACGGTCGAAGCCCACGAACTCCAACGGTTCGGCAGTTCCCGCAGCATCGACCTCGATTCCGCGCGCACCGGTCCGCTCGAAATAAATGAATACGTCCTTCTTAAAGTCGAGGAGCACAAACTCATGCCCGCCCGCCACCTTGGCGACGGCCATTTCGTGCGCCTCGACATTCCCCAAACTCTGCAAATGCCGAAGGGCATCGAACTTCGTCCCGCCAATCACGGCCAGCAGTGTTTCCTCGATGCCCTGCTCGATCCGGAAATCTCCCTCATCACTTGCTACGGCCAGGCCGGCACCGGCAAGACTCTCATGGCCGTGGCCGCCGGGCTTTTCATGACTTCGCAAAAGCAGTTCAACGGCATGACCGTGAGCCGTCCCGTCGTGGCCATGGGCGATACGCTCGGTTTCCTGCCCGGCACGCTGAATGAAAAAATGCACCCCTGGCTCCAGTCCATCTACGACGCCTTCGAAGTTCTCCTGCCCTTGAATTCCCCCCAATCCGAAGGCAAGGCCCGCCCGAATTCCGACCGCAAAAAGGTCGAGCAAAAGCCGGCGAATCCCAGCCACAACGGCAAAGGCCAGCACGCTCCCATTAAACCCTACGAGCAACTCATCGAACGCGGGCTGCTGGAAATCGAGGCCCTCTGCTACATCCGCGGCCGCTCCATCCCAAATCGCTTCTTCGTCCTCGACGAAGCCCAGCAGCTCACCCCGCTGGAAGCCAAAACCGTCGTCACCCGCATGTCCAAGGGCTCCAAACTCGTCATGGTCGGCGACCCCGCCCAGATCGACAATCCCTACGTGGACAGCCGCTCCAACGGACTCGTCTATACCCGCAACCGCCTCCGCGGCCAACGCATCACGGCCCACATTTCTCTCACCAAAGGCGAACGCAGTGCCCTCGCCGACATGGGTGCAAAGATGATGTGATGCCCAGGCTGGGTGGCTGAGCCTCGAAGAAGACGGATGGCTTCAAGCCGCGCGGGCGACTTGGATGAATTCGCGGATGAGGTATTCGTTTTTGCGGCGAGGTTCGAGTTCGACGCCGCTGGCGACATCGAGGGCGTGGGGGCGGGCGATGCGGACGGCGTCGCGGACGTTATAGGGGGTGAGGCCGCCGGCGAGGACGATGTTGCGGTCGGGATTCGCCAAGATGAATTGGCGGACGATGTCCCAATTTAATCGCTTACCGGTGCCGCCATATGCGGTGGCGGAATAGGAATCGAGAAGCAGGTGGGGGGTGTTGTAGTGGAGGGAGGCGGCGAGGGCGTCGGCGTCTTTCACGCGGGCGGCGCGCATCCACCGGGGGAAGCCGGCGGCGGCGCAGAAGGCGGGGGTTTCGTCGCCGTGGAATTGGATCGCGTCGAAACAGCGGGCTTCCCGCAGGGTGGTGAGAAGTTCGGGGGTGGGGTTGACGACGACGGCGATGCGTTGCGTGCGACCGGCGAGGGCGGTGATCCAAGAGCGGTCGGCCTCGATGTCGAGGCAGCGTTTCGATTTTTCGTAGTAGTTGAATCCGAGGGCGTCGGCTCCGGCGGCGAGGGCGACGTCGGCGTCGGCCGGGGAGGTGATGCCGCAGATTTTGACGCGAAGGGGTGGGCCGGGTTCGAAGAAACTCATGGCTTGAGGGATTTAATCCACAGATTGCACAGATTCCCATAGATTTGGAAAATAATGGGGGTTCGTTTCATCGGTGGAAATGGGGGCAATTTGAAAACCCGGACCCGCCGGGCTCGTTGCAGGTGCACAGATAATTATCCGGCGTTCTTAAGGGCATGGAGCTCGGGAATGTCGTGGACAAGTTGGATGAGGCCGGTTTGCCAGCGTTGGCGGACGGTGGTGAGGTAGGGGTCGTTTTCTTCGAATTTGAGGCGGTGGCGGGCTTCGAGGGAGTCGGTGCGGTAGCAGAAAAGCTCGAAGGGAGTGCCGACGGAGAGGTTGCTTTTGGCGGTGGCATCGAGGGAGAGCAGGCCAAATTTGACGGCTTCGGCCAGGGGGGTGTCGTAGGTGAAGCCGCGGTCGAGGATGGGTTTGCCGTATTTGAGGTCGCCGATCTGGAGGAAGGGAGATTCCCGGCTGGCGTGGATGGCGTTTCCGACGGGGTAAATCTGGTAAATTTGCGGGGCCTGGCCGACGATCTGGCCTCCGAGGATGAGGTTGATGTTAAAGTTGAGGTTGGCCCGCTGGAAGGCGTCAGCGTCCATTTTTTGCACTTCGCGAATGAGGCCGCCGACGTAGTGGACGGTGTCGAAGAGGTTGGAATGGTTGAGGATGTTCGGTCGGTCGGGGTGGTCTTGGGATTTTTCGAGGTCGCGTCCGATGAGGGCGCTGACGGATTGGGTGATGGAGAGGTTGCCGGAACTGAGGAGGCAGAGGACGCGGTCGCCGCGGCGTTCATAGACGCGCATTTTCGGGTGGATGGTGATGTTATCCACGCCGGCGCTGCTGCGGGAATCGGAGAGAAAGACAATTCCCTCGCAGCAGTGCAAACTCAGGCAGTAAGTCATCGGGAAGTGCGAAGTGGAAAGTCGGAAGTGGGAAGTGGATAATGCGCCCGCCGGAACTGTGTTTTTACTTCCGACTTCCGACCTCGCACCTCCGACTTCCAGATCATTCGATCACCCGGGCGCGAGCCCGCTTGACGGAGGTGTGGTGGGTGATGGGGTAGATTTTTCCGTCGCTGCCGCGGAAAAACAGACTCAAGGCCCAGCTCACGATGCTGATGATGATGGCACCGAAGAAGGCGCTCCAGAAGCCGTCCACCTGGAAGGCGGGGATGATTTTCGAGACGAGCAGGAGGAGGAGCGCATTGATGACGAAGATGAAGATGCCCATCGTGACAATGATGAAGGGCAGGCTGAGAAGGAGCAGCACGGGACGGATGAAGGCGTTGATGATGCCGAGGAGGAGGGAGGCACCGACGAGGGTTTCCCAGCCGTTGCAGGTGATGCCAGGGATGAGTCTCTCGGCGACGAAGACCGCAATCGTGGTGACGAACCAGCGCAAAATAAAGGCAGTCATGGAGCGAGCATATTTTTTCGGGAAAAATTTTGAAGATTTATTTTGCCAAGCCCCCGCTGCGGAGGGGTAATAAGCGAAAATCCCATGATGACTCAGTCGAAGAAAAACAAGAAGGACGAGGAAAAGAAGCCCAAGAAAACGGTCAAGGCCCCGATTGCGGAAGCCGTGGCCAAACCGAAGGCTGCAAAAGAGGTCAAAGTGGCGAAGCCCGCCAAAGCGGCCAAGCCTGCAAAAAAGAAGGCGGCCAAGGTGATCATCACCAACGACGATATTGCCCTGCGGGCTTATTTTATCGCCGAACGCCGCCAGGCTACGGGTGGACACGGGGACGAGCAGGGCGACTGGGTCGAGGCGGAACGCCAGCTTCGCGCGGAAGCGGGCAGGTAGGACGCGGGTCTTTCGCAAAGGCAACTGTCGCGTATCCTGCGGAGGCCGAGATTCCCGCCTGCATGCGGGTTTCTTTTATTTCGGCGGGGCGCTCTCTTTCAACAAGGGCACCGCTTGCCACTAACTCTTTCACGAACCAAGCCAGTGCGCCGATGGATGCGATCCCGAAAAGAAAGGCCGGAACTCTCAGGGGCCATTCCGCGCGCGGTAATCGTAAAATGTTGCACCAAGGGGGTGGCGGCGCTAAAGATTTGAGGGAACCAATAAGGGATATAAATACTCTTTTCATTGGCCATGCCTGCTTATTGTCCCGAGGCCACATCGTAGAACAACGCTTCATCAAGCGAGGGCGTATCGCTGACCATGCGTTCGCTTTCCAACTGGGGATGGGACTCGTAAGGCTGCAACTCCAACGTGCGCAGGGCTCCAATCTGGGCCAGTTCATAGGAAGCCGGAATGGCGGCATCCAGCAACGCCCATTCCGCCACCTGCACGGTTTGACCGATTTGGCCAGGGTCTGCTGATTCCTTGATTTTGTAGCGATTGACCACGAGGGCGCGGCGGTAAGGTGCGATGGCTTCGGGCGCAGGCGGAGCATCCTTGGTCAGCATTTCCGCCTTGACCACAGAGGTGGCAATGGTCTGCCGCCGGGCGATGATTTCGCGAGCCGCCAAATACTTGCGCTTGGCCTCATCGGGTTTCACAAAGCGATTGTAAATGGCCACAGCCTCTAAAAAACCCTCCCAGTAGCGGTCGCCGCCGCTTTGCTCATTGCCGAAGAGCAGCGAATATTCCTTCCAGTCCTCAAAAGTTCCCGTTTCAAATTCTGATTCACTGGCCAAGACCCCGTCCACATAGCAGATCAGCTCGCCCGGCTGATAGGTGACCAGGACATGATGCGGCTGCCCGGGTTCGAGCGGAGCCAGTTTGAAATCAATGCCATTCTTGTCGGTTTCCGAGGTCTGCAAGCGCAGAACGAGACCGTCATCCTGCTGGGCGAGAGTGAAGTTCCTGCGACTTATGCTTTTGGAGAAACTGATGATGCGGGCCGGACCTTTTTGCGGAGAACGGGCCGTGGTAACGATGGCCTCGATGGCAAGCTGGTTCGTCTTCATGCACGCTTGACGAATTTCATCTGCAAACGACTGCTCGGGGCCGAAGGTGCCTCGAACGATATGCATATCGCCATTGGGACCCCACCGCGAGCCGCCGGTGATGACCTGGAAAACCACTCTTTGAAAAAATTTTTGAACATAAAAGGAAAAGAAACGGTGCGATCGCGGTCCGCCCGTGCCGTTATATTTTGCGGGAAATCTGAGGACGAATGCCGCTACAGCCCGGACTGGATGTGATAATAGAAGTCTTCGTCCAGGGAGGGCAGGTCCCCGGCGGTGCGCTCGCTTTCGAGTTGCGGGTGGGCGTCGTAAGGCTCCAATTCCAGATCGTAAACCTCCTCCGGCTGCAACTTCGTGTAGGAAGCGGGAATTTCCGCATCCAGCATCGCCCACTCTGCGACTTGCACCGTCTTACCCTTCAATTCCGCGGGACCTTCCGCCACCTTATACCGATTGACGACCAAGGCGCGTCGGTAAGGCGCAATCGACTCCGCATCGGGCGGGACCTGCTTCTTGAGAAGACGCGCGCTGACCTGATGCCGCGGCACCAGGGCCCGCGCCGAAACGCGTTCCCTGGCCAGCGCGGCTGCCGTGGAAACTTCGTCGGGCGACATCGCACGATTGAAAATCGCGATACCATCAAGGTAGCCCGACCAAGGCAGGCTGCCGAAGACCGGTTGGAGAACAGACCATTCGCCAAAATCAACGGGATTGACTGGCCAGCTCTTCGCCAAATGACCGTCTTGATAGTAGGCGATTTGTCCGGCGCTATAGGTAAGCAGAATGTGGGTCGGGGCCGTGGAGGCGGTGCCTAACTCCGTCTCAATCGGGTCAGCGCCGGAATTTTTCAGGAAAAGCAACAGCTTGTCGTCTTTCTGCTGGATCGCGAGGAGGGGTTTATCCTCTTTATTGTTCAGGGTGATGATGCCAGCGCGGACTGGCGATGAAGCGCGACCGGGAGTCACCACGGCCTCAATCGTGAATTGGCCGGCGTCGGTCAGCGCCTGCGTGTTTTGGGATTTTGGAGCCACCTCAAACGATCCGCCGATCACATGCATCTGTCCGTCGGGACCGAACCGCGCCGCGCCACGCGCTTGAACCCGGCCGCTTTGCTTTTCGCCGCTGGGGTCGATAAATTGGTTGGAGTCGCCGTTGTCTTTCCACAGGAAGATTAGGCCCTCCTTTTTTTCCGGCCAGTTCGTTTTCTTTTCGACGGGGGAAGCCACACGAGGTGGTCCCGGCTCATTCTGAATATTGGAGAGTTCGCCACCCGCGATCCAGATGTCAGGGAAAAACTCGCCTTTCTTGCTGTCGGTCAATTTGAACCAGGCGCTAAGGCCGGTGAAGTGGTCATTGAATTTTCCAAGGTAGATTTCGACGCCATCCGCTCCGCTTAGGAGCTTGGATGGTTTGTCACCCGTGGCATAGGGCCCGGTCATGGCCATGAACTGAACATGGTTGCTCCAGCGGGGGTGATAAGTCTCGTGCTGGTTGACGCCCGGCGCGGTGGCGATGGGAATTTGCCAGGAACGGCCCGACTTCCAGTCCTTCATAAACAATTCACGATGAGGTCCGTCGAAAGTCCACGAGAGCATGCTGTCGTCCGGGGCCATGGAAGGCCAGCAACCGTCGATATGTTTCACCCAGGTTTCGTCGGCAACGTCGGCGAGACCAATATTCGGCCAGGGAAAACCCGCCGCCGCCTTGGTGCCCGAGCGGTTGAGCTGAAACCCGCCGGGAGGCAGGGCCTCGATCGGCGAGGTTTTCCAAACGATCTCCTCCTTGCCGGGATCCTTCAGCGGGAAGCGAAAAATCGGAGCCTGCCCGCGGTTGGGTTGTTTCTGCGCATAGACCCAGACGACCTTGGTTTTCGGGTCCTGCCACACCTCGGCGGCCGAGGCGTCTTCTTTCAAAGTGCGCAAATTCCTTCCATCCCAATCCACCACATGGATGCGATCCTCCCGGCTGTCGGAATACACGATCTGCGAGCCATCCGGGGTGAAGAGCGGAAATTGATAGTTCGATTTCTTCTCCAGGATCACGCGCTCGTCGCGGCCATCGCGGGAATCGAACCCCATCAGGCGAAGGTTTCGAGTCTTGGCGAATGTATCCGAATTTTTTTCCACGTCTTCCACCCACACCACGCGGGTACGGGCTCCCGTAAAAGCCTCCACACTCTTTCCCAGCGGAGAAGAACTTCCCCCGGAGTCACCGCAACCCATCAGCAAAAAGCTGAGGAAAACGGCTAGTGAAGGATTTGCGACAGGAAAATGAAAATATGGGTTGTGAGTAGAATACGTTGAAAACTTGGACATATGATTACAGGCATCTCGTTAGCGGTTGCTCGAAATGGGCGTGAAGACACAGCCGGCGGGAATGCCGGTTACTTCATGGCTAAGACCTGTAAATCAAGGTGGAGTAATCAAGCCGCCAAACTTCACCGCTGCAGCCAACCCGTCAAGTGATTTTCACGATGCGTCCACAATTGCCGCCAGCGCGAATCAGCCAGCGCGAGGAACCGCGCTGTTACATCGGCCCGGCGTTGGCCGCTTGGAGGCTGATTTTTTCCAGCAGGGGTTTGAACTGGGCCGACCACGCGCCCAGCATTTTCTCATCCTCCTCGAAGCCCGCCTCGCCGGCGTCGCTCACGCGGGAAACTTTCGTACGCAGTTGATAGTCATTCGTCCCCGGCACTTGCACGATCAGCAACGTGGAGCGCACCGTCGTGGTCACGCCGTAACTGCCATACATCAGCTTACCAAAGCCACCGGCCGGTTTGTCGAAGGAGATGGAGTCGGGAAAGCTGGACGGTCCAGGCGTGTAACCATATTCGGCGAAGACCGACTGCGCGGCGGTGATGATGGCGAAGGGGTTGGTATTTGGCACCACGCCCGCGCCGCCGGGCTTGGCCACTGGCGTCGTGAGGCAACCGATCAGGAAAAGCGAACAAACCAACGGCACGAGTGGGAGGGATTTCATCCCCCCGCAGTAGCAACGGGAAGCAGACACGGCAAGACTCAAGAGCACGCCACCAAAAAGCTCCTTGATTCCGCTGGTCAACCGCCTCATAGAACAAGGTATTCCTCATCAAACATGAAACGCCACTCTCTTCCTCGCCTGCTTTTTCTTTCTCTTGGCTGTTTTTTCGCGCTCGTGGCCACCACCTTGGCCGACACCTTCAGCGGCAAGGTTTCCGACCTCGACGCCGGCAACGCCTTGCTCAGCGTGACCAGCAAGGTGGATGAATCCACCAAGGTCTTCAAGATCACACCGCAAACCGTCATTCTCGGAGCTGATGGCAAACCCAGTCAGTTGATGAATCTCATCGAGCGTACCTGGGTCACGGTGGAAGCCGATCCCGGTCCCGGCAACGTCGCCACGAAGATCACCGTCATGCCCGACTCCGCCCAGCAAGTGCCCTGAGTCCGAAAATTTCCCCCGAAAAGACAGAAAGGGCGGCCATCGAGCCGCCCTTTTTGTTTATCCCCGCCAGCGGCGAAGCCCCGGTGCCAGCACCAACGGAATCATCAGCATCGGGGCCACGGCGGAGAACGCGATGCCTCGCGCCAGGGAACCCGCGGCTCACGCCGCGTCAAGCCAGCCGCCGCGCCGCCTTGCTACTGCGC
>JBGTGQ010000012.1:0-43973 GCA_041746635.1 Terrimicrobiaceae bacterium | reverse complement strand
ATTCTGGAGCGGATCGACGCGATGTATTCGGGCATCGAGCTGGTGAACGAGGCGAGCCGCAGCGTGACGGTGAGCAGTTGCAGCGGCTTCGGCCAGACGACGAGCACCGGTTCGGGCGACTTCTTCATCGAGGACTTGACGGGGAGCGTCGCGCTCGCGAATCCGAAGCAGCACGTCTGGATGCGTCAGATCAATCCCGAGGGCAAGACGGGCAACGACATCGACAACCGCGGGGCGACGGTGTGGATTCTAGGTTTAAAGACCGAGCGCGAAACGACGAAAGTCCACACTTCCAAGGGCGGAAAAACCGAGGTGCTGGGCGCGCATATCTATTCCACCGATCCGGGGCCGATGCCAAATCCGCTCATGGTGATCGATAACGCGACGGCGAGCTTCGCGGGCGTGCGCGAGACGTGTTTCGGCAAGAACACGCCCTACGAGATCTACGTTTCCGAAACGCAGGGCGGCGAGACCCGCCTGCTCAAACGCGAAGACGTTCCAAACAAGCGGTTTCTCCCGATCTACGTCGGGGGCTCATCTCGCTAGACGAATTTCATGACAACCATCCCCAGAGAGATTGCCACCTTCGGCCCGGCCGAAGCGACCGAAGCAATCCAGCAGGCGATCGACCGCGCTGCGGAATCCGACGACGCGGTCGTTCTCGTGCCGCCCGGAGTCTTCACGATCCGCACGATCTTTCTCCGCAGCCGCGTCACCCTCCATCTCGCCGCCGGCGCGGTGCTCACGCCGGATCTCGATCTCGACGCCTATCCGAAACTCGCGCACGGACACAACAAGGACCGGCAGCCCTATCACCTGATCGTCGCGCAGGAACTCGACGACGTGTCGATCCGGGGTGCGGGCGTCATCGACGGGAATGGCGAGGAGTTCTGGGACAAGCCCACGGAACCGTCGCCGTTTTTCGTGCAGACGGCACGGCGCATCAGCCCAATGATCGAGATCGCCGGATGCTGCAATGTCATGGTCGAGGGTGTCACGCTGCGCCGGAGTCCGGGCTGGACGCTGCATCTCTATAACTGCGACCGGGTGCGAATCGAGGGCGTATCGGTGGAGAACCACCTCTACGGGCCAAATACGGACGGGTTCGATATTAATGGATGCCGGGATGTCTTCGTCTCCGGCTGCCGCCTCGCCGCGTGCGACGACACGATCATCGTGAAGGCTACCGAGGATGCCCGCTCCTGCGAGCACGTCACGGTGACGAACTGCGTGCTGGAGAGCAATTGCGCCGCACTCGGGATCGGAGCCGAGACGCGCTCCGGGATCCGGCACGTCGCCTTCTCCAACTGCACCGTAAGGAACGCCCTGCGCCTTTTCCAGATCATCATGTGGGACGGCGGCGAGGTGGAGAATGTCGTCGTCTCGAACATCACCGGGCGGGCGCTCACCGCCGGCGGGACCGACCGCGTCATCCATCTCGATCTCCAGGAGCACCGGCGGCAGAACCCCGATCTCGGCACGATGCGGAACATCCAGTTCAGCAACATCGTCTGCGAGACGCGCGGCCGCATCCTGATGACGGCGCAGGACGGCGCACGGCTCGAAAACATCTCGCTGCGCGACATCCGGCTCGACTACCCCGAGGTCGAGGATCCCGCCGAGACCGTTCCCCGCAGCAAGAGCACGCAGCTTTCCAATTTCAGCCCCGCCGCCCGCAGCGCCCGCGCGGCGGTCGTCGCCGACAACATCAAAAACCTCGCCCTTTCCAATGTCGCCGCCACCTGGCCCGCCGAGTGCTCGGTGCCGATGCACGGCCTCTGGGCGCGCAACGTCGAGAACGCCGTGATCGACTGCCCGCTGCTGGAGCCGAGCGTCGCGGGCGTCGAACCGTGGCTAATGGAGAACTGCACCTTCCGATGAACCCCTCCCCTTCCCCCCATTGCCGAGGTATCGCGTTGGTTCTCACCCTCGCGATGCTGGTGCTCATCAGCGGCCTGATCGTCGCATTTTTGTCATCCGTGCGGACCGATCTGTCTTCCTCGCAGGGCTATGCCAGTGGGGTGGATGTCCGGATGCTGGCCGACTCCACACTCAATGTCGTGATCGGGCAGATCCAGGAGGCAAGCCAGCGCCCCGGCGAGGCGTGGGTCTCGCAGCCGGGCCTCATCCGCACGTACGACACCGGCGGCAATCCGGTGAAAGCCTACAAGCTCTACTCGAGTGCCGACCTCGTGGTCGATGGCGAGTTCAATCCGCTCGACGCCGCTGGCGAACCCGCCGATGTGCCGACCGACTGGCGGGACCAGGGGACGGATGTCTATGTCGATCTGAACGAACCGGTCCTGGGCGGTGGGTCGCCGGTGTATCCGATTCTCGATCCCCGTGCGCTATCTCTGGTGGATGGCTTCGAGGCGACGACCGAGGAATTGAAGGATGCCAAAGGCGTTCAGGTTCTCTACGAGGACGGCACGAACGCGAAGGCCATCCCGATGCCCGTGCGCTGGCTCTACGTCCTGAAGGATGGTAGCCGGGCGGTCGCCGAACCCACCGGGACGCCAGGCGTCTCGACCATCGCCGGATCGGGCCCGGACAACCCGCCGATCGCGCGCCTCGCATTCTGGACGGACGACGAGAGTGCGAAAATCAACATCAACACCGCCTCCGAAGGCACCTACTACGACGCACCCGTAGCCAACACCTACAAGGGCGGTCTGGGCCTCCAGGAGAAGGTGCCGATGCCCTCCACCTATACGCCCGATCCGGAGCAGGCCATGTTCGATCTGGATCTCGCGTGGTTCCAGCCCGCGCGGCTGGAGTATCAGCGCTATCCGGGACATCCGGCGACCACTTCGCTCTCTCCGGTGTTCTACGATTTCATCGAGCAGGGGCTGGGCGGCTCCGCGGCCCGCAAGGACGTGCTGGAGGAGATCTACAAGATCAGCCCGCGATATGCGGGAGGCTCCGGCAGCTCCCTTGCGGGAACGGTGCGCCCTGCGACAGGCTCGGCCCTCGCGCTCTCGGACGACCGGCTCTACGCCACGCTGGACGAGTTGCTTTTCTCGAACGTGTTCAACGGCGCCACCGGTACGCGCGGCGAGAACACGATCGACGCGGCGGGGAAGCGCCGCGAGCTGTTGAGCATTGCTCGGTTCTTTACCACAGCGCGCAGCAACGCACCCGAGCAGACGTTGTTTAACTCGCCCCGCGTGGCGATCTGGCCGGTGGACTCGGATCCGGCCCGGCGGACGGCTTTCGACAAGCTCGTCGCCTTCTGCGCGACCTTGAAGAAGCCCGGCGATCCCAGCGGTTCGGTTCCCTACTATCTCATGCGGAAAAATCCTCTCAGCATGACCGAGGATTGGAATCTCACGATCGGCGGGCAGCCCACGAACCAGAATCTCTACACATACCTGCAGGATCTCACCAGCCGAGCCATACCGGGCTTCACCACCACGCCTTTCTCAGCGCCGACGAAGTGGGGAGTGGACGAGCGCAATCAGATTCTGATGGAGATCCTCGACTACGTGCGGGCGACCAACCTGATCGACAAGACCAACGGCACGCCCTACACCGCCGGGACAATTCCCACCAACTCGAACTTCGGCGTCGTCCTGCCGCTGGAACCACCGCCGGGGACGCCGGGCGCGGGCACCAAAGGCTTCGGCCGCTACTTCTCGCTCAGCGAACTCGCGCTGATGGCGGTGGTGAAGAAACCGGCCGGCGATCCCAACGTCTTGCCCCTGACCAACAGTCGGCGAGTGCAGTTCGCGCTGCTACCGGAGTTCTACTCGCCGTCGGTCGGGCACCCGGCTCTGGCCTACGCCTTCCGCATGGAGTTCACTGGGCTGGACTCGCTCAAGCTGGGCGGCCAGAGCCTTTTCCAGAATGCGGCCCACACGATCCGCTCCCCGCACGCTCTGGTGTCGGGGTACGGCGACTCGTCGCTGAGCTTCAATGGCGGACCCATGGGATTCTACTGGTATGCGAAGGAAGAAAAAGTTTCGTATCCTGTACGGGCCCCCGACGAGATTTATCCGCTTGGAGAACTGGTGCTAGATAAGGACTATACCGGAAGCGTCTCGGGAAATGTGAAAATCGAGCTCTGGTACGATCCGCCCACAGGCGCCGCGCCCGTGCTCGTCCAGCAGGGAGAATTCGACTTCGGCAATGTCGCGTTTCAGATGCCGACGTGGGTACCCAGCGGGAAGATGAAGGCGGCCGGCGGCACGGGGACATTCCTCTATCCGGCAGACCACGACTGGAGCGGGCTGGCCAACAACCGCATCAAGTATTCTTTGGCTTTCATCCGAAATGGCGACGGTACCCCCTACGTTCCGATTGATGACAATGGAAATGCGCAGCCGAAAACCGAAGACAAATACACGGATTGGCTGGTGAGTCTCGTGCCGGACATGGCTTCCATCGACAGCGACTATCGACTGATCAACGCGGTTCCCTCGTCCGAAGATCTTGGCGTCCATTTCAAGCAGCATCCCTGGACGGGCGGCGACAGGTTCGCCCACAGTCTGCACGGTGGCTGGGTGAGCGGCTCCGGAAAACCCGACAGCTACTATCACGCGGGGTCGAAGACTGGCAAACTGACGGAGGGGATCGTCGCGCAACTTAGATACGAGGCTCCGGATGTGGCGCAGCCGTTCCCAGCAACGGCGGACACGGGCGTCAAGAACTACCTGGACAAGACGGGCGATTGGTCCACGGCGGTGGGCCAGTTCCCGGACGGCCCTCTGATCGACCGGGCCGACGAGGGGGAAGCGCCATTCGGCGACAGCAAGATTCCCTATTTCGGCCATCATTACAGCAACAAGGACGACTTTGTGACATCCGAGCAGGCGGAGACCTATTTCAGTCCGAACCGGCTCGTCCCCTCGCCCGTGATCCTGGGTTCGCTTCCGACGGGCGTGAAGCGGGGGAGGCCATGGCAGACGCTGCTGTTCCGTCCCGACAAACCTTATTTCCCCGGGCAGGGCCAGCATCCGGGCAACCTGGCCGGCGGTCCTCCCGATCATCTGCTGCTCGATCTTTTCTGGATGCCGGTCGTCGAGCCGTACGCCATCAGCGAACCCTTCTCGACCGCCGGAAAGATCAACCTGAACTACCAGATCGCCCCGTTCACCAACATCAAGCGCAGCACCGGAATGCGCGGCGTTCTCCATGCGGTGATGATCACCGCGCTCCCTCCATTCGCGGCGGTGGACAGCAAAAAATTCCACGAGCTCTATAAGGCGCCTCTCTACGCGAGCGGTGCCAAGCGCGGAGAGGATATCCTGGCCCGCCATCCGATCGACGCGGATGCTACGCTGTCGCTCTTCGAGGAAAGGTTCGCCGCCAACAAGCCGTTCGTGTCGGCGTCCGAGGTGACGACCATGCCGATCGTGCCTGCCAGCCTCGGACTCGGCGCAAATTCCACTCCCGCCCAGATCGACACCGCGCTGGCCTCGTTCTGGCAGGACAAGGTAGAGCTCACCGGCGACAATGCCATCGAGCGCCCCTATGCGATGATTTACCCGCGTGTGACCACCAAATCCAATACCTACCAGGTCCATGTGAGAGCGCAGTCGCTGAAGGTGACGCCGGCCAGTGCGGATGCGGGCGAATTCCGGCAGGGAATCGACCAGATCACCGGCGAGTTCCGCGGCTCGTTCGTCATCGAGCGCTTCCTCGACGCGAATCTCCAGACCTACGACCCGGCGAACCCTGCGGGACTCGGCCCCTACAAGATGCGGGTCGTCAGCAGCAAACAAGTTTCCCGATGAAGAATTGCAGACACGGGAACAACGCTGTCGCCGGATGCCGGTTTGCCGGCGTTCGAGCGCCGAGTCGCGGGAAGAGGAAGCGCGGGTTCACGCTGGTGGAAATCATGCTCGCGATCGGCATCGTGGCGTTCGCCTTCCTCGCGATCCTGGCGATGCTCCCGGTCGGTCTTGCCACTTTCAACAAGGCCGTCGATTCCACCGTGGAAGCGCGCATCTCGCAGCAGATCTTCTCCGACGCGCAACAGGTCAAGTTCTCGAATATCGACGGGACTGCGGGAGGACGGTTCTTCGACGCCGAGGCGAGGCAGGTCGGAGCGGGCGACAATTTCGTCTATCACGCGGTGGTGAATCCGCCGGTCTCGAAATTCTCGGTCAGCACCTTCACCAGAACCGTCACCGTGGATATCGCGAAGAACCGGCTGATCACGCCCGATCTCAAGAGCGAGCGCGGAGCGGTGAGGACCTATGTCTTCGTCGTCGCGGATGTCGGTCTATGAAGTCGCGTCGGAAAAATTTTCGCCCTCGCGCGTTCACGCTCCTCGAACTGCTCGTGTCGATAGCGATTCTCTCGCTCCTGTTGCTGCTGGTGATGAGCATGACGGACCAGGTGGCGAAAGTATGGAAGCGCACGAGCGGCAGCATCTTGGCCTTCCAGGAATCGCGGGCCGCCTTCGAGGCCCTGACGCGTAAGCTCGGCCAGGCGACGCTCGACACCTATTGGGACTACGACCCGCCGATCTCCGCCGGGGGAACGCCGTCCTCCTACGTCCGGCGCTCCGAACTACATTTCGTGTCCGGCCAGGCGAACGCGCTGCTCGGCGGCATCCCCGGGATCGTCACCACCGGGCACGCGGTCTTCTTCACCGCACCGCTGGGATATTCCTCAATGGCCCAGGGCGCCGACGTTCCTCTCGGGAATCTGATGAACGCGAAGGGGTTCTTCATTAAACACGGCTCGAACTCCGCCCAGCTCCCGAACTTTCTCAAGCCGATCCTTCCCGCGCGGGACCGCTACCGGCTCATGGAATTCTGGCAACCCACGGAGCGACTCTCGATCTACGGAGTCACGCGTTCCCAACTTGTCGGGAATCCCAGCCTGGCGCGCGACTGGTTCAGACAACCGCTGACGAACAATCCCGATCTTGCCAGACCCCTCGCGGAGAACGTCGTCGCCCTGGTGCTCTGGCCCCAGCGGGCGAGCACGGATCCCGGCTCCCCGATTACCAAGGACTACAGCTTCGACACCCGCGCCTTTCTCTCGGACGCCACCGCCACCGCGAGCCGCAATCTGCTGCCGCCCACAGTGCTGGTGACGATGGTCGTGCTGGACGAGGAGTCCGCAGCGCGGCTCGAGGCGATGCCCGCCTCCGCGAAGTCGGTGCTACAGCCGGGCCAGCTCTTCGTCTCGCTCCCCAATCTGGATCTGGACGCGCAGAGGATGAAATTCGACGAGGACCTTTCGACCCTCGAGAATTTCCTGAACGTCAACCGGCTGGGCTACCGGATCTTCAACAGCCAGGTGACGATCCGCCAATCGAAATGGAGCGACTCGCAATGACCGATGGTGTTGCTTCTTCTCGCCGACGCGTCGCATTTTCGCTTGTGGAGCTGCTGGTCGTCATAGCGGTAATCGGGATTCTCCTCGTCCTCGTTGTCCCGGCGTTCCATGGGATCGGAAACGCCAACGCTCTCACAAGCGCTGGGGCGATGGTGGTGGGGAAACTGGAAAACGCCAGAAATCTCGCGCTCGCCCGCACTGAACCCGTCGAGTTGCGGTTCGTGAAGCTCCCCGGCGAGGGCGGCGTTTCCGAGGAATACCGGGCAATCCAGCTCTTTCGGGCAAATCCTCCCGAGCCGCTGGGAACGATCCAGCGCCTGCCGACCGGCATGATCGCCGTCGATGGAGCCGGAGCCGC
Organism: Terrimicrobiaceae bacterium; assembly: GCA_041746635.1. Taxonomy (GTDB): domain Bacteria; phylum Verrucomicrobiota; class Verrucomicrobiia; order Chthoniobacterales; family Terrimicrobiaceae; genus CAMASH01. Next base: position 36,322 of record JBGTGQ010000012.1, on the reverse strand, counting down.
CAAGGCCTACTCCACCATCACGGCTCCGGCTCCCGTCAATCCCCTCGGCGGCGACATGCTGCTACAGGGCGCGACCAGAAGCTATCGCGCCGTCCGGTTCCTACCCGATGGTTCGACTACCCTCGACGCGCTCGGAGCCGAAAATGGCGCGGATCGCTGGTTCATCAGCCTGAAGTTCGAGAACGCTCCCGCGAAGACCGATCGCCCCGCCGACAACTTCGTCACCGTCGTCGTCGATCCCATCACCGGGCGGGCAACGGCCTATCGACCCTGAGCGTGAAGAGTTCGCAGGAACATCCGCCCTTTCTCGTTGGCGATCTCCCGGCGTTCCGGGATAAAATCGCCGGTGCTGGCGGGATAATGGGCTTGGCCAAAAAGTCGAATATTTGATGATTATACGGATGATCTTGTTTTCTCCCCACAACCTTCGATACCTCGCATGGTGGGGGTTCGCTGTTCTTGCATCGCTGGCTTCTGCTGCGGACCTCCGTTTCCCCGCCTGTTTCACTCTTGCCTCCCTACTTTTGCCCGCCACCATGCTTTTCGGAGCCAGCCAGCCAGAACTTCCGCCCGACAACCACTACGTCGTGGTTCAGGACGGTCATCTCTCCGTCGATGGCAAACGCGAGCGCTACTGGTCGGTCATCGGCAAGCCGTTCATCGCCGCCGGGGTTCAGCTTACAGACGACCAAGCTACGCGCGAAGCAAAAGTCGCCAAAGCCAGGAAAGGGACCGATTTGCTGGTAAAACGATTCTCCGATTTGGGCTTTAACTCGGTCCGGCTTTGGGATGTGGTTCCTGACACTGAGGACTACACCCCCGGCGACGGCTCCCGCGCCGACGGAGTCGATTACTTTATATTCAAGGCGAAAGAGGCCGGTTTCCGAATCTGGACCGCCGGGTTCGGAAACCGCGTCGGGAGTGCCTCGCCCGAATCGGTCGACATTATCCAGGATCCAAAAACAGCCGAGGCCTGGAAAACCGCGGTAACCGAGTACGCAAATGCGAAAAAACTCGTCACCCTGCGCAACAGCTTTGCCCGCGTTTGGGATCCGCGATTGGAAGCGATTTACATCGAGCGGATGAAGAAAAATGCGGATCACCTTAATAAACACACCGGGCTGCGCTGGGCCGACGATCCCGTTTTCGCCGTCTGGGAGCTTGCCAACGAGGAATGGTGGATGCGCCGCATGCTGGGCGGGGGTTGGGCAAAAGAACCCGAGTTTTTCCGCAGCGAATTGGTCGCTCGCTGGAATACTTGGCTGCTTAAAAAATACGGCACCACCGCAAAAATCCAGACTGCCTGGAAAAAACTGCTCCCTGGCGAGTCGCTGGAAAAGCAGAGCCTGTTGCTGGTCCCCATGGCAGGAAAATCGGACCCTTCGTTGTCGATGAACGATGCCAATCCCGTGGCCCGCGAAGCTTTGATGGGAATGGAGCAGTCCTACTCGAGGGCGGATTTCGCTTCTGAACGCGCCAGCGATGTCCTAGCTTTTCTTTTGGAGCTTCAGCTCGCCCACAAACAGCGTTGCGCGGCCGCGGTAAAAACGTTTGGCAAAAGCTGCAAACTTAGTCCCACCATTTTCGACACCGGCATTGGGTATGAAATCCAGTCGCAATTTCTCCATCAGAGCGCTGATGCCGTCGCTCACGATGCTTACGTAAATGGTTGGGGGCCAGAATATAAGGAACCCGATCCCTCCTCGGCTAAAAACGAGAACCGCAAAATGCTCGCTCAGGCTGGTGCGGAACGCATTTCCGCCAACACCGGGCCCTGGGTCAATTGGCTCTTAAAACCCCCCGGCATTTCGCAAGGAGTCCCGTGGCTCGAACACAACAAAGTCGAAGGCAAACCGTATCTGGTTTATGAAACCCAGATCCAACAGCCGGCCAAATACCGCGCCGATTTCCCGCTCCGCATCGCCGCCTTGGCTTCGATTCAGGATTGGGACTGGATTGCCTGGCACTATTTCTCCCCGAGCGACGATGTGGGCACAAAAGAAAGACCCTTTGATCGTCCGCTCGATGTCACCACGGGCGATCATCCGCAGGGTTACCATTTCACCTACGACGAGGTTCAAAACGCCATGATGCGTCAGGCCGCATTGATTTGGCGGAACCAGAACCTTTCTCCACCAGAAAGTCCGACCCGATTCATCTACGGACGAAACAGCCTCACTGCCGCCGACAGCATGGATTACGCGGGAAGTTATGGCACAACCGGCTTCGACATGCTGCAAACCACTTATCAATACGGGGTGCGCATCGAGATCGATCCTAATCGCGAACAGGATGAAGTGATCGGGCCGGTGGTCAAATTCGCAGACCGCCATACGCACAATCCTTACACGCCGACACCGGCGATCGTTTTCGATTGGAAAAAAGGGTTTCTCATGTTCGACGACCCCGAATCGGTGGCGTTCACCGGCCTGCTCGCGCATTACGGCGAGGAAGTGAAATTCAAAAACGGCGTGGTGTTAAAAGATGTCCGGATCAGCAATCCACCCGGCATTTTTTCGCCCGTTACGGAGGACGAAAAGTACATCGCTTTTTCCCTAACCTCGGAGGATGGCAAACCGCTCGCCGAGACCCAAAAAGCCTCGCTCTCGCTGGTGAGCACCAGTTTCAACACCGGCTTCACCTTGGACGCGGAGAAGACCCTCGCGAGCGGAAAACCTAAAGGCGCCGTCACCGCCGGAACGCTGCCGGTTTTAGTTGCCCGAGTCGGTGCAACGATCGAGGCGCAGGCACTCAATGGCATGAAATACACTTTCCGCGACTGGGATATGCAGGAAATCGGCTCGGGTGTGATCACCAGTGGCACTCTCGCGATTCCAGAGAACCTGCCCATTTTCTGCGTGGAGCTGCGCCGCTGATTTTTTGATCCGAATTCTCTCATGCAAAGTGCACTTACCGTCCCTGAAAACGCGACCTCATTATTGGAGCCTCCTGCTCCTTTTTTAATCCCCGACCTCGACTTGTTGCGCGATAAGATCCGCAACCTTCCCTCAGGCAAATGGACCCGGCGCTGGGAGCACTTTCTTCGGCAAGCGCGAGGCGAAAAACGTGAGATTCGCTGGTACGGCGGAAAGTCAAAAAATCATCCGCTTCATGCGGCATTCGCCTTTATGATAACCGGAGAAAAGGAGTTCGCCGAGATCGCTCGCCGAGATTTTCTTTGGATGCTGGACAAGCATGAGCAAACGCTAGCGGTCGGCGCGCAGGATCATGACACCTGGATTTATGCGGCAGCGCTGGCGCGGCGCGTTGCTTCCCTCGACTGGATATGGAATCGGGAGGTGCTGGACGCGGAAGAGCAAAACCGGGTCGCGGAATTTTTTATTACGGAAGCGCTGAAGTACCCGACCGTCGTGCTTCAGCACCGCGTGCCCGCCCATGCGAGCAATCAGGGCCTGGCCATGGCGTTGGACTGCGTCATCACCGGCTATCTGTTTGGCATTCGCCACGGCAACGATGTGCGGGCACGGCTTTTGCTGGAGTTTGGACTTCCGCATCTCGTGCAGCAAATCGCGCTTCTTCCCCCGGGAGGGTACAGCGGCGAAGGGAGCACTTATATTTTCAAAGTCGCCGACCCGCTCATGGCTCTTGCCTGCGCGACGCTCGAGGAGATCTCCGGGGAGGAATGGTATGGGCGCGAATTCTGGCCGAACCGAAACAGCGCGGCGACCGTGCTCGAACTCGATCCGAAGCTCGTTCCCCCGAGTGGTCTTCTGCCGGCGTGGGACCAGCATGGCTATCATCTTACCAAGGCGGGAGCGGCCTGCGCCTACGTCGCCAGCCGTACTGGCAATCCGGCGGCGTACAGCCACTTTCTGATTGGGCCGGGATGGGAGTTCTCGGGGCACTTCGCATGGATGCGCGACGACCATGTCTGGCAGTGGATCTGGATGCCCGACCCGCGCACGGTGGATGAGCCATCTTCCGGTGCGGATTGCTATCCGTCGTCGTGGGCCGAGCCTCGTGTCGCCGGGGCTTTGCTCGACCGGACGAACTCGCTGCACCTTTTCCAAATGTGGGACGTGAGTGGCAGCCGTCCTGTGCGGCTGCATATGAATCCCAACTCGCTCCTGCTGGAGGCCTGGGGATCGGTGCTCACCGTTGATGGCAATTCAACAGAGGGATTCGCTCTCGACGACGATCCGCGGATGCAATACCTGCACCAGTATTCCGCGCAGCCGAAGACGCTGAGCTGGGCCGCGGGCTCTCTCGGCGCGCATAGCGTGATCTGGATCGACGGGGCTATCGATCACCGCGTGAAGGGCGGCGGCTACGAGAACCTGCCGGATGAAACGCCGACCGGCTTCCTGTTGCGACGCGAGGACGGGGACGACTTCCAGGTGCTCTCCGCAGATGTCGCCATGTTCTACCGGAACGGATTCGATGTGCTGTCGATGATCCGCAATAGCGCGCTGATCGAGAATGCGTTCTGGGTCGTGCTCGACCAGATTTCGTGTGGTTCTCCCCATGCCTTCACCTGGCAGCTCGTGCTGCGAGCGGGGGCGGAGGCGACGCCCTACGGCGCGCGGCTCATCACTCCCGAGCATGTCGTCCTCGATGTCGTGAACCTCGATCCCGTTCCAACGGAGCTTCACGACGTCGCGGGTTATCCCTCTCTGCTGGAAAAGCGTTGCCACCATTTGCGGAAGACGCAGGAGGGAAGCGATGTGGAGTTTCTCACTGTGCTCGTGCCGCAGTTGGCGCGCCGGGAGTTGGCCGACTGGACTGCCGGTTGGCGCGGAGCCTGGCGCGATCGGGGCGAGTCGTCGCTCCCTCCCGATTCCGCCATGGAACCGGCGGCATTCGCCGATGCCTACTACGGGCCGCAGGGTTCCGCGCTCTGGTTGCGTCGCCGATGCGGAATCCCCCCCGTTTCGGCCTCACTCCTGCTCGAATTGCCGCGACCGCACGACATCCGGCTGTGGATCGACGGGCGGGAGATTCCCGTCCCGGCGGCGGAGATCTCGAAGGACGGCGAGCAGGGGCTGATGGCGGCATTCGTGGATGTCTCGGATGCGCTGGCAGGGAAGGAGTCGGTCGAGATCACATTGCAGGTCGATCCAGGCCGCGCGGTCGGGAGCACCGGCTCGGTGAAACTGCATGAGGCGATTGAGGTCGCCGCCCCCATCGTCGAGCGGATCTCCGGGGAAGAGGTGCGGGTGCACTTTGGCGCGATCGGCGCGACGGTTGATTTGACGCGCCTGCGCACGCCGCCGAAGCCGCTCCCCGACTTGACGCCCGAGGGCGACGACCCTCTCGAAGCCGCGGCGGAGCTTGTCCGGAAACTCCTGCCAACCGACCCCAGGGAGGCACTCCAATGGGATAGCGACCATGCGGCGGATCGTGGGAACGCATGTGTCGCAGCCACCGGCTACCCGCTGGAGGAAGTGGAGGAACCTTTGCTACGACTCTGCGACGATCCCGACTGGCTCGTCCGCATGCTGGCCATCCGCGCGCTGGGAGTCCTGCGCTCGCGCACCGCAGTGCCGAAGCTCTGCGGGATCATGCTCGAGGAGACCCCCGACCGGATCAACGACATCGGCTACCGACCGAAATACCGGATCAAGGAGATGTGCGTGATTGCCTTGGGACTGATCGGCGACGCCTCGGCTGCCGACGACCTCGTGAAAGCCATGGAGAACGCGGGCTTCTACGGCGTACGCAGGCTGGTGCCGGGCGTCCTGCAAAAACTTGGCGATCGCGACGCCATCGCGGCGCTGAGGGTCTGGGAGGACGACGCCGACACCGAAACCGCCGACGCGTGTCGAGTGGCGCGTATTTCCCTCGCGCATTCATGACCCTTTCCACCTTGAACCGCCGCCTGGGGTGATTCTTGAGCAAAATGCCCCAACGGACGAGCCTCTCACGCTCGCTTACGATGTTGCTCCTCTCTTGCGGATTTTTCTCCGCGCTCCGAGACGCGCCACCCGGCGAAACCTTGAGCGGCGGGGATTCTTTTGGGCGCCCGGGCATTTTTCGACTTGGAGGGAAGCGGGAGCTTGCGACCGGTGAGAGGAATCCGCACTAGTACGCTTGTGCCCTCGCCGGAATGGCTTTGGATGTTAAACGAGCCACCGACCATTTCGACCCGCTCGCGCATGCCAAGCAAGCCCAGACGCCGGTCTGCTTTGCCGTAGCGCAGCAGGGATGTGTCGAACGATTTTCCATCATCGGCAACGGTCAGGTGGATGCAGTGGGCCTCCTTCTGGATTTCGACAACCACGTTTTTGGCCCCGGAGTGTTTTTCCACATTGGAGAGCGCGGATTGCACCACGCGGTAGATCGCGATGCGCCGCCCGCTGTTCAGCTTTTCGACCGCGGGAACAGCGGTGAAGCGAGCCGGGATTTTTGTTCGGCCCGAGAACTCCGCCACCAACGCGTTGAGGGCGGGGATCAAGCCAAGGTGATCCAAGGCCGGTGGCCGCAAGTCTCGGGCGAATTTGTGAATGATTTCGACCGATTGCGCGACAAGCTTCTGGGTCCGCAGGATGGAGGACCTGAGCATCTGGGGTTTGATCTTTTTGTCGCTCGCGACGGAGACGAGATGGAAACTGATACTCACCAAAGTCTGGGTGATTTGGTCGTGCAATTCCCGGCTGATGCGCCGTCTCTCTTCCTCCAGAGTCTGGAAAATCAGGTGGGTCAAACGCCGGAGTTTGTCATGCAGCCGTTTGGATTCGCTGAGCAGTTTACGCTGATGGAGCTGGCTCACGAGCAGGGACTGCTCGACTTCCTCGCGACGAACGATCTCCAACTCCAGCTTGTGGTTGGTTGCGGCCAGCACTTCCAATCTCATCCGGGTCTGCTCGGCTTGCTTCCGCTCCGTGATGTCGGTGGCCACCAGGCGGCACTGGGCCTGGTCCTGGGTGCGCTGGGCATCCAGGCTGACCGAGCGCAGCGATGCGGCCGGCCCGAGAAGGTCAAATTCACCGGTCTGTCGGGCTTCGCTGGCCAGGGCCGCTTGCAGGAAGGCGTGGAACCGTGCGCGCATCGCGGGCACCAGGGATTTCGCGAACTCCCGCCTGATCAGATCGACCCGATCCATCCCGACCAAGCGGGCCCCCGCCAGGTTGACCTGCTCGATGCTGCCGCCGGGGTCGAGGGTGAAGTAGGCGACGGGGGCAAAATCATAGAGATCGGTGTAGCGCTCCAGGGATTGCTCCATCATTTCCTGCGTTTCCTGGAGCGTGGCATTTTGCATCTCGAGTTCGATCCGGTGAACCTGCAGCTCGTGCAGAAGCCGGCGGGGATCGGCCTCGGCTTTTTCCGGCTCGGACAGGGGTCGTTTTTTCACCGCCGCGGCCGCACGGCGATATAATCCCGCCATCATGGGCGAGAGATGCTTCACTTCGGCGGCAATTGTCGCCTTGGGCTTCCCGGGGGGGCGGCGCGAACGCTTAGCCATGATGGGATCGTTTCCCGGGCTTTGACTGGCCCGATGGAGCGGGGGATCGGCTCTTTCCTTTCCGCAGCTTGGCTTCGAGGGTTTTCGACTTGGTGATGTTGGCAAACGTGATGACCACGCCATCGATTCGATCTTCCAAGGCGCGATAGGGCATGATGCGCACGGTGAACCATCGCCCATCGCCGGTCGCGACCGACTTCTCCAACGGCGTGAGTTTCCGCAAAACCTCCCTCGCATCCGACGCCAGGGCGGGGTAATCGAGGGCCGAGGCGAGGTCGGTAATGGGGCGGCCTTCGTCGCCGGGGATGAGTTTGATGATTTTGGCGGCCTGCGGAGTGTAGCGTCGCACGTTAAGTTTCCCGTCGAGAAAGAGCGTCGCGATGTCGGTGCTGTCGAGCAGGTTTTTCATGTCGCTGTCCGCGCGGGAAAGCTCGTCGAGTTTGCCTTGCAGTTCGGCATTCACCGTCTGCAATTCCTCATTGAGCGACTGCATTTCTTCCTTCGAGGTGGTGAGTTCCTCGTTGGTTGACTGAAGCTCCTCGTTGGTCGATTGGAGTTCCTCGTTGGTGGCGCGACCTTCCTCCTGTGCCGCCTGCATTTCCTCCCGGGTTGCCCTCGACTCGTTCCGGATTTGGATAAGTTCGCGTTCGAGTTCGGTGACGCGTTTGTTACGGGCAGTTGGTTTTTGCCCGGTCTTTCGCACGGGCACGCTATCCGTCTCCGCGACATCTTTGAAAACAATCAGCACCATCCCACGCAGTACCTCGGGATCATCCAGTTGGCGGATCTCGATATCGACCAGCTGTTTTTCGCCTTTGCCGGCCACCTGCAATCCCCTGAGCGTGATGGTTCCCTGCCCGCGCAGGGATTCCTGGAATCCACTGGACAGTTCGTAGCGCAGGCCCTCTCGCGCCATCACGAAAATGTTCCAGTTCGCCCGCCCCGCCGCCGCTTCCAGGTAGGAACCGGTATGTCCGCTCACGTACATAATATCCCCCTGGTCATTGGTCAACACGGCGGCCGGCGCGAATTGCCGGAGCACGAGCTGGTCGGCAGCATTTTGTAGGTTGGAAGAGGTGGTGGGCACAGTGGGAGGCTCGGTTCTTTCGCGGGAGACGGTGTTGAAGGCGGAAGGAAAATCTGTCCTGTTCGAAAGCACCTTCTCATCGGAACGGCGAAAAATGCGGGTCCGTCCGCCGAGCGATTTAAAAAGTTTGGTGTTGTCACCCGTCGTCTCGGCGCTTCCGAGCAAGAGAATTCCCCCGGGATTCAGGCTGTAATAAAAAAGCGGAATCAGTTTTTTCTGCAGGTCAGCATTCAGGTAGATCAGCAGATTGCGGCAGCACAGCAGGTCCAGTTTGGTAAAGGGGGGATCCATCGTGAGGTTCTGCGGAGCAAAGATCACCATCTCGCGAATTTCTTTGCGCATGCGAAATCCATCGTCCTCCTTCACAAAGAATCGCTTCAGTCTCGCGGGCGACACATCGGCGGCGATGTTGGCCGGGTAAAATCCTCGCCGCGCCCGGTTGATCGCATCCCGGTCGAGATCGGTCGCGAAAATTTGCAGAACAAAATTCTGCTTCGCTTTCAGCCCGGCCACGGCCTCTTTGAACACCATCGCCAGCGAGTAGGCTTCCTCCCCGGTGGAACATCCGGGTATCCATGCGCGCTGGACCTGGCCCGGCTTGCGCTCCGCCAGCAGGGCGGGAATCACCGACTCTTTCAGTTGCTCCCAGACGGGCGCGTCGCGAAAAAAGTTGGTGACCCCGATGAGAAGTTCCTTGAAGAGGAAATCAACTTCCTGAGGATTTTCGCGCAAGAGGCGGACGTAGCCCTCCATGCGGTCGATCTGGTGAATTCCCATCCGCCGTTCGATGCGCCGCATCAAGGTGGAGGGTTTGTAAACGGAGAAATCATGCGCGGTCCGCGCCCGGATGAGAATGATGGCTTTATCGAGGGCGCTCCCGACCGGTCCGGCGGGCTTTTTCTCGATGATGACCTGTCGGGGTGTGCGTTTGAGGAGGGTCAGAATCGCAAGGGGCAATCGCTCCACCGGCGCCACGATGTCCGCCAGTCCGGCATTGATCGCGCTGCGCGGCATGCCGTCGAATTTTGCGTTGGTCGGTTCCTGGACCAGCACAATCCCCGCCTTCTCCTTGATCGCGCGCAACCCGAGCGTGCCGTCCGACCCCATGCCGGAAAGGATCACTCCGATGCTTCGCTCATCCGCATCCTGCGCCAGGGAGCGCAGAAAAAAATCAATCGGCAACCTCAGTCCTCGCGGTGCCGCCGGTTCGAGCAAATGCAGGACGCCGCGGAGAATCGACATGTCTTTGTTCGGCGGGATCACATAGACGCAATCGGGCTTGACCACCGTGCGGTCCTTGACCTGCAGCACCTTCATGGTGGTGACCCGCTGGAGCAATTCGGGCATGATCCCCTTATGCGTCGGATCCAGATGTTGGATGATCACGTAGGCCAGGCCGCTCTGCCCGGGAACATGACGAAGAAATTGTTCCAGGGCCTCAAAGCCCCCGGCCGACGAGCCGATACCGACAATGAAGAATGGGGCGGCGCGAACCTGGGCGGGGGCGGCTTTAGCGATGCCTTTAGCGGCCCGTTTTTTGGTTTTGGGCTTGGATGGGGGTTTCATGGTGAGGTGGGTTGCAGCAACGACCCTTCGGACCTACGAACCTGCTCTTTTTCTATCAGCGAACCCGAACGCGAAGCGATGCATTTCACGCATTTCGCTCCGTCGGGGGGTGTATGAAGCCAAAGTTGCCCGCTGATGGAATCCGGCGTTGGAGTCCAGCCTTTAGGCTGTTCCGCAAGGCCCACGCTAAAGCGTGAACTCCAACTCCGGGCCGAGTTCAGTAACTTTCCCTTCCTGCAGGTTGTCTTTTCAATTTTTAACCGCAGATTTTCGCAGATGAGCACAGATTTTTCATTTTTTCAAAGTGAGGAAATCAACCATTTGGGATTACAATCTGCGCAAATCTGCGTCCATCTGCGGTTGTCCTTTCACGCTAAAGCTACAGTAATGGACAAACGCCTGTGCGCCCTGGCAGAAAACTTCGCTTCCCCTTGGATCTCTCGATGTCTTGGTGTTAAAAGCAATCGCTCATGCTTCGCTTTGCCGCTCCTCAATGGTTATTGCTGCTGCCGCTGCTGGCGTTGATGGCCTGGCGGTTGCGGCGGGCGCGGCTTTGGCAGCCGTTGCGGTCGGGGTGTTTGTTTCTCTTGGTGCTGTTTTTGGCGGAGCCGCAGATTCGGCGTTCGGGGGCGGGGTTGGATTTGTGGGTGCTGGTGGATCGTTCGGCTTCGGCGGCGGAGGTGGTGGAGCCGCGCAGGGCGGAAATCGAGCGGCTGTTGGTGGCGAACAAGGGGGCGGAGGATCGGATTTTCTTTGTGGATTTCGCGGCGTATCCGGTGCTGCGAGAGATGGCAGCGTCCTTCGAGTCAAGTCTGGCGCAGACACGGCTGCGGCTGGCGGCGGAGTTTGCGCTGGGCCGGATGGAGTCGGGGCGGGCAGCGCGATTGCTGGCGGTGACGGATGGCTATAGCACGGAGGATCTGGGTGGATTGGCAGGGCAATTGCGCGAGGCGCGGGTGCCGCTGGACCTGCGGGTGCTGTCGGCCGAGGGCGGGGAGGATTACCGGATCGAGAATATCCGGGCGCCGGAGCGCGTGCGGCCGGGGGAGGGGTTCCTCCTCGAGGTGCAGGCGGGAGGTTCGAAGGATGGGGAGGTGCCGTATGAGGTGTCGGCGGATGGAACGGTGGTGGGCAAGGGAATGATGAATCTTCGCGGGGGCAAGGCGGCGGTGCGGGTGGCGGGACGGTCGGTGCAGCCGGGGGCGCGGCGGTATGAGGTACGGTTGATGCCGGGGGAGGATACGCGTCCGGGGAACAACATGGCGTGGTGTTGGGTGGAGGTGAGCGAGGGGCAGAGTGTGCTGCTGATCACGGCGTATGCGGATGATCCGCTGGCGGGGGTGTTGCGGGCGCAGGGGATGCAGGTGGAGGTGGTGACGGATTCGCTGCGTCTGCACGCGGGGAGCCTGAGCGGGGCGCGGGCGGTGGTGATCAATAACGTGCCGGCGCATAAGATTCCGGCGGAGTTTTTGACCGCGATGGATTTTTTTGTGAACGCGCAAGGGGGCGGGTTGATGATGGCGGGGGGGAAGTTTAGTTTCGGCGCGGGGGGGTATTTTCAGTCGGCGATTGATGCGTTGCTGCCGGTCTCGATGGAACTGCGGGAGGAGCATCGCAAACTGGCGATCGCCATGGCGATCGTGCTGGACCGTTCGGGCAGCATGGCGGCGGGGGCGGGGCCGGGGATCACGAAGATGGATCTGGCGAATGAGGGCGCGGCGCGGGCGATTGAGTTGCTGGGTCCGTCGGACGCGGTGGCGGTGTTCGCAGTGGATAGCGAGCCGCATGTGGTGGTGCCGCTGTCAAAGGTGGGGGCGGATGCGGTGAAGATGGGGTCAGATGTGCGGCGCATCCAGAGCGCGGGCGGGGGGATTTTTGTTTATCAGGGACTGGTGGCGGCGTGGGAGGCTTTGCAAAAATCTCCGGCGGGGCAAAAGCACGTGGTGCTCTTCGCGGATGCGGCGGATGCCGAGGAACCGGGGGAATACAAGCCGTTGCTGGCGGAGATGGTGGAGAATGGCGCGACGGTGAGCGTGATCGGGCTGGGCACGGCGGGCGACAGCGATGCGGCGTTTCTCGTGGATGTGGCGGCGCGGGGGAACGGGCGAATTTTTTTCAATGCGGACCCGTCGCAGTTGCCGGGGATTTTTGCGCAGGAGACGGTGGCGGTGGCGCGGTCGGCCTTTCTGACGGATCCGGTGGCGGTGGTGGATGCGGGCGGCTGGCTGGAAATCGCGGCGCGTCCGCTGGTCTGGCCGGCGGCGGTGGATGGATACAATCTGAGTTATTTGAAACCGGAGGCGGCGGCAGCGGCGGTGACAGGGGATGAATATAAGGCGCCGTTGGTGGCGTTCTGGCAGCGCGGGGCCGGACGGGCGGCGGCGGTGTCGTTTCCGCTGGCGGGGGAATATTCGGATTCGGTGCGCGCGTGGGCGGTGGCGGGGGATTTCGAGCAGACGCTGGTGCGATGGTTGCTGCCGGATGTGCCGCCGCCCGGTGCGGGGCTGCGCACGCGGGTGGTGGGGGAGGATCTCGTGATTGATCTGCTGCACGATGCGGAATGGACGCGGCGGCTGGCGGAGAATCCCCCGCGGTTGCTGCTGGCGGCGGGCGCGGAGGGGAAAGCCTTCGAGGTGGCGTGGGAAAAGATCGAGCCGGGGCGGTATTCGGCGCGGGCGGCGATCCCACCGGGCGGATGGCTGCGCGGGGTGGTGCAGACGGGAAAGGAACGGTGGCCCTTCGGGCCGGTGGCATCGGGGGTGGATCCGGAGTGGAATTTTGCGGCGGAGCGGTTGCAGGCGCTCCGCGATGTGAGCAAGCAGAGCGGTGGGCGCGAAATCGCGGATTTGCGTGAGGTGTGGCAGGCCCCGCGCGAGGCGGAGTTTTCCGATTTGGGAAACTGGATTCTGGGGGCGGTGCTGGTGACGTTTCTCGCGGAGATCGCGGTCACGCGCTGGCGTGGTAGGGTGGGGGCGTAGGGGGTGTCTAAAAAATCAAAAAAAGAGGAAATTAATCGCGGATGAAACGGATTTGGCGGATGAAAAAAAGAGCATTTTATCCGTTCCCTCCGCGTAATCCGCGGTAAAAAACGACTTTTTAGACGCCCTCTTAAGGGAATGTTGTTCCGCAGGATGCGGAACACGGCAGGCGGGACGCTCGCCCTACCCGGGACTTACGATCCTTCGTCTTCGCTGGGAGGGCGCTCGTTTTGCTGCCGCTGCATGGTTTCTAGGACGTCGGACATGTCCTCGACTTCCTCCCAGACCTCGTGGCTCACGTAGATGGGGGCTTTTTGCTGGGTGGCCAGGGCGATGCAATCGCTGGGGCGCGCGTCGAGTTCGATGATTTTTTTCTGCTGGAGTTCGTTTTCGGCGGTGATGATGAGGCGTCCGAAATAGGTGCCGCTCTTGAGATCGTTGATGATGACGCGTTCGACTTTCGCGCCGACCGCAGCAAGAACGAGAGCCATGAGGTCGTGGGTCAGGGGGCGTTCCTTGCTCGCGCCGCTGAGGAACATGTTGATGGCACTGCCCACGCTGGGGTCCACGTAGATGACGAAGATTTTCTCCTCGTTGCCCACGAAGACGGCGACGCCGGCGTTGGTCGGAATGAGGGCCCGGACATGGATGGGGATCACGGGCTTGCTCATAATGTGATGACAGCTGGCGGTTGGCGTTTCAAATAAGCGCGCGAGACGGTGACGTATCGCTCGGCCCAGACGCGGATGCCGGCTTGCTCTCCGGGGCTGAGCGCTTTTTTGATTTTTGCGGGAGAGCCCAACACAAGGGAGCCCGGCGGAATTTCCGTGTGCATGGTGACGGTGGCATTCGCGCCGATGATGCAGCGGTCGCCGATCTTCGCGCCGTCGAGAATAATCGCGCCCATGCCGATGAGCACTTCATTGCCGATCTCGCAGGCGTGGACGATGGCCTTGTGGCCGACGGTGACCCATTCGCCGATGATGGCGGGGAGATTATCCGCCACGTGAACGACAGAGCCATCCTGGATGTTGGAGTTCGCGCCGATGACAATGGAGGCGATGTCGCCCCGGAGCGAACATCCCGGCCAGATGCTGGCGTTTTCTCCCACCGTTACATCGCCGGCCAGAAAGACTCCCGGCGCGATGTAGGCGGAGGAGGCCAGACGCGGCGAACGTCCGAGATAGGTTGCGATCTGTTCCTCGAAAGTCATGGCGGCAACATAGCCTTCCCCGAAGCGTGCGGCAACAGTGGTTGTCCGGCGATTTTTCCGAAGGATGGTGCATGATGGGTAAGTTACGGACGCCGCCCGGATGTTGGAGTTCACGCTTTAGCGTGTACCTTGCGGAGCAGCCTAAAGGCTGGACTCCAACGTTGGATTCCCCGCTTTGCGGTGTTGACACCAACGGCTCTCACAGCATATCTCTCATCGCCACACCTTAAAAAACTCAAGTTTCTCGCCATATCATGAACAAAGTTGAACTCATCGTCGCAGTGCAAAAAACTCTCGGAACCAGCAAAGCCGACGCGGAGCGCGCGGTGAACGCCGTGATTGACGGCATCAAGGCCGGGGTCAAAAAAACCAAGAACGTCCAGCTCATTGGCTTTGGCACTTTCAAGGTGGCGAGCCGCAAGGCCCGCATCGGGGTGAATCCCAAGACCGGGGAAAAAATCAAAATCAAGGCTTCCAAAACCGTCAAATTCGCCGCCGGAAAATCTTTCAAGGAGATCGTGTAGGGATTTCCCCCCCAACACCGAGAAAACCCGTTTTGCTTTCGCGGCAAACCGGGTTTTCTCATTTTCAGAGCTTTTTTGCTTGGGCTGATCCCCTCGTGGGCGCAACGTTTCCGCTCTTATGAAAGCTCCCATCAAAGTTGCCGTGACCGGTTCCGCCGGTCAGATCGGATATGCCCTTTTGCCCCGCATCGCCTCCGGGGCGATGTTTGGTCCGGATCAGCCCGTGATCTTGCAACTCATCGAGGCTCCGGTGGAGAAAGCGATGAAGGCGCTGGAAGGGGTGGCCATGGAGTTGGACGACTGCGCGTTTCCGTTGCTGCAGGGGATCGTTTTGACGGACGATCCGGTCGTGGGTTTTCGCGATGCCGACTGGTGCCTGCTCATCGGAGCCAAGCCGCGTGGGCCGGGCATGGAACGGGCTGAATTGCTCAAGGACAACGGGAAGATTTTTACCGCCCAGGGAAAGGTGATCGATGAAGTGGCGGCGGACGATGCGCGCGTGGCCGTGGTGGGAAACCCCGCCAACACGAATTGCATGATCGCCGCGAGCAAGGCGAAGCGTCTCACGCCGGATCGGTTTACGGCCATGGTGCGTTTGGATCAAAACCGCGCCCAGACCCAACTGGCAAAAAGGGCCGGCGCGCAGACGACGGAGGTGAAGGATATTTTTATCTACGGCAACCACAGCCCGAGCATGTTTCCGGCCTTCGCCCAGGCAACCATCGGGGGAAAGCCAGCCGCGCAAGTGATTAACGATGAGGCCTGGCTGCAAGGGGCCTTCTGCGACATTGTGGGCAAACGCGGCGCGGCCATCATCGCGGCGCGGGGTGCATCGTCAGCGGCTTCCGCGGCCAGCGCGCTGACCGATCATGTGCACGATCTGGTCACGGTGGGAGCGATTCATTCCGTGGCGGTGAAATCGGGCGGGGCGTACGGCTTCGATCCCGAAGTGTGGGCGGGCCTGCCAGTGCGCACGACGGCTCCCGGCAGCTACGAAATCATCACGGGTCATGCCATGGATGATTTTGCCAAATCCAAGATCGCGGCCACGAACAAGGAACTCGTGGACGAGCGCGCGATGGTGGCGGAGATGCTGGGGTAAACCCGGGAGGGCAACCGCAGCGAAGCGAAGATCTGAGCCGAAAGGCGAATCAACGCTCCGCCGGAGCCGTGGAAAAATGAGCTCACGCGGAGGTTCGCCCTCCCATTTCATCCCGCACCTTCTGCGCGATGAGGGCGATGTCTCCATCCGCCGGCAGGCGGGGCTTGGGGATTTGTTCGCTGGCTAATTTTTGCCGGCGAATTTCCCCGCCCTGCCAGATCCAGGCGTTTTCACTATACGGACCGACCAGACGCGGATCGCTCCACGTGTGAATCGACAGCAGGCGTGGATTAACCGCCGCGGCAATGTGCATGGGGCCGCTGTCCACGCTCACGACGAAGGCGGCGGCGCGGATGAGCCAGATGATATGCTCAATGGACGTGCGGTTCAGCAAATTGACCGTGTTTTCCGTGAGGACCCTTGGCATTTCGCCCATGCCGGCCAGCACGATGGGGAGCGGTTGCAGAGCCCGGCATAGTTCGACCACCTGGCTTGGCGAAAGGGATTTTCCGCTTCCGCGCGCGAAGGGGTGGAGCAGCACGAAAGGATTTTCGGGGAGGGCGTGGGCGGGCGGAGTTCCGGGGGGCAAAAAGAATTCCGGGTGTTCGACTTTGGGCAGCCCCAGCGTTTCCAGCGTGCGCAGGTAGCGGCGCACGGAATGTTCGCCGGGCTGCACGGGAGTTACTTGTTGATAAAACCAACGGGCTCCTTCGCGGGCGTCGGCCAGGCCCACGGTGCGGGCCGCGCCGCTGCATCTCGCCATCAGCGCGCTGCGCAAGAGCCCTTGCAAATCGAGGGCAACGTCGGGGCGCATGTCCCCGAGCTCGAGAGCCCAGGGAATGGAGCGCAGTTTGCCGAACACGCCGTGAAATTTCTGCCGGGGAAAAACGACGATTTCGTCAATGGCGGGATGACCCGCGAGCAGGGGTTGCCAGCGCTCATCCACCAGCCAGGTGATTTTTGTTTGCGGCTGAAAGTTTTTAATCGCGGCCACGCAAGGCAGGGCGTGGATGATGTCACCGAACGAACCCGGCTTGATGAGCAGCAGCGTGTTCAGTGGTACGAAAAATTAGCGCCCGACCGAAAGGCGCTCGGCGAGTTTGCGCGGCAGGCCGGACTCGATGATCGCCGTTTGCGCGGCGGGCAGGTCGTATTCGACGCGGCGCAGTTGCAGTTCGCTGGTGTTGGTATCGTAGATGCAGTAGGCGGAGCGCCAGTCGCCGTCGCGCGGCTGGCCGACGCTGCCGACATTGATGAGATAGCGTTTGCCTTTTTGCAGAACCAGCACGTCGAGGGGAATTGTGCGCACACTGCCGTCGCGCACGTAGGCCTTGGGCGAATGGGTGTGGCCGATGAAACACACGGCAGTGTGCTGGTAGCTGAAGCTGGCCGCGGCATCGAGCTGGTTGAAAACGTAGCCCCACTTGTGCGGGGTATCGAGAGTGGCGTGGACGATGGTGAAATCGCGCACCTGGCGTTGCAGGCGCAACGAGCGCAGCCATTCCTTATCCTCGGTGGAGATTCGCTCTCGTGTCCAATTCATCGCCTCCTCGGCCAGGGGATTGAAGCCTTCCTGGTCGCCCAGCATCGAAGCCTGTTCGTCGTGGTTGCCCTTGACCACCGGGCATTCCAGTTTGCGCACGATGTCGATGCACTCCTTGGGGAAGGCGTTGTAGCCGACCACATCGCCCATGCAGACGTAGTGGGTGCAGGCTTGTTCCCTGGCGTCGGCCATGACGGCATCAAGAGCATGAAGATTGGCGTGAATATCGCCGAAGATTGCAAAGCGCATTTGGGGAAGAGAAAGGTGAACCTTTAAGGGTGCGGGGAAGTTATTCTTTGTTGCGGCGGAACATCCAGTTTCTTTTCCAATTCCTTGAGAGTCGAGATGAGACTGGGTTTTCGTTCTTCCGGGCCCTTGTCGTAAAGTGTTTTCAACAGATCGTAGGCCTCTTGTTCAAGCCCGGCGCATTTCGCCATCTCGTACCCGGCGAAGCGCGCGATGTAGGGCGGCGAGTCGGCGGATTGGGACGCCTGCCAAAAAGCTTCGGCCGCGGCGCAATGGTCCCCCATTTTGTCGCGCAGCAGCACGGCCAGGCGCTCCTTGAGAAAATAACTGTCGGGGTTGTTCTTGATGCCACGTTCGAGGTAGTCGCGGCCGAGTTTGAAATACTGACGCTGATTGCGAATGCGCAGGGCTTCGCTGGGTTGGGTCTTGTCGTCGATGGCCGCCACGCTGGCGTTCCAGGCCATATGCCATCCCGCCATGTCCCAATAATGCATCGAGCGCGGTTGCAGCGTGGTCACGGTATCGAAGAGGCCGGCCATGCGTCCCCATTCCGTGCGTTCCCAGGCATTGTGGGCCTCGATCCACAGATACGCGGCCAGCGGCGAACGGAACCCGCTCAAGGCCGCGAGGAACCCCATCTGTCCGAGGCGTTCGCGCATGTCCAGATCGAGGGCTGGTTTACGCAGGCCCGCCGCTTTCTGGGTGGCATCCAGGTTTTTTTGAAACGGCATCAACGTCGCGCCGAAAACCGCCAGCAGCAGGATCGCGATGGCCTTGCGGATCATAGTTCGCGTCCGGAGAAAACAAAGGCCGCGAGGGCGAAATACACCGCGACATAAGTCCAGCCCAAGGCGAACGTTTCGAGAAAGACATTCCACGGAATGGCCGCGCCCGCGATCATGTCATCGGCCAGATTAAACGCCTGCAGGTCGGGAAAAAGGAGGGACACGATCGCGACGAGAATGCGGGTCCACCACTGGGGATCCACCCCATTCAGCCAGGCCTCGCGCGCGGTGGCCTGAAGATGGCCGATGAAATAAATCGCCGCCGCGATCATCACGGTGAAGAGCGCCGAACTGGCAAAAGTCGAGATCAGCAGCGTCAACGCCGCCAGTAACACCGCCTTGATGAAGATGATGAGAATGCCCGGAACGAGGTTGATGTTGAAGGTGGCGTCCGTGACGGCTTTCATCGCCTGCTGCACCTCCTCCGCCGGGGCCGACGCGAACTCCGTGCGGATCTGCGCGAGCGCCGTCTGCTCCCTCAGCCACAACACGGTGGCGAAGACAAAAGCCATCAGCAGGGTGAACAGAAACAGCAACACAATGATCCCGCCCAGCTTGCCCAGCAGATAGGCGAAACGCGGCACGGGCTTGGAAAGCAAGGTGTAAATCGTGCGCTCCTCGATGTCCTTCGGCAGGAAATTTGCCGTGGCCAGGATGGCGAGCAACGAGGTGAAGATCGACATCGCGCCGAGACACACATCCTTGATCATTTGGAACTGCGCATCCACCCGGAGCTGGGCCATGAAAACCGAGCTGCCGATGGCGCAAAGGGCGAAGACGAGCAAGATGTAAAAAACCTTCTGCCGGACCAGATCCGTGAAGGTGTTGCGGGCGATGGCGGTGATGCGGGTCAACATGGGTAGGGGGCGAGAATATTATACCTTGCCCGACTTGGAAACCGTGAATCGCGTTCCGGTATCCTTGAAAGCCGCCGCCACCGCTATGTGGCCTTTGGTCCTCCCGTCGAGAATCACCGCGCGGATGCCAGCATTCAGCGCGATCCGCACCGATTCCAGCTTCGTCTTCATGCCCCCGACCGACATCTCGCCTTTTTCCGGGCGGACATGGCGGAAGGCGTCCGCGATGTTTTTCACCACCGGGATGCGTTTGCCGGCCTTGTCCGTCAGGCCGTCCGAACTGGTCAGGAGCAACAAAATTTTTGCCTGCACCAGCAGCGCGACCTCGGCCGAAAGCCGGTCGTTATCGCCGAAACGCACCTCCTCTGTTGCCACGGAATCGTTCTCGTTGATGATGGGCACCACCGTGCCCGCGGCCAGCAGGCGGTCCAGCGTGTTGCGGGCATTTTGGCGGCGCGTGCGGCTGTCGATGTCCTCATGCGTGAGCAAAAGCTGCGCCACGTTCAGCCCATGACGTCGAAACGACGTGGCATAGACCCGCATCAGCTCGGGTTGTCCGGCGGCGGCGCAAGCCTGTTTGCCCGGCAGATCCTCCGGCCGGCGGTCGAGGCCGAGGGTATGCACCCCCGCCGCGATGGCCGCGCTACTGACGATCACGCAGGAATGTCCCGCCTTCACCAGCGCGGAAACCTCCGCGGCAAGGCGGCGGAATTGCGCGCCATCCAGCGCGCGCCCAGCCGAACGGGAAAGAATGCCAGTGCCAAATTTAAGAACGATGCGCATAGGGATCCGCAACGCTCAACTTTCAACGCCCAACGCTCAATCTTAAAAATGCCAGAAGGACTGGTTGCGTCATCTACCCTGAAACGGTGGGTCACCTTGGCCTTGCGCCGAAATACGCAATCGCTTGCCCGGAATTCGTGCGCGTCGTCATCGATGCCAACATTCTCGTCTCGGCGTTGCGCTCACGTCGCGGAGCCTCTTTCCGGTCGTTCAAAAACTTGGTTCGTCCCGATTTTAGCCCATCACAGCCGCCATTTTCCGGATGGGGCGGCATTTGGGATTCGCGGTTCTTCCGTCTGTCGGCTGTAGGATCGCAACCGGAGCGCGCCCCACAGCCATTCTTCAAGATTTTAACATGGGGGTGTAAATCGTCGGGATAGATTATCACAAGCACTACAGCGTGTTTTGCGTCAGGTGACGGGGTCAGGGCGAGAAGAATCGAAGTACTTCCAGCCGATTGGGGAAGAGAGCGAGGATTTGATTGTCGAGGAAATCCATCGAGATCGGCTCTTCGGGGCGGTAGTATTCCCAGAGTTGTTTGCCATTCTTGGGGTCGATCCTGTAGATGCGGAAATACGTCTCAGACATACCGCCCCGTGAACTCGTCAAATAGACAAATTTACCGCTGACATAACAACGATCCCCTATCTTCTCGATTTGCCAGAGGATTTTTCCGCTGGCGGGATCAACTTTCATGACGAGCGGCTGGGTGGGATTGCCGAAATCGATTTGTTGCGAGTAGCGGATTGTTTCCGGGCTGGCGCTCGTGGTGGAGACATAGAGCATGCCGGCGTCGTCGAACTGGAGTTTGGAAACACCCACGCTGCCGAGCCGCCAGCGCACGGTGCCTGTGGCCGTGTCAAATGCTGTCAGTACGCCTTTATCGAAAAAATAAAGTCCGCCGGAGGTTTCGACAGCCGGGGGTATGTTCCGGGTAATGGGATAACTAAGTTTCGATTCCCAGAGTTTCTTCCCCTGTTTGTCGAAGGTGAGGAGAGTCTGTCCGGCAACGAGCAAGTCCACGCTCTTCAATGAGAAGAATTGCGGACGCCCGATGACATCGCCAGTCCACGGCACGGCGGCTTGGTCGGCCAGGTGGTGCAATTGCACCCGGTAGGTACTTTCGTCCACGTGCTCGATGCCGCCCGTCACATCCCGCCGCTGTTCATTCATGATGTGCTGGGCCATCGCCAGGGTATCGCCAACGGTGATGCCCTCCTCTTTGAGGGCTGTGGCCTCGGGGGGCTTCATGGCTTCGCGTTGAACGATGTTTTCTTTTATCAATTTGGCTTCGAACTTCACGTCCTGCGTATATTCGCGGCGGAAGGATTGCAGGTCCGAACCGCCCTCGGTATCCCAATCGATTTCGGACACGGACTCGGCAGCGGCAGCGGCGGCATTGATCATCGCAGCGGCCGCGATCCCGGCGCTTTCCACTGCCGGATCGTCGCCATCCTCCGAGGGGGAGGTGGTCGGGAATCGAAAGCGTTCCGATTCGGCGTGGAGCGTTCCAGCGGGCGCGGGATACTCCGCCACGACCCGGCCGGAAGTGGCATCCACAACGACGAGTTGGTTGTTGTTGGTGATCACAAACAAGGTGTCCCCGGCGAGGCTGATCGAGAGGACGCGCCCTTTGCTGGGTGTGGGTGCCTGTTCCTCGCCGGATTCGGGATGGAGGGCGAACAACGCTCCGTCGGCCAGCACCCAGAGGAGGGTCTGTCCGATTTCGACTTGTGACACATCGGGAAACGTCCTGGACCAGAGCTGCTTTTTGTTCGCGGTGTCGAAGACCGCGATCTCATCATTGCTGGCAAATATCACGCGCTGCGGCGCAAGAAAACGGCACAGTTCCACGTCGTAGTCAGCCGATACCGGGGTACTGAACGCCACGGCCGGTTTCGCTCCCCAAAATGTGTACCAAATCCATCCTCCGAGCAGCGCAATGACAAGGCCGGCGACGAGTGTGTTGATACCAAGTGCCAGCAACTTCCGCCCCTGTCCGCGCCTGCGCGTGACTACGCTGTCCTGCCGGTCGCATTCGGGAATCTCCAGCCCTTGCTGTTGGGCCCGCAGTTTGCAAAGAGGGGAGCAGATGAAGCCGCTTGTCTGCATGCAATACCCGCACATGGGTTTCTCGCAGACGAGGCAGTAAACCTCTGCCGGTTGATCGCTGTGTTGATGGCAATAAATGGCGTCATCGGCGGCCACGTTTTCTGAGGGCGCGAACTGTTGGTTGGCAAACTCTGTCGCATCCAACCCACAGGTCGGGCAGAGAATCGGCTCGGTCGCCGGGGCGTCCATCTCCACCTCGTAGGGCGTGCCGCAAGAGCACTGAATGGCGAAAATCATCGGGCCGGATTAACCAATGTGACCGGCTCGCTGAACGGGAGAATTTGTCCGGAGTGCGGTTCGCTTGTTGTCATGTGACCATCACAGAAAAGGATGTTGCCGCCGAATTTCCTGTGATTGTTGCCGGGCGCCTTGCCATCGTCGGAAAAAACCAGCTCGTGTTGCAGCTTTGGACGGTCGTTGACCTGCGCGTCGGACATCAATGCGGCATCCGCGCCATCTTTCGCGGAGCGTCCGCGGTAGTAGGCATACCCGCTGTTCCGCTTGCCAGGGCAAATAAAGATGGCGGTGTCGGCGGTGTACCGAGGAACAAGTTCGGTGAGGGAGGCGGGAAACATTCCATCGTGGTCGCCGGCGTAAATGTTCAGTGCGACGTGGAGGTGTTGGAGATTGCGGGCGCACTTAGTCATCTGTTGCGTTTGATGAAATTTTGTGGAGGGGCCAAACATCATCACGTACATCACCATGATCAACGCCACGGTGATCAATATCTCAAGCAAGCTATGAGCATCGCGCTTCGCCGGCTTGCGTGCGGACTTCATAAATTCTTGTATCAACAAGGTTACGCCAGACCTCGGACTGAGGGAAAGCCATCGAGAGCCATGGAGCGATTTCGCTCTAACGGACAAGGAAAGTCAAGCTGGGAGAGCAATGGCGGATTTCCATGGGTGTGATAAAAAGCGGGTGAGTTTAGGCGACCAACAAGGAGCAGACATCTTGACTGTGCTCCCTGTCAGGCCTCCCTCCGCGGGCTCTCTCTTTACCTCACCCACTTTTGATCGCATCCGATTTCCAGAATGAGAAAAAATCACCCTTGCGCTGCGGGGGTTTCCCTAAGAGTCGGCGCGGATCATTTCCAGAAAGCCGCTTTCCAAGGCCAGGGCTTCCTGTACGCCGGTGGCAAGGCGGCGGCGGAGGGTTTCCAGGGCATCGAGGCGGCGGAGGAGGTTGGGGGTGGGGTATTTTTCGGCGAGGGCTTGCACGACCTTGCTGGTGGCGGGCTGGCCGTGCTGGGTGCGGAGGGCGCTGCTGAGGGCATCGAAGACGATTTGCAGGATGCGTTCGCGCTCGCGCAGGGCGCCGGCTTCGCTAAGGGCTTTGATTTGTTCGGCGCGGTCGTCCAGCCAGGAGCCGCCGTCGGAGGTTTGTTTGTAGTGGGCGATGTCGGCTTTGAGGGTGGCCTCGTATTCGTCGGAAATTCTTTCGCGCTGGGCGGCCATGAGGTCGCGGACGGCGCGGGTGAAGCGGAAGGCTTCGGCTGCGCCGGGCTGGGCCGGACGGACGAGGTATTCGTCGAGGGCGGTTAGGATGGCGGCGTCCTCGAGGGAGGATTCGCGCGGGCCGGTTCCGTGGAGGGACGTCTCCACGCAACGGGACAGAATGGTTTCGAGCATGGCCTCGGGCAGGGCGCTGAGCAGGAGGATGAGAGAACCGGACGGGGGTTCCTCGAGGGTCTTGAGGAAGGCGTTGGCGGCCTGGGGCTGCATGCGGTCAGCCTCGTGGATGATGACGATCTTGGTGCGGGCGAGGAGGGGTTTGCGCTGGATGGAGTGTTCGAGGTTGCGGATCTGCTCGATGACGATGCGGCGGGATTTTGATTCGGGCTGCAGGATGTGGGCGTCGGGGTGGGTGAGGACGCGGGCGGGGTCGCACTCGAGGGTGAGGGCGGCGAGTTGGGTGCCGAGCCAGGCCTTGCCGCTGCCGAGGGGACCGCTGAGCAGGTGAGCGTGGGCGAGCCGTCCAGCGCGGTGGGCCGCGCTCAGGTGTTCAAAGGCAGATTCCTTGGAAAAGGACATGGGATCTTTGCTGGAGTTCGTCGCGGATGGCGCGGCCGATCTTCTCCTGGGGTTGGGCGGCATCGAGCACGCGGATGCGGGTGGGGTGGGCTTGGGCGACGGCGAGGTAGCCGTGGCGGACGGCTTCGTAGAAGGCGAGAGGTTCCTCTTCCATGCGGTCGCGTTTGTCGTCGGGTTTGGCGCGATTGCGCAGGCGGGCAAAGCCTTCGGTGCAGTCCATGTCGAGGAGGAAGGTGACATCGGGCAGGCGCGGACCGGCAGCGAAACGGTTGATGTTTTCCACGGTGGCGGCGGGGATCTTGCGGGCCACTCCTTGATAGACGGTGGTGGAATCGAGGAAGCGGTCGGAGATGACGATCCGGCCGGCGGCGAGGGCGGGGAGGATTTTTTCGCGAACCAACTGGGCGCGGCTGGCGGCGAAGAGGAGGAGTTCGGCCTCGGGGGTCATGGCGCCGTTGTCGGGCGAATGCTGGAGGAGATGGCGGATGTGTTCGCCGATGGGGGGTGCCGCCGGGTTCGCGGACGAGGAGGGGTTCGTGACCGGCAGCGCGGAGAGATTCGACGAGGTGGCGGATCTGCGTGCTCTTGCCGCAACCTTCCGACCCTTCAAAACTGATGAAGAAACCTGTTTGACTCGCCTCGGACATATTGGGAATTCTTAATTTTGATGAGCGAAGCCCCGGTGCAAAGCAGGAAAATTTCTTTTGTAGAAGTCGAAGATGAGGAGCGAACCTTTTTTCACGATGCGCTGGCGGGGAATGAAGTGGTTTTCGTGCGGAAATTGGAGGAAGTGCCGGAGGACGCCGAGGTTGTTTCGGTCTTCATAAGCGAAAGAATCGGCGAGGATTTTCTGGCAGCCCATCCGGCCCTGCGACTGATCGCCTCGCGGTCCACGGGTTGCGACCACCTCGATCTGGAGGCGTGTCGGCGTCGCGGAGTGGCGGTTTCCAATGTCGGCAACTACGGCGAGAGTACCGTGGCCGAGCATACCTTTGCACTCATTCTGGCGCTGTCGCGGCGTTTGCGGGAATCGGACGAGGCGGTGCGAACGGGGCATTTTTCGCGCGAGGGCTTGCGGGGATTTGATCTACGGGGGAAAACTCTCGGAGTCGTGGGAGCCGGGCGCGTCGGGATGCATGTGGTTCGTCTCGGCTTGGGATTTGGCATGACGGTAATCGCGAGCGATGCCGACCCGCATCCGTTTTACAGCGAGTTGCTGGATTTCCGGTATGTGTCTTTCGTGGAGTTGATGCGCGAGTCGCACGTCGTCACGCTGCATGTGCCGTTGACCAAGGCCACGCGGCACATGATCAATCGCGAGTCACTGGCGCTTTGCCCGCCGGGGATTTTGCTGATCAACACGGCGCGCGGGGGATTGATCGATAACGAGGCGATGATCGAAGCCCTCGACGCCGGGCGGGTCGGTGGTCTTGGTCTGGATGTGCTGGAGGATGAACGGGTGTTCCAAGGCGGGGGTGCCACCTCGATCCTTAGTGAGAAAATCGCCGAGCGGGTGCATAATGCGTCATCCACGCCGGTGAGCCGCGAGTTTTCCCCCGCACGGGTGGCGGAGTTTTCCCGTCTGGTTACTCACAACCGGCTGATGAAACGTTCCGATGTGGTGCTCACGCCGCATGTTGCCTTCAACAGCAATGAGGCGGTGGAACGACTTTCCGCCCTCACCCTCGAGAGCATCCGGGACTACCTCGACGGAAAAACGTTGAAACATTGCTGCGCATGAAACACTGGCTCGTGAAACAAGAACCGTCGGCGTATTCGTGGGACGATTTTTTGAAAGATGGCAAGGCCGCCTGGACGGGCGTGCGGAATTTTCAGGCGCGGAACAATCTCCAAGCCATGCGCCGCGGCGACCGGGTGTTTTTTTACCATAGCGTTACGGGCAAAGCCGTGATGGGCGAAGCGGAGGTCGTGTGCGAAGCCTATCCTGATCCGACAGCGAAGGAGGACGGGTGGGTTTGCGTGGATTTGGCCCCGGCGCAGGCCCTGCGGCGTCCCGTGACGCTGGAGGAAATCAAGGCGGAAGAGGGGCTGGCGAACATCGCCCTGCTGCGCCAGTCGCGATTGAGCGTGATGCCGCTGGCAGCGGGCGAATACCGGGCCATTCGGAGGCTGGCGGGAAAGTAGTTTCGCCCGGGCGCGTTTTTTTCTAGCGCGGGGGGCGGGGAGAGGCGAGCTTTCCGCCCGATGATCAGCTACCAGCGGGCGGGAGTCGCCTCGACCTTTTCACCAACGTTCGCGGCCGTGCTGGCGGAAGCGGAACGTTTTTCCGCGCATTGCGGGGCGGCGCTGGAACTCGTGCATGCCGCGGCCTACGACGCGGACAAGGAGCGCCGTTTCCGGGAAGCGCTCGGCCGGCAGGCGGAAATCCGCTGGGCGGAGGCGGAAACTCCGTCCGAAGCCATTCTCGGTGCGGCCAAGAATTTCCGTTATGAATTGCTCATTGCGGGCGCGCTGCAAAGCGAGACCGATGACACCTTGTTCACGAGCGGGGTGGCCCGTGGTCTGCTGCGGGGTGCGCCCTGCGATCTTCTGCTGGTTCCCAGGCCGCAACAGGAGCCGTCCCGTTTGCGGCGGCTGGTTTTCACCTTGGATCCGGGGGAAGGGAGTGGTGCCTTTCTTCAACGGGTGGCCGATGTTCTGCAGCCCGAGCATATCACTATCGCCGTGAACAAAACGCCGTTTGCCGCCGCCATTGCCGCGTCCCGAGGTGAGGAACCGACGGATGAAGGCGCCTGGCTGGACAAATTGACCGCGGGGTTTGCCGACAGCCAGATCGACGTGGAGACGCGGGTCGTGACTTCCAACACCGGTTATAATCTTTGTGAAGCCATCCAGGGGATCGAGGCGGATTTGCTCATCGTCCAAGCGGAGGCCGATGGCACGTTGCCGGTGCACATGAACTGGCTCTATCAGGTGATCCCCTGCCGGTTGCTGGTGGTGCGATGATCGGGACGAACGATTGCGTGTTGGGAATTCAGTCGCTCATTACGAGGCGAGTGGCATTCACTCTGAACCTCTCAACCATCAATTGCCTTCGGCGATCCTTCTGATCTCAACTCCCATCCCTGTTTTTATAATTAGCGGGAATCTTGAAAAATAAATCCGTTCTGCTTGCGAATGACACGGACGCCGGGTGGCGGGAGTGGCGGGTCCACCGGATCGACCGCAACCGCCCGAGCCACCGGGATTTCGTCGGTGGAGGCGGGAGGCGATGCAGGCGGATTCGCCGGGGGGACGATGGCATCGGCGCCAAAGGCCGCCATGGCTCCGCCGTGGTCGGGACATTGGGTGCGAGGAATCATCACCGCGGGCAGTTGGGCTTGGTAAGAGGATCCCGCAGCGAGGCACTCCGATGTGGCGACGGCACCTGACACCCGGCAGAGTTCCACTTTTTGGAGGTTTCCAGGCCCGGCGAAATTCTGCGCCACGTATTTCCAAGCCGAGGCATGTTGAATGAAGTCCACCCAAATCGGCAGTGCGAGTTTGCTGCCGTAGCCGCGATCGGCGATGCGTTGGGGGCGATCCATGCCAACCCACACACCGCAAGTCAGCCGGCTCGTATAGCCCACAAACCATGCATCCTTGTAATCGTCGGTGGTTCCGGTTTTTCCCGCCGCCGGAACAGTGAGGCCGAAGGATTTTGCGCTGGCAGCGGTGCCCTTGCGAATCACATCTCGCAGCAGTTCGTTCATCACGTAGCCCACGGCGGGGCTGATGCAGCGCAGTTCGGCCTGGGTGGCCTTGTAAATGGTTTTGCCCTGGAGGTCGTCGATCCGCTCGATGATGTAGGGTTGCCGGCGCACCCCGTCATTCGGGAACATGGTGTAGGCGGCGGCGAGGCTTTTTAACGTCGTTTCGAATGCTCCCAGGTAGATCGCGGGAATGTTCGGCACGTTTTCCAAGCCAGATTTTTGAGCGAGCGCATGCACCGCGCTGCGTGTGGCCATTTCGCCCACCCGCACGGTCATCGTGTTGCGGGAACGCACCAGGCCGATGGCGGCGGGTTGCATGCCCAAATTTTCGCCGTCGGAGTTTTCCGGCGACCAGGTTGTGAGGACGCCGGCAATGTCGCCTTCGCCAATGGGCCCGTCGTCAATCTGCGTGCCTGGTGCCATGCCACGATCAAAGGCCGCGGCATACACGAAAGGTTTAAAAGTCGAGCCGATTTGGCGTTTGGCCAGCACGGCGCGGTTATACGGGCTGTCTTGGAAATCGCGTCCGCCGACAATGGCGCGCAGGCCGCCGGTCTCGTTGTCGATCGCCACCAGTGCACCCTGAATGTAGGAAGATTCGTTTCCCTTCGCCGACGGATTTTGGGCGCTCGTTTCCAGGGATTGCGCGAGGGTGGGGTGAGGCCATCCTTTTTCCGTTTCGATTTTGGTGAGTTGCACCTCCACTGCGTCCTCCGCGATCATTTGCAGGCGGCGGTCGATGGTGCTGTAAATTTTCAATCCGCCGCGATCGATGGTTTCCTTGGGCAGCAGGATGGCGAGATCGCGCAGGACGGCATCCATCGCATAGTTTTCCAACACGGGCGGAGCCTGGCGCTTGGCCAGCGGCATTTGTTCGGCCCGCGCGGCGGTGGCCTCGGCGGGAGTGATCATGGTCAACTCCTCCATGCGCCGGAGCACTTGGTCCCGCTGAGCCAGGGCGGTGCGGCTATCCTCCAGCGGATTCAGCCGGTTCGGGCTGCGGATGAGACCGGCGAGGATGGCCGCCTCGGACAAGGTGAGTTCGCGGGCGGATTTTCCGAAGCAGGCCCGGGCGGCGGTTTCGACTCCATACATGCCGATGCCGTAATAGATACGGTTGGCATAGGCTTCGAGGATCTGATCTTTGCTGAGAGATTTCTCGATGCGCAGCGCCAGCAGGGCTTCGACAAATTTTTTCCGCCAGCGGTCGTCGCCCAAATCGAAAGTATTCCGCGCCAGTTGCTGGGTGAGCGTGCTGGCCCCTTCCTTGACCGATCCGGCCTGCAGGTTGCGGACCGCCGCCCGCCCGATGCCGGTGTAGTCGACCCCTTGATGCTCGCGGAAGCGCGAGTCCTCCCGCGCCAGCACCGCGTTGATAAAATGCGGGGAAATTTCCGCCAGCGGAACGACATAACGCACCTCACCAGGGAGGCGGCTGTAGCGCAGGCCCGCATAATCATAGACCTCGGAAATGGCCGGAATCCGGTCCAGTTCCGCGAGGTCGAATCCGTCGGCGATCGCTTGGTATTCCTGATAGCGCGGGTAAACGAAAATAGAGCCCGCGATGGCCAGCGCGAGCGTGGCCAGGACGAGCAGGATGCCCAGGATTTTGAGAAACTTAAAAATGGCAACTCTGTATCGCATCGCGATGTTCAAGCGAGCTTATGATCAGAACTGTTTAAGCCCGGACGTGGAAAAAATTAAACGCGGAAGATGGCGCCCAGTTTTTTTCCGAGGATCAAGCTGGCACCGAGGATGCAGATGCCGAGGAAACACATGGCCCAAACGCCGAGGGCGCTGGCGATGAAGCGTCCGTCGCCGAGCAGATTGTACAATTCGTAGATGGCCTTGGTGATGGGGAAGTCCTGCTGCTTTTGCGCCAGGATGAGACTGTCGCTTACTTCGAGCATGGCGAAACTGAAGGCGAGCAGCCCGCCGGCCATGAGATTCGCGGCGATAAGTGGGAGGGTGATTTTCCTCAGGGTGCGGAAGGGCGGGCAGCCGAGGTTTTGCGCGGCTTCTTCCAACGTGACGCTGGTTTGCTGGAATCCGGCGGCGGCGCTGCGCACGACGTAGGGCAGACGGCGCACGCTGTAAGCGATGACGAGGATAAGGAGCGGGTCCACGGTGGGATTCATGAAAGCGAACAATTTTCCCTCCTGGGTCATGGCCAGATAGCCGAAGGCCAACACGAGGCCAGGCACGGCGAGGGGCAACATGGCCATGGCGTCGAGGATCTGACGGCCGGGGAGTCGGGTGCGCGTGACGACGTACGCTATGGCAATGCCGAGAACGAGATCAATCAACGTGGCCAGCGAGGCGTATTTCAGGCTGTTCTGGATCGATGGCAATGTAAGATCATGACCAAGGGCCTGGCGGAAATGATCGAGGGTCCAACCATCGGGCAGGATCGTGCCATACCAGTCGCGGGAGAAGGCGACGAGAACCACGCCTAGATGAGGCAACACGGCGAGGAAAGTGATGGCGGCAAAAAACGCGGCGATGAGCCATCCGCCGAGCGGGCTGGCGGCGCGCGGGCCGCCCTGGCTGGTGGCCTTGGCCATCATGGCATGGCTGGCGCGGCCGATGGTGGCCTTGCTCAGGGCATAGAGCAAAACGGTGGAGATGAGCATCACGGCGACCAGGGCGAAGGGGAAGGGGTTGCCGCCGATATCCTTGATGCCGCTGAAAATCTGCACCGAAGTCACGCGGCTGAAGTCGAACATGAGCGGCACGCCGAGTTCGGTGAAGGCCCAGATGAAAACGATGATCCCTCCGGCGAAAAAGCCGGGCATGATGAGGGGCAGGGTGATCTTGCGGAATTTGCGGAAACCGGTGCAGCCGAGGTTTTCGGCCGCTTCCTCCATGGCGGGGTCCACGTTGGCGAGGGCGGCAACGAGGTTGAGATACAAAATCGGGTAAAGATGCAGGGCGTTCATCACCACCACGCCGAAGAGCCGGCTCTGGCCCAGCCAGTCGATGGGGTGGGCGGGGTCAATGAGTCCGAGTGATTCCAGCAGGGCATTCAGCGCGCCTTCCTGACCGAGGATTTGTTTCACACCAATAGCGCCGACGAAAGGCGGCAAGATCATGGGAATAAGCACGAGCGCGGAAAAAAGGCCCTTGCCGGGGAAAAGATATTGATCAGTCAGCAGAGCGAGGGGAAGCGCAATGGCGGCCGTGAGAATCGTGCTGTAAACCGCCATCTGCACCGAATTCCACAGTCCTTCGAGGTAAATCGGGTTGCGGAAAACTTCGATAAAATAGTCGAGGGTGAAGCCGCCGCCGGGTTGCCGAAACGCGCCGCCGAGCGTCTCCCAAATCGGCAGGAGGAAGAAAAAGAAAAAGAAAAGCGCCGTGAGCGCGAAGACGATATGCGGGCCGCTGATTTTCATGAGGTTTTCTCGCGCGAAGACGCGAAGGCGCGAAGGGAGGAGGGATATTTTGGCGATTCCAAGCCGTTCACGATTTGTTTAATGCCATTTTTGATCAGCGGAGCGCCAAAGTTGATGAGAAGCCCGAGACGGTAGTCGAGCAAGCGAAGATAGGTAAGAAGCTGCTTGGCGTGCACGGGGGCGAGGTTTTCAACAGACTTGAGTTCCACCCAGACTTTCCTTTCGACAATGAGGTCAGCACGGAATCCCACGGGAAATATTTTACCTCGAAATTGAATGGGCACATCAACTTGCTGTTCGACCATAAAACCTCTTTCGACAAGAGCATCGGCCAACAGTACTTCATAGACAGTTTCAAGCAAGCCGGGCCCAAGTTCCGTGTGAATGCCAAAGGCAGAATCCACGACAGCTTCCGCAATCGCTTCTTCATCCTTCGCGTCTTCGCGCCTTCGCGTGAGATTCATTTGCCCTCGCTGGCGAGTTGCTCGGCGCGGCGGTATTGGGCGCGAAAATGTTCTCCGAGCTTGGCGGCGAGTTGGACTTCGGCCAGTGGTGTGGAGCCTTTCAGGGCCGGACGGATGATGTTTTTCGCGCTGGCGTAATCAATCGCACTGATGTCGGAAAATACCGAGGTGGCCTCGGGGGGAAAGCCGGCCGCGATGAGGGCCTGCCAGGCACCCGCCTGCTCGTCGTGGGAATCTATGCTGCTGACCCGGATGATGAAACGGAGTGTGGAAAAGAGCGGTCCAGTCCAGGCATCGTGATAGGTGAAAGAGCGGGCCTCTTCATAGGGCAGGGTTTCCGGATCGGAGCGGAAAGCGGTGAATTCGGGGGCGTATAGTTCCTTGCGAATGGGCAGGCGGCGCAGGGCGTAGCGGGTGGGACCGCCGGGTGTGCCGACTTGGAAGTTCCAAAGCTTTTGCCCTTCGAACGAAAGCACGAAGGCGATGAATTCGCGGGCGAGTTCCGGATTGGGCGACCCGCGCAGCAGCCCGATCGGGTCCACGCCGACGGAGGAACCGCCGAGGGGCGTGAAGTACTGCAGGCGCGAGGGGGCGTCACCGATTTTCACCGCTTCACTTTGAAAGCGTCCGTAAAAATCGATGCACATGCCAATGGCGGCATCGCCCAGCGAAACATCCATTGGCACGTTGCCGGCGGCATCGGAAAAATAGCGGGAATTAGCCGAAGCCTTGATGATGAGTTGCAGGCCTCGTTTCCAACCCTCGGCCAAGGCGGCTTCCGTGGCTTCACTCGCGCCGACGACTTGCTGCATTTGTTGCTGGATGACCATCTCGAAAGCCTTGGCAATCGAACCGCTCTTGGTCGGATCGGCCAGGGCAACCTGATGGGCGAATTTCGGATTGGTCAGATCGTTCCAACTCGCAGGCAGCGAGGTCACGCCGAGACGTTGGAGTGAGTCGGTGTTGTAACAAATGCCGAAGGCGGAAAGGCAGGTGCCGATCCAACGGCCTTTTGCGTCATAATAGGGTTCGCCGGAAACGGACATGGGAATGCTGGCGTCGGTGAACCAATCGGGGTGAGCACCGATCACACCGCTGTCCACCAAGGTGCCGGCCTTCGCCTGCGCGATGAAATCGTAAGCTCCGCCCCCAAAAAACAGGTCAATGCCGATGCTCGCGTTCGAAGCAAGAAAAGCCTGCCGCACGGGGGAGTCCGTCGCGATGTTCCGGTAGGCGGCGGAAACTTCGTCGCTCCATTTGTTGCCCGCGGCGGTCCAGGTCCGCATGAAAGCGTTGTAAAATTCGCCATCGAGATACTTGGCGATTTCGCTGGTGCCGCCGACGATGCGCCAGTCGATCCGCACGCTGCGGCCGGTCCTGGCCTTGTAATAATCCGAAAACGCGCGGCTGAATTCGTACCGAATGGCCTCGTTGTGCGGGCTGATGATGACGAGGGTCTCATCCGCGCCGGCCAGCAGGTTTTGTTTCGGCTTGAGCGCGAAGGGAACGGCAAGGACGGCAACCAGCGCGATGAGAACGAGGATGATGCGCATCGTTAGAAACAGTGGCATGGGCTTCCAGCCCATGAGATTTGTTCATCGGCTGGAAGCCGATGCCACGGGTTACTTTCGCTCATTTCCTCAGTACGACCACGTCGTCCGGTTCGGCGGCGGCGTACAGATCGCGGTCGGTGGGCCGGGTGGAATGGCGGGGGTTCAATTCAAAAACCTTGAGCGTGTGTTCGCCCGCGAGGAATTGGTATTGGGCGACTTCGCCGAGGTAAATCGATTCGCCGATGCGGCCCCGCACCGTGTTCCGTCCCGTGGCGTCGGGGCGGATGGTCCAGGCTTCCGGGCGGACGGAAAGTGTGGCGGATTCGCCGGTCTGGGGTTGCCAAGCGGGATCGCTGACGACGCCCTCGAAAGATCCAATCGTGGTTTCGACCGTGGCGGAGCCGTTGGAGGCGGTGGCGATTTTCCCGGGAAGAAAGTTTGTCTCGCCGATGAAGTCTGCCACCACGCGCGAATGCGGGCGGCGATAGACCTCCTCCGGTTCGCCAATCTGGGCGATTTTACCGCTCTCGAGGATGGCCATTCGGTCGGAAATGGAGAGCGCCTCTTTCTGATCGTGCGTGACGTAAATGGCGGTGAGTCCGAATTCCTTGCAGACGCGGCGAATTTCCGTGCGCATTTCGAGGCGCAGCTTGGCGTCGAGGTTGGAGAGCGGTTCGTCGAGCAGCAGAGCGCGCGGGCGAATGACGAGGGCGCGGGCCAGGGCGACGCGCTGCTGCTGGCCGCCGGAGAGTTGGGCGATTTTGCGCTCGGCGTAGGTGTCCATGCGCACGGACGCGAGGGCCTCGGCCACGCGTTTTTTGATATCGGCGGCGGGGACTTTGCGCTCCTCGAGACCGAAGGCGACATTTTTGGCCACGGTCATGTGCGGCCAGAGCGCGTAGCTCTGAAACATCATGCCCGTGTTGCGTTTGTGCGGAGGAAGATTGGTCACATCCTCATCGCCGAAGTGGATGCGTCCGCCTTCGGGAATGTAAAAGCCGGCGATATTACGCAGCAGGGTGGTTTTTCCGCAGCCGCTGGGGCCGAGCAGGAAAAAAATTTCTCCCGGTTCGATGCGGAGAGAAATGCCGTTCAGCGCGGTCTGGGCACCAAACTTCTTAACGAGGTTGTCAATAGTGATCGAAATCATCGGTCCGGAAACTGCATATGCGCTACCGGTTTGCCACCGATTGGGCAATGAAAAGACGGGGCCTTTTTCCTCTCGCCATCCCTGTGCGGGAAAAGGCAAATTCGCCTTTCTATGTCCGTCCTGATTGTTGGTTCTATTGCGCTTGATGACATCAAAACTCCCCTCGAGGAGCACAAAAACCTCCTCGGTGGCTCCGCCTCCTACGGCGCGGTGGCCGCGAGTTTTTTCAGCCCGGTCAATCTTGTCGGCATTGTGGGCGAGGATTTCCCCCAGGAACACATCGCGCTTTTCCAAAGCCGCCAGATCGACCTCGCCGGCCTGCAAATCGTGCCCGGTGAGACTTTCCGTTGGTCCGGTGAATACATGTGGGACCTCAACACCCGCGAGACCCGCTCCGTCGCGCTCAATGTCTTCGAGCACTTTACCCCGACCTTGCCGGAAAATTACAAAGACACGCCCATCGTCCTGCTGGCCAATATCGCGCCCGACTTGCAGCATCACGTTCTCGATCAGGTGCGGCTGCCCCGCTTCGTCATTGCCGATACGATGGACCTCTGGATCAACATCGCCAAACCCCGCCTGATCGAACTCCTCGGTCGTGTTCACATGCTAATCCTCAACGACAGCGAGGCCCGCGAACTTAGCGGCGAGACCAGCCTGATCAAAGCCGGCCACAAACTCCGCGCCATGGGTCCGCAATACGTTGCGGTAAAAAAAGGCGAGCACGGCTGCCTGCTCTTCGGCAACGATGGACAATTCTTCAGTTGTCCCGCCTACCCGCTTGAAGACATCCACGATCCCACCGGCGCGGGCGACACGTTTGCCGGCGGCCTAGCCGGCTACATTGCGAAAGACGACGGCGGCGAAGTGACCTTCGAGGCGCTGCGTCAGGCGGTGGTTTTTGGCAGCGTGCTGGCGAGCTACAACGTTGAGGCGTTCAGCCTGGAGCGGATCAAAACCGTCAGCCAGCAGCAAATTGCCGAGCGTTTAGACATGTTCCGCCGCATGAGCGCTCTGAGTTGAGCGTCAGCCGCTGATGCTGTCGCCCCGCGGCGGGTGCATGACGGCAAAGTTATCGAACCCGGCCCGAAGATTCTGTACGCCAACGCCGCATTCGCAGCGATCACTGGCTATCAAGCGGTGGATGTATTGGGCCAAAACTGCCGCTTTCTCCAAGGCGTTGACACAGATCCTGCCGTGCGGGCGACGTTGAGTGCCGCCGTGCAGGAGGGCAGGGCCTTCGAGGGGGAAATTCTAAACTACCGCAAGGATGGCACGGCCTTTTGGAATGAACTCTTGATCACTCCGGTGCGCGACGTGGCCGGCCGGCTGATTCGCTTTATTGGTATCCAGCGAGATATCACGGAAAGTGAGAAACGCTTCCGGCAAACCGCCGCCCAACTGGCCAAGGTGCTCGACTCCTCGCTCGATGCGATTTGCGCTTTCGACCGGGAGGGCCGTTTCACCCAGGTGAGTGCGGCTTGCCTCCCGCTTTGGGGCTACCACGCAGCAGAATTGCTCAACACGCCCTACATCGACAAAGTGCTCCCGGACGACCAGCCCAAGACTCGCGAGTTTGCGGCTGAGGTCACCCTGCAAATGAGCAGCCAAGTCGGCCAAGGGACGGTCTTCACCCTGCTCACCCCTCTCGAGCCTTTCAATTACCCGCAAATTTTGTCTGGAGAAGAAAGCCTAACTGGATGTCGGTAAGGCGAGACATACCTCGCCACATCACCATGTTTCCCGGAGGAGGATCATGCGCCCTGGCGAGATAGCCGCCGAGCCGGGCGATTTT
>JBGTGQ010000011.1:0-5263 GCA_041746635.1 Terrimicrobiaceae bacterium | reverse complement strand
CCACGGCATAGACGCCGATGAGCGGGCCGCGGGGAGCCTTCACGTTCACACCGTGGACGATGTCGCGGTGCAGGCCCTTGGTGATCTTGAAATCATCCGCCTCATGCACGCACTCGGCATACACGTCGGACACGTTCTCGTTCTTACGCACCAACCCGACCAGGCCTTTGTAGTCGGCTTGGAAAGTGCATTCCATACGCTGGGTTTTGCCGTTGTAGCGGGGGATGAGGTGCCCGTCGCGGCCGTTTGGCGCGATGCCCATCTGGGCGGCGGTGATCATGCTGGTGCAGAAGCTGGTCGGGTCGCACTCGGCCAGCTTCGGGTTGCGATTGATGGCCGTCCGCACGATCACGGTGAACTGTTCCGGCGTGTAGTAGCGGGGCAGGGCCATGGCGAGTTGCTCGCGGATTTTGTCGGACTGGATGATGACCCGAAGGTCTTGAGTTTGCCTTACGGCTGGTGCTTGGTTGCTCATAGTTTTAATGTTTTGGTTGAGTTATGGGGGAGATTCGTGAGGCTGGATTCCCTGTGGGTGCTTTGTGGGTGAGGGGTTATTTCTTGCGCTGGAAGATCGGCCATTGTCCCGCCAGCTTGGGCGGGGGCGATAGCCGGAGAAAGAGAGCGAGCAGACGCGCCTTCATGCTTGCCCGGCCTCCGGGAATTGCCGGTCGCGGTTTTTCCACCAATCGGCGTCAATCCCGGTTTCGTCCTGGAGGGAGGCGATCTGTTGCTCCAGCCGTTCGACCTTTTGGCGTTCCAAGGTCAGTTCGTAATAAATCTGCAGCCCGGTCTCTTCCATGTGGTCCAAAGCCGCTTCGTAGTCATTGGCCTTGGCGTCCATCAGGCACACCGCTACGGCGGACGCCAAGAGCCCTCCAGCCCCAAAAGCCAGCGCCACCAGCAAAACGTCGTTCATTCGTCATCCCTCCCGTAAGGCATGGAAAGATCGCTGGTCGCTTTTGCGGACTGGTAGCGCAGCCATTCCGCCAGGAGTTCCAGCCGGATCGAAAGTGAGTCCGCCCGCTCGGAGAGCCAGAAAAGGATATCGCTTTTCATTTTGCGGCCTCCATTTCAATCAAAGTTTGCACAAATTGACTGAGGCTTTGGTTGCGCTTCACTGCCAGCTTGTCGCCAACGCGGCGAACGGCACTGGAAAGATAAAGAGTCACTTTCAAAGGGTTGTCTTTGCGCGGCTTGCGTCCGGCATTGCTTTTTCTCGGAGGGGAAACGTGCGGTTCTGACATGCAGCCGATAATATACGACTATAATCGGCGCGCAACCAAAAATTGACGACACCCAATTTATGACGTATAAAATAGGCATGAGGCCGAAAATCAAAGAAGACCCGGTTAAGATCACCCTTTATCTCGACCGAAAATATCGAGACCTTCTTCGCGATCTCGCAAAAACTGACAAGAGGAGCCCAAGTCAGTTTGTTGAAAATCTTATTGTTGCCGAGGACCAACAGTCGGGAAAGGTTGTCCCCCTGCGGCCTGCCAGCGGTGTTTTATCCAAATACCCAAAGCCGCAGCGGAAAAGATCATCTGGATAGGGGATTACCTGTGAAGACAGCAATCGAAGGAATCATAGAGGGGGCCGTAATCGCGTTCGGAACGGGGGTGGCTTTTTCGTTTTTGTGGGGCGCATACAGGCTTTGCGAAGTATCTGCGGCAAAAAGCAAATCCTCCAAATGGCTCGGATTCTTCAAGATTCTTGGCATCGCCTTGGGAGTATCAGCCTTCCTTTTTTACAGTCTTGGAGCCGCTTCAAAACATGATTGGACGATTGCGAGTTGCTGTTTTTTCCTCCTGCTGGTGGCCGGGGTTTTAGGCGGAGCAGAGGGCTATCAAATGAGAAAAAAACCATGACCCTTGGCAAAAAACTCCGGGAGATCCGGCTCCGCAAAAAAATGTCCCTGCAAGATGTGGCCACCCTGGGCGGGTTCATGCGTCCCGTGCTGTGGAAGATAGAACAGGGCAAGAGCGCGCCCCGGCCAGAGACCATGAAGCAGATCCTCCGCGGCCTCGGCATCCTTCCCGACAGCCGGGAATGGGAGGAGTTACACGCCCTTTGGGGAGCAGCCCGCACGGGCAATAGCGTTAAAGTCGAGACCCTGGCCGAAAATATGGCCGTGGTGCAGGTAAAAAACGGCCGAGAAGCAAAAGCGTTTCTGGCGAAATTGACGGCCCTCTCCGACGACGACTTCGACGCCATCCGCAAAGCCGTCGCGCGCCCCGCCGTGCTGTCCGCGATTCACGTGCTGCACGCCGTTTTTGAGCGAAAAGGGTAAAAGTAACACACCTTCACGCCAGCGACCCGCCGGCATTATCGGCCAAAATATAAGGGATCTTCTTTTGCCGGAATCGGTCCATCTCGCCGTAGGTCATCTCAAGGAACCACGCCCATTGATCCGGATAGATCGTCTGGCAGCCCTCTGAGCTGGTGGATCGCAACGAACCCCTGTGGATGTTGATAGCCACCCCTGGCCGGGGATCTTTGATGCCGTCGCGCATCACCGGAAGTTGCTCACCGGGAGTCGCCGGCCGCAAAGCCGGATATCCCCCGCCGGGTCTTGATATCCCGTGCTTGCCCTTGCGGTAATAGTGCAGCCCCGGAGCCAGCGAGGCGATGCCGTGGCGGTAAATCGAAGGGTCCGTATTGGCGTTGAACGCCTCGAACACGTAAGGAGTCACCAGGATGATCGCATCATCGTAAATACCGCGGTCGTTCTTCCCCTTCTCCCCCATACTGTCGCGATAATACCCCCGAATCCCGACCAACACCGTTCGCTCCGGCGGCGCATAATCAATAATCAACCGCTCGATTCGGTCCCTGGTGATATGAGGTTTAAGTGAAGGTTTCATTTTTCAGCAAACTCCATCGGGGGCGGTTTCGGCACCGTGTCACACGACGGCATACAAAATACTGCCAAGATTCCGGCGCAGAGGGCGCATATCGCCCGTCTGCGGCTCGATCTCCACCCATCCTCCTTGGATGCGGACCAGATTGAGAGCGTGTCCCTCCACCCCCATCCATCCAGCCGCTGCCGGATAGAGCGACTGCCTCCTCCAAGCGGCAAAGTGCATCTGACTGGCAAAAGCCCGTGCGAACTTGTCGCAATCTCGCGCTTCGCTGGCGTAGTGGAGACCCGAGGACTTGCACCAATCTTGGAAGAACGGGATGAACGACCGCGAGAGGTATTTGCTGTCGATGACGGCATACTGCCGGTCGGGGACGATAAGTCGGACAACCTGTGACAGCTCTCTTTCAACTTCATCCTGAGTGAGTGTTTGCATCTTTTCCCTCTGTTCATGGCAGTGGCACGCATTTCCCTCCGCGCTTGGCTCCAAGGATCTTTCCGATCAGCGAATAGAATGGATTACCGAGGATCAGCCCGAGGTGGTAAAGCGCTGCGACCTTGGTGCCACCCTGCGCGGCGATGATCTGCGCAAACCGCTTATTCCATTTTCCTCCCGGTAGCTCACTGGCGATACATGGAAGGTGCCGAAACTGACCAGCCGAGTCGTGCCAGCAACTCGCCGCCATTGTGCTTGGAAAATTCGGAGCCATGCTCGCTCCATCCCATGCGTAACCTGCAACTATGGTCCAGTCCCGCCCGTCGGCCTGCGACCACACCCTCCCCTCGTCGTCGAGGAACTGATACTTACCCCACCAGTCGAGCGGGAAGCGAATTGTGAGAGGAGCCTCCAACACAAACCGCCACCGGCCGGGTTGCTCCCGGTAACGGAACTCGCCGATGATGGTGGGTAGCCCGTTCATTTCAAGATGGTCTTAGCTGCCTCCACCGTCACCGCGCCGACATACTTATCTTCGGGTATGTCCGCACCGTTGTCGTTGAGAAACTTTTGCAACGCGAGGGCGTGCTCTTTGAGCGGCCCGGCTGCGAGTTTGATCACAACGGTGTCTAACACCACCCAGATTAGGCCCGTGAGCACTTCCGGTGTGAGATAGTTTTCCGCGCCCGGCAGTCTTGTGGCCAGCCAGGCCAACGAGGCGGACACGGCCACAGTGATACCCTTTTGCACGGCTGGACCGGCTTTGGATAGGATGAGTTTAACGACGAGCTTTTCAGCGAATTTCGGGATTTTCATAAGTGGTTTTTTATTGAATCGGAACCGCCCCGGCTGCGGACGCGGCAACTGAGGTACCCATCACCGAGGCCGCAATCGTGCCAATAAGGGAGCCGAGAGAGCGGATGCCTTTCGAGGCTCCGTCCCAAGCGGCGCTTGTCGGGCGGCTGTGATTCAGCCCAGCGACAAGCGGGATCTCGTTGTAAATAGGTTGGCCGTCCTTGGTCAGCAGAGGGTTGCCCTTGGAATCCGTCACGGCGATGCGCTGCATGAGCACTTGCGTGGAGTCGAGGGGCTTAACATCGAGCGAGACGCCGCCGCCTGGCTGTGTCGTAAGAGTGAAGGCCCCAGAAATGTCGCCTTGCAACGATATCACCTTGGCCGATTTCACGGTCTGACCTTTCTCACCCTGCACAGTGACAGGCTGATATATCGTGGTCGATGCGCAGGCAGAGAGCAGAGCGCAGGCGAGTAAGAGGAGTGGCTTCATTGCTTCAGTCGGACGGTTGTTTCCAGTTGTCGGGTGGCTTCCGTGTTTTTGTCCACGGATTGCTTGAACTCGTGAATAACCTTGGAATTTTCCGTGACAACGCTAGAGACCTTATCCGTTACAGCATCAAATTTTTGCACCCGCGCATCTCGCTCGTTTTTCTGGTCGTTGTAAAAGATCGTGAAGCCCCAAGCCATGCCGCAAAGGACCAATGCAGCAACTCCATATTGACGGATCTCTCTAATCCACCAAGGAGCAGCATCTGCCATGTTGTTTTGAATGGAGGCAGAACCAGCTGCATAGTTTTGCGGGCCGCTTTGCGGGCCGCTTTGGTCGTGTTCGTTGCTCATATTAAAGCCATGTAGCGGTTTTGATTCTCCATTCGGGATAGATAAATTTTGCCGTCCGCTTCGCCGTGGTCGCCGGGACTTGGTAAATTCTCCAACTGCCCCGGTCGTAGTCGTAAGCCCACACATTCCCCTTGTGCTCGAAGATCGAAAGCGCATGGCCCGATTTGCGATCGGTAAAGGATACCAACAGCACTTCGTTGAAAGCTGTCTTGCCCACAAGCTGCTGCTGCGAGGAAACGGCGTATTGATGGGCCTTTGCGTCCACCACACAGCCGTTGGGGAGCCGCGTGGTTGAGCAGGCCGCGAGGCCAGCGACGGCCAGTATGGAGAGC
>JBGTGQ010000010.1:0-33037 GCA_041746635.1 Terrimicrobiaceae bacterium | reverse complement strand
CAGTGGAGTCCGCAAATACCCTGGTCGCGACGGCGCGATGACTTGAAAACCGGCATCCGCCAAGCCCGATCCCAGCAAAAGCGCCTGATCATATCCTCCCGGCACTCCATGAAAGACAAGCACGGATGGTCCGTCGCCGCGGGTTTGAAATTCCACTTCGCCGCTACCGGCTTTGGCCATCTCACTGGCAGAATCCAGCGCGGCAATCTTATCCGAACGCCATGAGGTGAACCATGCCAGCACAAATCCAACAGCGAGGAGGGCGGAAACCAACATCAGGAAGGCCATTCTCGCAAAAATGGGGGGCGAAAACTTCATCCCTGAAAGTGATGAGCGATAGGCTCGTCGTGACAAGCAAAACCTCGCACCGCCGGAACTTTCCTCATGAGGAAAGTGGGGGTACACGGATTCGAACCGTGAACCAAGCAGTTATGAGCCGCCTGCTCTAACCGTTGAGCTATACCCCCTAAAACATGACAATGAAACGACTTGCGAATCCGTTAACCGCTTCGCTTGCCAGCCTTGTCCCCCGTAGAATAACCCGCCAGTCGGAACGAATGAGATCCGATCTTCGGGAGAAGAATCCAGTTTGGGTGATGGTTGGATCATGTCGCTATCGCTACAAAAGAGAAACATATTACGCCCTTTTCCAGCTGGACGGAAAGCAAATCCACCGATCACTCGAAACGAGATTAATGGAGGGATGCGGGCCCTCGCATCGAAAGGCGCCCCATCCTACGCCGCCGGGTGGCTGAAGAATTTGGCCGTGCAAAAGGACACGCGAGGACAGAGAATCCGGCGATGCGAGCGCTGCGACAAATCCTTCCGGCCCTTCTGATTTTGGCCCTGCTCTACGGCGGTTTGCTTTTCGTTGAACGTCTGACGACCCAGGAGTTGACGCGCGTGAGTCATTCCCCGACGCAGGAAACGATCTGCCTGATGTGGAGACCCCGATTGCTCCTGGGCGACGGAGCCGTTTTTTTGATTCTGCAGGACGCACGGGACCGGATCACCGACACGGCACCCTTGGTGATTTTGGACAGCGCCTTCAACGCCTTGCAGCAATGTGGTGATCTCGGGTTCGACGGACAGAACGTCACGGTGATGAACCGCCAGACAGGCGAACTCTGCCGGCGTTTGACCGTTCGGGAGGGCCGGCTCGATCCGGCCGATTGAGCCCGGGGAACTTGGGGTCAGCAGGCACGCAAAAGCAGCGACAATTTTTTTCGAATGGTTTCGGCGTTATTTGCGCACAACATTCGGTTAGCACGAATCAGTGCAAGGGGGCCGAAAATTTCTGTCAGTCGCTTATGCTTACGAATTCGTAGCCGTGCCCCCGATTTAAAGATAGACGTCCTGGCCGTTCTCGCGGCCGGCGCGGCGGCGGAGGCGGAAGATGTGGGCCGGGCGGGTATGGGGGTTCAAGGAGATAAAATTGCGTGGTCCGGTCCAGGTGAAACATTCGCAGGCGAGAAGGTCTTCGACCTGATAGGTCTCGCTGGGGCCCATGCCGAAATCGCCAAGGGGAACTTGGACGAAGGCGGTTTGCGGGTTGACGACGTCGAGGGTGATGGCGATGAGAAGGATATTGTCGCCGGCGGTGGTGGTTTTGCTGAAGAGGAGGATGTTGTCGTTTTCGACCGGGTGGAAACGAAGGTTGGCGTATTGCTGGAGGGCGCGGTTTTCACGGCGGATGGTGTTGAGGCGGGTGAGGGTGTCCTTGATGTTCCCGGGGGCGTCCCAGTTGCGACCCTTGAATTGATATTTCTCGGAGTCGAGGTATTCCTCCTTGCCGGGGACGGGAGTGGCTTCGCAAAGTTCGAAGCCGCTGTAGATGCCGTAGACGGGTGAGAGCGTGGCGGCGAGTAGGGCGCGGATGAGAAAACCCGGCCGCCCGCTTTGTTGCAGCATCACGGGGAGGATGTCGGGCGTGTTGGTGAAAAAATTCGCACGAAAATAGTCCTTCATTTCCGTCTGGGTGAGCTCAGTGAGGTATTCGGTGAGTTCATATTTCGAATTGCGCCAGGTAAAGTAGGTGTAGCTCTGGGTGAAGCCGACCTTGGCCAGGATCTGCATCATTTTGGGCCGGGTGAAGGCTTCGCTGAGGAAGATGGCGTCGGGGTACGTCTCGTGGATGTCGCTAATGAGCCATTCCCAAAAGGAGACGGGCTTGGTGTGGGGGTTATCGACGCGAAAAATCCGCACACCGAGCTGACACCAAAAGGCAATCACGTCGCGCATCTCGCGCCAGAGGCTGCGCCAGTCGGGGTTGTGAAAATTCAGCGGATAAACGTCCTCGTATTTTTTCGGGGGATTCTCCGCGTATTTGATGGAGCCGTCCGGGCGCTTGAAAAACCAATCCGGGTGAGCCTTGACGTAGGGATGATCGGGTGAGCAGTTGATGGCGAAGTCGAGGGCGATCTCCAAGCCGCGCTTTTTCACCTCGCCGACGAGCCAGGCAAAATCCTCGAGGGTGCCAAGTTCGGGGGCGACATCCTTGTGACCACCACCATTGACGCCCTGGCGGAAGTTACCGATGGCGTAGGGGACGCCGGGTTCGCCGGGTTCGCACTTGAGGGAGTTGTTGCGGCCTTTGCGGTTGGTCTGGCCGATCGGATGGATGGGCGGGAAATAAATGACGTCGAAGCCCATGGCCTTGGCGTCGTCGATGCGTCCTAGGCAATCGCGGAAAGTGGAGCCGCAGTCGGGTTTGCCTTCGGCCGAACGGGGGAAAAATTCATACCACGCGGCAAAAACCGCGCGCTCGCGATCGACCCAGAGCGGGAGGGACGGAGTGTATTCGGTGGCAAGGGAACGGTCGGCCCAGACGCGCATGAGGGCGGTGAGTTCGGCCGAGACGGCGAGCTGGCTGGTGGCGGCGGCGTCGGCTTCCTGGAGGCTGGCCCCGAAGGCATCGAGTTTTTTGCCGTCGGGAGACTGGCCGGCGCGAGTGGCGGCGCGGGAGACGAGGGCGGAGCCTTCGAGGGATTCGCTGCTCAGATCGCGGATGCCGCCCTGGAATTTTTTTTGGATTTCCTCCTGCCAGGAGGCGAAGGAATCGCCCCATGCCTCGATGGTGTATTCCCATTTGCCTTCGCCCGAAACGGGCAGGACTCCGCGCCAGCGATCATTGATCAGCGGCTGCATCGGGGTTTCCTGCCACTCGGGGTCGCCGACGGGGCGATACTTCAAGAGGGCAAG
Source organism: Terrimicrobiaceae bacterium (assembly GCA_041746635.1). Classification (GTDB taxonomy): domain Bacteria; phylum Verrucomicrobiota; class Verrucomicrobiia; order Chthoniobacterales; family Terrimicrobiaceae; genus CAMASH01. Next base: position 29,836 of record JBGTGQ010000010.1, on the reverse strand, counting down.
GACAACATCGTGCCCTTCCTTGAAAATATCGGCCTCAACGGCGAGGTCCTCGCCGGCGGCGCGTTTAACAGCATGGCGCCCGTGGTCGATCTGAGGCGAAATGCTCTGGATGATGACCGTCTCGACGTCGCTCAGCTTCATGGGAGCGGTTGAAAGTTGAGGGTTGAGAGTTGAGAGGAAAACTCCCACCCGCGCACCGTCTTCAAAAAAGCGGACATGGCTGAACTCATCCTCCCAACCCTCAACCAAAAACCCTCACCTTTCCTCATGGCAGCACGTCGAGCAGGGCGACAAATTCATCCAGTCCATCCACCCGGGCGGCCACTTCGCGCAAGGATCGGCGGGCGGCGGGAATGTGGGCGAGAAAATCGGCGCGACCTTTTTGGATTCCGAGAAATCCGTACGCACCCAGGGCCTGCATGAGACGCTGGAGTGCACATTGATAAAAAACCACATCGAAGTCTGCTGCGATTTCCATGCCGGCGCGGCGGGCCACCCGTTTGTAATGCTCCAGCAAGGCAGCCCGTTCCCCGCCCGCGAGTTCCACGTAGGGGTCGTAAAGCAACGAAGCGACATCGTATTGGGCCAGGCCGGGGCGCATCCCTTGGAAGTCGATCAGCCAGGCCGCCCCGTCGCGGATCATCACATTCTGCGATTGGAAATCGCGATGCACCAGCACGCGCGGCCGGGAGGATAATCCCATCGCGATATTCTGCAGGGCGGGCAAGGAGGCGTACCGCTGCACGGTGGCCTCATCGAGTCCGAAATGGGCGCGCAGGCAATTCTCGAAAAAATAATTCTGCTCCCAAAGATAAAGCTGTTCTCCGAATTCGCGCTCAAGGCTCAGGTGTGAACCCTCCAGGCGGCGCGTCGCCGCGCTATGGAGCTTGGCCACCTCCAGCAAGGTGGACTCGTAGAACGGACGGCGCTGCTCCCACGGAGCTTGGCGAAATGTCCACAAGTCGTCCTCGCCCAGATCCTGCATCCAGATCAACCCCTCGGCGGCATCGTGAAAATGAATGCGGGGCACGCTCACGCCCGCTCCCGCCAGGAATTGCGCGATATCCACATAATGCCGGTTTTCCTCCTTCTGACCGGAGTATTTCACCACGATCATGGACCGATCCTCCCCGCAGCGGATGCGGTAGAATTTGCGTTCGGACCCGCCCTTTTCCAAGGCGCGCACCTCAAAATCCTCCACCGCAAAAGCAGGGAAACGTTCGCGGGTGCGATTGATGACGTTATTCGGCAGCATGATTAAATATCGGCGGCGCGCAGAATCCCTTCCGCACGCCGTCCCTCCCGCACGATACAGGTCTGCAGGCGCGAACGGGAAGCGATTTTCGCATCCTCCCAGAGAATGGTATCCGTCAAGTGGGCCCCCTCTCCGATCTCCGCCCGCGGCCCAATCGCGCAGGAGCCTTCCAGCACCACACCTTCCCCGATTTTCGCCTCGGGATGGACGGGCCGCGGCCACGGCCGGTCGAGCGCATAGGAAAGATTGGCGCCGGAGGCAAAAAGCTGATGCGCGTGCAAATACGACTCTCTGGTGCCCAAGTCAAACCAAAGCCCCTCGTCCAGCACGATGCCGCCGATACGTCCGCCGGATTGAATCATTTTCAGAAATACCGGAATAATGGAGTAAACTTCCCCCACCGGAATGCGGGCAAAAATTTCGGGCGAGAGGACATAAATTCCCGTGAAAAGAAAAGCCGGTTCATGGCGTCCGCCCCGGCTGCCGCGAATATCCGTAACCCGCCCCGACTGCGGATCACATTGCACCTGGGCGGGACCGCCGGTGCTGCGCAGAAGCAGCGTCGCCACATTGTCCTCCGCAAAATGCCGTTCGATCAAACAGTCCAGCGGCAGATCCGCCAACACATCGCCATTATGCACCAGAAACGGTTCGTTCCCCAAGAGATCCCGGACATTCCCCATGCCCCCCGCCGTGTCAAGCAGAACGGATTCGTACCGGTAGTGAATAGGCATTCCTCCATAGCTTGCACCGACCAGTCGCTCGTAAGCTTCCGGCCGATGATGAGTGTTGACCACAAATTTCTCCACGCCAAAAGCGCGCAGATGATCGAAGGCGAAAGTAATCAGCGGCTTGTGAAAAATCGGCACGAGCGGTTTCGGACGTTCCGCCGTGAGGGTGCGCAGCCGCGTGCCGAGACCGGCCCCAAGGACGAAGGCCGCCCCGATTCTGGCGCTCACGCTCAGGGCCTTTCGACGATTTTGAAATCGTCGAAATAGACTTCGCCGCCGAGAGGGATGGAGAAACTGACCTGCAAGAACGACGAATTCACCTCCGTCAAATCCTGGAGATCCTTCTCTTCGAAAACCACCTTGAAATCCTTCTTCACCTCTGCCCATTGCGGGCCGGGGGAAAACTTGACGGTCTCAAATTGTCGTTCGCCCTCGTAGTTTCTTTGCACCGTCGCCGAGCCCCGCTCGCCTTGGGTGACCTTGTCGCTGCCGAGTTTTTTGCGGCCACTCCATCCGACAAAGGCTGTGGCGTCGCTGGCCCGCCCCTTGACCTTGAAGCTGAGGGTGTACGTGGCGTTCACCTTGAAACGCAAACCCCGGATCTGGCGAAGCATGAAAAAACGGGCCGGGGCCCCTCCTACCTGAAAAGTTGACTTCATCGGATCAAAGCTGGCAAACCCGGGGGTGAAGTCCGTTGGCGCTGGCATGTATTTGTTGGGGGAGGAAAAATATCCCGCCTTCAAACTCCCGAGTCCTTCGGCGGGTTGGGCATTTTTGTCGTCGGCATCCTTCACCACAGTGATATACCCGTAAAAATTGCCCCGCGTGATACCGTAATCCACATCCCAGCCCGAGGGCATGGCGAGCGCCGGGGTCCCGGCTTCGCCCTTCAACTCCACGGCGGAGCCAAATTTCGGCTCGGTCTTGGAACCCGTGTTGAGCACCATCGCAATTCGGCCGTTGGTCTTGCCCACCACGATGTCGAAAAGACCGTCTCCATTCAAATCCCCGGTCGAAACGGTGCTGATTCCACCGAAGCTCAGCGGATTGCTGTCGGCGCTAATGAACGAAGCGAAGGGCAATTCCGCGGGCGGTTCGCCCGATTTCGTGATTGTGCCCTTGTTCAGGTAAACCGCGATTTTTCCGGTTCGTTCCGCCACCAGCAGGTCCGGCAGGTCGTCCCCGTTGTAATCCACCACCGCCGGGGTGAGCTGTTCGAGCCCGTCGCCGAAAGCGAGGACATAACGGCTGTTTTCCTCGAAGGTCGGCTTGGCCCCGGCTCCAACGTTCAAGAGCAGATGAATATTGTTGGCCGAGTAGGACCCCTCCCCCAGCAGCAAGTCGTCCTTTCCGTCATTATTCCAATCCCAAGTGGCAGGGGCAAAGACATTGCCCCAACGCTTATTGGGATCCTTCATGGTGGGAATGGTGATGGCACTCATGGTCGCAGGCTGTTTGAAATCGGGGGACTGGGCCGAACCGGCATTGGGCACCAGCAGGATCTCGCCAATGTAGTTGCCCAAGATAAGATCCTTTTTCCCGGATTTCAGCATATCGGTGGTGGCGATTCGCGGCGCCATTCTGGCGTGATCGCTCGCCTTATCCGACCCCCCCCCCAGGATCGGATCACTTGGCATTGTGCGGGTCAGGAAAATTCCGCCTAGTTCGCCGAGGGTGAATTTGGGCTCCTGCGGTGTGCCGCTATTAAAATAGATGCGCAAATAACCCAGAACATCCATCGACACGATATCCAGAAGTCTGTCTCCGTTCATGTCGGCCACGGATACGGATAGCGGCATCGCGGTACCACTGATCTTGCCGCCTGCCGTCAGCACAGGCACGGCACCGCGCTCCCCGGAGAGGTATCCAGCGTTATCCACTCCGTCCCAAAGGTTTTCCCGCTTGGAGGAAGATTCGAAACCGCCGTTATTTAAGAGATTTTTTGGTGCCGCCGGAGGGTTGGGCGGAGCTTGGGCGAGGAAGGTCGCAGTGACGCTCATCAAAATCAGCAGGGCCGCTATAAAGGGGGAGATACGCATCATCATTCAAATACAAACAATCCATGGCTTAGGGAAATGGAAAGTTAAACCGCAAACCTCCGCTCCGATCTTCTTCGCATGAAGGTTCACTCAAAAAGCGCTTACGGTCAGGCACCACAAACAGACGTCCGGTTGGGGCGTGGACCTCGCTGGCTGCGGGAATGGTTTCGTTACCAGAGCCGTTTCGGTCACGAACGCCTCTCTCTCGCGCTGGGAGCCCTGGCTATTTTGCTGACCGCGACGGGATTTTGCTGGGTCTTCCGGGCGGACTTGCTGCTTTCTTTTCGCTGACCGCAATCTTCCAAAATCTCGCGGAGGGGATATGCGGCTGGCAGTTGGGCAGCGAGCGGTAACGATGGCGCGGTCCGATGCGCATGAATTTTTACGCTGTCCGCTATTTTCTCCTTGGGGTCTGCCTGTCCACTGGGAGGTGCCGGTGCCCGCGGGAACATGGAAAATCACCGCCAACGTTCTTCTACCCTATTTCCGCTGGGACAAGTCCGGGCTCGATACCGGGGTGCGCAGCGAGACGGCCTTCGTTTTGCCGCCCGGTCCGAATAATCGAGGTGCGGTGAGCCTTATTTCACGGCCGGGGCGGGACGGTCGGGAATGACGAAGGAAAACTCGCTGCCACCACCGGGGGCGTCCCGCACGACGATTGAACCACCATGGGCCTCAACAGTCAGTTTGCAAAACCGCAAGCCCAGCCCGAACGAGGCACCGGCACCGCTGGCGCTGCCCTGCTGGTATTTCTCGAAAATCAGGGCCTTCTCCCGGTCGGGGACCCCCGGCCCGTTGTCGAAGACGCTAAAGACGCAGCCGCCGCCGGAATCCGCCGGATTTCTTTCCACCCGTAGGACAATTTCGCTCTCCCGGGGACAAAATTTCACCGCGTTGGATATCAGGTTCAGCAAGACACGGGAAAGAAAGGTCTGGTCGGCGGTGAGAAGAACATCATCAGCCGGATAGACCACGGAGAGATCATGCCAGGCTTCGTCTGCCAGGGGTTTGGCCAGTTGAAAGACGTGCCGCAGCAGCGCGGAAACATGAAAGGCTTCCAAGTTGAAGACATGCTCGCCGGACTGGAGGCGGTTGACTTGCAACATACTGTTGAGCATGTCGAGCAGCTGTTCGCCGCCTGTCTGCGCAAGGCCGAGCAAGTCTTTCTGCTCGGCGTTCATTCCTCCGCCCGTTTCCAGAAGCTCGAGGCTGGTGATCACGGATCCGAGGGGGGTGCGCATGTCGTGAACGAGCATATGCAACACTTCATCGCGCTGTTTTTCCGCCAGTTGCAATTCGTGCATGTTTCCCCGCAGGGTAGTGGTCAACGAGCGCAGTCGTATCTCGGTCATCAGGGCGGCATTGACCGATTTCAGCATGACCAGATCCTCCGCTCTCCATTCCCGCGGCTGTCCGCTGATGGCGCAAAGCGAGCCGAGCACGAAACCGTCGCCAGTGACGATCGGCACCCCCAGGTAGGCGATCACCCAGAGTTCGGCAACGGCGGGATTCTCCCGGACAAGGGGGTCCAACCGGGCATCGACGATGCGGACGAATTTTCCCGTGGTCACGACATGCTGGCAAAAGGTATGGCTCAGCGGTGTCTCCCGCAGCGAGCAATAAGGTTCCGGCACGCCCGTCGCGCTTTTAAAAAACTGGCGCCTCTAATCCACCAGCGACACGATGGAGACCTCGCACTTCAGGGCCATGCGGACCAGCTCCGTGAAACGGTCGAACCTGGGCTCGGCCGCGCTGTCGAGCAGACCCGTTTCCTCCAGCGCCGCAAGGCGATTGGGGTCATCCAGCGCTTGACCGCGCGGAAGATCGGGGAAGCGGGAGCTCATTTCATCAACACTTATTTCAGCCGCTCCGGTCGATGCAAAAGAAAATCACCGGAAGAGGCCGCGGTAAGGTCAGGCCAGGAAACTGCTGAGCATCCAAATGTGTTTCTCGTGAGCCTGAATGCGGGCAATCATGAGATCCTCCGTTTCGGCATCATCGGAATCGCCGGCGACATCCCGGGCCTTGGCCAGATTTTTCACCAACGCGCGATTGGCCGCCACCAAGTGGGAAACCATTTCCGTGGCGGTGGCGTCTTCCTTGATTTCCTTCATCCCGGACATGCGGGCGAGGTTCGCCAAGCCACCGGGGGCAAAGGCGCCCAAGGCGCGGATGCGTTCAGCCAGTTCGTCCACCGCGGCGAAGAGTTCGGTATATTGCGCCTCAAAGGCGGTGTGCAGCGCGAAAAAATTGCTGCCGCGCACGTTCCAATGGCAAACATGGGTTTGTCCGAGAAGAGCATAACTGTCCGCCACCACTTGGCGGAGGGCACTCACGACGGGGGACGATTTCGATGCCGGGGCAGCGGATTTTTTTGCCATCACACGAGGATACTGCCGAGCGGCCGCGAAACAACCCCCAATCTCAGGAAGTACCCGCAATTTACTTGCACTTTGGCGGCAAGTAGCGAACCTCCATCTGCATGAAATTTGCATTTACTTTCTTGATGTTGGCCAGCCTCGCGCTGGCTCACGCTGACAATAAACTCCCGGTTGCCTCCCTCAGCTCGGTGCTGACAGAAATCGCACAGGAAGTGGGAGGCGATAAAGTCAACGTGACGGGCGTGGTGCAGGCGGGCATGGACCCGCATGATTTTTCCCCCACCACCGGGGATGTGAAGGTAATCAGCAAGGCGAGGGTAGTCCTTTTGAGTGGCTACGGCATGGAGGCCGCCTATCTCACCAAGCTCGAAAAAAGTGTGGGCCCGGGGCCGGAGTTTGTCGCCATCGGCCCCTACATCAAACCCTTGCTGATTGAGCCCCGGGGACACGACGACCACGGACATTCCCATTCGCATGGACACGGCGAGGAAAAAATGCCGGACCCGCATTGGTGGCACAGTATTCAAAACGTGCAAATCGCCACCGACGCGGTGCGTGACGCGTTCATTGCGGCCGACCCGGCCAACAAGGCGGCTTACGTGGCCAACGCCGCCGCCTACAACCGGAAACTCACGGCCCTCGCCCAATGGGCGAAACTGGAAATCGCGAAACTCCCGCGCGACCGGCGGGCACTGGTCACTTCGCACGATGCCTTCGGGTATTTTGCCCGGGACTATGGGTTCAAGGTTTATCCCATTTCGGGCATCAGCACGGAAGATCAACCGTCCTCAAAAAACGTGCGCGCCATCATTAGCGAAATCAAAAAAGAGGGCGTGAAAGCGGTCTTCCTCGAAAACATCGAGAACCCAAAAGTGCTGACCGAGATCACCCGCGAAACCGGTGCGAAAACCGGCGGCGTGCTTTATGCGGACGGACTCGGCACCGGCGCCGCCTCCACCTACGAGGGAATGTTCCGCCACAATGTGACCGCCGTCGTTTCGGCTCTGCAGTAAGAGAATTGGACCACCAATTGACCCGGCCTTCATGACTGGTTCACCTCTGCTTCGTCTGGCACTCGTGCTCGCCGGCATCGTGCTGCTGGCCATTCCGGCCTTGCGGCTGACCAGTCGCGCAACGCCGGAAAGGTCCGCCGTTTCCCCGACCGAAAAAAACACCGCATCCGTCCGCGAGGTTCGCTTCACGTTTTTGTCCCCCACCCCGCCCGCCGAAATCACCGTGGAGGCCCACGGCGCCCAAGTCGCGAAACTCCGCCCGGATGCCACGCTGGCCACCGCCGACGTCGCGCTGACTCTCCCCACCGCGGGCATTGATTTAATCATCCGCGCGAACTGGACCGGGGACCCGGAAAAAATCAACCCCTTGCGGGTGCAGGCGTCGCTCGATGGAAATCCCCTCACCGACACCACACTTTGGGGAGACTCCCGCATGGAGGATGTCATCACCTTGCCGGGAAGCCACAATCCATGAGCCACCACCTCATCCTGAAGGATCTGACTGTTTCCTTCAACCGCGTCCCGGCCATTCATCATATCAATCTGAGCCTGGGCTGCGGCTCCTGCGTGGGACTGCTCGGCCCCAACGGTGCGGGCAAATCCACCCTGCTCAAAACCATCGCGGGCCTGCTGCCCATCGAGACCGGCAGCATCGAATTTCGCGGTCATGAGATCGGTGAAAACGACACGCCAGGGCGAACCATCGCCTACGTGCCGCAACGCGAGGCGGTGGATTGGGATTTCCCCATCACCGTGCGCGGCCTCATCGAAATGGGACGTTACCCCGCCTTGGGGCTCTGGAAAAAATTCGGCCGCGAGGATCACCGCATCGTGGACGAGGCCCTGCACGTGATGGACCTGGAAGACTACGCCGCGCGCCAGATCAGTGCCCTCTCGGGCGGACAGCAGCAGCGGGTTTTTCTGGCCCGCGCCTGGGCGCAGCAGTCCGATATTTATCTTCTCGACGAACCCTACACCGGCCTCGATCTCAACGCCCGCGCCGCTTTCACCGGCGTGCTGCACAAGCTGCGCGAGGCAGGCAAACTCATCATCACCTCGCATCACGAACTCAACGACGTGCCGGGAATTTTTGACCACGTCATCTTGATCAACGGCGAACTCGTCGCCTGCGGCGAAACCGCCATCACTTTCACCACCGAAAACACCGAACGCGCTTTCACCACCCGCATTTTTGCCGGAGCCCATGCATGAATAAAAGCCTCCGACTTCCGGCTTCCCCCTTCCCACTTTCGCCATGAACTGGCTGCTCGAACCCTTCCAATACGAATTCATGCAGCGCGCGTTTCTCGTGTGTGTGCTCATTGGCTTCACCAACGGCTTCCTCGGCGCCTTCGTAGTTATTCGCCGCCTCGCCCTCATGGCTGACGCCCTCGCGCACTCGCTGCTGCCCGGACTTGCCGTGGCCGCGATTTTCGTCGGACTCAACCCCGCCGGTCTCCTGCTCGGTGGTTTGGTCGCCGCCCTCATCGTAACGGTGGGCGGACAAATGATCACCCGCAGTTCGCGCATCAAGGACGAAACCGCCATCGCCTCGCTCTACGTCATCGCCTTTGCCCTCGGGGTCATTCTCATCCGTTACGCGCGGGTCAAGGTGGACCTCGACAGTTTTCTTTTCGGCAACCTCCTCGGCGTGGCCGACTCCGACATTTGGATCAGCCTGGTGATTTGCGCGGTCACTCTTTGCACCCTCATCGTCATTCAACGTCCCCTGCTCCTCACCCTCTTTGAAGTCTCCGTCGCCCGCACTCAGGGGATTCGGGTCACCCTTATCCTCACCGTGCTCATGCTGCTCATTGTGCTGGCCATGCTTTCCTCGCTCCAGGCCGTGGGCGTGCTGCTTTCTCTGGGACTGCTCATCCTGCCCGCCGCCACCATGTATTTGCTTTCCGATTCCTACCAAGCCATGTCGTGGGGCGGAGCCGGGATCGGCGTGGGCGGGGCCGTGCTCGGATTGCTGATTTCCTTCTGGACCAACATTCCCTCCGGTCCGGTCATCGTCATGGTGTTGGGCACCCTTTTCATCGCCGCCTATCTCTTTAGTCCCAAATACGGCATCGTCACCCGCGCGCTCCGTCCCCGCCATTTGCATGATGAATCCCTCCGACGATGGGAAGGCCACAAGCATACACCCCGCTGAATTCCCGCCTCTCGCCCCGGTCAGATGGCGGAGCCGGACGACAACCTGATCCGGCTAACACACACGCAAAGAACCTGCGAGGGACGAATACTCGTCATGCGCATCCTCGGTATTGTACTCATCGTGGTCGGCCTTCTGGCCGTCGCCCTACCTTATCTCACCTTCACCACGAAGGAGAAGGTGCTCGATATCGGTCCCATTGAGGCCGTGGCGGAAAAGCAGGAACGCATTCCTCTTTCCCCCATTGTGGGGCTGGTGGTTTTTCTCGCCGGAACCGGCATCGTCATCGCCTCGGTCGTCAAGAAATCCTGACGCAAAACAAACCACTGAACACCTTGAACCTGCTCCTGCTCAGCGCGACCAGCCTCGCGAAGGGCGATATTTGCTGAGCGCACGGCTTCGCCTCATCGCGGTCATGCGGATTGTCCATTTTTTGCGCAAGATATGAAGGGAGCCTATTCGGAAAGCGGCCCGGAGGCGCTTGCCCCGACGTTTTGGAAGCGAAAGCCATGAGCCGGATTCGCATCATTCACACCACAAGTTACCGCTATGCTGAACCGGTGGGGTTCGGTCCCCACCGCTTGGTGGTGCGACCGCGCGAGGGACACGACCTGCAAGTCGAACGTCTGACGCTGAAGGTGCAACCTGCCGCCGAGGTGAGCTGGCATCGCGACCTTTTCGGAAATTCCATCGCGCTCGTCCGGATTTTCGAGACCGCCGCCCACTTGAGCTTTGAGAGCGATGTCATCGTAACCCGCGCCGATCTCGGCTCCCCTCACGGTATTTTGGAAGTATTTCCCGTGGCCTACCCCGCAACCTATTCCCCGCTCGAATCCCCGCTAATCGCCGGATATCTCGCGCCGGTCTATCCCGAGGAGGCCGGGCCGCTGGGCCAGTGGGTGCGTGCTTTGTTGGGGCTCAAATCGGGCGGGGATGCCTTCGCTTTTGTTCGGGAAATCGGCACATGGATTCACCGTCACATCCAATATCGGCGGCGCGAGGATCGCGGCGTACAGAGTCCGTTGCAAACGCTGGCCTTGAACTCCGGCTCGTGTCGCGACATGGCCACCTTGCTCCTCGAGGCCGTGCGTGCTCTCAACCTCGCCAGCCGTTTCGCGAGCGGCTATCTCGACAGCGCTTCCTCCGCGGCGGGACGCGCGGCCACTCACGCTTGGGCGGAAGTCTATTTTCCTGAGCATGGGTGGTTTGGTTATGATCCCACCTTGGGCGAGAGCACCTCTCACAAACACATTGTGGCGGGGGTAAGTTCCCATCCGCGCGGCGTGATGCCGATTTCCGGCACCTATTCCGCACCAGCGGAACTCTACTTGGGCATGGAGGTGTCCGTGAAAATCGAGCAGCTTCTCCCGCGTGAAAATTCATGCACCATACAGCCGGTCTAAGTGTGCCGTGCGATTTCTCCTTGTGAAAACACTAAAAATCTCACTCTCCCTCATCACCCTCGTAGCAACATCTGTTCTGATTGGATGCGAGACCAACGATGAAGTCGAGCAGACCACGACCACCACGTCCACCACGAGCACGCCGACATTTTTGTCCCCTTCCTCCTCCTCGACCACCGTCGAACGGACAACCGTAACGGATGATTAAATCCGAGCCCTGCTGACGAACTCAGCAAGAGGAGAGAGAGATCGCTCGTGCCGATAGAATCGCACGCTGCCGATCGGGAGACTGCGCCGTCGGGGATTCGAAAATACCGCAGCGACGCTGTTTTCGGGTTGATCGCCGCCGGGAAGCGACGATGCTTTTTTCCTATGATCCCGGAAAGCAACCCTGCCCGCCAAGCGCGCCGGGCATTTCTCAAAAGGATCGGCCTGGCCGGCGCGGGCTTACTTTTGGGCGGAAGAACCCACGCCGCCGAAGAACCACTCCAAGTCCCGCGCCGGAAATTCGGACGTCACGATTTCACCGTTTCTTCCCTTTGCCTCGGCGGCCACGCCTTGGGCAACGCCAGCGACGCCGAGGCGCAGCAGATTGTGGACACCGCCTTGGCCATGGGCGTGGATTTTTTCGACAACTGCTGGGACTACCATAACGGTCGCGCCGAGGAACTCATGGGCCGCTGCATCAAGGGCAAACGCGATAAGGTTTTCCTGATGACGAAAGTCTGCACGCATAGCCATGGCGGACGCCAGGAAGCCCTGTCCATGTTGGAACAATCCCTCACCCGCTTCGGCACCGACCACCTCGATCTTTGGCAGGTCCACGCCGTCGCGACGAAGGCGCAAGTCGAACGCGCCTTCGCCCCGGGCGGCGTGGTGGAGGCCCTCGACGAGGCCCGCCAGCAAGGCAAGGTGCGTTTCGTCGGTTTCACCGGCCACACCGATCCCGACGCTCACCTCGCCATGCTTTCCCATGGGTACGCGTTCGATGCCTGCCAGCTTCCCATCTCGGCCATCGAGGCCAACTCCAACGCCTTCGGCAAACGCGTGCTCCCCGAATTGCTCAAACAAAATATCGCTCCGCTTGCCATGAAATCCCTCGGCGGAAACGCGGACGCCCTCCGCGATGGCATCGTCAATGTTGCAGAAGCCCTCACTTATACGCTCTCTCATCCGGTCACCACCGTAGTGAGCGGCATCGATTCCTTGCCGCAGTTTCGCGAAAACGCCGGCATCGCCGCCGCCTTCTCCCCCATGCCAGCCGACACCATGCTCGCCCTGGAAAATCGCTGCCTCCCCGCCACCGAGTCGAATAAATACCAGCCCTATCGCAAGTGGAGCTCCTACCGCGATGGCGACGCCGCCAAATACAGTTCTTACGCCTGATCCCGAGTGCTGGACGGGGAAGTTATCGAACGCGACCCGGAGTTGGAGTTCACGCTTTAGCGTGCGGAGCAGCCTAAAGGCTGGACTCCCATGCCTGATTCACGCCGCGACGGCCACATTGGCGTCATGCACCCCTTGCCTTCCAAGCTGAATCTTCTCGCCCCCCATCGTTCTCCTGCTAGATTCGCGACGGCATGGAACTTTGGTGGCATAGTCTCAATCTCCCGCTGCAGATTTTTTATGGCACGGGTCTGGTCGCGGCCCTCGCGTTGGGCATCGAACTGCTTTTCACCCTTCTGGGCTTCAACCACCACGACATGCCAGAAGCCAGCGTGGATCATCCCGACCAAATGGGCATGCTTTCGGTGCGAACCATTACCGGCTTTTTCTTCGGTTTCGGTTGGTCCGGTGTCATCGCCATCAAGTCCGGCCTGGGCCTCACCGCCTCCATCCTCATCGCCTGCGTCGTCGGGGCGGTCTTCCTCTTCGGCATCTATCTTCTCATGCGCGCGCTGTTCTCTCTCCACGCCAGCGGCACGCTTGACTACAAAAATGCAGTCGGTCAGATCGCGACCGTCTATGTCACCGTTCCGCCCCACCGCGGCGGCGGCGGACAAGTCGAGGTCTTCATCCAGGGCCGCCTCCAAACCATTTCCTGCCTGACTTCCGGCCCCGCTGCCATTGCCCCGCAAACCAAGGTCAAAGTCACCGGCCTCATCGGCCAGGGCACCCTGGAAGTTGAACCTCTCTAATCCCAAAAAATCATGATCGAATCCCTCATCCTTGTCATTGGCGGCCTGCTTCTCTTCTTCGTAGTGATCGTGGCCTTTGCCTCGCGCTACAAACGCTGTCCCTCCGACAAAATTCTCGTCGTGTACGGCAAAGTCGGCGGCAACAACCTCTCCGCCAGATGCTACCACGGCGGCGCGGCCTTCATCTGGCCCATCATCCAAGACTACCAATACCTCGACCTCACCCCAATCCCGATTGATATCAAACTCGAGGGCGCGCTCTCCCAGCAGAACATCCGCGTCAACACGCCCTCGACTTTCATGGTCGGCATCTCCACCGAACCCGGCGTGATGGAAAACGCCGCCGAGCGCATGCTCGGACTTGACCTCAACCAGGTCCAGCAACTCGCCCGCGACATCATCTTCGGCCAGATGCGCGTCGTCATCGCGACCATGCCTATCGAGGAGATCAACACGGACCGCGACAAACTCATCGCCAACATCTCCCTCGGCGTCGAAGTCGAACTCAAAAAAGTCGGCCTCCGCCTCATCAATGTCAACATCCAGGACATCACCGACGAGTCCGGCTACATCGACGCCCTCGGCAAGGAAGCCGCCGCCCGCGCCATCAACGAGGCCAAGATCAAAGTCGCCCAGCAGGAACGCGATGGCGACATCGGTGCCGCCGAAGCCCAGCGCGACCAGCGTATCCGCGTGGCCGAGGCCAACGCCCGCGCCACCGAGGGCGAAAACCTTTCCGCCGTCCAGATCGCCCAATCCACCGCCAGCCGCCGCGAACGCGAGGCCGAGGCCCTCCGCCTCGCCACCGCCGCCGAAAAGGTCGCCGCCGCCAAATCCCTCGAGGAATCCTACGTCGCCGAGGAACTGGCCGAACGCCAGCGCGCCAAACGTGACGAAGCCGCCCAGACCGCCACCGTCGTCGTGCAGGCCGAAATCGAACGCCGCAAAATTGAAGTTCTTGCCGAGGCCCAGAAAAGCCAGATCCGTCTCGCCGCCGAAGCCTCCAAACTCCGTGTCGAACTAGAAGCCGAGGCCGAAAAGCGCCGCATCGAACTCACCGCCGAGGCCGACGGCACCCGCCTCCGCGTCACCAAACAGGGCGAAGCCGACGGCTTGCGCGCCTTTATGGAAGCCCAGGCCCAGGGCACTCTGGCCCAACTCACCGCCCGCGCCGACGGTTTCCGTTCCATCATCGAAGCCGCCGGCGGAGCCGCCCAAGCCGCCCAACTCATGGTCACGGAACAATTACCCAAACTGGTCGAGGAGCAGGTCAAAGCCATCTCGAACCTCAGAATCGATTCCATCACCGTCTGGGAAAGCGGCAAGGGCAAGGATGGCAAAGGCAGCACCGCCGACTTCCTGTCCAGCCTCGTTGGTGCCCTCCCCCCGCTCCAGGAACTAACCAAAAACGTCGGCGTTCAACTGCCCGAATTCCTCGGCAAAACCATTGAGGAAGCCGACGCCAAAGCCCCAGGCAAAAAAGCATCCTCCACCGAATCCACTTCCCAAAAGGTACACGCCTGGCTCCAGAGCCACAAATCCCTCCTCGTCGCCTTCGACTCCGACGAAGACAGAGTTATTGATGAGCGAGAAATCGATAATGCCCTTACCATGACCCTGCAATGGGCTAGCATCGTCCGCACCACCCCCGGGGCTAAATGGTTCATCGCCAGCGACGGCAATGCCATCGGACCCAAGAGCTGGGGCGAAATCGAAGCCGCGGCCAAAGACCAGGCCAACCTCCTCATCAGTCTGGACAACACCGACTTCTGGCTCCCCTACGAAGCCGTCGTCTTGGCGCGATAGTTTCCCCCGAAAGCTGGAAGCTTGCTCTACCTTGCACTTGTCACCCGCCACTCTTCCCTTCAGCATCCCCGCCGCTCGTAGCACCCATGAAAATCCAGCGCGCCCTTATCTCCGTTTCCGACAAGACCGGCATCGTCGAGTTTGCCCGTGAACTCCATCATCGCGGCGTGGAAATTCTCTCCACCGGCGGCACCGCCCGCAGCCTCCAAGCGGAGGATATTCCCACTGTCGAGGTCTCCCAATTCACCGGTTCGCCGGAAATCATGGACGGCCGGATCAAGACCCTGCATCCCAAGATCCATGGCGGTCTCCTTTTCATCCGCGGCAACGAAGAACACGAAAAGCAGGCCAAGGTCCACGGCATCCGCCCGATTGATCTGGTCGTGGTCAATCTCTACCCCTTCGAGGCCACCATCGCCAAAGAGGACGTCACCCTGCCCGAGGCCATCGAACAAATCGACATCGGCGGACCTTCGATGATCCGCAGCGCGGCGAAAAATTACCAATCCGTCACCGTGGTCACCGATTCCGCCGACTACACCGCCGTGCTGGAGGATATGAAGGAAAATAATGGCGGCATCGACCTCGCCCTGCGCGAACGCCTCGCCATCAAAGCCTTCGCCACCACCGCCGCCTACGACCGTACCATCGCCGGTTTTCTCAATCGCGAGCAGGAAACCTCGGCCGCCTTCCGCCTCGATCTGCCCCTCGAACTTCGCCTCCGCTACGGCGAGAACCCCCATCAACACGCCGAGCTTTACGGCGATTTTGGGGCGTATTTCGAAAAGCTCCAAGGCAAAGAACTTTCCTACAATAACATCCTCGATATCAGCGCTGCCGCCGGGCTCATCTCCGAGTTCGGCAAACCCACCGTCGCCATTCTCAAGCACACCAACCCCTGCGGCATCGGCACCGATTCCGACCTGCGCGAAGCGTGGGACAAAGCGTTCGCCACCGACAAACAAGCCCCCTTCGGCGGCATCATCGTCTGCAATCGTCCGCTCACCCTCGCACTGGCCCGCTCCATTTCCGAGATCTTCAGCGAGGTCATCATCGCGCCGGAGTTCGACGCCGACGCACGATCACTCCTCTCCAAAAAGAAAAACCTGAGGCTCATGAAGATGCTAAAGTCCCCGCCGGAAAGCGGCCGTGACACGCGCTCCGTCGTTGGCGGATTGCTGGTGCAGGACACCGATGCCTCCGACGTGTCCGAACTGGAACACAAGGTCGTGAGCGCCCGCCCGCCTTCCCGCGACGAAATCGAAGCCATGGAATTCGGCTGGAAAGTGGTCAAACACGTCAAGTCAAACGCCATCGTCTATGCCGGCAAGGATCGCACCCTTGGCATCGGAGCCGGCCAAATGTCCCGGGTGGACTCCTCCCGCATCGCCGTCTGGAAGGCCCAGGAGGCCGGACTTTCCCTTAAGGGCAGCGCGGTCTGCAGCGACGCCTTCTTCCCGTTTCCCGACGGCCTCATCGCCGCAGCCGAAGCCGGTGCCTCTTGCGCCATTCAACCCGGCGGCTCCATGCGCGACGAGGAGGTCATCAAAGCCGCCAACGAACGCGGCGTGGCCATGGTTTTCACTGGATTCCGCCACTTCCGGCACTGATTTTTTCCGCGAATCGTGCAACTTTTGCCCGAAGAGCGGGTTGCTTCAATATGGATGACTTTAACAAAAACGACGCCCTGTGGAATCTCCTTGGCCGAGCCAAACCGGCCAAGGCTTCGCCGTATTTTGTGCGCAAGGTGCTGCGCGAGGTGAAGGAAAGCGGCCGCCCTAGCCGCCCGCTCACCGCACTCTTCCGCTGGCTCATTCCGGCCTCCGCCTTGGCCGCCGTGGCCATCGGCTGGACCGCATTTCAGTGGCAACACGACCAATCTGTAGCCGAATTCAACGAATACTTCGACACCATCGCCGATCTTCCCTCACTGGTGGCCCAGGAGGATGTGTCCATGTGGGTACAAACAAACTGAATAGCCTACACCCACGCCTACGCTACACTTGAACCTCCTTCCACTCAGCCCAAAGGGGAAAGGGTAGGAGTAGGTTTACAAGGCTGAGGAAGTAAATTTCTTGCCGTGAGACGGCATTCAGCGCGGCAGCTATTTTTCCAATAATTCGATCAATTTCGGGTAAGAAATCGCCGTTTGCTGGTCAGGCTGGTTCGGATCAATGAAGTCATGCGGGACTTTCTGATCCTTCGGAAACTGATATTCCTCAATGCCCTGTGGCCGGAGCTTTCGCCAGTTTGCCACCAGAGTGGCGGTGAGGGCATTGCTGGCTGCAAAGTCGGAGGCGCTGGTCACCACCAGAATCGAACTGCTGCGCGGAGCATTCTGGCGGGAATCCTGTAAAACCTCCTGCCCGAGCCACATGGTCTCCCCAATCACCCGGGTGGGAAACCGCGGATAGGAGTAGATCGGGCCTGGAGTCTTTTCCTTCAATGCAGGATTCCACCAGATGAATCGGTTCGGGAGGCGTAGCAGAAGCCGTTCCACCGGCCGGATCGTCCAGAGCGGCAGTCCGTTCGGGGCCAGAAAGGGAGCCAGCAAAACCACACGATACAGATCGCAACGGTTCTGCGCCATCCACGCCGTGGTCGCGCCGTTGATGGAAAGCCCCGCCACAGTGACATCCTGCCCCAGACCACTCGCCAGATCGGCCGCTTCATTGCCGGACTGCAGCATTTGCGCTGCGGTGAGCCGACCGAAACTCTCGGTCAGCCGGTCTTTTTCGCCATGAAAAGGCAACCGGGGAATATAAACCGTGTGTCCGCGTTCAAAAAGCATCCGCCCCAGCTCGGAAAACTGCTTGGGCGAATTCGACAGCCCGTGCAGTAACACAAAAACCTTCGCCGTAGGTCGGCCGTGCTCGAACAACAGCGGCGTGCCCTCCGGACTCACTTCCGGGGGAATATGCGCGATCGACGCGCCAATGGCCTTCACGGCCTCGACAAAGGAAGGCGGCTTGGCGGGAGCCTGATGAGTCAAGGGTGCGCGCATCACGGGAAAAAAGAGAACCAGCAAGAAAGCTCCCACAACCAGCCCCGCCGCGCCTAGGAAAATGCGGAGAATCCGTCGCCCTTTGGTCGGTGATTCCCCCATTTATTCGCCGCGATAAATGCAACGGGCGGTCGGTGTTTCGTGGATCACGATCTCTGCCAGGCCAGGAAGCTGCGGTGCCAGTGAATTCCAAAACCACGCCGCCATCAGCTCGATGGTCGGGTTTTCCAGCCCGGGAACCTCGTTGAGATATCTGTGATCGAGCCGATCAATCAGCGGCTCCACCGCGCGGCTGATGCGGGAGTGATCGTAAATCCAGCCCGTCTCCGCATCCACCTCGCCCTCGACCACGATCTCCAGCTTGAAACTGTGCCCATGCATGCCACCGCATTTGTGCCCGGCGGGAACCTTGGGCAACGTTTGGGCGGATTCAAAAAAGAAATCTTTGGCGAGACGGGCTTTCACGCGGGCAGTTTGCCGCACTGGAAAAGACAGTCGAGCGAAAGCTGATCAAATTTCCATCAGAATAGGACGACAGTCTCACGCCAAGGACGCGAAGATCGTAAAGGAATTTTCAGAAGCGCTCCAGAATGATACCAGATACTCGGTTTTTTTGATTCGACCCAACTCGGCTTGAAAGGTATTGACCCCTTCTATGACTACTCCTCACCCCTTGTGGGGCATAGCCTTTCAGCCAGGCGGAACACTACATCCTTTCCAAAATGAATATATTACATGGCCAAAATTGAGGATTCGATCTTTCGGATGCGAGGCAATCGCTTGAGGAATGCTATGCGCTTCGCATTTTTTGCGCGCCTATCGGACCCATGCTGACCGATCTGGAGAAATCCGAACTCCTTCGGCTCGTTGAGGCCGGGGAGGCGTTGCCTGAAAGGTGGCGGGCGAGGTTGTTTCCGGGATCCGTGCGGCCGGCAGAGATCGGGAAGGAATACCGCCTGGTCTATGACGGGAAAATGAAGCGTGAGGAAGTGCTTGCCCAGACGCCAGCCGCGCCGTGGCAACTCGTGCGCTCGTTTTGCCCGGAGCGCCCTCATGCCGACGGGTGGAAAAACCTGCTAGTTTGGGGTGACAACCTGCTGGCTTTGCGGGAATTGCTGGCCGACCAGCAGGGACCGAACCGCCTCGGCACCCGGAACAAAATCAAGCTCATCTACATCGACCCTCCGTTCGCCACACGGCAGGACTTCATGAAGGACAAGGAAAAGGCTTACCGCGACAAGGTTCTCGGGGCTCAGTTTATTGAGTTTCTTCGACGGAGGTTGATATTGTTGCGGGAACTGCTTGCGAGTAACGGCTTGATTTACATCCATATGGACTACAAGAAGTCCCACTACGTCAAGGCGGTGCTGGATGAGGTTTTCGGAGAGGAGAATTTTCAAAACGAAATTGTGTGGGAGAGGACAAATGCCCACAACATGCCAACCAGGACGTTTGCACGCGCCCAAGACACACTCTTTTTGTATTCCAAAACCGATTCGTTCCAGTTCCACAAGCTGAGGCAGGGTTACGGCGAGGCTCAACTCCGACGCTTTAAGAAAGACGAGAACGGAAAGTTATATACAGGCAGAGACCTTACTTTCAGCGGAGAAAATCCGAAACGCCAAGATCTCTGGCGAGGCTCGAAACCGCCTGCTGGCCGCTGCTGGGGGTCTTCACTCGAAAAACGGGAAGAATGGTGGGAGGCTGGATTAATTCTCAAAAAAAAGGACGGAACACCTCGCCTCGACGGTTTGAAGACATACCTCGATGATCTGGAAGGGAAGCCTATCAACACTATCTGGAATGATTTGAGTAGGATTGGAAACACATCTGGTGAAAGAACTGATTATCCAACACAGAAGCCAGAGCAGTTGCTTGAGCGTGTTATCAAATCATCATCCAACAAAGGCGACATCGTGCTCGACTGTTTTTCCGGAAGCGGCACAACGGCAGCCGTGGCGGAAAAGCTTGGGCGCCGCTGGATCACGATGGATTGCGGCAAACTCTCCATCTATACGACGCAGAAACGTCTCTTTTCGCTGACTGAATCCATCGGGACTGCCAAAAAAGACGACCGCGCAGAACCAGAGCGCGTCGAGGATTGGTCCGAGCACTTGAAAGGCGCACCCGGCGTGTTGCTCATCACCGAAAAGGCTCGAAAAGGCGAATGCGAAGTGACGCTCGAACTTCTTCACGACCTCGCCGCGCTCGCGAAGAAACACGATCTGGTTAAGAAAGGCGCATCGCTATCGCTGGTCTGCCCCGAAGACAAGTTGCGAATCCCGGAGGATCAGGTTAACGAGCCGGAGGAAGCACCCGGCACGAAGCGAGTTGTGATCGGCGGAGTGGAATTCCGGATTTCCCTTATCGCGCCCAAGGATAAGGCGGAAAAGGAACAACCATTGCCCGCGAAGGAATTCGCGCTTTTTCGGGCTGGCGTCTATGACATGGCGGCGATCAAGGATTTGTCTTGGGAGGATTACCGACCGTTTGTTTTGAAGCTTTTCGGTGTCCGCGAGCACCCGCACGCCCGCTACGGGTTCGCGCTCGACGGCTACATCGGCACGCATTCGGCGTTGCTCTGGAATTACCCGGACCACCGGAAGCTGACCCTCGACTATGGCTATGTGGACGACCTGCACCGGACGGTGCGGGGCAAGCCCGGCGAACGATTTTACGTCATTGCGCCGGTTGTGGCGATGGACTTTGCCGAGGATGAAGTCACGCGGGATGAGGCGACGTATGTTTTTCTCAAGGTGCCGCTTTCCGTCCTGCTTTGCCTCATCGAGCGGAAGGAACCCGCCGCGCTCAAGCAACCGGCGAAGGAGGAGGATGTCAACGAGGTGATTGATGCGGTCGGATTCGACTTCATTTCCCAGCCGCTCGTGGATTGGACGGTGAAGAAAGCGAGCCGGAAGGGGGAATTACTTGTCGAATATATGATCGGGATTTCGGAATTCCGTGCCCGGACGCTCGCGACCGAGCCGGAGGATTTCCGGAATTTCGAGACATTTTCGATGGCTATGGTGGATACGGACTACAACGGCGACGTGTTTCGATTGAGCCGGGTCTATTGGGGCGAGGTCTTAATTGCCAAAGCCGGTGGACTGGATGCCGCGAAGCAGCTCGAAATCCGGATCCCGGACACTGAGTTTCCGGGCAAGCGCATGATGGTCATCCTCTGCGACCGCTATGGGAACGAGAAGGCACTTGTCTTGGAGAAGGCAAACTTCGACGGGAAGGCACGGAAGATCACGCTCGCCCGGCGTGCGGCGGCATCGATAAGGTCCTCACGGCAAACCATCGCCAAGAAAGCCCTCAAGAAACGGAGGAAATCGAAATGAGCCTGCAATTCCGCATCGCCGACCAAGTGCTCAAGGTGAACGACACACGCGATGCGGTTGAGGCGATAGTTCACAAATCCGATGCGTTCCTGAACCTGCTCTGCGGCGAACGCTTTGCGTTCCAGCGCGACGCGATTCGCGAGACATTGCGTTTTCTGGTTTCGGACAATTATCCCGACCTCGAACGTCTTGCGCGGGAGAATTGGAATGAGCGGGAAGCGATCCGGCAGCGGCATGACGGAGGGATCGACTCCTACCTCGACAAGATGCCGCTGAAAGACCGCAAGGCGGCATCGCTCGACCTGGCAACCGGAACGGGCAAAAGCTTCGTCATGTATGGGTTGGCGGCGATTGCGCTGGCCGAGGGGTTGGTTGATCGCGTGCTGGTCCTCTGTCCATCACTCACCATTGAAGAGGGCTTGCTGGAGAAATTCATCGCGCTGGCTGGCAACGGGGAGCTGTCCGGGATCATGAAGGAACTCGGCGCAACGGTGGCGATCCCTGCGATCAAGCGGGGAAACGAGACGATCCAACCGGGTGACATTTGCGTGGAGAATATCCATGCCGTCTATGAAAATACCGGATCATCCATCCGGGATAGTTTCAAAGGCGTGGGAGGGCGGACGCTCGTCCTGAACGACGAGGCGCACCACCTTTTCAGCCAGCCGGACAAGGCGATGAAGGAATGGATGAAATTTCTCCATGAAGAGACATTCGGGTTTCAGTTCATCGTGAATGTGACCGGCACCCCTTATGTGGATGACGAGTACTTTCCGGACGTGATTTACCGCTATGGCCTGAAAGCGGCCATCGGTGCGAAAGTGGTGAAGAAGCCGAACTACAAGCTGGATGACACGCTCGCCGCTCCACAGCACGACTGGCAGCAAACGTATGCCATTCACCAGAAAAACCGGGCGGATTACGGGAAGGAGGTTAAACCCCTTTCTATTGTGGTCACGGCAGACATCGCCCGCTGTGTGGAAGTCTGGCGCGAACTGGTCGATTTTTTAGTCAAAAAGGAGAAAATTTCCCGCGAGGAGGCCGAGGCGAAGGTCATCTGGGTGACATCCGGGGTGCCATCCAGCGGACCCGCCAAGGCCCGCGTGGCGGCAGCTTACAGCCCGCGTGATGACAAGGATTCCCCGGAAAAGCGCCGGAAGGAAAATCTGGCTTTGCTGAAACAGGTGGATGATTCCGCGTGCCCGGTCGAGTGGATCTGTTCGGTCGCGATGCTTTCCGAGGGCTGGGACGTGAAGAATGTCTTCCTCATCGTCCCCCACGAGTCGAAGGCGTTCAACTCGAAGCTCCTCATCGCCCAGGTGCTGGGGCGCGGTTTGCGGGTTCCAAGCGGGCTATCACGCGAACCGCTCGTTACGATCAACAATCATGAGGCGTGGTCGGCCGAGATTGGCAAGCTGCTCACCGAGGTGATCGAAGAGGAGAGTACGCTCTCTTGGGGCTATGATCCGCGCCGGAGCAATTACGTCTTCCCACTTCACAATCTCCGCTACGAAGCGGAACAGAAGACGGTGGAGACTAAACGCGTGCGCGCCAAAGAACCCCAGGTGGAGTTTGTTCCCCAAGCCCGGCGAACCCGCGAGGTGTCCACGTTTTCAGAAACCGGAAAACTCGCGGTGGAGATTGACCACTACGACCTTTTCGAGATCGAAGACGCGGCCCGGCTCATCCGCCTCTTCCTCCGAGAAAAGGATGAAGCCCTTGCCGGCGTGTGGACCAAGAAGAAGCTCCGCGAATTGATTGTCTCGAAGCTCGAAGCGGCGGGCCAGGACGAGACATTTTTGAGCAAGGAAAACCTGCTTCGGCTTCAACAGGGTTTTGGGCCGATGTTTCGCGACCTCGACCGGGAACACCCTCGCATGGGGCAGACGGCGAAGGAGATCGTGCCGGTGGACCTCACGACGCTGCCCCGGCAATCCTTCTCGGAAGGCGCATTGAAAGAGCATGGTTCGCTCTATTCCGTGAAGGAAGACCCCGGCGCGTTCACCGGGTCGGAGATTCATCTCTGGGAGCAGTATCAGCGCTTCCAGAAGGTCTTTGCCGATGTCGGTGAGGACGCAAGCGAACAGGCCAAAGCCATTGCCCGCCGCATCCATCAAGTCGAGATCAAGGACTTTAAAACGCCTTGGAATGTGCACTATGCCAGCCATGAGCCAGAACGACGCTTCTCTGAGCTGCTCTTTGTGAACGGCGCACTTTTCGATTCCTTCGTCAAGATGCCGAACACGGGTGGTTACAGCTTTCCTTATTCTTACAAGCCTGCCAAGGCCGCAAAAACCCATGTCGCGAACGAGACGTTTAATCCCGACTTCTTCATTAAGATTGCAGGAAAAACGGAGATCGTCGTTGTTGAGATCAAGCAGGATGGAGAGGATTCCAACCGAAGCCACGCTAAGTGCCGCGACGGGGAGCGGCATTTTCAAACGCTCACCGAGCGATTATCCGGCGAGGGTGAACCTTGGAAATACCACTTTTATTTCCTCTCGCCCGAGGACTTCACCCTTTTCTTTCAAGCCATCCGTGACGGAGGATACTCCGGCTGGCGATCCTCGCTCATGCAAGATCTCAGCCACAAAGGGTGAATGAACCTTCTACACACCATGAGCGAATTCCCTAAATTAAAGAATCCCCCCGCCGTGGAAGCCATCCTCGACGTGAAGGTTGTTTTTCCGAAAGGCGTTGAGCTGGCGGCCTTGGCGGCTTTGCACGGAGCGTTAAAGGATGTCTATCCCCGGAAAGAGGAAATGCGCGCGATCGCGTTCGAATTCGAGCAGAAAACTGGCACCCCTCCTCGTTCGCTCACTCGTGACCACGGGGGGATCGGGTATCGCTTCATTTCAGTTGACGGCAACGAATTGGTGCAATGCCGCAAAGACGGCTTCACGTTGAATCGTCTGAAACCTTACACGGGTTGGGAAGATGTCGCGGCCAAGGCGGCAAAAGCATGGACGGTGTATCGCTCCGCGTTTCCCCAGGCTCAGATTGCGCGGGTGGCCTTGAGGTATATCAACCAGATTCTGGTGCCGATGTTCTCGAACTCTTTGCACTTGGAGGAGTACTTTACCGTCCATCTTCCCGGGCCTAAAGTAGAGGGTTTGTCTTTTGCCGGCTTCATGGGTCAGAGCGTGCTGCTCGACCAAGAAACCGGCTTGGAGGCGAACTGGATTTTCGCCCACCAGCCCAATCCTGACCCCACAAAACTTGCTGTCGTGCTCGATATTGATGTCTTTGCGCAAGGGGCCAAGGCAGCAGAGGCCGACGTACCGGTGCTGTGGGAAACAATGCGAGGGTTGAAAAACCGCTTGTTTTTCGGTAGCATTACGGCAAAAGCACAGGAGTTGTTCCAATGATATTCGCTCTCGCCGCACCAATGATCCTGACAGCGCCTTGCGACCGTATGCGCTCCGCAAGCGATGTTGGCCAGGAAATCCGGCTGACCTTGTCAGGTGTTTCAGCGCACATGCGCAGTTCCTTCACTTTTGGAGAACCCTGGCGTCTGGCGATATCGAACCTTTCTGAATTGATGGCAGAATGCTCACGCCCGAACTGGGACGGGTATGGGGCACCTGCAGTTTCTGCGGAAACCGCTCATAACGCGCTCGAGTTTATCCGTACAATTCCGTTCAGTTTGCCCCTTCCCGAGATTAGCGCAACTTCTGCTGGCGAAATCACCTTCGAGTGGGCTCAGACTTCTCGCCGCATTGTGACAGTCGCTGTCGGCGAAAATGGAGAGATCCACTTCGCGGTCTTGAATGGAGTGAAGCGGACGTTCGGTTCTTACCCAATGGACGGCACCTTCGATCCCCAGCTTCAGGTGATGATCGAGTCTGTGCTCGGTTGATTTGCTCTCACCGAACGCGGGATGAAGGTTTGTGATTCCGAACGCATTTCCCGGTTTCTGTTCTCCCGTCGCTGGTATGCACCAAGCACTGGCCGGGTGAAACCCGAGGCGTTTGTTCCTCACCCCTATATTCAGCTTTCGGTCAGTTGCACGGAGGGGCTCGACGAAAACCATGTGTGGCAAATTGGCCAAGACACGGCGGAAAGTCGAAAGGATAAGCCGACCTTGCATGGCCGAGCGGACCTAGCTACTCAAGCGGTGCGTTTACAGGCACTTGATGTTATCAGGGATGACAAACCTCGTTTTCACGCAAATATCGTCGGTTGGGATGGAGAAAAAGCAGCCCAGATTAGCAAAGCTCAGGAGCTCGCCGCAGCATCCACACTACTCGTGATAGGGTAAACGAATTAAAAGGTCGCACGCACGCGGCCGGTTATACGCCGCGGGCGCGCGGTTCCCAAATAAATTTGTGCATCTGGAGCTGAAACCGCGCCGGCACTTTGTCCGCCAGCATCCAATCCACAATGTCGCGCGGCTCGATTTTTCCGAAAATCGGACTCAGCAACACCGCCCGCACCCGCGTGTCCAGCGCGTGGTCGCGAATTTGCTGACGCGTCCACTCGTAGTCCTCGCGCGAACCGATGACAAACTTCACCTCATCCCGCTCCGCCAGACAGGCGATGTTGTCGGGGCGATTTCGCGCGCATTCCCCGCTGGATGGCGTTTTGAGATCCATGATGCGATGCACGCGCGGGTCGATCTTGGAAATGTCATGCGCCCCGCTGGTTTCGATCAACACCGTTTTCCCCGCATCGCAGAGCGCCGCCATCAAGGGCAGCACGTTTTTTTGCAACAGCGGTTCGCCCCCGGTGATCTCCACCAGCGGACAACCAAAGCCCACCACTTCGTCGAAAATCTCCTGCAGCGGTCGCTTTTTCCCCTCGTAAAATGCATACTCCGTGTCGCAATACGTGCAGCGCAGATCACAACCGGTCAGCCGCACAAACACGCACGGCAACCCCGCCCAGGTGCTCTCGCCTTGGACCGAAAGATAAATTTCGTTGATTTTGAGAGACAAATTCACCATGCGATCCAGAAAGAATTTACCACTAATTTTCACTAATCGACATTAAGCAAAAAGAAGGATGCGCGCTTCTTTATCAGCGTTCATTAGTGAAATTTAGTGGTTTCCAACTCCGTTTGCCTGGCCCGCTCGGTCTTGTAGATGCGATGAATCGCGGCCACGGGCAACACCGCAGTCCCATATTTCAAATCCGCCACCGGCAACCCAAGTTTCTCCAGCGCAAAAACCGCCGCGCCACGCAGGGAAGCCTCCGGCTCGGGGTTTACGTGAAGCGGTCGTCCCATCACGTTGGCCAGCCGTCGCAGGGCGGACTTCGATTTGAGAATACCGCCCGCCACAATCCATCGCGGCTGCTTTTCCCCTGAGATCATCTCCGCGATGGTCCCCAGCCGGTAATAAAATCCCTCTGTCACGGCCTGAAGCAAATCCAGCGCCGTCGTGCTCTGTCGCAACCCCACAATCACGCCCTGCGCCTCCTCATCCCATGTCGGGGCGCGTTCCGCTGTCCAGAAGGGCAGCACCGTCAGCCCATGTTCAGGCGTTGGTTGCGCCGTCAGTTGTTTCTCAATCGCCGCCGCATCATTGCCCAGCTTCAACTCGCGCAGGCACCACGCATGCAGATTGCCCGCGTTGCTCACCGCCCCGCCGACGAGATAACGTTTCGCGTCCACCCGATAAGCGAACAACCCGAACGGCGCCCGCGCCACCGCCCCCTCCCGCATCACCCGCAAGGCCGCGCTCGTCCCCACGTTGATCGCGCCGCGCCCCGCGTCGTTCGCGCCGGACCCCAGATTGCTCGCCGCCCCGTCCCCGATGGCGGGAAACCACGGCACCCCGCGCCAGCACTCCGGTTCATCTCCCACCGGCAACATCCGCTCCGCCGAAAAGTCACACGCCTCCAACATCCGCTCGCTCCACGCCAATTTCGACGGATCGAACAACCCCGTCGCCGTCGCCATGCCATACGCGCACCGCGATTTTCCCGTAATCCGCCACTGCACCCACTCCGCCGGCGACATCCAGAATCGCACCTTGCGAAACCGCGCCCGATCCGTCCGCTGCATCCAGCGCAGCTTCGCCGGCCAGAACGAACTCCGCAGCATGCACCCCGTCTCCCCGTGCACCTCGCGTTCCGATAGCTCCTCCCGCAGCCGCGCCGCATCCGTTCGGCAGCGCGAATCCGCCCACGTGTAAATCGGCGTCAGTGGATTCCCCTCCCCATCCGTCCCGAGCAGGCTGTGCCAGAAACACGAAACCCCCACCCCGGAAATACTATTCCACCCCTCCATCGCGTTCTTGATGCATGCCTTGGTCTGGCGCAGCAATTCGAGCGGGTCCAACTCCGCCTTGCCATCCGCCGCTGTCTTCAAAAGATAAACCCGCTGGGCCATCGTCCCCGGCACCCGTTTCCCCCGCACATCAAAAAGCGCCGCGCGCACGGACGACGTTCCCATGTCAATGGCCAAAACAGGAGCTTGCTTCATAAAACGGAGCGGAGATTGAACCACAGAGAACACCGAGAACACAGAGAGAATTATCGAATCCGGTCAATTTCTCTCTCTGTGTCCCCTGTGGTTCAATGCCATATTTTTTCTGCTTCGCCCCGGCAAAACCCCTCGTATCTTCCTCACATGCCGCTAAAAGACACCCAGAGCGAACGCGACACCCGCCGCCTCCCCATCGACCGCGTCGGCATCAAAGACCTTCGCTATCCCATCCAGATCCGCGACAAAGGCGGCTCACTCCAGAGCACCGTCGCCACCGTCCAGCTCACCGTCGATCTGCCCCATCATTTCAAAGGCACCCATATGAGCCGCTTCATTGAAGTTCTCGCCTCCCACGGCCCCGTCCTGCACGTGGACAACATCCGCGACATCCTCGTCCAACTCACCCAACGCCTGGAAAGCGACTGCGCCCACGTCGATTTTGAATTCCCCTTCTTCCTCGAAAAACACGCCCCCGCCACCAAGGCCCCCGGCCTCATGGATTACACCGCCCGTTTCAGCGCCACCCTGAAAAAAGGCGCCATGGATTTTGTTGTCACCATCATCGTACCCGTCACCACCCTCTGTCCCTGCTCGAAGGCCATCAGCGCCCGGGGCGCCCACAACCAGCGCGGCGCCGCCACCCTCGCCATCCGTTTCAAGAAACCCATGTGGCTCGAGGACATGATCCGCCTGGTCGAGGACAGCGCCAGCAGCGAACTCTACAGCCTGCTAAAACGTCCCGATGAAAAAGCCGTGACCGAACGCGCCTACGATAATCCCGTTTTTGTCGAAGACCTCGTGCGCAACATCGCCGCCCGCTGCAAAAAAGACCGCAACATCACCTGGTTCCGCGCCGAAGCCGAAAACTTCGAGTCCATTCACAACCACAACGCCTACGCGCTGATCGAAAAATAAAAAGCAGAAGCGACCTCCGCTCGCTTGCTCGCCTGCTTCGGAACACGATTCAGGTTAAGTCAAATGGCAGCATCCGCGGTTCCAGTGCGTTCGAGATCAGCCACGGTTCAGCAGAGCTGCTGGCCGGGCCGTTCGGCCTCTTGGACTCGAAAAGTCAGTGCAACGTCCCCGATGACCAGCGGCCACTTGCTTCTGGCGCACAGCCTGCGCAAGCAGGTTGTGTGACAGAAGTCCCGCAGGGATGGTGGTTTGGTCCATCGATCGTTGGGATTTTATTTTTTAAATAGGTCGCTGTGGCTACCACTCCGCTCGAGGTAAAGACAGTCATCGTCCAGTCGGTAAATCAGCAACCAGTCTGGTTCGATATGGCAATCCCTCGATCCACGCCACGGGCCAATCAGTGCATGGTCTCGGTATCTCTCCTCAAGTCGCTCATCATTGGCAATCCGCTTGACCACATCTTTCAGCTTCTCAATACCATTACCCTGTTTCTTCAGCTTCTTGATGTCTTTCCGAAATTGACTGGTCTCGAAGATCGCTTTCACTTGTCCCAGCTATTGAAAAGCCCTTCAACGCTGGTGTGCTTCGTCAGATTCTTCCCATTCCGGGAATCTTCGAGAGCTGTGCGTGTGGTGGCATTGGGAATTTCAACCTCGAACGGAAGACCGTTTCTAAGGGTAATCTGAGTGTAGAATATGCGAATAGCCTCCGTCGGGCTCAAACCGAGACGAAGCAAAATATTCTCTGCTTGTTCCTTGATATCCGGGTTTATTCGACTGTGGACAGCGGCTGTTTTCATCCCATGGAATGTGTTGCATTTGCAACACGTCGTCAAATTCTTTTTTCCCAACGTCCGCGATGACCACTTGCTTCTGGCGTGCGTCCTGCCCGCGTGCCGAGGCTTGGCGAGACCGGCAGATCACTCTTTCCGCCTTCTCAAATCTGCCAACCGGGATCAGCACGAAGCATATAGGGGTAGGGATGGCGCATTGGATTGCGCCACCCCTCCCTCCGAACCGGACGGGCGGATTTCCCGCATCCGGCTCTCCAGTCATGGGTTTGCTTGCTCCTACCTTACGGTCTTTCCACAAGATGTCGGAACACCGTTTCCCGCGTTGCTTCAGGCTCGCCTCGCGGACGATGTTTCTTTCCGTCATAGCCATGAGTTGATGTATGCTCCCGGGGTCATTCTGACCGTTCTGTTCTAGCCCTTGCGGGC
>JBGTGQ010000009.1:0-28627 GCA_041746635.1 Terrimicrobiaceae bacterium | reverse complement strand
CATCCTTCGCCACATCGCTCTCAATGTCCTCAAAAACGACACCTCCAAAAAACGCGGCATCAAGGGCAAACAGAAGAATGCTTCTTGGGATCACTCTTACTTGCTCTCACTCCTGGGGTTTTAATGCGTTTGCCCTGGGGTAATACCCCATAGAATTTCGCGCATCAGATACGTACGGTCGCGGGTAAATTTTTAATAAAAGCATGAAAACTACCAGATCCTCAGACTCCATTTCCGACTGCGGCACGGGTAGGAGCGGCTTCCTTGCTATTTTCCGCCGCGTCATCGGCTCGAAGCGGATTGGCGCGGGCCTGTTGGCCGCGGTCGTCTGGGTGGGCCTGCTGCAGGATGCCGCGGCACAACCTGCGCCCGTGAACCTTGGAACGGCATCCAATTTCGAGGTTCTGGCGGGCTCCGGGATTACCAACACCGGCCCGACGACAATTCGCGGTGATGTCGGAACCTTTCCCACCACTTCCATCACCGGATTTGAAACCGTCACCTTGCTCGGGGTGAACCATGGCGGTGATGCCGTGACGCAGCAGGCCAAGAACGACCTGGTTGTCGCGTACAACGACGCTGCGGGGCGTGCTCCCAATACCGTGTTTGCTCCGGCCTTTGACCTCGGAGGTCTGACCCTGGTTTCTGGTGTTTACAACAATCCCACTTCCTTTGGTCTCACCGGAACCCTCACGCTCGATGCCGAAGGTAACAGAGATGCGGTCTTTATATTTCAAGCCGGTTCCACCCTGACGACAGCCTCAAACAGCACGGTGACTCTCATCAACGGCGCTGAGGCCTGCAATGTTTTCTGGCAGGTGGGAAGCTCCGCGACGTTGGGAACAAACACGACCTTCGCGGGAAGCATTCTGGCGCTGACATCCATCACCCTCGACACCGGAGCAACGGTGGACGGACGGGTCCTCGCCCGCAACGGCGCGGTCGTCCTGGACACCAATACCCTTACGCTGTCGCTCTGCACCCCAGAACCGACGCCAAGCCCTTCCCCTGGACCGACCCCCACACCAGGGCCGGATATCGAGATATCGGTCACGATCGAAATTCCCGACGATTCCGAGGTGCTCGTGTTGGGATCGCTCGTGTTGGTCGTGCCGGAAGATCAATTTCCGGCAGTTTTCACCTCGGCCTTTTACGAGAGCCTGGGCATCTTTGCCGTTGAGCAGGTTAACGCCCAAAACCAGTTCATGGCCCAACGATTAAGCGCCCAGCGCCTGGGGGCCCGCAGCGGCTTCGAATCCATCGGAATCGAAAGCCCCATAGTCCACGACAAGGACGGCAAAAGCGTGGTCGATGGCAAGAGCGGCAAAAGCGTGTTGGATGTAAAAGACGGCAAGAACGTCCTGATTCCGGCCGATGAGAACAAATGGGGCATATGGGTCCAGGGCAACGGCATCTTCGGCCGGGTGACCAACGTGAGTCAGGTGCCCAATAGCGACTTCCAGAGCGGAGGCGTTTTTCTCGGCGGAGACTATCGGTGGAACGAATATTTCACCACAGGCATCTTCGGCGGTTATCAGGGGTTGTATTCCAAATATACCAACGGGGCCCGCACCACCATCAACTCGGCCCTCTTCGGTGTCTACGCCACCTACCAGAATGACGGGTATTACTCTGACCTCATCTTGACCGGCGGTTACAGCAACTACCGCACCAGCCGGCCAATCCAGTTTGCGACGATTGATAGCACAGCCAAAGCCGCACCCGATGGCGGGCAATTCAGCGTGTACTGGGACCATGGTTACGACTGGAAAGTGGGCAACTTCACCTTTGGGCCAATCGTGGGCGCGCAATACACCTACGTGGGCATCGCGCCTTTCACCGAAAACGGAGCCGGCAGCCTCAACCTGCAGGTCGCACAGCAGAACATCAACAGCCTGCGATCCAGTCTGGGTGGTCACATTGCCTACACGTGGAATCTGACGGACAAAATCGCCATCATTCCCGAGATACGGATGTTCTGGCAACACGAGTTCCTGGAAAACTCGCGCAACATCGATGCCAGCCTGGATAGCGGCAATATTCCAGGGTTCGGCTACCAGACGACCGGCCCCGGAGGCCGGGACTCGGTTTACGCTGGTGCGGGAATCATCGCCCAAATCGGCCAAAACTGGAACGCCTACTTTTATTACAACGCAGACTTCGGACGGCAGGACTACCTCAGCCATGCCATCAGCGGCGGGCTGAATTTCACGTTTTAGGAAAAACTTTTTCCGTGGGCTCTCGCCGGTGTGCGGGGAATATTGGGCCGGAGTAAAAAATCTGCTCATGAGCGGCGCGTTCTTCGTGCTAACACCGCACGATGCCTGACGAATTTTCGCAGATTCCCGCGGCCTTGAAACATTGCGGGGCCAAGCTGGCGATCGTGCTCGGTTCCGGACTGGGACCGTTCGCCGAATCGCTCGAACATGATCTCGTCCTGCCTTACGGCGAAGTGCCGGGCCTGCCGGTTTCAAAAGTGCCGGGACATGCGGGCCGTTTCGTGGTGGCCAGGATGGCGGGTCAGCCGCTGCTGATCGCGCAGGGCCGGGTGCACCTGTACGAGGGCTGGGAGGCGGGCGAGGTAACCCGCGCGGTGCGCCTGATGCATCACCTGGGCATTGAAACGCTGATTTTGACCAATGCGGCGGGAACGGCGAATGCGGATTTCCCGCCGGGGGATTGGATGATGCTCTCGGATCACATTAACATGACGGGACAAACCCCGCTGCGCGGGGGACCGCATTTCTTCGACATGAGCGAGGTGTATTCCAAAACCCTGCGCGCCATTTTTCGCCGTCATGCCACCACGCTGGACCTACCGCTGCACGAGGGGGTCTATGCCGCCATGCCGGGTCCGCAATATGAAACCCCGGCCGAAATCCGCATGTTGCGCACCCTCGGTGCGGACGCCGTCGGGATGTCCACCGTGCCGGAGGCGATCCAGGCGCGGGCCTTGGGAATGCAGGTGGCGGCGTTCTCCTGTCTGACCAATTGGGGGGCGGGCCTGTCGGGGGATTTTCTTAACCATGAGGAAGTGTCCGAAGCCGGGAAAAAAGCGGCGGACACGCTCGTTCGGCTGTTGCACGGCGCCCTGCCGGAAATCGCCCAAGTGCAATGACAAGAAGCGGGGGGAAGGCCGGCGTCCCACTCGCCCGCGGCGGCCAGGATGGCCGCCCTCCGTATTTGCAACGATCGGTGTTCGACCCAGGCACGAATTTTCCGGATGCCCTGTTTCCGCTTTCCGGATTGCTCAAAAACCTGCTAAAGGTCCGGGCTCTCTTGACGCATGGAGAACGCTCCGGAACCACCTGATGCCGAATTGGTCGCCCGCACACAAGCGGGCGATCCGGAGGCGTTCGATGAACTGGTGGTGCGCTACAGCCCGCGGCTCTACGGGCTGGTTTATCACATGACCTCGAACCACGAGGACACCAACGACCTGCTGCAGGATGTCTTCGCCAAGGCCTTTCGCTCGATCAAGGGATTTCAGGGAAAATCGAGTTTCTACACCTGGATGCACTCCATTGCGGTCAACATGAGCATCAATTTTTTGAAAAAGCGCGGTCGCCGGCTCACCATGAGTCTGGACGATGTGGATTCCGGCGTGCAAAACGATCCCGAATTCATCGAGGCCACGACGGGAGGCGACCCAAGCCATGCGGCCAACCTGACGGAACTGCAACAAAGATTGAACGAGGCCATGCAGAAGCTGTCTCATGAGCATAGAGCCGTTGTGACCATGTTTGATATTCAAGGAATGCCCCACGCGGAAATTGCCAAGATCGTTGGCATTTCTGAAGGCACCGTGAGATCACGGCTCTTTTACGCGCACCGCCAGTTGCAAAACTACCTGGAAGAGTTTATCAAACGCTGAAACCCAATCATGCCGAAAGAAATCAACACCTCGAAACTCCTGCGGCTCAAGCGTTATGAACAGCCGCCGCCGGGCTATTTCGACGATTTTCTTTTTGAATTCCGCCGTCGGCAAAGGGCGGAGTTGCTCAAGCGTTCGACTGGGGAAATCCTCTGGGATCGCGTCCTTGCCATTGCTCCGACCTTCCGGGTGCCACAACTCGCCTACGCCGCCATCGTGGCTTTGGCCTTGGTGGCCTCTGTTCTCATCGTCAACCAGCAATCCCCCGACGGCAATCTGGTCACGGCGGCAAAATCGGAAAGCCTCCCGTCCGCGCTTTCCCTCACTTCGCCCAAACCCGTCACCGTCAGCGACACCCTTCCGGCCGCCACACGGGCGGGCGGTTCCCTTTCTTCGCATTATGTGCTCGAGTCGAGGCCGGTGAGTAATGAGCAGCCTCTCAGTTTTTAAGCCCTTCGCACGGAAGGCCCCATCGCTGCTTCTGTTTTTCCTCTGCATCGTCACGGTGCAGGCGGATGAGGAACTGGGCGACAGAATTCGCTCCGAGGTCCGGCGGGTTTTCGAGGAACGCCGCAACGCCACCGTGCGGGTGGAAGCCTACGACCGTCACGGGAAACTGTGCGGCAGCGGGTTTTTTGCCGATCCGGCGGGAACGGTCTATACCCTTTCCTACATCGTGGCCAATGCCGACGAGATCTTCATCGTGCAGGGAGATCGGAAAATCCCCGCCAAGTTGCTGATGGCCGACCCCCGCAGCGGGATCGCGTTGATCAAGGCGGACTGCAACTCATCGTTCATTCCCCTGGGAGACAGCAAGAAACTTTCCCTCGCCTCCCCGCTCATGGCCATTGGGTTCCCGGTCAATTTCGAAGCGACGCCCAGCTTCGGCATTCTCGGGGGTTTTGATCGCAAGTTCCTCGGGAGATATTTCATGACGACTCACATCCGGGCGAACCTGCCGGTGGAACCAGGTTTCGGCGGAGCCCCGTTGCTCAACCTCAAGGGCGAGGTCGTGGGCATCATTTTTTCCGGCTTGGAGGGAGGCGGGGCCTGTTACGCCTTACCGATCGAGGCTGCGGAGAAAATCCGCCTGGATTATGCCCGCTTCGGCGAGCCGCGCCACGGCTGGGTGGGCGTGAATGTGGAAGAACAACCCGAAGCCGTGGAAGGATCCCGCGTGCGCATTGCGGAACTGGGCCCGGAAACCCCCGCTGCGGTTTCCGGCCTGAAAGATGGGGACATTCTGCTCAAGGTCGGCGGCTTCAAAATTTCCCGCGCGGAAGATGTGATCGACGCCGCATTTTTCCTCACCGCCGGCGACCGCGTGGCCATCGTGGTGGCTCGCGAGGGCAAGGAAGTCTCCGTGGACGTGCGCTCCGCCAAACATCCGGTCACCGATACCTCGCTTTATCCGCAAAATGGCATGAAGGAGCTGCACGCTCTCCTGCCGGGGCCCAACCAGCAAAACCTCAAGCTGGAATGATCCCGACCGCCAGGGACTCGAGGTGGCCGGCGGCGATCTCCTCCAGTTCCGCCAAACTCTCGACATGGGACAGGCGCTCGCGCAGACGTGAGCTCCCCGGCATGCCTTTCGTGTAGGCCATCAGCCGCGAGCGCATGGATTTCAGGGCCATGACCTCATCTTTTCTCCAAGCAATTTCTGCGGCGCAGTGCGCGCAAATGAACTTCCATTTTTCCTCCAGCGATGGAGGGGAAGGGATGTCACCACTCTCCAGGGCCGCGCGAATCTCGGAAAAAATCCACGGATGGGACATGGCGGCGCGTCCGATCATCACCCCGGCCACGCCGGTTTCGCGGCGGCGTTTAAGCACATCTTCCGCGCTTACCAGGTCGCCGTTGCCGATCACGGGAATTTTCACCGCGTCGGCAACTTGGGCAATCACCGCCCAGTCCGCCTCGCCGGAATATCCCTGCTCCTTGGTGCGGCCATGCACGGCGATGCGACGCACTCCGTTTTGCTCCAGAATGCGGGCGGTCTCCACTGCATTGATGGAACGCTGATCCCAACCAATGCGGATTTTCGCCGTGACCGGCACCGGGTCCGCCGCCTTCACCACGGCTTCGGCCACCCGGGCGAGCAGCGGACAGTCCCGCAAGAGCGCGGAACCGCCATTTTTGCAAACGACTTTGTTAACCGGGCACCCGAAATTCAGATCAAGAAAATCCGGGTGCACCCAGTCGATGACGGCCCGGGCGGCGCTGGCCAACCGCTCCGGATCTCCGCCGAACAACTGCACGCCAACGGGGCGCTCCTCCTCGTGAAAATCGAGATAATATTGCGTGCGGGCATTGCGGTGCAGGATGCCCTCGGCCGAGACAAATTCCGTGGTCAGAACATCCGCGCCCTTGGCCTTGCAGAGACGGCGAAAGACGGTATTCGTCACGCCCGCCATGGGCGCCAAGAATAAGGGAAAATCCACGGGCATGCGCCCACGGTAGCATTACCCGATGGAACCGGCCAGCAGTTCGCTCACCTCGCGCTGAACGTCGGGAATCTGCACAAAGGAAAGCCGGGGATTTGTAATGACGATGGTTTCCCCCGAGGCGATATGCTCGTAAACCAGCATGTCGTCGTCCTGCGATTCCATCGGACGCAGCACGCGCTTGCGCTCCAGCATGAGGGCGAGAATATACCGGGCATTGGCCGTGGCGGGATCCTGGTCCGCGATGAGCCGCCGGAGCAACCCTTCCGCATCGTCCTTGGGCAGGGCATCGGGAAGAGGCGGCGGCGGGGCTTCGTATTTCGAGCGCCAGAAGGAAAACGGCGCAATGTTGTCATTCCGATTCTCCCAGGCCTCCTCGCAGATATCTTCGCGGCGGAAACCCTCGCCGTCCCGGAAAAGCAGAGTGTAAAAAAAGTCGCCCTCGGTAAATTCCCGTTCGGTGCGGGCGCAGCAATGGGCGCGTGATTTGATTTCCCAATCGCTTTGGACGCTCATGAGGACCAGGGAAGTTTGAACTTGGGCAGATCGCGATTGGTGGACCGATACCAGAGAAGCCAGATCCCGATGCCCAGATAGGCCGCCATCGGCCCCCACGCCGCGATGACCGGCGGAATGCGGTTGCCCTTGCCCAGCGCCACGCTCAGGCTGCTGACAAATACGAGGGAAAAGAACAGCCCGATCGCCGTGGCGACACCGCCGAGGATGCCGCGGCGCGAGTACACAATCCCCAGCGGGGCGGCGATGAAGATCACAAGCAAACAAACCCACGGCAGGGCCCAGCGGTATTGCAGCTGTGTGCGATAGGGCGCGAGCCGGAGCTCAGGAAAATCCGTGTTGTAAACAAGGTAATCCTCCAGCTCCGACACCGAAAGGTAGTTGGGATTCATCACCGAGCTGGCAATGCGCCAGGGTGTCTCCCGCCAGTCGGTGATGAGGATTTCCCCAAGCAACTCCGATTTGATAATTGTTCCGGTCGCGTCCATTTCCACGTACTTTGCCCGGCTGAGACGCCAGGTTTTGGTCAGTTCCTCGTAGGTGACATCGCGGGCATACCATTGCTTGATGATGTTGGCCTGGTCGTCCTGCTGCAGGATCTGCACATCGTTGAGTTTTAGCAGATCGGCGGAAATCTTGCGGATGAACCACGTGCGCAAATCCTCCCGATTGCGGTAAAGGTGGCCCGCCAGTCCGGTTTCCATCTTCATGCCGCGTTTGATTTCACGCAGCAACTGCTTTTTGATCATGGCCGCATGAGGGGCGCTCTCGAAGTTAAAATAGGCCGTCGCCGCCACCAGAAGCAATCCGACGCAGAAAAGCGGCACCAGGATGCGGGTCACGCTCAATCCCGCCCCCAGCATGGAAATGATCTCATTGCTGCGGGACATGGCCGTGAGCGAATAC
This sequence comes from Terrimicrobiaceae bacterium, assembly GCA_041746635.1. Taxonomy (GTDB): domain Bacteria; phylum Verrucomicrobiota; class Verrucomicrobiia; order Chthoniobacterales; family Terrimicrobiaceae; genus CAMASH01. Next base: position 20,887 of record JBGTGQ010000009.1, on the reverse strand, counting down.
AGCAGAGCCAGCAACGCGCCAATGGGCAGGGTGACGACGATGATCTCCGGGATTTGCGATTTGTAGTAGTAAAGCAATGTCCCCAGACCTTCCGGGCTGCTCAACAGCTTCCCTTGCAGGAAATCCGGCAGATTGTCGCTCAGGTCGAAAATGAACCAGATCGCGATGAACCCGAAAAAACAATAGAGGAACGGCAGGAGAAATTTTTCCAGCACGTAGCGGTCGAGAATCTTCATCAGTTGAGGAACGGTAATCAATAAGGGGCTGCTCAAACTCCGTCAACATGCCTCCTCTGCTCGCGTGAATTTTCTGAAAGAGGCGTTGCTTGCCTCCTGAGCCTGCGGGAGGATCAACTTTTTCATGGTCGTCCCTCGCCAAACCCTCATCCTCGTTCTCCTCCTCGGCGTCGGTGCCATCGTTTTTCTCGAACGCAGCCTGATCAACGGCCGCCTGGCCAACACCAAAATGTCCCGAACCGATCAGGGGGCCTATATCCAATACGCCATTTCCATGCGCGACACCGATTATTCCGCCGTCGGTCAGCGCAATCGCATGCCGGCCTACCCGGCTTTACTGAGTCTTTTTCTGGAGAAAGGCGAAAATCGCGAATCCTTTTTTGACCGGGGAAAACTGGTCAACACCTGGCTGACCCTCGGCGGACTGGCCTTTGCCGGGGTCGTTTTTTTGCGCTCCTTCAACCGACATCACGCCCTTAATCTGTTGTTTCTGGCGGCCTTCACCGTCTTTGCGTTCAAGGCCGCTTATGTGCAGGCGGAGGTTTTGTACTACATCCTGACTTTTGCCGTTTTTCTTTTGTGCTGGAGTTTCTTCCGCCAGCCGCGCCTGCCAGCCGCCATCCTGACTGGCACGGTGCTGGGACTGGCTCACCTCACCAAGGCGTCCGTGCTGCCGGGCCTGGTCGCTTTCCTGGTCTATTATCCCCTTGATGCCCTGTGGCAACTGGCGCGGGGAAAAAGCCGGGCCTCCGTGCGTCCCCTCGCCCGTCTGGCAGTGTGTGCGCTGTTGACCGTGACCTTCCTGGCCACGATTTTTCCCTACATCGCCAAGAGCAAGGAAATCTACGGGCAGTATTTCTACAACGTGAATTCCACCTTTTACATGTGGTGTGAATCCTGGGACGACGCCGAAAGCCGGACCAAAGCGGCGGGAGACAGGGATGGCTGGCCGGATATTCCGGAGGATGAGATTCCCAGCTTGAAAAACTATTTGCGCACGCACGACGCCGCCCAGATCGCCGGGCGGATTTTCACCGGCATCTCGCGGGTTTTTAACTCCATGGCCGGCAGTTACGGATTCCTCTGGTTCTGCCTCGCTTATCTGGCTTTCGCCCTTTGGGTGGCCTTCCGCAAACGCCTGTTGATCTGGCGGCTGCTCTGCCGCAGGCCGATTCCCTTCGTCGCTTTGATGTCCTACTTTGGCGGATACTATCTGCTCTTCGCCTGGTACAGCCAGATCATCCAAGGCAACCGCTTTCCTCTCAGCCTGTACCTTCCGTTTCTCTTTGCGATTTCCGTATTTCTCTGCACGTTCTCGCGCCGGCTACAGATCAGTCTTCCGGGAAAACACCTTCCCGCCTTGACCGCGTTCAACACGGTTATCTCGGTCTGGCTGGCGGTGGAAATCGCGATCAATTGTTTTTACCGCCTGCCCAGAGTTTACGGCGGCAATTGAAACATCCATCGAGTTGATCTATTAGCAAAAGCCAACCGCACTCCGTCACCATGTTTTTTTGCCTTCCATGATTTCCCTGAACGAAGAAACCGGCGCTGCGACCAGCGGCACGTTCCGGCAGGAGGTGGAAAAAATCTTTTCTCCCCATGGCCTGCTCGCCGATGCATCCAACTACGAACATCGCGCCGAACAGCAACAGATGGCGGGCGAAGTCGCCGCTGCCCTGGAAAACGGCGGACATCTCGTCATCGAGGCCGGCACCGGCGTGGGCAAATCGCTGGCCTATCTCATCCCGGCGGCGCTTTTCGCCATCCGCCACAAACGCAAGGCGGTCATCTCCACCCACACCATCGCCCTGCAGGAACAGCTCATGTACAAGGACATTCCCTTGGTGCAAAAACTGCTGCCGGTCGAATTCGATGCCGCGCTTTTGAAGGGGCGTCATAATTTTCTCTGCGGCTCCCGCCTGGAGCGCGCGCTGAGCCAATCTGGCGACCTCTTCACTTCCGAACAGCGCAAGGAACTGGAGCGCATCCGCGAATGGAGCCTGACCACGCGGGACGGATCGCTCAGCGACTTCCTCGAACAACCCGAACCCGCCGTCTGGGAGGAAGTGCGCAGTGAGGACCACGTGTGCACGCAGAAATCATGCGCAAAAACTCCTCGCTGTTTTTACCAAGCCATGCGTCGGCGGGTCTTGTCGGCCGATATCGTCGTCCTGAATCACGCTCTGCTCTTCACCCTGCTCGGCGGCATCGGCGAACAAGAGGACCGCGAAAGCGGGCTGCTTTTTCCCAAGGACTTCGTGATTTTCGACGAGGCCCACACCATCGAGGATGTCGCCTCCAAGCACATCGGCATGGAAATTTCCCAGCTCGGACTGCGCCGCGGTTTGCAGCGCCTCTACAATCCCCGCACGAAAAAGGGTCTCTTCCAAGCCATGAGAAATGGCCCGGCTTGCAGCGTGATCGCCGAGCTCATGCCCCGCGCCGATGCCTTCTTCGATCAGGTCGCGGACCGCTGCGCCTTCAAGCGCAACCGCGAATTCCGCGTGCGCGAAGCCGGCCTGGCCGACGCGTCCGATCTCACGGACGGCTTGGCCCGTCTGACCGAATTCATCAAAATCCAAGCCGGACGCGAGGAAGACGAAACCCGCATAAGCGAATTACAAGACGCCGCGCGCCGCCTCGGTGAAGCCCGCCTCGGCATCGGCGACTTTCTCCGCCTCGAACAACCGGATCATGTTTACTGGGTCGAACAATTTGGGCGCCGGGAAATTTTTTGCACCCTGCGGGCCGCGCCAGTTGATCTGGCCGCCACCTTGCAGCGCATGCTTTTCCGGGAAAACACCTGCACTGTCCTAACCAGCGCCACCCTCTCCATCGGCGGGGCGAACATGAACTATTTCCGCAATCGCGTCGGTGCGACCGAATCCCGCGCCGTGCAGATTGGCAGCCCCTTCGACTACCAGAAGCAAATGACTTTGCATCTCGTGAAGAAAATGCCCGAACCACGCGACCCGGGATACGATGCGGCCCTGGAAAAATGGATCGCTCATTTTGCCGACCAAAGCAAAGCGCGCGCCTTCGTGCTTTTCACCAGCTACACCACCATGCGCACCGCAGCGCAGGCCATGGAGTCCCACTTCGCGGATAAAGGTTGGCAATTGCTCGTGCAGGGCAATGGCATGCCCGCCCATCGCATGGTGCAGGAATTCCGGGAAAACCCCCACAGCGTGCTCTTCGGAGTGGACAGTTTTTGGAGCGGGGTGGACGTGCCGGGCGAGGCTCTATCCAACGTCATCATCACCCGCCTCCCCTTCGCCACCCCCGGCCACCCGCTCACCGAAGCCCGGCTCGAAGCCATCGAGGCCGAGGGCGGCCGCCCTTTTGAGCAATATTCCCTGCCCGAGGCCATCCTCAAACTCCGCCAGGGCGTCGGCCGCCTCATCCGCGCCAAAACCGATACCGGCATGATCGTCATCCTCGACAGTCGCATCCTGAGCAAACCCTACGGGCGCGCCTTCCTCCGCGCCCTGCCCGAATGCCCGACCGAGATCCATTGAATCCCGAAGGATCGCTTCCCCGTGGCGGCTGCAACGCAGAACGCGAAGCGTTCGAGGCCAGGCTTTCAAAACGTGAGTTTTCCGATACTCCGGCTCGCCAGAAATCCGGCTGCCTCACCGTCCTCACCTGGGTCGCGGTCGCGGGAATCGTGACCCTGCTTCTCACCCTGCTCGTGCTCTGGCGCACAAGTTCCATTGTCACAGAGGAAACCCGCCGCATGGCCGAATCGGTTGCGGCGGACTTTCAGCGGGCCTTGAATTTCACCCCCGAAGTCCGGGTCGATTCCGTCGTGATTGTGGCGGGAACCCAACCGGTGCTGGAGCTGGCCACCGCGACAAAACAAGCCCTCGTGCGGCATCGCTGGACCCACACCTGGCTGCAGAGCACGAAAAATCTCGAAATCGAAGCAACCTTCACCGCCAAGGCCGGCTTCGATCTCAGCCAGCCCTTTCGCATTCAAATCGACCCGGAGACCAAATGGATCAGCGCCGAATTACCCCAACCGAAAATCCTCTCCATCGGCATGAGCGATGTCCGGGTCATCCGCGATGAGGACGGGCTCTGGAACAAATTGACCCCCCAGGATCGCGAGGAGGCGTTTCGCGCGTTGGAAAAAGAGGCCGAGAAAAAAATTGCCAACTCCAACCTTGTGTCCGAAGCCCTCTACGAAGGCGAAAAGCGCATCCAGCAAGTTCTCAAGGAAAGCGGCGCCCGCCTGAAAATCGAACCCCCGGCGCAGCCTCAAAGGTAGGTTCAAGCCGTAACGATGCGATTGCTTGCCCGCCAACGGGGGGCGAGGGAGACATCGCTACGCTCAGGCTGGGCTTGCGGGCACTCTAAAAAATAAATCCCGTCCGGGTCTCAGCGGGATTTCGCCTGCTGGTCCTGAATAGATCAGACGGGCACTTCACCCCCATAGCTCCGGTTCGCTGAATTGGTCTCCGGGCAAAACTGAAACGACCAAATGGGAAAAATTGCCAAAATTGTTACAGGATTGTCACAAACCAGGTCGCGCAAATACATGCAAGGCGGTCTATTGTTGGCAGGATCCACTTCGGTCGTCAGGTCAGCCATCCCCGGAATGGCGGTGGGGGGATCCACTTTATGAATGCCCAATTCTATCCGGCCAAGCCCAGGATTCTGGCTATTGATGATACCGGGGCGAACTTGGCATTACTTTCAGAAATTTTGGGAGATCGCTATCGCGTCATAGTGGCCAAAAGCGGGGAAAAAGGACTTGCGATTGCGCACAAGACACCGCAACCCGAATTGATCCTTCTGGATATGGTCATGCCTGACATGGATGGATTGGAGGTTTGCCGACGGTTGAAGGCAGATCCCGTCCTTAAGGAAATTCCCGTCATTTTCATTAGCTCGAATACGGATTCACTCCGGATCGTGGACGCCTTCACCCAAGGAGGTGTGGATTACATTTCCAAGCCCTTTCAACAAAGCGAAGTCCTGGCTCGGATCGAGACCCACTTGCAAATTGTGACCTTGCGCAGAGAGCTCCGGGAGCATAACCAGCACTTGGAAGAGTTGGTCGCCTCCCGAACCCGTGAGCTGGCGGCGTCTAACAGACGGGTGGAGGATATGAGTCGGCTCAAAGATGAATTCCTCCGCATGATCTCCCATGAGATGCGCACTCCAGCCAATGGACTCTTTGGCGTTGGGCAGATTATTTTGGATATGGTTAATGACCAGGAATTGTCCGAAATGTTTGCTCAAAGCAGTCAAAGATTGGAGCAACTTATGGACGATGCCATGCTTCTGGGCGTGCTTGAAAAGTATCCTATGGAACAACCGGATCAAATTCCGGTGGCTTCCCTGTTGCAAGAACTCGCTCAGAAATTTTCCGCTGAAGTTCCCTTGCATCTTGTGACCCGCGTGGATCGGGATTTGTGTTGTCGGGCCTTGAGAACTTTTTGCGAGATTGCGGTTATTTTTTGTCGGCAGGATCCCGCCATTTCGGTGTTTCTTGGCGAAGCAGACTGCAAGCTTGTAGCCAGCCTTGATTCACTCGAACTTACGGGTGAAGACGCCGACCGCTTTTTTGATTTGGGATCTTCGGTAAGGCCGCGGTCCAAGGCCCAACGGCTCGCCCTCTCTCCTGTCGTCGCTCATAAAATTCTCCGCACATTTGGAGGTGATTTGAAATTGTCTAAAGACACGGTGAACAGCCGGGAGGGATACTTGGAAGCAGTCCTCCCCACTGAATCGATAGCACGGAAGAACCTAAGTCCAGCGTAGAGCGATTAGGCAAATCTGTAGCTGCTTTGCGGCGGCGGCCTGGGCAGTTTTGCTCACACAGAGTCCGATCTCGGCGGCCGCACATCAGGAGCCACATCCCATTCAAAACGCTCTAATCGGAGGAAATTTCCTTAAGAAGAGTGCTCCGAAAGGAACCGGTGAGGACACGGGCAGCCTCATAATCAAATTCTTCGATAGCTTGGTGAATCCGGGCAAACTCAGAGGCAAATTTGGAATCGGAAGGAATTTTCCGGAGGACTTCACCAGCGACCATGTTGACTGCTCCGTCGTTCTGTGCAAGGAGCTCTTCCATGTCGGAGAGCTGATCGGCGAGGCCTTTCCAATCCACAGTGAATTTCGTTCCCCCCGGAGCCGGGCCAGGCAGTTTGGGCAACCGCGAGAGCATCGTCAGGATGGGATGCAGCGCGGTCTGGGTCTTGGCAAATGAAAGATCCACGGACTGGGAGGGCAGTTCTTCCGGACGCAGAGCGGTGCAGATTTTTTCCAGTTCCGCAGCAGCCAGGCTGAGGGTGGTGGCACCTATGCCAGCCGACAATCCTTTCAGGGTATGAGCGGCGCGAACCATTTCCCCCGTGTTGCTGGTATTCCGCGCTTGTTCAAAGTCCGCGGAAAAATTCGCCTCTTCGCGGAGAAATCGCTGCAGTTGCTTGAGATAAAGAGCAGGCCTCCCCATATACAGGGCCAACCCCGCTTGGGTGTTGATCCCGGCATCTTCCACAGAACGGACATCCAACAAGCAGGACAGATCGGTATGGTCTCCGGACGGCGGGAGCACGGGCTTGCCAAAATTGGGCCGGATGTGGCGGGCCATGGTCTGAAACATCAGCAGCGGTTCCAATGGCTTGGAGATATGATCGTCCATGCTGGCGTTGAGAGCTTTTTCACGGTCTGCCGCGAGGGCGTTGGCCGTCATGGCCAGGATGGGGAGTCGGGCGCAGTGCGGCAGCTTACGAATCTCCGAGGTGGCGGTGTAACCGTCCATGACCGGCATTTGGATATCCATGAGAACGCCATCCACAATCAGGCCCTGCTTGAGGAGATTTACCGCCTCCAAGCCGTTGTCGGCGACCGTCACTTTTACACCCGCTTCCTCCAGGAGTTCCACGGCCAGTTCCTGATTCATCCGATTGTCTTCGACCAAGAGAACCGTTGCCCCCGCGAGTCTTTGCATAGTTTTGGTCAGGGCATCATCCGGCAGGCCCGGGTGCCTTCCCTCAGAAGGTTTGAGACCAATGGCTGTTTCGATGGCATCGATCAGCATGGACGGTGTGACAGGCTTATGGAGAAACGAGTCGATGTTCACCCCTCTGTTTCGCGCGGCCGAGGAAACCTCGTCCCTTGTAAAGGCGCTGACCATAATGACAGTGTGGGGCGGGGATTCGTCGCGTGCATTCAGAAACTTGATGCAATCGACTCCATCAATTCCGGGCATCATCCAATCGAGGAGGATGATCTCGGGGTGACTCGGCGTATTGAACGAGGCTTGGAGAATTTGTAGTGCCTCCTCACCACTGCAGCAGGATTCGACGTTCATCCCAAATCCCTCCAGCATAGAAACGAGTACGGCCCGGGAGTGCTCGTTGTCGTCGGCGACGAGAGCCCGCATACCCTTCAAATCTCCCGAGAACCTTTTATGGGTGGAACTTTTCTTCGGTATTTCCAAGGGAACGGTGAAGTGAAATGTCGCTCCGCTCCCCAATTCGCTTTCCACCCAGATCTTCCCGTGCATCAGGTCGATGAGCTTTTTACTGATGGCGAGGCCGAGGCCGCTTCCGCCAAACTTCCGGGTGGTCGAGGAATCGGCTTGGGAGAACGGTAGAAAGAGTTTTTCCTGGTCCTCCTTCGACAAACCGATGCCTGAGTCCTGCACCCAAAAGTGCAGTGTCACTCCGGCGGGGGACTGTGACTCCACCTCGATTCCAAAGATCACGTCCCCTTTTTGGGTGAATTTGACCGCATTGCTTCCCAGGTTTGCCAGCACCTGATTGAGACGCATGGGATCCCCCAAAAGGAGCGGGGGAATTTCTTTCGAAACGTCGAACACAAGTTCCAGTCCCTTTTCCTCGGCTTTGAAAGAGAGAAGCCCGGAAACTTCGTCGAGAATTTTTTCCGACGAAAAAGGAACCACTTCTATGGTGAGCTTGCCGGCTTCGATCTTCGAAAAATCCAGAATGTCGTTGATAATGCCAAGGAGACCCCCGGCTGCACGGTGGACTTTTTCGATATATCCCTTTTGCTTCTCGTCGAGAGGCGTTTTCAGAGCCAGCCAGCTCATGCCGATAATGGCGTTCATGGGAGTCCTGATCTCATGGCTCATGTTGGCAAGGAACTCGCTTTTCGCCACGGTGGCTTCCTCAGCTGCGGTTTTGGCCAGTCGCATCTCATCTTCCATTTTTTTCCGTGCGGTCATGTCGTGGGCGATCGAGAAACATAAGCGGTCTTCCTCGGACCAAGTCGAACTCCACATCATCGTGACCACGCTTCCGTCTTTGCGCACATACCGATTCTCAAAGTTGCGCACCGCCTGACCAGCAATGATGCTGCGGGCGGCTTCCAGAGTGAACGCTTGATCGTCCGGGTGCACGAGGTCGATAAATTTCTTCCCCCGCAATTCGTCGGGCTGGTAGCCCCAAACGCTTTCACAAGCTTGGCTGACCGAGACAAATCTTCCTTCGTCATCAATGGTGCAGATCACGTCCAGGGAGCATTCCATAATGCGCTTGTGATCCCTCAGGGTGGCTTCCAACTTGTCTGCGGTTGTCGTCAGTTGGGACTCAACGTGAGAGCGGCGGTGGTGCTCCTGAATGACGATCACCCCGGCGATGAGAACCAGAAGAAATCCCGTGAGAACTGTCGCTGCGATAATCACGTTCGAAGCGGACTCCGCCTCTCGAAGTTTTTCTACTCTCTGAGCGAGGAGCATTCTTTCTTGGGACTGCAAAACATGTACCTTAGTCTGGAAGACACGGCTTGATTCCACCCCACGGCCATTCCGAAGGAATGCGGTCGATTCTTCGGCTCCCCTCTGATGAGCTTCGATCAACTCGTCGACTCGCTCGAGGCGATCCGAAAGGGATTCCTCGATTTGCCCAACCGCAGCGGTGACTTCTGGTATCGCGGAGGTCGAAGAGCGGAGGCGGTCAAAGAGTTCGATCAAAATTCTCCGTTTTTCTGTCAGGCTTTGCAGGTAACGCGGATCGTCCGTAATAACGTAGCGGAAGCTTTCGACTTCCAAATCTTTCAGACCGAAGAGGAGATCATTACTCTGGATAAGCATCTCCATGGTCTCGAACACCAAGGCGGTCGAACGGTCCATACGGGTAATGCTGTGCATGGAGAGGACTCCTCCAGCGACAATCAAGACCAGCGCCAGTACCAAACTGACAACGATTAGTTTGTTGGCAGCAAAGTACCGCATGCTTTATTTTTTGCTGGTCACAGAGAAAAAGCAATCTTGGATGAAATCTTTGTTAGCAATAATTGTGTTCGAGGCCCGGCTTTCGCAAGGCGTCCAAAGCTGCCAGCCAGAAACACGGCCAGGGGCCCAGCTTGGGAATGGGTGGGAAAGTCCGTGAAATCGACGGAAGGCAATCCGCATGAAACCCTCTTTTCCCTGTTGCGGGGCGATATATGTTCAACGACCGTCATTTCTGGCTAACGAAGGAAACGACCATGGCTGAGAGTAACGCAACAATCATGGTGGTGGACGACACCCCGGCAAACCTCGATCTTCTGCGGGACATACTCGAGGAGAAGGGTTACAGCGTACAGACTTTTCCCCGAGGGGCCATGGCACTGAAGGCAGCGCGGACCCGCCCGCCGGACCTTATTCTGCTGGATGTCATGATGCCTGATATGAACGGTTTTGAGGTCTGCAAGCACCTTAAGGACGATACGGCACTCAGGGATATCCGAAAAACGCCTTCGTCAATATAGGGATCGCCATTACCATCTCCCACCACGAGAAGTGGGACGGCAGCGGTTATCCCGAGGGGCTGGCCGGAGAAGACATCCCCCTTGCCGGCCGCATCATGGCTCTGGCCGATGTCTATGACGCCCTGCGTTCAAAAAGACCTTACAAGGAGCCATTTACTCACAAAATGAGCCTCGAGATTATTGTCGAGGGTATTGGTCACCATTTTGATCCGGAGATCGCCGCCGCTTTCCTGACGGTCGAGGCCGATTTTGACCGGATCCGGGGACAGATGGAAAATCAAGCGAGGTGAATTTGTTTCACGTGCTGCGCTTCGAACAGGAAGCGAAGGGAAGATGGGGGTGCGCTGTGAAACGCTTACAGTGATCGGCAGGGATCCGTCGAAGCCGCAAGAGCGGATGGCCAACGATCCCGGTTAACGAAGCAATTCTATAAGCCAGGAGCCCGTCTCGTATCGGCTCAGCCTCACGGCCCCAACTGTTCCGGCCCAATGCCGTAATATTTTTCCCCGAGCACGACCTTGGGCCGCCCGGTGGCCATGCGCCATTTATTGGTGTCGCGCAACGAGTAAATGCAGCCGCAATACTCCTGCATGTAAAACTGCTCCTGCTTGGAAATTTCGACCATACGTTCGGCTCCGCCCTGCTTGCGCCAGTTGAAAGTCCAGTAGGTCATGCCCGGATACCGCGCGGCCGCGCGTTCGCCGGACCCATTAATCTGTTCCATGTTTTTCCAGCGGGAAATTCCCAGGCAGCTCGTAATGACCGGATAGCCGTTTTCGTACGCGTGGAGGGCCGTGCGCTCAAAGCGCAGGTCGAAACATTGCGTGCAACGGGCCCCGCGCTCCGGCTCGTATTCCAGCCCCTTCACCCGCGCGAACCAATTGTCTGTGTCGTAATCAGCGTCCACAAAAGGAATGCCGTGTTTTTCCGCGAAACGGATGTTCTCGGTTTTGCGCAGTTCGTATTCGGCGCGGGGATGGATGTTCGGGTTGTAAAAAAAGATCGCGAGCTGCAACCCCGAGGCCCGCATCGCCTCCATCACCTCGCCGGAACACGGCGCGCAGCACGAATGCAGGAGCACCGTATCCTCCCCGCCCGGAGGTTTGAGCGCGGGGCGCTCGTAGCGATCGAGGGAATAGGCGGAAGACATCGCTTACTTTTTCAAAACGATCATCTCAGAGTCAATCGCCGTAATTTCGGACACGTTTTGCTGCGTGTAGCCAGGGCGGAAAAACGGCACCCAGTTCGTGTAGCTTTGGATCTGGCCGTTGCGGCATTTTTGGTAGTAATTCGTCATCGGCACCCAATCCGTCTGGGGCGGCACCTCAGTGAGGTAAAGCTGCTGGCGACTGTTTACCTTCTTGAGAATCACCGCATCCGCGCCGTTGATTTGCGCATTGTAGATCATGCTCTTGCGCAGGAAATTCCAACCTTGATCCGTCTCGAAGGCCAGCCGGCCGATCACGGTGTGCCGCTCGGGCGGGACCTTGCCCAGGATGGGAATGACCGCCTCGGGTGGTTTCGGTGGATAATATTTTGCCGTGTAAGGCGTGTAGTACACCGCAGTGGACTGGACGGAGGCGCACCCCGCGAGCAGGCTCATCGCCAGAACAGCCCGCAGGCCGGCAAAAATCGCAGTTGAAGAGCGTGGTGATTTCATGGATACTTTTAGCACAGATTCAACACCATGAAAACGAAACTCCTCGTTTTGGCGGCTGTGGCTCTGGGGGCAGGGACAGCTACCGCGCAGGTGGCCATTTCGGTCGGCAACCGCGGATGGTGCCCGCCGGTTCGTCCCATCTGCCCCCCCGTTTCTTATTGTCCGCCGGTGGCCTTCCGTCCCTATTACAACTGTCCGCCCTCGGCCTGGTATTCTTGGGGACCTTCCCTGGTGGTTTCCTCCGTAAACCCCACCTTCAGCAATGTCTCGCCCTTGATGAATTATCCGGCGGGAACACCGGTGACCCGCGTGCCTGCTCCCGTTCCCCTGCTTCCCGGCCAGCCGGTGACGGTTTATCCGACGACCACCTTCGGTTGGCGGCGGTAAATCTCCCCGCAGTATAAAAAAGGCCGCGCCAGCCGCCTCGCTTTTTCTGGATCAAGGGCCACCAAATTGTATCCTCACGACCCATGCCAAAAATCCGTGCCACCGTCTGGGGCGAAAACGTTCACGAACGCAAGGTCGAGTGCATTCGCCAAATTTATCCCTCCGGGATGCATGGCTGTATCGCCGAGGGACTCCAGGAAACCGCTGAGTTTTCCGTGGCCACCGCCACTCTCGAACAGCCCGAACACGGCCTTACCGACGAAGTCCTCGCCGCCACCGACGTCCTTCTTTGGTGGGGACACTGCGCCCACGGCGACGTGCAGGATGCCATCGTCGAACGCGTGGTCAAACGCGTCAATGAAGGCATGGGACTCATCGTTTTGCATTCCGGCCATTACTCCAAGGTCTTCAAACGCCTGATGGGCACCACCTGCTCGCTCACCTGGCGCGAAGCCGGGGAAAAGGAACGCCTGTGGGTCTGCCATCCCTCCCACCCCATCACCGCCGGACTCGGACCCTATTTCGAACTTCCCGAGGAGGAAATGTACGGCGAGCCCTTCGGCATTCCCACCCCGGACGAACAGATTTTTATCTCCTGGTTTGAAGGCGGCGAGGTCTTCCGCTCCGGGGCCACTTGGAAACGCGGGGCCGGAAAAATCTTCTACTTCCGCCCTGGCCACGAATCCTATCCGACGTATTTTGATGCCAACGTGAAGCTCGTCCTGAAAAATGCCGTCCGCTGGGCCGCGCCGGAAGGACCCCGCTGGATGGACTCCGCCCCCAACATCCCCGTTGACAAAGCGCCGGAGAAAATCGAAGTAAAAGGGCAGGCCTTGCACAAGGCAGGCGAAGCCGGTTTCAAATAACCCGCAGCTTTTTCGAAATGGTGGCCGTAGCTCAATGGTAGAGTCCCAGATTGTGATTCTGGTTGTTGCGGGTTCGAGTCCCGTCGGTCACCCCATCTCGATTGCAGGCGAAAACGCCTGAAAACCCTGATAAAGAAGGGCTCTGCGAGCCTCAGGGGTGAAAACTCCAAAGTGCAGGAAACTGCCGTTTTTGCGAAAAATTTGTCCTGTTTTGTCCTGCAAATCCATTTGCGGAGTGCATTCCCGTCATGAACTGCAAACCAAATTGGCTTCGAATCCCGTTAGGGTCGCCACTCATTCCGAGTGGAAAATCGCCCGCAAACACTGATAAATACAAGCTCTACTGGCTTTCCCTGCGTGACAGCGCAAAATGCAGTTGATGGCAGTTTTGGCGGAGATTTTGTCACGCATTGTCACGCAATCTGCATCCCTGCGACGCATTGAGACAGACAAATCCACCGTTCTCGTCCGAAGTTCCACAACTCCTCTCAAATTCATCTTCCCGAATCTTCCCAAGACAACAGGGAAAGAACGTAGCCGCGACCCAGAGATGCGCTCTCTTCCCAGAGCTTCGCGCCATATCTACGTTCCGAAAACCATTCTGCCGTATGCGCAGCCCCACCAAGCACATCCCGCGGGCTGGCCCCAAGACATTTCAACGCCTGACTCTTTTCAGGAACGTGCTGATTACCGAGTCCACCGAAGCCAAGCGCATCTGCATGCAGGGACGAGCGCGTACGAACAATCCTTCCGTCCTTGGAAAGCACAGCTACGCAAGGCTCGTCGGTCGTCGCGACATAGCGGTAGGCGCTTGCTTGGATGCTCGCTTGCGCAGCATCAGAGAGATGAAAAATCGCATCAAGTGAGAGAAATTTTCGGCTCCCAATAAACTCGGCCAATGCCTCTGATGGAATCAGGAGAGATGATGCGAACAAGTCAGCCTCATTCTCAATCCGATTCTTTACGGGTCGAAACGGTTCCACTGAATTATGGACGCGTCCGCTGACGATCAAATCGCGGTGCTCGGGAATGTAGAAATGTCCCAGTTCGTGACAAATGGAAAATCGAACTCTTCCAATCGGGAGGTCGGATCGAGGTTCCGGGTAGAAAAGAATGAAGGTGCCTTCTGATGCGTGGAATTCGATGCGACCATGGAAAGTCCGTGAGTAGCTTCCCGGAGCCATCGCAATGCTTTCCTCATCGCAAATTTTTTCAAGATTGACCGGAAACTTGAGCTCGTGAGCCCTAGCAACAGTCGCAGCCAGCTCCTCAATCACCAGATTGCTCACTCAGTCTTCCTGCGCCGTTCCCGAATGCGTTTAAGAATCTCTTGACGTTTTCTTTCCAGCTCTTCGTCAGTTTTTTCATCTACCTCGTTCAATGCCAGGGAGCGGTGCATTGCGGCGTAATCGCCCATGACTTCCAACGCAGGCTCCTGTGGGTTCTGGTGCGGCTTGATGTTGCAAAGAGGGTCATCGCAAAGGCGCTCAAGAGCCGCTTTTCCCTCGACTGAAATCGTACAGTCTGAATCAAAAAACTCCTGAATCGCTTCGTCGGAAATCTCTTTTTCGAACGGGCGTAGTGCAGCAGACATGAGAGCTTCTACAGCTTTCTCTTCTTTCTCAGATTCGAGGCTCATTAACGAATCCCTTTCTTGTTGAGGATTTCACGGAACTTTTTTTTCAGGGCTTGCTTCGCCCCTTTGACTTCGACAGCGGAGACAACTTCACGCCTACGCCGGTAGATATCTTTCACGATTTCTGGGTCTGTCACGATTCCGTCGGCCATGGCCTCGGCGACCAATTTCTGCTTCTGAGGCAATGTTCGAACGAAAGCACGAAACTCGGTTGAGACTCGTTCCGCAAGATCTTCGGAGCAACATGTTCTCCAAGCGCTGCCCACGTCACTGCCGTGGAGTGCAATTCCGATCTCTTGCGCGAATTCGTCGTCTTTCTTTTGGCGAGCACTTCTTTTTCGAACCCCATCGACCGCCCGGCGATAGGCTACAGTGAAAATGAGAGGCCGTAACGGCCTGTCGACGTTCAACTCATTGGCAACCGCCTTGGTGTAGATTTCGACAAACGCATCATTAATCGCCGTGGCGACTTCATCGACTGGGATGAAAGAAACCGCCCTCTCAAGCCAACACATCAGACGCTCCCGGTAACGGAGATAAAGGAGGCGGATGGACTCTCGCTTTTCGGCGTCGGTTCCGAGCAGGCCCAATTGGACCTCAATGTCCAAATCGGTTTCGTCGGTGATCTCGGAGGGCACAGTGAAATAAAACTCATTCTGCTGCCGACTCGCAAGATTTCAGATTTTGGAACAATTTTTTGTTCCGAGTGACATTGGATTCACGAGTTCTTGATGAAACCGCATTACGCGTTTTCCCGCAGGATGGCAGCCTCCTGCGTACTGCATACCTGATAAAAATTGAGGCTCTGCTGGCTGCGCATCCCAACCGCAAAATTATGGCCTGGCAAATCGAAATCCATCGCGCAAAACCCAATCCGAAAGGTAAGGACAAAGTTGCCGGTTTTCCCATCCCTCATCAGCTCTTGGCTGAATGGGTGGACTTGAGGAACTCTGGCGACGCCAACGTTGCCCTATCAACACTCCATCTCTCCGATACCGACTTTGGCCCGGGGTGCGAGGCCAAGCAGGCTACCATCTATTGGAACGGTTCTGCGAATACCGTTCTGAAACCGGGAGAAATCGTCCGGGTTCATACTGGGCGCAGCACGAGCGCGTCATCGATGTTGATCGAGGATGCGCTTGGAGTAAATCATCACGCCTATGCCGAGCGGGGTAATTTCGTGCTCAATAACTCTTGTGGCGACCGCCTCGCAGTATGGTTTAAGCACAGTAAAACCGGGGAATGGATCCGCGACGACACCGCGGCGTATGCCCCAAATCCCCCTGAGGCCGCGGTTCTCTATCGGGTTGGCGCAAGTCTCATTTCGGTAGGCTCAACTGCGGTGGTGTCGCGATGAGTACCACAATCGACGGTGCGGTAATTCGTGAGCAGGGTATTACATTCGCGTGTGTTATCGTGAAGGCACACGTTTTGAATTCGAACTCGGCTGCCAACGATGCAATTGACGCATTCTCATCGTATTTCCCAGGAATGCCGGTTGCCCTTGCCGCTCAGGACGGACGGGGACGGTTCACGTATTTCGGAAGGCGAGACATCTCTCAATTCCTTGCGTCGGTAGACGCGAGACGCATACCGTGGAAACGGTACACCTTCTGACCTCGCAAGATCGAGCGATTCCAAGATATGTCTCAGACTTGATGAACCCTCTCGTTCTGCCGAGGCTGTTCGACGTGATCAACCCCCTTTTTCACACAGTCTCCATCCACAAATGCGAAGGTCCTTCTCGGATGAACAAGAGAGGTGACTTCCGGGAGGGCATCACCATCAAGCCGATCCCGGAATTGTTTGACCTTCACGGCATGTCTGGGGGCTGGGTCTGGCACATGACAAGAGGGCTGGACGAAGGATTTCCGGCCAGTGCCACGGGAATTGCAGGGTTCATCATCGAGGACCGAGACACCAAAAAAGACAGGCAGGGTATGGCCAAGGTCGTGAAGATTGAGGCGATCCGCAATATGATCCATTTTGCGAGGTCCAAGCCGGAGACCTTGTTCTTTGTCCAATGAAGGCGGTCTCAGCGTAAAAACGGCTCCACTTTAACTGGGATCGAGTTGCTCCCAAACGGGAGCAGGGCGGCATTTTTCTGCCGCCATAGTGGCGGGGATGAAAACGCAAACACTCCCTGAAAATGACATCCGCCACTCCGACCGCCGCCACCCGGTTGACTTTCTTGAACCTCTTCCCGCGCCGGAAGATCAGCTTGATCGCATTTGTGAAGTCCTGAGCCGGACCTTCGGCTGGGTAGCCGAAGCGGACACCGTTGAGCAAAAAGGACTCCGGGCTTCCGTGGTCTTGTATTGCGTCCGGGCTGACTTGCTCGGTTCGGCAACCCTTGAACAGCTCGGCGCGACGACAGGTACCCCACAGGCCGTGGTGGACGAACTGGTGTCCGACTTCTGCCACAGTATCGGCTGGTAATGAGGGCGGCGATGCGACAAGCCACCGACCAGGTGCGAGGCATTCCTTTGGGGGAGCTTCTCCACTGGCACGGCTTCAAAATCACGAAGGAGGGCGCGAGCATTCGCGCCCGGAGCAAACATCACAACATCGTTGTCACCGGCAACAAGTGGTTCGACAACAAAGCCGGCACTGGTGGCGCGGGAGCCATCGACTTGCAAATGCACCTTTGCGGCGGAGATTTTCAAACCACCTGTCACGTTCTGGCAGACGGCTTTCGCCCCACTGGGGCGGGGCTGATCTTTCCGCCGAACAAGAGTCCAGCCAGCACGCGCAGGCCCTTTGAAGAACTGGCCGCTCAATACGCTGTTCCAAGCCCCGGTAGTTGGCCGATAGCCCGCGATTACCTTGTCGAAACCCGGAAAATCGAACCGGCCATCGTCGACGAACTGCACGAACGCGGCTCGATCTATGCCAACAACCACAGGCCCAATCCTGGCATTGTTTTTCTGCATCGCACCCCGCACGGCAAGGTTGAAGGGGCCACTTTGCGCGACACCCGCCACGAATCCAGCTTCCGTCCCTGCCTGGGCAACAAGCTCTCGGCGTGGTTCGCTGTGGGCGATCTCGCCAATGCCGAAACTGTCGTTGCCGTCGAATCCCCGATTGAGGCATTGAGTTATCACACCCTGCCCGCGAGCAGGCATGACCGGCTCGCCGTCGTCAGTTGTGCAGGTTCCTTCGTGCCGGACGATCTATTGGAGCAGACCTGCGACCGCGGCCAAAGCTTCATTGTCGCGTTGAACAACGACGACGCGGGGGAACTCGGTTGTCAACGGGCTTGGGAAAGCAGCGTTGGACTCTCCGGCTTCAAAATCTCGTCCGAATGCCCCCGGCTTAACGACTGGAATGCCGATCTCGTCGCCTACGTCCGCTCCGCGCGCGTCGCCGACATGCCGCAGCGACACTCCCTCCATCTTTAATCCCTGCCACTGGCAGCACATCCCACGGCTCATACCATGACACTGACCGCCACCTATTCCCCCGAAGATAACAAACTGCGTCTCTATTCTATCCTCCGGCTCGATTCCGACATGTATTCCCGGCTGAAGGCCGCCGGCTTTAAGTGGGCACCCCGGCAGCAACTTTTTGTTGCTCCCATGTGGACGCCGCAGCGGGCCGACCTGCTCATGGAGCTTTGCGGCGAGATCGGTGACGACGACAAATCCCTTGTCAAACGCGCCGAGGAACGGGCCGAACGCTTCGACATTTTCAGCGAGAACCGGGCAACGGACGCCGAGCAAGCCCGTAAAAACGTGGATGCCATCGTGGAACATATCCCGTTCGGTCAGCCCATCCTTGTCGGCCACCACAGCGAGCGCCGCGCCAGGAAGGACGCCCAACGCATTGATGACGGGATGCGCAAAAGCATCAAAATGTGGGACACGTCAAAATACTGGACGGCCCGCGCTGAGGCCGCAATTCAACACGCGAAATACAAGGAACTTCCTGCAGTTCGTGCCCGTCGCATCAAGGGGTTGGAATCCGATGAGCGGAAGTATGCAAAATACTTGAAGAACTACGAATTTGGGTTGAGGGCATGGGGCAACGAGGGGCTGACAAAAGATCAGGCATTGATTGTTGCTCGCCACTCGGATTTCAGGATGCCGAGGAAGGAAGGCGACAGGCCAGATTTTGATCAGAATCCCAGCGCATGGGATGCTTTGTCGGGCAGCTACCCAAACCTTTATGCTCCTCGCACAGTGGAAGAGGTCGTTGAGCGCGCATTGGTTCACTACCGGTCAAGCATTCGCTGGGCACAACGCTGGATTGAGCATACCCAAAACCGATTGACCTATGAGCGGGCCATGCTCGCGTCGGATGGCGGCATTGTGGCCGACAAAAACACGCCGGAAATTGGCGGAAGCTGCAAGTGTTGGGCGTCGCCGCGGGGCGGCTGGTCGGTGATTCAGAAAGTCAACAAGGTCTCTGTCACCGTGTTGGATAATTGGGGAAACGGAGGCCGCGATTTCACCCGCACCATTCCCTTTGACAAGCTCACCGGCGTTATGAGCCGGGCCGAAGTGGACGCCGCCCGCCAAGCCGGTTTGCTAGCGGGGGAATCCCCCCGTGGTTTTATTCTCCGCTCGAAACCGAGCCAGGCCGAGGCCGTCAGCGAACCGGCAACCCCCGTGCAGGAGGAACCGAAAGTTGTCCGGCTCCCGGCCGTTCCGAGCGGGATTCAAACTCCACGCGGCCCGATCACCCATAGCCAACAGGAGCTTTTTAAGCCGCATCTTGGGCAGGCGCACAAACGAGGCATGAGCTTGTGAACCTTTCCTATTCCCACATGGCGCATCCGCGCTTTTGTCCCGCTCATTGGCCGGAGCCGCTGACGGCATCGGGGGCGGCGCAGGCTTGCCCCACATGCCTATCGTCTCCGCCCAATCAGCTTACCTTTCAAGGCGACTCGCACCCTAGCCGCCCAATTGAGAGAGCCGTCCGCTCCGCTTCCGTGCCTTCTCAAATCGGCGGCGGCATCATGCTTCGACCCGCTCATTTCCAGGCATTCGCTCGAAATCACTCTTCATTCGCGCTCGTTTGCGGCGTCTGCTCAGATGGGAAAGCTCCTCGATTCCTCGGGCTTTCCTTCCTCGCTGCCACCGCAAACCAGCGCACCTTTCCCGATCCAACGGGGTCGTGCCGCCCATTCTTGGTGTCCTCGCTCGACCGTTCCGCCCGGCTCCAGACACCAAGAATCAGCGGCCTGACCCTTCGACCCGCTCAAAACAGCGCATCCGTGCAAACCTTCGCTTTTGGCCTGCTGGCTTGGGACCGCTGCTCAGGACGGTGGGCACTTCGAGTCCTCGGCCCTTCCGCCATCGCAGCCGTCCCAAACCAGCTCATCTTTCCCGAACAATCGGGTTCCATCCGCCCATTCTTTCCGTCTTCGCTCTCCCCAAAGCCCCGGTTCCAGACGAAAAGAAACGGCGGGGGCAACTGCTTCGACCTCTCATGCGGAGTCCTCGAAAACAAGCTTCAGGACTCCTTGAAAGACCTACCCGACAGACCGGGCTTTCTCACCTTTGCGGTCATTTTCCCGGATCAAATGCCCGTCAGGATAGCACTTTTTCCCGGAAAAAGTGCGGGCGGGTCGCTGGCGCTCAATTTCCCGCCGTTCCTGCGCGTGTCAGGCACGCTTCGGAGGGAGTCACCATTTTCCAAAACCCCAACAACCAATTCCGATAGAACGTATGGCACGTAATCCCAAAACCAAAAGCGCCCGCATTGACCTCGACATCACCGTCGAGTCTCAACAGCGATTCGATACGATCCACAAGGCACTCGGTTTCAAAACGAAACCCGAAACTTTTGAGGCCCTTGTTTTTTCCATTTCCGCCAAGGATGTCCTTCGCCCGGATGTCATGGCGCGCATGGAAAGCAAACTCGATCAGGCCCTTGAAGTGCTCGACTTGCTGGCATGAAGGACGGGCAAATCTTCGCCCGAAAATCCACCGCTCGCGGGCGATTGGATTTGGAATACCTCGATGAAACTTCCAGCCGGAAGGCTTCATTGCGCGAGCGTTCCGACATGGAGCAACGAATCGGCCGGAAGTTAAAAAACTTCACGGACTACGCTTCTAAGGAAACGCTCGGTCAGGTTCACGCGGGAGGATTTTTGCACAACGAGATCCGCCGCAACTCGGACGGCACAAGCACAGCGCCCGCGCAGCTTTCCAATACGGAGCGCAAGCGCCGCATCACGGAAGTCTGGCAAAATCATTTGGCAAACTGTCCCTCGCAAGCAAGCCGTCCGGTCATCGCGCATCGTCTGATTTTCTCAATGTCGAAAGAGCAGCACGATGCGTTGGTGGCTGCTGGTCTCAATCCCGATCAGGTTTTGCATTCCAGTTTGAAGAAAATCATGCGGAGATTTGCCGAGAAATTTCATCCC
>JBGTGQ010000008.1:0-81908 GCA_041746635.1 Terrimicrobiaceae bacterium | reverse complement strand
TGTGAATGCGCCGCACAATAACGCCCTGCTAAAGCCGGATGCGGGAAATCTGCACGTCCGGTTTGACGAGGGGGAAGGAAGTCGGCGGTCATTGGCCTTGTGCCTCTCATTCCGTGGCTTCCCTCCCTACTCTACTGGCTGGATTGTTCTTAGTACTGCCGGCTAAGGCGTCCTCTCAGTGAGAGCTACTCAATGCCCCGCTCAATAGACTCAAGCCGGATTTAAGGGCGGCGGCGTCACGGAGCTTGCACTCTTTCGGAAACAGCCCCCAGTGCTGAACTGCTCCCAGGCCCAGCGCAGCCAGCGGATGAGCGAGGCGGCGAGCCAGAGCGCCCAGGCAAGCATGAGGATACGGAACCACCAGATCGAAACGGTCCAACAGCCCGGCTGGGGCAGCATGTTTTCGCAACGCGGCTGATACCAGTTCAGCAGGGTCCGGCTGGAGCCGTTGCCTTGAATGAACATCTCGGGGTTACCCAGCAAGCCCTGGGCGACCACGGCGACGAAAATGCCGAGCGAAAGCGCGGTGAGGCCGATGAGCAGCACTTGCAGCAGGTTGAAAGCCAGCACCGGCAGGCGCAAAAACGATGCGCGTCCGCGCCAGGCCAGGAAAAACAACCACCCGATGACGATCAGGGCAATTGCGAGCGAAACCTGGGTGAGCCCGAGCGAGAGGAGCATCCACTCAACGGGGCGCAGCGGGGAGAGATTCACCCGGCCCAGCACCCAAGCGGCGAGCAGGCAGCAAATCAACACGGTCCAAAAACGCACGGCGGGTCCGCGCAAGGGACCACTCGTCCAGAGAACCCAGCGATTGTCGGGAACGGTGAGCACGGTCTTGATGTTCGCGCTTTCCACCGGCAGGCGGACCTCCTCGACTTGGGCGTGGAAGCCCAGCGGGGTGTTGGTTTTCCATTCCAGCGAGAGAGACTGGTCGCCGGGGCGCAGCGGAACGATGACCTTGCCGCCATCCATGCGCACGGGAATGGTTGAACCGTTAAAGTTCAGCGAGGTCACGTCCGCCCCGGCGGGCAGGCCGATGAGAAAATCCTCGCCCAGGCTGCACCGCAGCGAAAGGTCGAGCTTGGCGGTGCGCTGACGTTTGCCGAGGGTGACAGTGTGGGTGCCGTTGTTGACTGTGACGGTGGCGCCAGCGATGGCCGCGGGGCGGCTGATGGCCAGATCCACGCTTTCGCCCGGCCAGGGATGCCAGACCGGCACGAGTTCGGGATTGCCCGGTTCGAAGATCGGGGCGAGGCCGGAAATGGTGACGTTCCACACGGGCGAGGCAACAAGGTTCCAGCGTTCCACCCAGGAATCATCGGGCTTGGTGGTCAGTTTGAGATCGGGGGCAAAGGAAATCTCGCTTTCCCAGGTGAAAGCCGGTTCCTGCGCGCCGAGGCGGACTTCGATAAAGCCGTCCTTCACCACTGCGTTGGACGAAAGAACGTTTTCTCCCGCGAGCAAAGGCACGCGCAGGGACACCGCCTTGCCCTCGGGCGACAGGCGCGAAACGGTCGTGCGCACCTGCCAGACGAGGCCGAGTTCCAGCCGCCGATCGACCACGACAAGCGATTGATAATCCTGACGGTCGTAACTGGCCTGTCCGGCGGTGGTTTTTTGTTTGAGCGCAAAAAAGACCTGCTGCTCAGGCGTGCCATCCGGGCGCACGCCGCTCACGTTCCACCCCGACGCGTCAATCGTGACCCGCCGTGGCTTGAGCTGGAAGGTCCACTCCCATTCGGTCACATCGGGCAGGAGTCCCTCCACCTGCACGCGATGAACGCCCTCGCTCAGCACAACCCAAAGATAACCGTCGTCGCGGCGCAGCGCTGCCTCGGGTTTTCCATCAACCGTCACGGAAACCGGTGACCACGCCGGCAGCCGTCCGGGCAGCGGAACCGCCGTGCGAATGGCGTTGTGAATCTCCGCCTCCATGCTGATGCGCCGGTCTTTGATCGTGAGCGTGACGGACGGAATGTTCGCGGCGTTCGGGTAGGCGTCGGAAGGTTCCAGCAGTCGGTCGTGCAGGGTCTTGAGCGTTTCCTTGTCCGGGATGTCCTGCGCGTGTGTGGCGGTGAGGCTCAAGGCCAGAAAAGCCAGCCAGATCGCCGTTTTGCCCGAAGCTTGAAAAAACGGGCCGGTCAGCCGCCGGGCATTGAGCAGAATGGCGGCCAGCGCCAGCAGAAGGACGATCCGCAGCACGGTGAGGATACGTTCCACCGTGAGCGAAATCAAAATAGGCCGCACTTGCTGCGAGGCCTGCACCGGGCCGTTCCAGCCAAACGTCACCGTGCGCCAGTTCCAGTCCGGCACGCCGGGGCCGGTTTGGATGCGGGCTCTGGTGTCATACATGAGATTGCTTTTGGCGGAGACGTTTGAGGGCGAAGCCATCCCCCACGAACCGCGGTAAGCTTTTCCTGCGGGCAGGCTTTCCTGTTCTAGGATCCTTGTTTGTAGCTCATTAACTGGTGGAGCACTTGCGGCGGAAACAACATCAGCTTGTTGCTCTGACCTGGGGGATATCAGCATTCGATTTTCGGATCCGAGTTTTTCCAACTGCGGAAACAGAGCCTGTTGCACTTGCGCGGAAAGGAATGGAGCGAGGATTAAGACAAAGATGACAACCATGACCCACTTCCAGATCTGCAAGAGGCGGCGTCCCCAGCCATCAGGCACCACGCGGAGCAGAGCCAACGGCATGATCAGGACGAGCCACACATAGCGCGGCGCACCAGGTTCGTGGTAGGAAATCCCAAAGGCCAGAAACGCCACCACCGCGGGAGCGAAGCCCCAGAGCCGGAACACCGCCAGCGAAAATATCAGAAGCAGGAAAAGGTCGAGCAAGGTCCAGGCGGTGAGCCAATCGCCCCGCACCCAATCCGCGCCGAAGAGGGCAAAAAGGCGCCAGCCGGGCGGGAGATTCAAAGCGACGTTGAGCGCGTCCGCGTCGGAGCGCCAGCCGGTGGCGGAGAGTTCGCCGGAGCGTTCCGAGCGACCGGTGGCTTCCAAATTGAGAGCACGGGTGCGGATCTCCACGCCTAGTGCATTGTTCTGCGGATTGAGGGTGATGAGCTGACCCTCGCCGTTGCTGCGCACGGAACCGAGGTCCTGACCCTCCGCCGCGTCGAGACGCCAGATTTGCTGCATCGCGCCGGAGATGCGGTCGCGGAAGGTGAGCCCGCGGCCATTTTCATCAAGCCAGAGGGTGCGGTTGATTTTCAGTCCCTGCGGTTTTTGCAGGCCCATGCCCCGCATGCGTTCCACCATGGTAAAGGGCGTGGCGGTGTCCCAGCGATAGACGGGAAATTCCCGCCACTGGTCAGGGAAAGTCGTTTGTGAGACATCAACCGACGGCGAATCGGTGATGTCCACCATGCGGAAATCCGGCTTGGCTTGGAACGCGATCAACTCTTCCTCCGCCGCCGGCTTGGCCTCGGCCGCGTAGCGAAACTCCGGGGGATTATCGAGCCGGAATGCATCCACATTCACCGTCCATTTCCCCGCGCGCACCTGCGCCTTCATCCGTCCGGCGTCGTCCACCACGACGGGAAGGGGACTGTTCACGGCGGAGAGTTTCCAGCCTGCGGGCAGGATGGCGCCGATTTCCTCCTCGCGGCTTTTGCCCGAAACAATTAATTCCACCTGCGTGTGCAGCCAGAGCGGGATGCCGTCTTCGATCAGGGCATAGACTTTGACCGAGAGAAAATCCTTGTCCGCCTCCTCGGAGGATGCGTCGCGTTTCAGCCAGAGAAATCCTTGCGCGTCCCAGGTCGGCGCATCCACCGGCTCACCTTCCAGCGTGAGCGCGAGCACGCCGATTTCGCGGGGCAGGGGAAGGCCTTGCGGGATTTCGTTCCAGCGGAACCCGCCTTCCAGTTTGTAAGTGCCCGTCGCAAGTTTCACGGCGGGGCGTCCGTCGTGCTCCAGCACCGGAACGGCGACGCCATTCGCTTTCACATCGATCGGCCAAGCCTCGCGTCCACCGGGCAGGGGCACCCAGGTTTCGTTGAAAACCGTCACGCCCAAGTCGAAGCGTCCGGCCGTACGATCCACTTGCAACCCCAGCCGCGAAGGCCAGAAACAAAGGTGCTTGCCCGCCTCGTTATAGGGAGTCGGGCACGACCGGTGCGCGTCGCCCCAAGTCGCCCAGTCCTCCCAATCCCGCAACGCCGCCGGGATTTGTCGTCCGGTGGGAGTCGGCGTGGCCTGCGGAGGCGCGGCGAAAAGAAGGGAGGGGAGAAGGAAAACAACCAGACGAAACCATCGCGGAATGTTCATAATGTGAAGTGGAGACGTTCGAGCGATTGAATAGCTTCCTGGCAAGCAGGGCGAGGGGAAAAGAGGTCGAAAGCTTCGCTTGTGTCCGAACACTTCGGGCTTTCTTTGCGCAACGGGACGCATTAAGCGAAACGGATGAAAAATCCCGTTCTCGTTTTATTGGCTGCTGTTTTTCTCGTCCTGCCGGTCCGCGCCGCGACGCCCGCAGCGGAAAAAGCGTTTTTGGACAGCTACAAAACCGCCCTTGAAGCCGGTGACAAAGAAACGCTGACTTCCTATCTCTACACTGAAGGAGCGCCGCCTGAGATTGTGGAGTTTTTCAAAATGATGGTGACGATGCCGATCCCGCCCGGCAGCAAGATTACGAGCATCGAACTAGTGACGCCGACGCCCGAGGAAGCGGCCAAGCTCAATGAGCCGAAGACCATGCCCGACGGGAAAAAATTTAAACTGCCTCTCGAGCCCTACAAACAACTCGTCATCATGGTGGAATCGACAGGCGCCAGCGGCAGCGGAAAAAATACCAGCAAAATGCCGGTGGCCGAGAAAGACGGCAAGATCGTGATTCCGGTGCCAGTTCCGGCGAAATAGGCGAAAATTCGTGCCGGGAAGCAGGGTATGAGGGAGTCGGGACACGCTGGTGGTTGACATCCGCTGGCTTCGCGGGAAACTCACCGTATGAACAGCAAGTGCGCCAGCGTGCACCGCAAGGGGAAATTCTCCCCGCAGGATGTGGCCGAGGCCGCCTTTGAGTTGAAGGCAGCCACGGGCGGTTCCGCCCTGCTGGCCTTTGCTTTCGTTACGCCGGACTATCTGCCGCATGTTGAAGAATTCACCGAAATCGTCCGGGTGGACGGCCATGTGACAGACCTGGCCGGGGCCACCGGCGTGGGTCTGACCCAGGATGGGGAGGAGGACGAGGAAGAACCCGGCTTCAGTCTGCTGGCTCTCGGGGCACCGCAGGCCGGGTTTCAGATCGTCCCACTCCGTCAGTCCATGGTGGAGGAATCGGCTGGTCCTGATTTCTGGCGCAAACGCTGCGGTGTGGCCAATCCCGCTTCCTGGATCACGCTGGTGAATCCGTTTGTTTTCGACGCCGAGGCCTGGCTGACGGAATGGAACGCCGCCTGGCCGGGCGTGCCATCCGTGGGCGGATTGGCCGGTGGCTCAGAGAATGGCGAGGACGCCGGGGTTTTTTTCAACGGACGCCTTGTGGATGCGCTGGCGGTTTCGATGACCGGACTGCGCGTGCTGCCGGTGGTGAGCCAGGGTTGCCGGCCCATTGGCGAACCGCTCACGGTTACCCGTGCGGACAGCAATGTGGTTTATTCCCTTGGTGCGCGGCCGGCTTATGAAGCGCTGGAGTCCGCCTTCGAGGGGCTCTCAGATGGCGAGAAAGCCACCGCGAAGGGCAACCTTTTTGCCGGACTGGCCGGCACCGAATACGTCGAGGATTTCAAACCCGGGGATTTTCTCATCCGCAACATTCTCGGGGCCGACCCGAGCTCGGGAGCGGTGGTTATCGGGGGATTTCCGCGAGTGGGGCAAACTTTGCAATATCAGCTTCGCGACAAAACTTCCGCCGACACCGAATGGCGGGCCATCCTGCGCCACGCCGCCACGGAATCCGGCCGAGCGCCGCTGGCTTCGCTGCTTTTCGCCTGCTCCGGTCGCGGTGCCCACCTCTTCGGCAGCAAGGGTCATGATGCCGGCCTCTTGGAGGAAATTCTTGGCGAGCACTCCAGCGCGGGATTCTTTTGCAGCGGGGAGATCGGTCCGCTGGGCGACCGGAACTTTATCCACACCTACAGCGCATCTTGCGCACTGTTTTTTGCCGAGGAGCCCGCTTTGTGAAAGATGTGCCCCGCTGGCTTTTTGTCGCGGTCATCGTCCTGGGCCTGCTCTCGCTCGTCGCGTGGCTGGGGCGGGAAAAATGGCTGCCGCAAGAAGCGGCGGAAAAGCCGGAGATGAGCGCCAAGGCTGAACGCCGGGATATCGAATCGAACTTGCTTCTCACCGGCGAAATCACCGCTGCTTTTCAGGTTCCCATCAAGGCCGAGGTCGGGGGCAAGGTAAAAAAAATCCACGCCACCATCGGGCAAAAAATTCCCAAGGGCGGCTTGCTGGCCGAGATTGACGATACGGATCTCCTCACCGAGAAAGCCTCCGCCCTCACCGACATCGCCGGAGCCCAACTTTCCGTGGACAAAAACCGCGGCAACACCGAGCGGGCCCGCGCGCTCTACAAAGAAAAGCTCATCAGCAAGGAAGTCTTCGCCAATCTGGAAGCTGATCTGGCAATTTCCGAAAACACCCTGGCCAAGTCCCGCAGCCGTTTGCAGACCGTGGAGGACAAGCTGAGTAAAACCAAGATCATCGCGCCGGCTGATGGCACCGTGCTGGACACCTTGGTCATTGAGGGCCAGGTGGTCGTTGCCGCCGCCAGTGTCAACTCCGGTACCGAGATCATGACCTTTGCCGACCTCTCGCAATTGTTGATCAACTCGCACGTCAACCAAGTGGATGCCCCGCGCCTGACCCCGGGCCAGCTTGTTGAAGTGAACATGTCTGACACCGCCGAGGATCCCGTCCGCGCCCATATCGAATTCATCGCTCCACTCGCTGTGGTGAAAAATAACATCAAGGGTTTCGAGGTTCACGCCTTGATCGAGGACAACGACGGACGCCTCAAACCCGGCATGTCGGTGAGTATGAATGTGCCGGTGGGCAAGGCCGACGGTGCGGTCAGCGTGCCAGTCAGCGCCATCTTCAAGGAAAACAAGCAGGCGGTGGTCTATGTGCGCAAAGGCGAATCAACGGAGAAGCGCAATGTGACCGTCGGAGTCACCAACCTGTCCTTTGTGGAAATTAAGTCCGGGGTGAGCGAGGGCGAGGAAATCCTTCTGGTCGAGCCCGCTCTCGCTCCGGCGAAGTCGTGAATTATTCTGTCATTAGTCAATGGTCATTAGTCATTAGGTGAGCTCCACGTGCCCCCTTCCAATGACCGCTGACTATAACTAATGACCCTCATCCCGTGTCTCTTGTTTTTCTCGAAGACGTAAAAAAATCCTATCGCATCGGCGATCAGGAAATCCGCGCGCTCGATGGTGTGAGCCTGCGCATTGAGGAGGGGGAATTCCTCGCCATCGTTGGTCCGAGTGGCAGCGGCAAGTCCACCCTCATGCATCTGCTCGGCTGTCTGGACACGCCCAGTTCCGGCCGCATGGAAATCTGCGGTCGAGACCTCAGTTCGGCCAGCGCCGATACGCTGGCTGAAGTGCGCAACTGCGAGTTGGGCTTCGTTTTCCAGTCGTTCAACCTGCTGCCCAAGCTGGATGTGGTGCGCAACATCGAGTTACCGCTCATCTATTCCGGAACCTCTAAAAGCGAACGCCGCGCCCGCGCGGTGGAGGTGGCGAAAGCGGTCGGCCTGGGCGACCGGCTGGGCAACCGGCCCACCCAGTTGAGCGGCGGCCAGTGCCAGCGCGTCGCCATCGGCCGCGCTCTGGTCAACCGGCCGCGCATCCTTTTCGGCGACGAACCCACCGGCAATCTCGACAGCGCAACCGGCGAGATGATTTTGGAGATGTTCCGTCAGCTCAACCGGGACGGCAAGACCGTCGTCCTGGTCACTCACGACCCCGATGTCGCCGCCATCACCAAGCGTGTGATCGAGATCCGCGACGGCCGCATCCGCCGGGAATACGCGCCATGAGGGGAGTTGAGGCTTATTGGTTGAGATTCGCAGGATCGCCGGAGGCCGTTGCGAGACACGGGCATTTCCTGCCGCGGCCTCATCGGGGTTCTTCCTCTCAACCATTAACCATCAACCATCAACCATCCGCATGAACCTCCTCATCTGCCTGGAGACGGGGTTGCGGGAAATCGCGGCGCACAAATTTCGCAGCGCCCTATCCATGCTGGGCATCGTCATGGGCGTGAGCAGTCTCATTGCCATGATGGCGCTCACCGCCGGCATTGAGAAAGGCACCCGAACCTTCATGCAGCAGATGGGCGGGCTGGAGCTTGTCAGTATCCAGAACAAGGAAATCTCCAGTGCCATGTTCGAGTTTTGGAATCTCTCCCCCGGCCGCACCCTCCTGGATGCGCGGGCCATTCAGGCCGGCGTGGGCAACGTCTCGCATGTTTCACCGGAGATGACTCATGGCGCGCTGGTGGCCAGCGAGTTTTCTTCCGACCGCAAGGGAGTTCGCGGCGTCTGGCCCGACCATTTTGTGGTCGCCAGGCACGAACTTGCCGCTGGGCGTTTTATTTCCGATCTTGATGTCGAGCGTGCCTCCCGCAGTGTGGTGATCGGGGATGAGATGGCGAGGAAACTCTGGCCCGCCCTGCCGCCCAAGGAAACCCTCGGCCGCACCCTGACTATCAATCAATCTCCTTTCACCGTGGTGGGGGTGTTGGCCCGCTATGAGCGGGAACAGGACAAGCGCATGCGCGCCATTCTCGCCGCCCATAACAAGCCGCGCGCCGGTGACAACACGCGGAGAAAGAAGGGGAGCCGCTGGGATCCCTTCCGGGGAAAAAACGAATCCGTCTTTATTCCCCTTTCGACTCTCTTTTATGAATTCAAATCCGGCCTCTTCCCCGACGATTCGGTGGATACGGTCAAGTTGGAAACCCTGAGTTTCCGCGTGGCAGATATCGATGATTTCCATGAGACCCTCGACCAGGTGCGGCGCACGCTCGATGCG
This sequence comes from Terrimicrobiaceae bacterium, assembly GCA_041746635.1. Classification (GTDB taxonomy): domain Bacteria; phylum Verrucomicrobiota; class Verrucomicrobiia; order Chthoniobacterales; family Terrimicrobiaceae; genus CAMASH01. The sequence goes on along the minus strand of JBGTGQ010000008.1, from coordinate 72,915 downwards.
ACCCATCGCGGGGTGGACGACTACGAACTGGAGACGCGCGAGGAGTGGTTTGATCGCACGGAGCAGAGTATCGCGGCCACCCGGTTGAGCGGGGGACTCATCGCCGTGATCAGTCTTGTGGTGGGAGCCATCGGCATCACGAACATCATGCTGGCCAGCATCACCGAACGCGTGCGCGAGATCGGCATCCGCCTCGCCGTGGGCGCGAAGGGTCGCGATATTTTCATGCAAATCCTGGTGGAAAGCATCTCCGTCGCCTTCATCGGTGGCATCCTCGGTGTGGCGGCTGGAGCGATTCTCATCCAGGTCCTCATCGCGGTGGCCCCGACAGAGAATGTGCCGCTGATGACTTGGAGTTCCGTGATTTTCAGCGTGGCCTTTGCCATTCTGGCCGGCATCGTTTCCGGAATTTATCCTGCGATGCGCGCTTCCAAACTCGATCCGATCGAGGCGCTTCGGTATGAGTAGGGGACTGATTTCTTTCCGGACGGAGCTCCCTTCCGCTTCAACTGTGGCTTAGCTTTTTTCCGCCAGGGTTTCGGCCCAATCGCACAGGGAGGCCAGCGGATCGCGCAGGCGGGATTGATATTCGAGGCAGCGCGTCTTGACGGCGGGCGAAGCGAGGAGTCCACGGAGGGACCGGGCGAGATCAGGGGTGTCGAGCTTGCCGAAGGAGAGGGTCTGGCCGAGACCGAGGCGCACGATGCGGGCGGCGTTGTCGGGTTGGTCGTGAGCGCGGGGGATGATGAGTTGCGGAATGGCGGCGGCGATGGCCTTGGAGGTGGTGCCGATGCCGCCGTGGTGAACGGCGGCGGCGCAGCGGAGGAAGAGGTCCTCGAAGCGCACGTGGGGGGCGTGGTGGGTCTCGGGCGGGAGGGGATTACCCGGCGGTTCGAGACTGACGAGGAGGCAGCGCAGGCCGAGTTCCCGAGAAACGGCGAGGGCGCGTTCCTGGAAATGACGGATGTCGAAATTGGCCGAGCCGTGGGTCCAGACAACAGGAGGCGGGCCGGCGGTGAGAAAGGTTTCCACGTCGGGCGGGAGCGGGCGCGGGTCGGCGGTGAGGGGGAAACCGAATTGGCGCAGTTGGGCGGGCCAGTCCGGTTGGGGCGGGGCGAACCAATCGGGGAAGAGGGCGGCGATGGCGGGGGCCCCGTTGACGGCTTCCTCGTAGAATTTGCGGAATGGCGGGAGGCCAAGGTCGCGGCGGAATTGATTGAGCGGTTTTTGCGCGAGCATCCGGAGCACGAGGTCCACCAAACGAAAGAAGGCGCGTTTGACCCAGCGGGGGGATTGGTTGAGCCAGACGAGTTCGGGTTGAAAGAGAGGGCATTCGTATTCGCTTTGCAGACAGAGGGGTTGCAAGTGCAAGGTGAGTCGCGGAATTTTTTCCGCCTCGGCGAGGGAGGATGCGGCCAAGGCAAAGGTGGAGGTGACGACAAGGTCAACGGGCCGCGGGGCAAGGGCAAAGGCCTCGCGGTAGGCGGGCAGGGTTTCGACCATGCCGCGAATGACGAATTCGGGTCCGCGCAGGCGGCTCCACAAGAGGGGTTCGCGGGCGAAGCGCAGAAAGTCTTCCTCGTCGCCCATGGGCACCCACGCAAAACCCCGGCTGGTGGCGAGATGGCCAAAATGCGGGGTGAGGAGGAAGACGGGTTGGTGGCCGCGGGCGGCCAGGCCGTCGGCAAGCCAGAAGAGGGGGTTCACATCGCCCTCGCTGCCGAAGGGGACAAAGAGGATGCGCATTTGGGGAGTTGATGGTTGAGGGTTGATGGTTGATGGTTGATAAAGGATGCTGCGGGCTTCAGTCGATTGCCAGCCTCTCAACCATTAACTTTAAGCCCTTAACGACTCTTAAAACAAATGCCCACCAATGTCCTCGGCGGAGATTTACAATGTTGCTGCAGCGATCCCGTGACGGGATTTTATCGCGACGGATATTGTCGCACGGGGCCGGGCGATGTGGGTCTGCACACGGTTTGTGCGGTGATGAGCGCGGAGTTTTTAGAGTTTTCCGCAAAACAGGGCAACGACCTGAGCACGCCGCGGCCGGAGATGGATTTTCCCGGACTCCAGCCCGGGGACCGCTGGTGCCTTTGCGTCCAGCGATGGGTGGAGGCTTTCGAGGCGGGGATGGCTCCGCCCATTGTACTGGAGGCGACGCATTCCTCCGCGATTGAGTTCGTTACCATGGAGGACCTGCTGGCCTACGCGGCAGATGCTTAGCGGGTTCCGGTGGAGGAGGGTAATCGTATCGCAGGAGCGCCCATCGTTTCGATGAGCGCTTCTCCCGCCGCTTCGTATTGCTCGTCCCGTCGGATCAGAGGATGATCTGCTACTCCATAGAATGTCTTCGCTCCCGGTATTCGTCCGCCCGCACTCCAGTGGCGAATTTCCACGACTGGGCAAACCGCGCGCCGGGCTCGGTGGCCCATTCGCGCAGGGCGGTGCCGTGATGGAACTGCCCGGCGTTTTCCAATTCCAAGGCGAGACCGTGCACCATCCGGCGCGGGTTTTGATATTCCTCGATCCATTCATCATGGGCCAGCGGGGTGAAGCCGGCCGCAGTGATCCAGTCGCGAAGCATCGCGCCGGCACGGGTGTTGCCGCCGCCGCCCTCCTGCAAATGGCGGCAGGCGTTGATGGCCCGGGCCACGCGAGGCGAATGGGGCTCGAGGACGCAGTTCTCCCAATCCGGACTGCACACGGCGATGAATCCGCCGGGGCGGGTCACGCGATGGAATTCGCGCACGGCCTGGGCCGGTTTGCGCAAGTGTTCGAGCAAGGCGTGAGCGAACACCACGTCAAACGAATGGTCGGCAAACGGAAGCCGCGAGGCCGAGGCGATGATGAAATCGATGTTCGCGATTTCGCGGCCTTGGGTGAGACGGCGGGCCGTTTCCAATTGCGCGGGGGAAAGATCCACCGCCGTCACGCGGGCGGGAAAGACGGCTTCGGCGATGCCGGTTGTGATGGTGGCGGGACCGCAACCGGCATCAAGGACTGCGAAGCCGGGTTGCAAGAATGGCGTGAGGAAAAAGCCGTGGCTCTTCAGATCGCGCGCCGCCATAAAGGCGGTGTCGCTCGCGGAAGGTCCCGGCGTGGTGCGTTCTTTGGTTGGATTCATGGGTTTGTTTTTTGGCAAACCCGCGTCCGGCGAGACCGTGAAATAAAAAATCCCACAGCCTTCATCGGGCCGTGGGTTCTTTGGGTGATCGAAAAATCAGCTCCGCAAAATTGCCACGGCTCCGAGGCCGACGACGGCCTTGGATACGACGCTAATTTTGACAGAGACGAGATGATTCATTCGAGAGCAGGAATAACTAAAGGCGTTTTCCGGAAAGGCAAGCGTTCTTTGCGGCGAAGGACTCTAAGGAAAGCACGAGGGCAGGAAAATTCCTGACTCCCCTACACTTAGAACTCATCGCGATTATTTCCTGCCTTCTTGCTTTCCTTAGAGTTAAAAGGCCGGCTAGGGGGCGGCCTCCGCAAAGCGCGAGTGCTTGATGCCGAGGCTTTCGAAAATCCGCTTCGTGGCGTCCGAGCGATTGAGCGTGTAGAAATGGATGCCGCGCACTTTGTTTTCCAGCAGATCGCGGCATTGCTCGGAGGCGTGATGGATGCCCACCCGGCTCATGGCGTCGGTGTCATTTTTGCAGCGTTGGAGGGCGCGTAGCAAGCGGGCGGGGAAACGCGCGCCGGCGGCAAGTTCGGCCATGCGTTTCATGCTGGCCAGGGAAGTCACCGGCATGATGCCGGCGATGATCGGGACGGTGATTCCGGCCAGTTCGCAGCGGTCGCGGAAATCGAGGAAATCCCGGTTGTCGAAAAAAAGCTGGGTCACGATGTAGTCCGCGCCTTCGTCCACTTTCTCTTTGAGGTAATCCATTTCCAGCAGGCGGTTGGGCGTGCCGGGATGGCCTTCGGGAAATCCGGCCACGCCGATGCCGAAGCCGCGTTTGTCGGGATGGCTGCCGGATTCGTTGAATTTGCGGATGAATTTCACGAGATCGGCGGCGTGTTGGAAATCGTCGTCGCTCTTGCGGTAGTCCGTTCCCTTAGGCGGGTCGCCGCCGAGGGCGAGGATGTTGCTGACTCCGGCCTGGGCGTAACGTTCCAGAATCGCGGTGATTTCGGCCTCCTTGTGACAGACGCAGGTGAGATGCGGGATCGGGCCTAACGCAGTGGTCTCCTTGATGCGGACAACCAGTTCGTGGGTCAACTCGCGGGTGGAGCCACCCGCGCCGTAGGTCACGCTGACAAAATGGGGTTGGTAGGGTTCCAGTTCGCGGATGGTCTCGTAAAGGCTCTCCGCCGTTTCGCTGGTCTTCGGGGGAAAGAACTCAAACGAGAAGGTGGTCGGATGACTTTGAAAAATATCCTGAACGTGCATGGGTGGCAAAAGCAGTGTCTTAGGTTTTGGTTTTCAATCAAGCCCGGCAAGTCATCCGGCGGGTAGTTTTGGGAGGACGTTTTTCTGGTGGAGCGCACGCGTCCCCGCGTGCGATTTCCGGCGTCCCGCCGGAAAGGGATCGTTGGCCGGGACGCCAACGACGACACGCGAGACGCGTGCGCTCCTAGAAAGTCTCAGACCTCGGATTCCTTGGGCACCTTTTCTGCGAGATAGGCCCACTCGGTATTGGCCTTGGCCAGGGAGTCGGCGACGCCGGCCAGTTCGCGGTTCAGTTCGAGCGCACGTGAGGTGTTTTGGTATAACGAGGGATCGTCCAGTTTTTCGGTCAGTTCGGTTTGCTTGGCTTCCAGTTCGACGATGGAGGCCTCGAGTTCGGCGATGCGCTTGAGCTGATTGCGTCGCTCTTTGTTCTCGGCCTGACGGCGTTCGGACTCGGCTTTGCGCAGGGCGCGAATTTCTTTCATGCCCATCTTTGGTGCGGCGGGCACGGGTGCAGATTCCGGCTCGTCCGGCTGGTAATTGTGCAGTTTGGCCACGAGGGCGCCGCGTTCGCTGGTGGCCTGGGATTTTTCCAAGTAGTAACTGTAATCGCCGGCGTAGGGAGTGAGGTTTCCGGCGTGGATGTGGAGCACGGTGGTGGCGAGGGCGCGGATGAAATGGACGTCGTGGCTGACGAAAAGCAGGGTGCCCTCGTATTGCTGCAGGGCGCGGATGAGCGCGTCGATGCTAGGCATATCGAGGTGGGTCGTCGGTTCGTCGAGCAGGAGAAGGTTGGGCGGATGCAGGAGCAATTTGACCAGGGCGAGGCGGCTTTTTTCGCCACCGCTCAAGACACTGACACGCTTGAAGACGTCATCGCCGCGAAAGAGGAATGAGCCGAGAATGGTGCGGACGGCTTGCTCGCCAATGCCGGAAACGTCCGCCATGGCTTCTTCCAAAACCGTGCGTTTGGTGTTGAGCATGTCGGTGCGGTGCTGCGCGAAATAGCCGATGCTGGCGTTGTGGCCTGGTGTCCGCGTGCCGCCTTGGATGGGAACGAGGTCGCCGAGGATTTTGAGCAAAGTGGACTTGCCTGCGCCGTTGGGGCCGACCAAGACGGTGCGCTGTCCGCGCTCCACTTCGAGGTTCAGGTTTTCATAAACCACGTGATGTCCGTAGGCTTGGCGCACATTTTCCAGCACGATCACGCGTTGGCCGCTGCGGGGAGGCTGGGGGAAGCGGAATTTGACCGTGGCTTCGGGGCTTTCGGGCGCTTCGAGGCGCTCCATTTTGTCGAGGCGTTTGATGCGTTCCTGGGCTTGCGAGGCTTTGCTGGCCTTGGCCCGGAAGCGATTGACGAAATCCTCCAAGTGGGCGATTTCGCGTTGCTGGTTTTTGTAAGCGGCGAGATATTGCTCTTCGCGGGCTTGTTTCTGGGCGAGAAAATCCTCGTAAGTCCCGACGTAGCGATGCAGCCGCTCGCGGGAAATTTCGACCATGGCTTGGCAGATGGCGTTGAGAAAAGCGCGGTCGTGGGAAATGGTCAGAATCGCGCCGGGATAGTCCGAGAGGTATTCTTGAAACCAGCCCAGAGTTTCCAAGTCGAGATGGTTGGTCGGTTCATCGAGCATGAGCAGGTCCGGCTCCATCACGAGCAGACGCGCGAGGTGGGCGCGCATGACCCAGCCGCCGCTCATGGTGCGGGCGAGGCGGTGGTGATCGGTATCACGAAAGGCCAGGCCGGACAAGATGCGCTTGGCCTTGGCTTCGAGATTGTAGCCGTCGAGTTCGGCAAACTCAGCCACGGCCTCATGATGTTCCGCCGTTTCTTCGTCGGGATGGTCGCGCAGTTTTTTTTGCACGGCCGCCATTTCCGGCGAGATCGCAGTGGCAAGTTCCAGCACGCTTTCATCGGCCGAGGGCGCGCTTTCCTGGGGCAAAAAGCCCACGGAAGAACCGCGTTGAAGCGAGACTGTGCCCTCGTCCGGGGAATTCTCGCCGAGGATGAGGGAAAAGAGGGTGGTTTTGCCCGCGCCGTTGGGTCCGATGAGACCGACGCGGTCGCCCGCGTTGATTTGCAGCGAGGCGTCCTCAAAGAGGACACGGCCGTTGTAGGATTTCGTCAGTTGAGAAACTGTGAGCATGAAAAAAGTCGCGCAGCGTAGCGCGTCAGGCCAGGTCCTGCAAGGCGTGTGCCATGGCGACCGGGAGGGGACGCGCGCCGCGGCCACCCAGCCCGGCGTCGATTTTTTCCAGGCGACGGATGAGATCAACAACTTCCCCACGGGCGTACGGTCCGCCCGCCGCCTCGCAAAAATGCGTGCGGCAGCCAAAGGGCCGGTCTTGGTAAATCATGCAGCGCGAGGTTTGCTGGTGCAGCATCGGACAGGCGCCGTCCTTGCGATCGGGAAGCTTGCGCCGTCCGGTCGCCCGCAAGGCCTTCGCGGCGAGCAGGGCTTCGCCGTGGGTGAGATAGGGGGTGAGTCCGGTGAGCTTAAATTGGCAACACTCGGTGCGCAGCGTGCAGAGGCGGTCAACGGGCCGCGCCGCCAAATCGGCATACACATCGAGAACCTCCTGAAAATGAGGGTCGGCTTCGTCGTGATGCTGGTGAATCGGGCGCATGGGGTGCGAGCTTATCGCCCTGCGGTCGAGCCACAATGTTGTTCATCACGGGATTATACGGAAGGCGGGCGTCCCGCCCGCCAGTGGCGGCCAAGATGGCCGCCCTCCGGATGGTCTTGGGTCTAAACCGCCAAGCCCGCGGCATGGCCGCTGGCCCAGGCCCATTGGAAGTTGTAGCCGCCCAGCCAACCCGTCACATCCACGACTTCGCCGATGAAGAATAGTCCGCGCACCGTGCGGGCTTCCATGGTTTTGGAGGAAAGCACGCTGGTGTCCACGCCGCCCAGTGTGACCTCGGCTTTGGGATAACCTTCGGTGCCGGAGAAATTCACCGGCCAGTGGTGGAGCAGATGTTCGAGCGAGTTCAGGTCGCGCTGGCTGTACTGGGCAAAGGGTTTATCCGGGGCATGACGCCTACACCATGTGTCGGCCAGGCGTCGCGGCCAATGCCGGGCGAGGATGGCGGGGAGGCTGGTTTTTGTCGTCCTTTCCCCGGCGAGCCAGTCCGGATCTTGCCCAGCCGGAAGCAAATCAAATGTCAGGGTTTGGTTTTCCCGCCAGTAGGAAGAAATTTGCAGAATGGCCGGACCGCTCAAACCCCGATGGGTGAAAAGCACGGCTTCCTCGAAGGCAGCTCCGTTGTGCCGCACGGACACCGGCAAGGCGACGCCGCTGAGTTCCTGAAAGGCCTCGCGGTCCTCCGCAGTGAAGGTGAGGGGAACCAAGCCGGGGCGCAGTTCGGTCACACGCAAACCGAATTGCCGGGCAATGCCATAGCCAAAGTCGGTCGCCCCCAGCTTGGGAAAGGACAGTCCGCCGGTTGCGATGACGAGGGAATCACCTTCGAGCACGCCGGAGGAGGTGGTGGCGCGGAAGCGGTCTGTTTTGTGCATGTCGCGCACGGTGCAGGCGGTGCGGATTTCCACCCCGGCGTCGGCGCACTCCGCCAGCAACATTTCGATGATGGTGCGCGAACTGCGGTCGCAGAATTGCTGACCCAGTTTTTTTTCGTGGTAGGCGATGCCGTGCTTATCCACCAGCGCGATAAAATCTTCCGGGGTGAAACGCGCGAGGGCGGAGCGGCAGAAATCGGGATTGGCCGAAAGGTAGTTGTCCGCGCTGGCATGGATATTGGTGAAGTTGCAGCGTCCGCCGCCGGAGATGGCGATTTTTTGGCCGACGCGATCGTTGCGTTCGAGTAAAACGACCCGGCGTCCACGTTGTCCGGCGGTGAGGGCGCACATCATGCCCGCCGCGCCGCCTCCGATGATGATGACGTCGAATAGTCCGGGCGGGTTCATCGCGTCATCTTTGTTGTTGTAGGGGCGGTTGTGTCAACCGCCCAGCGGAGATTCGACAGGCGGTTGACACAACCGCCTCTACAATTTAACGACACGGCTATGGCAGGGCGTCCGCCGCGATTGGAACAGGTTTTCCAGAAATATGTCCAGCCGCTGTATTTTGTGACATTTGTCACCGCCGGACGAGCCAGGCTGCTGGCGCGCGATGCTGTGCATGAAACATTTCGTGCCTATGCCTTGCAGGGCGTGGATCGGGGAGTTGCGGTCGGGCGTTATGTGCTGATGCCTGATCACGTTCATCTCTTTGTGAGGGGCAGCTTTGATTTTGTACTGGCCCAATGGGTGCGACTGCTCAAGCGGAGACTCTCCAAGGCTATCAATGAGCCTCTGCCGCATTGGCAGGAGGGCTTTTTCGATCATCTCATGCGCGGAAGCGAGAGTTACGCGCAGAAATGGGATTATGTGAGAGAGAATCCTGTGCGCGCCGGTTTGGCATCGAATAGCGAGGAGTGGCCCTATCAAGGCGAAATTGTCTGCCTTTCGTATGAGTGAGCGCAGTGGTTTCGACAGGCGGTTGGCACTGCCTCTACAATCAAGGATTGACCACCCGGCCGAGAAACAAACACGCCCCGCTGGCGCGGTGTTGGATGGCGAAAAGAAATGGGCGGTCCACCCGCACCTCGATGGGCTTCGTCTCGACCGGCATCGACGTTGCCATCATCATGACCACGGCGGTGGCAGCCGCTGCTTCGGTGCCTTTTTCATCAATTTCCACGAAAGTCTTGTGGAAGACAGCCGAGATATAGAGGTAGTCGTCCGGCCGCCGCGGCGCGATGCCGTCGAAATTGGCGCTGCCTTGCGGAATGTCGAAGGCGCTCTTCATGCCGAGATCCTGCAACGGTTTGGAGAGTTGAAAAAGCGGCGGCTCGAGTTTGAACTTCGGCAAGTACAGGAGAACGTCCTGCGACTTCAGGTTGGCGCAGTCCGCCAGCAGGCTGGGGCTCAGTTTGCGCTCCAAGGCGGGCAAGCCGTTGGGCTCGCCCGGCAGAAGGATGAGGAATTGCAATTCGCCGCCCGCATAAGGAAGGGCGACGACGCTGAAGCCATCGCGCTGGGCGAAGCCAAAGGAATCCTTCCGCACCATGGTCGGAACATCGGAAGTCTTGGCGTTTGCCGAGTGGAAAGGACGCGGCTCCGTGGCGCTTTTCTTAAACTCTTTTGCCCATGGCGCTTTCAAATAGATTGCGTTGACCAGCACCAGACGGGTCAGTTCGTTGAGGGCATCTGCGGGGATGAGATTTTGGATGCGGTTGCGGGTCTGCTTTTCGACCCAGTTGTTGATCAACTTTGCCGCAGCGGGGGGATTTTTGGTGAAGTCGATTTGCTCCAGCGGGGTCTCATATTTGGTTTTGAGCAACGATAGAAAAGCAGGCCGGAAATCGTAACCTTTTTGTCCGAAGAGCCGGTTGGCAATGGCGAGAGTGACGGGTTCGCTCGGGCCGCCGGATTCTTTTGTTTGACGGGCCAGCTTGGCCGTACGCTCGGTCATGCCCGCGAGTTCCGCCTGCAAGGCAGCAAAGGTTTCCTGCACCTCGCCGGTCGGGTAGTGCAATGCCTGCGCCATTTGTTCGCGGGTCTCGCCCTCGGCTCCGGCGTAGGTCATGACGAGTGCGGTTTGGATCGAATAGGGCGACAACACGGTGTTTTCCCCCGGCTTGGCCGCCCGGGCCAGGAGATCAATGCCGAGGGCATTAATGGCCGAGGCGGCCGGCTTGGCGGAGTCGGCAGCGAGGGCGGGAACGACGGCGAGGAGAAGACAAAGGAGGATGGGTTTTGTCATGGAAGAATTGTCGGGGCGGTTGGGAGTGGCGAAGGTAATTTGCAGGGTGCAGGAAGTGCGGCAATTGTGTCAATTGCGGTGGCATCTGCTTCCAGCTGATGCGATTTTACGCATGCGCAGGATGCACATGCCACGCAAGCGAAGCCGTGACGGAAGCGTTTTATTCCGATAGTGTCCAAATCCTACATGGACAAACCCACCTTTTCATCCCTCGGCCTTTCGCCGGAAATTCTCAAAGCCGTCGAGGCTCTGGGCTTCGAGGAAACTTCTCCCATTCAGGCCGCCGCCATTCCCGTTTTGATGCGGGGGGCCGATGTGGTGGGTCAATCGCAGACGGGTTCGGGCAAGACGGCGGCATTTGCCATTCCAGCCATTGAAAAAATTGATGTCACCAGCAAAGCGGTGCAAGTGCTGATCCTCTGTCCCACCCGGGAACTGGCCACGCAGGTGGCGGATGAGGTGCACAAACTCACCGCCTTCAAGCGGGGCATCAGCTCGGTGCCGATTTACGGCGGGGCCTCGTATGACCGGCAGTTTTTCGAGTTGAAAAAGGGCGTGCAGATTGTCATCGGAACTCCGGGACGATTGATCGATCACCTGGAACGCGGGACGCTCCATCTGGACCAGCTCAAAATGGTGATCCTCGACGAGGCGGACCGGATGCTTGACATGGGCTTCCGCGACGACATCCAGAAAATTCTCGATGCCACCCCCAAGGAACGACAGACGGTGTTTTTCTCGGCCACGGTTTCCAAGGCCATCCGCGACCTGATCAATCGCTACGCGCGCAATCCCGAAACGGTGCGCATTGACCAGAAAGAGGTGGAAGCACCCGCCATCGAACAGTGGTTTTACGAAGTGCAGTGGCGGATGAAAACCGAGACGCTCTTTCGCCTCATCGATTATCATGGATTCAAGTTGGGCATCATTTTTTGCAACACGCAGCGCATGGTGGATGAACTGGCGGACACCTTGCTGGCCCAGGGATTTTCCGCGGACCGTTTGCATGGCGGCATAGCCCAGGCGCAACGGACGCGGGTGATGGATAAATTCAAAAAGTCCGAGTTCGAATTTTTGGTCGCGACCGATGTGGCGGCCCGCGGCATTGACGTGGACGACCTCGAGTTGGTGGTGAACTACGACCTGCCCTACGACGCCGAGGACTACGTGCACCGCATCGGCCGCACGGGACGCGCGGGCAAGCGCGGCATGGCCATCACATTTGTGTCCGGCCGCGACATTTACAAACTGCAATTCATCGAACGCTTCACCAAGACGAAAATCCGCCGGGGATCGGTTCCCTCCGTGGGTGAAGTCGTCGAGAAGCGCACGGATGCCCTCCTCGATCGTGTCCGCGCCGTGCTGGACGACGACAAACCCAAACCGACGGCCGCCCTGGCCGACCGCTTGTTGGAGGAAGGCTATAGCTCGACCGATATTTCCGCTGCACTCTTTCACCTGCTGGTGGGTGGTGTCGAACCGGCTGCGCGTCCAACGGCTAAAGAACCCGTTCGCGAGTCTGCGCCGGCCTTTGAAAAAAAGAAAAAGCCCACCGCCGGTGCCTTCGGTCGGGAAGACCGGCCTGCTCCGGTCAAAAACTTCAAGGAAAAATCCGAGGGCAAGCCGCTCTTGCAAAAACCCGCGCACGGTTACCAATGGGTGTCGGTTAGCGTGGGCCGCGAGGATCGGGTCGGACCACGGGAAATTGTCGATCTCATTGCCGGCACTTCCGGGTTATCCGGGAAGTCCGTTGGCACGATTCAACTTTCCACCAACGAATCTTTCGCCCAAGTGCCCGAATCGTTCGCCCAAGGACTTTCGAATTCTGGAAACAATGTTTCGTGGGAAGGCCGCGACGTCACCCTGCGTCCGGTGAAACACAGTGGCGGAACGCCGGGGGCGTTCGGGGATATTAAGAACAAGCGGTCCTGAGACCCGACGGCGTGGGACGTTTACGGAAAACTCACGTTTTGAAAGCCTGGCCGGCGCTTCGCGTCCGTTGCAGCCGCTACGGGCCGGCTACTTGGCTTTGACGACTTCCTTCTCTACGGCGCCGACCTTTTTCTTGGCGAAGGGAGGGCGGGGCGTGAAGGAAGGACCGTTTGCGCGAAGGTCCCTGAGGCTTTCGGCCAAAAGGAGAATCGATTTGCGCACGCCTTTGTATTGCTTGCCGGTCTTTTTCACCTGACCTTGGCCGACTAGGTTCTGGAGTTTTTCGTAGGCGCGGAGGCGCAGCATTTCCTCACCGCCGCTGGCGGCGTTGCGGGCTCGCAGCGCATCGTGAACAACGAGGAAGAGGGCCTTGAATTCGTAGGATTTGGGGCCGGAAAGAACTGCGACCAGCTCTTCAGTGACGTTGTCTGGACCCCGGCGCGAGAAAGAACTGAAATTTGAGTTCATGGATGCTTATACCATGAGTTTGCCAAAAGTCGCGTAAAGACTTCACCGAGGGGCTCTTTTCCGGTTTTACAGAAGAATTTTGGACGGGCGAGGGCGTTTGAGCCCCTCAAAATCAAGGCGGCAAGAACCGAAGCACAGCGGAGATCCGAGCCAAAGGCGAGTCACCCCGCCGCCCTCCATGCGGGAATCTCTCAGGCGCTGACGCCTTCGAGTTCCGCCCAGCGGGCGTAGAGCCGGGCGACCTCGGTTTTGGTGTCTTCAAGTTCGGTGACGCGGCGCGAAATTTCCTGAAAGCGGGTGAGTTGGAATTCCGGATCGTCGAGCATCTTTTCCAGCTCGGCTACCCGCGCCTCCGCCGTATGGATGGCCGTCTCCATGCCTTCAAATTCTTTCTGCTCCTTGAAACTGCGCTTGCGCACCCGGACGGCGGGGGCTGCGGGCGGGGGTGGCGCAGGCTCTGCCGTGGTGGGGCTGCGTTTTGCGCGTTTCTCCCGTTCTTTGCGTTTTTCCAAGTAATAAGAATAATTTCCCGGCTGGATAAAAATCCCGTTGTCTTCGAAGGCGGCGACCTGATCGCAGACTCGATCGAGAAAATAGCGGTCGTGGCTGACCACCAACACGCTGCCGCCGAAATCGACCAAGGCTTCCTCCAGCATACGCAGGCTGGGCAGATCAAGGTCGTTGGTGGGTTCGTCCAGCACAATGAGGTTGCCGCCGCGCTTGAGGGCCTTGGCCAGCAGGAGGCGGGCCCGCTCGCCCCCGGAGAGACGGTCCACTCGCTCGCGCACGCGGTCCTCGCTGAAAAGAAACCGCCGCAGGTAGGCCCGCACGGCCAATTTTTGTTCGCCAAAAGTCACAGTTTCTCCCCCGAGGTCAGCAACCTCCTCGATGACGGTCTTGGATCCGTCCAGCTGCATGCGACCCTGATCGATGTAGTTGAAGGCCACTTTTTTTCCCAGCGTCGCAGTGCCTTCATCCGGTTGGCGCTGGCCGAGACAGATGCGAAGAAGGGTGGTTTTGCCCACGCCGTTGCGACCGACGACACCGGTGCATTCCCCGGCTTTCAACGAAAGATTCAGGTCGCGGAAAAGCCAGCGCACGGATTCACCATCGCCCACCCGCGCGCCGGCACCGACGAGCTCGACCCCGATGTTGCCCATGGGCGGTGGGGGCGGGAGGATGAGATCCATCTCGCGTTCCTCCGGTGGGGCTTCCTGTCCGGCGATCTGATAAAAGGTGTCGAGCCGGTGGCGGGATTTCGAGCGCTGGGCCCGCACCCCGGCGCGGACAAATTCCAGTTCGGCCTGGAGAAAACGCTGACGGCGGCGTTCCGATTGTTCGGCGATCTGGCGGCGGGCGGCCTTGGATTCGAGATAGGCGGTGTAGTTGCCCGGATGGGAAAACGCGCGGCGGTCGAGTTCGATGATGCGGGTGGCAATGACATCGAGAAAATAACGGTCGTGGGTGACAAAAATCACCGCGCCGGGGAAGGAGCGCAAAAACGTTTCGAGCCAGCGGATGGATTCCGCGTCGAGGTGGTTGGTCGGTTCATCCAGCAGGAGCAGGTCGGGCTGGGCCACCAAGGCGCGGCAGAGAGCCACGCGCCGTTTTTCTCCGCCGGAAAGCGGGCCCACCGGCAGATCGAGGGCGGGAACATCCAGCGCGGTGGCGTCGGCTTTAATCCGGCTATCGAGATTCCAACCGTCGGCCACGTCGATGAGGTGAAGGAGTTCGCTGTGTTCCTCCTCGCTGCCTTCGCCGTTTTCATAACGGCGGATCCATTCCATGAGATCAGCCGCGCCGGACTCGATGTTTTCCTGCACGGTTTTGCTGCCATCGAGTTCAAACTCCTGGGGCAGGTAGCCGACGCGCAGTCCGCGGCGGCGGGAGACTTCGCCCGCATCGGGCTCTTGTTCGCCCGAGAGGATCTTGAGCAGGCTGGTTTTCCCGCAGCCGTTGCGGCCCACCAGGCCGACTTTTTCTCCCGGAGCAACGGCGAAGGTCACGGCCTCCAGCAAATGCTGGGAACCGTAGGAAAGGATCAAGTCATTGGCAGACAGCAGGGCGACGCTCATGTTTTTCTGTTGTAGAGGTTTGGATGGGGTGCCGCCCATGTTAAAAAATTTGCGGCCGTCCCACCCCGCCGTTACAGCTTGCCCGTCGTCCATGTTCACCAATATCGCCGCTTACAAATTCGCCCGCCTGTGCGATCTCAAGCCCCTGCGGGAGCGTTTGGTGGCGCAGTGCAAGGCTTGGGGATTAAAAGGGACGATCTTGCTGAGCGAAGAAGGCGTCAATTTGTTCGTGGCGGGACCTCGGGAAGCGGTTGATTTTCTGGTCGCGGAATTGCGTGCGATGCCCGGGCTGGAGGAACTTGCCCCGAAATTCAGCGAGAGTGCGGATCAGCCGTTCACGCGCATGTTAGTCCGGATCAAGAAGGAGATCATCGCCTTCGGGGTGGAGGGCATTGATCCCGCCACGCGGCCCTCACCGAAGCTTTCCGCCCGCACGCTGAAACAATGGCTGGATGAGGGCCGTCCGCTCACGCTGCTCGACACCCGCAATGACTACGAGGTGAAGCTGGGAACGTTTCGCGGGGCGCGGACCGTGGGCATTGATCACTTCCGCGAATTTCCCGAAGCCGTGCGCGCACTTCCCGAGGCCATGAAAGAGGAACCCGTGGTGATGTTTTGCACCGGCGGCATTCGCTGCGAAAAGGCCGGACCCTTCATGCAGCGCGAGGGCTTCAAAAATGTCCTCCAGCTTGACGGCGGCATTCTCAAGTATTTCGAGGAATGCGGGGGCGATCACTACGAAGGCGAATGTTTTGTTTTTGATCAAAGGGTTGGGGTGGATCCCGCCCTGCAGGAGACGGAATCGACGCAATGTTATGTCTGCCAGTCGCCACTTGATGCGGAGGAACAACGCGACGTCCGCTTTGTGCCCGGCCAATCCTGCCCCTATTGTTTCCAGAGCAGTGCGGAGGTGATGGCGCAAAATCTGGCCCGGCGGCATGAAATCATCCGCCGGACCGCCACGCCCTTGCCGGGGAGCATTCCGTGCGACAATCGCCGCCCGCTCAATGTCCCGGAAAAATACGACGGCCAGCCGCTGGTCGATTGTCTCAGCGGAATTTTCCGGCACGAGCCGCGCGAAAAATGGCTCCAGCTTTGTGAGCGAGGCGCATTCGTCAACGCGGAAAATGTTCCCGTTCCGGCCGGGCGGGTGGTGCGGGCGGGAGAGCGATATTTCCGCCTCCTGCCGGGAGAAGTCGAGCCAGCCGTAAACGCCGATATCCGCATTCTCCATGAGGATGAGGCCATTGTGATAGTGAACAAACCGGCCCCTCTCCCGATGCACGCGGGAGGACGGTTCCATCGCAACACGCTGCAATTTTTTTTGCAGGCGGCGTATGCGCCCCAGCGGCCAAGGGGAGTTCACCGCCTCGATGCCGCCACCACGGGTGTCGTGGTGTGCGCACGAACCCGGCATTTTGCCCAGCTCCTCCATTCGCAGTTTGCAAACGGGGAGATCGAGAAGGTTTATCTGGCGCTGGTGCAAGGTCAGCCGGCGGCCGACGCTTTTTCGTGTGATGCACCGGTCGGCGCGACCCCGGCCGGATACGGGGCGCGGGAAATTGATGAAACGGACGGCTTGCCGGCCCGGACGGAGTTTCGCGTGATCGAACGTCACGGCGATGGTTCCACCCTGCTCGAAGCCCGGCCCCGCACAGGACGCACGAATCAGATCCGGCTTCACCTCTGGCATCTGGGGATTCCTGTTTGTGGCGACCCGGCCTACCGACCTGAGGGTCGGTCCGGCAACTCGCTGACGCCAGCGGTGGGCGAGGCCCCGCTGTGCCTGCATGCCTGGCAATTGAAATTCACCCATCCTCTCACCAAAGAATGGATCGCATTTACCGCTGAACCCCCATTTTGGTTATGCGAGCAGGCACCCCGCCTCGCGTCGTAGCAGTCGGCACAATCGGACATTCTGTCTCGAACGGGACACGCTCAACGCGCGATTTGACGGCGGACATGCCGTTCCGCCGCCCTTCGGGCTGATCTTAAAGCGAAGCAAAATTCATGGCCGCGAAAAAACACAAGGAGCACAAAAGGCCTCGAAATTCACCACGAGGATCAATCCGTTCCTTTGCGATCTTTGATTCGCTTTGCTCACCCCTGCGGGGCTGCCTTTGGCAGTCTGTCTTACGCTGGCCGGCTGCGTTCTTTGGTGGCTAATCGTTCCGACTACACCGCCGCCCGCCCCAGTTCGCAAACGCTGAGGTGTCGCATGTGGCCGAGCGCTTTTTTCAGCGCTCCCCACCAAGTGTCCGTGCGGTAGGTCACGCCGTGGGCCGCGCACACGGCCCGGACTTCGGAGGCGACTTGCCGCAAGCGATCCGGGGGAAGTTTCGGGAAAAGGTGATGCTCGATCTGACGGTCGAGCCCGCCACAAAGGATCGAGAGGGGAAGGCACACTTCGAAGTTGTTGGTGGCCGCCACTTGCATCGCATACCACTCTCCCTTGCCTTTCGCGCGGGTGCCTTCGGGGAAATCCGCGACTTCCTCGCCCGTGTGGCCGCAGTAAATCGTCGCCGCGCTGTAAATGTCGCGCAGAGTTTCCGCCATCCAGTTTCCCAACAGAACCTTCCAGAACATGGCCATATTCCAGAACATCAATCCGGCCAGCGCCGGGAAGAAGAGGTAGTTCTTGAGATAATACGGCACAAATTTCCGCAGCGCGGTGAGATGCGCCGCCCGGATCGCCTTCCACGAGCGATCCGTTTTATCGTAATGCTCATCGGCCCGCCCGTTTCCGAAATAAAGGTCGTTGAGGCCGGTGAAATGCATATTGACGAAGAACGTGAAATTCGGCGCCAGTATCGCGACCAGGAATGGGAACTGCAGATGGTGAAACCACTTGTGGGGCGTCCGTTCCGTGAGGCGGGCCGGACCGAAGTTCATGTCGGGATCCTTGCCCGCCACATTGGTGAAATGGTGGTGCTCGACATTGTGCCCCTGCCGCCAGGAGGCCTCATGGATCGGCGCATCCCAGGAAAATTTCTTGGAATGGAACCCCCCGGCTCCTTCGAGATGGTCATAAACCCCGTGCAGCACCGTGTGGCCGATTTCGGTCGTTTGCAATTGCTTGTGAATCCACAACGCGCCGACACCGGCCAGGAAAGTCACAGGCTCCAGACTGAAATGGAGCAACGTCCGGCCCACCACTTCCATCCCCCGGGAAAACCAATACAACCGCCGAACGCGAGTCACATCCTGCGCTCCCAGATCCGCCTCGACCCGGAGGCGGATCGCATCAATTCCTTCCCCGAAGCGTTCCATCCGTTCGGTGTAGGTGAGTTGCGAAATGTCGCGTGGAGCAGCCGGACCGGAGTGGCCTTTGGCAGGGTGGGTGGGAAGCGTGGTGGAGGGAGTGAGGCAAATCATCGGCGACGGCGAAGCTTTCAGGCTTCGGCGGGGGAGGCAATCGGGAAATCGGAGTATCGGTTATCGAGCAGACAACGGCCGTATTGTTTTTTCGCCGGGATGTTAATCCGTGCCGGTGAAAGACTACCCGAGGTCGGGCGATGACTGCCGCACAGAGTAAATGGCTCTACAAGCCCAGCCCTTTGGGAGCTAAAACAGCATGCAACCTGCAAGGCGGGGAGTTTTAGACATGATTAACAAGATGGACAAGATTGAGGGAACGAAGCAGGCGTGAGGGTGGGGGAATCAAACAAGTGTATTTCCAACCGCATCAATCCTGCTGCAACGGATGCGCAGCAACGGCCAGGCTTTCAAAATCATGTTAATTGATCGCTTCGCTACTGGCCACGGCGGCCAGTTCGTCTCCGCGAAAGGCGTCGGCTCTGTCCAAACGATTGGTATTGTTCGTCGCTCACAGGTTCCAGCCAGTCCACGACCTTGCCGTCGAGTTGCTCTTGGGTGGCGATGTGGGTCATGGCCGTGGTCGGCGCGGCACCGTGCCAATGCTTTTCGCCCGGCGGAATCCAGATCACGTCCCCGGGGTGGATTTCTTCCATCGGACCTCCCCAAGTCTGCACCCGCCCGCAGCCAGCGGTGACGATGAGGGTCTGACCAAGCGGATGGGTGTGCCAAATGGTGCGGGCACCGGGCTCGAAGGTGACGCTGAGCCCCACCGCGCGCCGGGACTCATTGGGCTCGAACAGCGGATCAATCCGCACCGCGCCGGTAAACCAGTCGGATGGGCCATTGGTGGATGGCAGGGAGCCGTTTCTTTTGATTTCCATTTTTGGATTTTTTTTCAGTTACGATGTGGAGAAACATGAATGACCTGCCGTTGGTTAGGTACAAGGAGTCGTTTCGACCAGTGCTCGCCGATCTGCTGCACAAACTCCGCCCGAACCACCTTGGCTCGTTGGCTCAGCCATGATTCACTTTCTTGCCGAAGATAGATTCCTTCCATCGGACCATTGTAGAGCGATGACTTTCCTATCAGTCGTGACACTTCGTTAAGACTGATAGCATCACGATCTACTTTCGGCACAGTTGCTAGATGCAGTTTACTCACGATCTCATCTCGCCTTGTTGTGCTTAGGAAGCGCTTTTCGTGTTTGTCAAAAACATCGAACGCCAGAAACCAATCAGGCAGTCGCGTGTAATGGATGGAGTGCCGGGCGTAGCACCATTCGCCGAAAAGAACGAAGCCGTTTTCGAGAGCATCGAAAAGCGTCGATTCACGCTCTGTCAACCATGCCCATAGCGGAGCGAATTGCCCTTTGGTTCCGCGCTCAATGAGGTTCCCCCGGTTTTGGACGAGCAGATTGCCATCACCGTCGAACGAGATACCGAGATTTGCTCCGTCTACTTTCTCTTCGACGACCACCGACTGGTGAAGAAATGCTTCCGCCTCCGCGCGCGTCCACAGCTTGTCTTCGCGTGCCGGATTCTTCCCTAGCCAAAGCAGATGCGGTGTTGTCGGAAACTTTGCAAATGCCTCGCTCATCTCCGTTAGGTCGCCTTTCGCTGCCAGATCTCATCCAGTTCACAGCGGCAGAGAATTTCGAGATGGATGCCGTGTGCGGTCAGCCTCGCTTCCCAGTCACGCCATTTACTGTCGGCTGATTCGAGGATTGGCGGTTTCTCTAGGTGGGCATTGGCCGCTGCGACAAACTTCCGGTCCGCTGGATCAAAGGCCGCTTCGAGAGCTGCGTCCGGTGGAAATTCTGCGAATTTGGTTAGTTCGGCGTTGGTCGGTGTGATCGAAACCCAAGAGACATGCTGCGCCATACCCTGCCGTTGAAGCAGCCATTTCACGAAAGCGCTTCCGGGAGTCGGACTCTTATTGGGATCAAGTTTGTGATGATACTCCCCCAAGATGTGCCAGCCGTCGTCGAGAACGGTCTGTTCGCCCGCTTGGACTGCCAAAAGCCGAGATTCACACTCGATTCGGCAATCCTCGCTCATGTGTTGCCCTTGCCCGTCGGCCACGAGCAGCACGTTGGTATCGACGACAACCGCGCTCATTGCGTGTTCTCAACCTGAGCCGCCACCTTCGCCTGCTGACGCCGTTGCGCCACTGCCTTCGACATCTCGAAAAGATCGCCCATGCTGTCGCCGAAGAATTTGTCCGGCCAGTTTTGGATGTTGCCGAAGAGATCGAGTTCCAACGCTTCGAGTTTCGCTTCGACACCAGTTGTATGGGCGAAATAGGCCGCGACTTGATCTGTTGAAATCGGGCGGTCAGCACTCGCTTCCGCGATCCGCCGCTGGAGCCGATGCAGGAAATGCTCGGAGTGTGTCTCGATGATCAGTTGAATATTCCGATCGGCACCATCCTCGCGAGACATTAGCACGTCGATGAAGAGGTCAGCTAGATGGGATTGAGCCCGCGGATGGAGATGCAGTTCCGGCTGCTCGATGAAAAGGATCGAGCCAGCTGGTGCGTAAAAACACTGCACCAGCACCGGCAAGACTTGCGAAACCCCGAAGCCGACGTCTGGTAAATCCACCCAGGGCGGGGAACCGGGCGCTTTCACTTTCACCTCGTATTCTTTGCGATGCGCTGAAATTTGCCGCACCTCGAATTTGTCAATCAATTCGAGCTGCTGGAGCTTCTCGGCGATAAATTGCTGGAAAGGCCGGCGCTTCTTTTTCTTGCCAGCATTGAGCTGTCGATCCTTCGCGGCGAGCAATGCGGGGATGGTATGCTCGCCCGAGTAACCTACGCTCTCCGGCTCGCTACCCGCCCAAGGGTAGAGTCGCTGCCCTTTGGAACGGAGCGGGCCGAGATAGCTGATCGAACGCAACAGGCGCTCCATGCGCAGACTGAAATCCTGAACGAAGTCCGCATTCTGATAGTAAAGCGGGACCTCTTCCGGGAACCCATAAAATTTGATGGGAGTCCGCAAGGGCCAGACCTTTCCCGGTTTCCGCACCAGTCCATACGGTGCCGCCTCCAGCTTGTATTCGATTCGGGTGCCGGCCTTACGCTCGACACCCACACGCATCGCCATTGCGTTGACCTGCTTGAGCTGATACTCGAAGCGATTCACTCCAAGCATCGGCTGCTTCTCGCCAGCCATGCCCAAATTCGCTTCAAAGCGCATCCGATTACCAGTGCACGAGAAAGTGGAACGCGGATCGCTCACAGTAAGCGGTTCCATCATGTCCCACTCGAAGCTGAACTCTAATTTGTTCTTCGCATCCCGGCCATAGACCAGTTCCTCAAACGAACCGAGATTCACTGGCGTATTCAGATCGCCGGGATAGATGACCATCTTCCGGTCGGACGAATCCACTGTCTGCTTCAGCATCAGCAGAAACTGTTCAATGCTGCTCTTACCCGAACTGTTGGTGCCAAAGAAGACCGTTAACGGTGCCATCTTGATCGGCTTCGTATCCTTCCAGCCTTTGAAGTTCTTGAGTTGGAGATGTGTGAGCATGGTCTTTGTGGATTCTACAACTCAGTTACGGCATGTATTAAGGGCAATCACGCCTTCGCGTAAACCTCGCCGCCAGCTTCGGCAAACTTTTTCGACTTTTCGGTCACTCCCTGCTCGGTGGGATATTTGCGAACGTCCTGAGTGATGTTGACACAGGCGATGCCCATCGCCAGTGCCCTGCGGGCTGACCTTTGGTCAGCCAGTTTGCCCGGAACGGGCGAAAATATAATTTGCCGGGCCATCTCTGGTTCGCTCCGGTTTAGCCAATCCCGTTGGCTTCGGCTCATCGCGCAGCAGCGCGGGCGGGTTTCGGCGGCAATTCCCGGATGAAGCTCCAAGGGACTTCGGCGATTTCTCCCGTGTCGTAGGTCACCTTGAAATGGCTGCGGAGTTCTTCATCAACTTCGACCTGCACGGGCACGGCCTTGGTCGAGATGCGGTTGGCTTTGCGGATGGTGGCGTGAGGCTCCAGAAAGCAGAGGCCGTCTTCAAACTCGACATCGAAGGCGTCCTCCCACCCCAGATAGCGGGCGTGTTTGACCCGGGAATGGGTGCCCTTGCCAAACGGCTTTTTGAGTTGAACGGCATTTTTCATAAACGGCCTTCTTTTCGGAGTTCTCCGATGAGTTTTAGCAGCTTTCTGTCGGGATTCCAGCCTTCATGTCCGGCTAGGGTTTGCAATTCGAGCCGACCAAGAAAGCGGCCTTTGCTGTCATAGACATGGAGATGCTGCGGATCGTGGTCGCCAATAAACCACTCGATCACGTAGCCATGTCGCCGGATGCGCCCCATGGTTCATCACGCAGCAACGCGATGTTCGAGGTCCTGCCGGCTGAACTGTAGAACAGCAATCGCCAGTTCACGCGGGACGGAGGGAAAGGAATCGAGAAAATAGTCGAGCGAAAGATTATCCGAGAGATAATCGAACAGTGTTTTTACCGGCACCCGTGTGCCTTTAAAGACCGGAGTTCCGCCAAGAATTTCCTGATTTACGGTGATGAGATCCGTCGCGCTCATGAGGGAAAGTTATCATCAGGGACCCTGAAGGTAAACCTCCGAGTCTGGAATAAGCGGATGCGATTAAGTGGGGAGATCTGAACTCCACCGGCTCACGCCTGCGGCTACGTAGCCGCGTTCGTGAGAACGTGGTGGCAGCTTTGAGAACCGAAGCGCAGCCCGGAAGGTGGTGCCGCTCCGGCGGCTCCAGCAAACCGCGTCCCTCCATTTTTTACGCTGGTCGACGGACGGCAGCGGAGTGCCGTCCCTACCTTTTAGGCTTTGCGTAAACTTCGAAAGCTTTCTTAGAGAACTCCACGGATTTTTGACTCCGCTTCAGTAGGGAGCAGGTTCAACACGAAATCGTAAATGGCCTGGGCGTGTTGCAGGGCCTCGTCGAATTCTTCGCGAGTGGGATACGTTTCGGCCAAATCTTCGGGGTAACGGAATTCCCACGCATAAGGTGCGAGGGCGGCCGCCATGTCCAGCAATTCGTTGAAGCGGGGTTCGTGAGCCGCGGCCGCGAGTGTCAACTTGCGGATGTCGTGGGTTTTTTCGGGGGATAGCTCTTTGGACACGAGAAACGCTTTCACCGCCTTTTCCGCCGTTTGCTGGCAATGATAGATGGCGGTGTCGAGCGGCGCATGGTCAGCCGAGCTGAGGATGCGGGCGGTTCGCAAATCGCTGGCCGCTTTGGTGAGCCAGGAACGCAACAAGGCCCTGCGGGTGTCATCCATAGACCTTGCGTCCCTTTTGCAATACCTCGTGGGTCAGGCTTCCGATCACTTCGCGAACGCGGTTGACCTCCTGTCGCGTCCGCACGAGCACGTCGGCGGAAATGGGCAGCCGTCCCAGGCAGCGCTGGGCGCGTTGGTCGCGTCGAATGGGGCGCTCGTCGCTCTGCGGCACGATGACCATCAAATCAATGTCGCTGTCCTGACTGGGCGTGCCCCAAGCGTGCGAGCCGAACAACCAGATTTGTTCCGGCTGGAACTCCGCCACCAGCCGTTGGGTGGCGGTTTGGAGCAGATCGGCATCGAGCGTATTCATGGTTTCGGCGGCAGTTCCCGAATGAAGGCCCAGGAGACTTCGGCGGTCTGGCCGTTGTCGTAGTGGACGAAAAAGCCGGAGTGAAGTTCCTCTTCCATTTCCACGGATTGGACGCTGGCTCCCGCAGCGATCTTATTGGATTTGCGGATCGTCTTGTGAGGTTCTAAAAAGGAGAGACCGTCATCGAAATCCACCTCGAAGGCATCCTCCCATTGCAGGAAGCGCACGTTGCGAAGACGCGAGAATTTCCCTTTGCCAAAAGGAACTTTGAGCGGATTCAGGGTTTTCATAGCCGATCAAACAACCGAGCTAAAGTTTCTTGGCCATTCCAAACAGTTCTTCAACGGATTTCCCGGCGAAGAGTTTTTCGCGGGCATCAAGGTAATCTGCGCTGACGCGGGAAAGCGTCGGCTGGCGGCGCGGAAAAGTTTTCGCCAGACGAATCAATTGCCCGACCTTGCGGATTTTTTCCGCATAGGACTCCCGGGCGAGCATTTGGCGCATTTCGGGTTTCATACGGTTGGCAATTGCAGTTTATGCCTTTGCAACACGTCTGCCAAATACGTTTTGTCGAGTTCCGCCTGCTGGAGCATTTGCTCGATGCGGGCTTTGTCCTTGTGCCGCCCCACACTGGCGGCAATAGCGATGATGTGCTCAGCGCGGAAAATCTTGGCGGGCACGCCGTCGTAGGCGGTGTGTTCGGCCTCGCGCACCGCTTCTTCCGTCAGGCCGCTCGCGGCTAGGAACTGGACGGGGAATCCGCGGACGAGCAGATGTTCCCCCTCGGGCCCGCGTCCCTCCATTAGACTTTGGCGTAGAGCTCGGAGCCCTTGTCCGCGAATTCAGCGGACTTTTCTTCCCTGCCTTTCTTTAGCGCCTCCTCTTCGGCGATGCCTTGTTCGGCGGCGTACTTGCGGACGTCTTCGGTAATGT
This sequence comes from Terrimicrobiaceae bacterium, assembly GCA_041746635.1. Classification (GTDB taxonomy): domain Bacteria; phylum Verrucomicrobiota; class Verrucomicrobiia; order Chthoniobacterales; family Terrimicrobiaceae; genus CAMASH01. Next base: position 48,448 of record JBGTGQ010000008.1, on the reverse strand, counting down.
TGACGCAGCCGACTCCCGTCGTCAGCGCCCTGCGGGTCAACCTGCGGTTGCTCTGTCTCGGTCGTTCCCAACGACATCGGCTCATGGAACGCAGGCGCATCAGGCTTGAGTATAAACTTCGCCGCCTTTTTCAGCGAACTCCTTGCTCTTCTCCTCCATGCCAAGCTTCAAAGCCTCCTCTTCCGCGATTCCTTGTTCCGCGGCGTAGCGGCGAACATCCTCCGTGATGCGCATGCTGCAGAAATGCGGGCCGCACATGCTGCAGAAGTGGGCGCTCTTGGCGCCTTCCTGCGGGAGGGTCTCGTCGTGGAACTCGCGCGCGCGCTCGGGGTCGAGGCCGAGGTTGAATTGGTCTTCCCAGCGGAACTCGAACCTTGCCTTGGATAGGGCGTTGTCGCGGTATTGGGCGCCGGGGTGGCCCTTCGCTAAGTCGGCGGCGTGGGCGGCGAGTTTGTAGGTGATGACGCCTTCTTTTACGTCCTGTTTGTTGGGGAGGCCCAAATGTTCCTTCGGCGTGACGTAGCAGAGCATGGCGCAGCCGTACCAACCGATCATGGCGGCGCCGATGCCGCTGGTGATGTGGTCGTAGCCGGGGGCGATGTCGGTGGTTAGGGGGCCGAGGGTGTAGAAGGGGGCTTCGTGGCACCATTCGAGTTGCTTGGCCATGTTTTCCTCGATCATGTGCATGGGGACGTGGCCGGGGCCTTCGTTCATCACTTGCACGCCCTTGGCCCAGGCGCGTTTGGTGAGTTCGCCCTGCACTGCAAGTTCGCCGAATTGCGCTTTATCGTTGGCGTCGGCAATGGAACCCGGGCGAAGCCCGTCGCCGATGGAGAAGCTGACGTCGTAGGCGGCCATGATGTCGCAGATGTCGTCCCAGTGGGTGTAAAGGAAGTTTTCCTTGTGATGGGAGAGGCACCATTTGGCCATGATGCTGCCACCGCGACTGACGATGCCGGTCATGCGCGAGGCGGTCATGGGGACGAAGCGCAGGAGCACGCCGGCGTGGATGGTGAAATAGTCAACGCCCTGCTCGGCTTGTTCGATGAGGGTGTCGCGGTAAAGTTCCCAGGTGAGGTCCTCGGCCTTGCCGTTGACCTTTTCGAGGGCCTGGTAGATGGGGACGGTGCCGATGGGGACGGGCGAGTTGCGCAGGATCCATTCGCGGGTGGCGTGGATGTTTTTGCCGGTGGAGAGGTCCATCACGGTGTCCGCACCCCACTTGGTGGCCCAGCGCATTTTTTCGACCTCTTCCTCGATGGAGGAGGCGACGGCGGAGTTTCCGATATTGGCGTTGATCTTCACCAGGAAGTTGCGGCCGATGATCATGGGCTCAAGTTCCGGGTGGTTGATATTCGCGGGGATGATGGCGCGGCCGGCGGCGACTTCGTCGCGGACGAATTCCGGGGTGATTTCGGTCGGAATTCTTTGGGGGAATTTTCGGAAGACCGAAGGAGTGAATTCCGAAGGTTGAGAGTTGGGGGTTGAGAGTTGAGAGGAGCCGGAGTGCTGTTTGTCGAGGTCGTCGCGTTTGATGTCGTCGGAATAGTCGGCGATCTGGGCGCGGCGCATGTTCTCGCGGATGGCGATGAATTCCATCTCGGGGGTGATGATGCCTTGGCGGGCATACCACAATTGGGTGACGGGATGTCCGGTGGCTTTGAGGGGTTTGCGCTTGGCGTTTTCGGGGGAGGAGAGGGCGGAGAGGCCGCCGCGTTTTTCGGAAGCGATCTGGGCGTGGCTGGTGCTGAGGTAGCCGTTGTCCTGGGGCTTAATTTCGCGGCCCGTGTATTCCGCGACGTCGTTGCGGGCGGTGATCCAGTCCTGGCGCAGGGCGGGCAGGCCGCTTTCCACGTCGCCCGCGAAGGCGGGGTCGCCCCATGGGCCGGAGGTGTCATAGACGCGGACCGGTTCGTTGGCTTCGAGTTCGCCGGAGAAGGTCTTGGTGGGGGCGAGGGCGATCTCGCGCATGGGGACTCGGACGGTGGGATGAAGGGTTCCGCCGACGTAAACGCGGGAGGAGTTTGGAAGCGGGGTGGAGCTGTCGGGGGCGATAGCGTCAGTGTGTGCGATCATAGGTGCGTGTGATGTGGACGCATGGACGCCTGCCGCGGCTCGCTCCCTTCGCCGGTGTTGGCCGGATCAGGTTCCAAGGGTCTCCCGTGATGGGACTCTCAGCCGCGTTGGCTCCCCTGCGTTAAGGTGCAAACTTCGGGCAAAAGGATGGGAAGGTCAAGGGCGGTGGAGGGAGCGGGAAAACTCACGCGAAGACGCGAAGGGGAAGGAGGACAGAGAGATTCGTGCGTACCATTTATTGGAGGTGACTTTCCGCGGCTGAAACGGCAGTCTTGGCGGCAGTTAGGATATTTTGCCATGTTCAAACTCCCCCGCCGGTTCCTCCTCATCCTTGTTGGCTGTTGTGCGCTGCCGTTGGGCGCGGATGCGGTTTTGCTGAATATTAACAATTCGAGTTTTGAGAGCCCGACGGCAGGCAGCGCGCAGTTTGTGGGCGGGACGACGACTGGCCCGACGAACTGGACGGTTTATAACATGGGGGTAACAAGCACTAACCGGTATTTCGGGGTTTGGAATCCCGCTACAACGGCTTCCTACCTTGATCCGGTGCCAAGTGGGACCAATATTGGCGTGGTGTTTCTCGATGATGCGACCGGAAACGAGGCGGGCTTGCAGCAAACGCTGGCCGCCACATTGCAGATTTCGACCCAATATACTTTGACGGTCTCCGTGGGGAACTTCGCCCCCAGCATGGGTGATCCTTGGGATTTTACCGGCTTTCCCGGTTACCGCGTGGATTTGCTGGCGGGAAGCGTCGTGCTTAATTCCGACAACAATACGCTAGCGCCGGGCGAAGGAAGGTTCCTGCTGTCCACGGTGACATTCACGACGGGCCTGAGTCATGCGAATGCCGGAGAGTCTCTGGGCATTCGTCTCGTAAACCTCAACGGCCCCGGCGTGGAGGTGAATTTCGATCAGGTGCAGTTGGACGCCACCGCAGTGCCGGAGCCGTCGAGTGCAGTGCTGGTTGCTTTTGCCGGATGGTTGGCGTTGCAAGCACGGCGCAGCATCGGGAAGCGGAGGAAGCGACTACCGCCTTAAGGGGAGCCACTCGATCACCTGCTGAATCTGACGATCCCAATAGTCCTAGGTGTGGCCGGGGCCTTCATGTTCCTCATAAAGGAGAGGCAGGCCAAGTTTTTCGGCGTGGGCGGCAAAAAGCCGGTTGCCCGGAAGGAGGAAGTCACCGGTGCCACAGCAGGCATAAAAGGCGGGCGGGCGCCGGATCGAATGAGTTTTCGGGCGAGAGCGAAAAGGTCGGATGAACCGCCGCCAATTTTATCCGTCGGACCGAAAGCGGATTGCATGACTTGCCGGAAACGTTCATCGCGTTCGGCGGCGATCCCGGCAGGATTCAACGCGCCGGAAAGGCTGGCGGCGGCGGCGAAGCGTTCGGGCTGGGAAAGCGCGAGAAGGAACGCACCATATCCGCCCATCGAGAGTCCGGCGACATAGTTGTCCTTGCGGGCGGCGGAGAGCGGGAAGAAGCCTTGGGCGATGACAGGAAGTTCCTCCCGCAGGAAGGTGCCATAGCGGGGACCAGAGGCCATGTTTTGATACCAGCTCAGATTGACCGCAGGCATGATGACGGCAAGGCCCTTCTCGGCTGCATAGCGTTCAATGGAAGTCCGGCGGGCCCAGGTGGTGTGGTCGTCGGACATGCCGTGGAGCAGCCAGAGGACAGGATGTTTCCTGGCCCGGGTCCGGCCTGTCATCCCAATCTGCCCGGTGGTCGCCTGGGGCAGGATGACATTCATGGAGCTGGAGAGGCCGAGGGACTCCGAGAAGAAGCGACATTCGAGGAAAGCCATGCCTTCTCGTAGCACAAATGCCGCCGTCTCCAATACCGGGGCCGAACTTTTTCATTTCCAGCCTCGGCGGCATTTGGTGGAGTCGCAGTTCACCCCAATACTTTCTTATATGGCCAAACGCACGCTTAACGTCGGATTGATCGGCTACAATTTCATGGGCAAGGCGCATTCGAATGCGTGGCGGCAGGCGCCCAAGTTTTTTGACCTGCCGGCCGGCGTCAATCTGCACACGATCTGCGGGCGTTCGCCCAAAAACGTCGAGGCGGCGCGCGAGCAGCTCGGCTGGCAGAAGGCGAGCACGGACTGGAAAGCGGTGGTGAACGATCCGGAAATCGACATCGTGGACGTGTGCACGCCGAACGACAGCCATTGCGAAATCGTGCTGGAGGCGGCCAAGCACGGCAAAGCCATCCTGTGCGAAAAGCCGCTCGCGATGGATGTGGCCGAGTGCGAGAGGATGGTCGCGGCGGTGAAGAAGGCGAGGGTGGTGAATATGATCTGCCACAACTACCGGCGCATCCCCGCCATTGCGCTGGCCAAACGCATGATCGAGCGCGGCGACTTGGGCGACCGGATTTACCACTATCGCGCCCGTTATGCGCAGGATTGGATTGTCGATCCGAATTTTCCGCTGGTCTGGCGCTTGCAGGCCAAGATCGCGGGGTCCGGCACGCATGGCGACATCGACGCCCATATCATTGACCTCGGGCGTTATTTGGTCGGTGAAATCAAGGAGGTCTGCGGTCTGATGGAGACCTTCATCAAAGAGCGTCCGCTGCTGGAGGAAGCTGGCAAGGGCCTGGGAGCGAAGGCGGGAAAGAAAATGGGGAAGGTCACGGTGGACGACACGGTTTCTTGGATCGGCCGTTTCAAGAACGGCGCGGTGGCCAACCTGGAGGCGACCCGTTTCGCCCAAGGCCGCAAGAACCACATCACGCTCGAAGTCAACGGCAGCAAGGGTTCGCTGGCGTTTAACTTCGAGGACATGAACCGGCTACAGTATTTCAATGCGGAGGACCCCGAGGACCAGCGCGGCTTCCGCGACATCATCGTGACCGAGGGCGTGCATCCCTACGCCGGCGCCTGGTGGCCGCCGGGACACATCATCGGCTACGAGCACACGTTCGTGAACACCTTCGCGGATTTCGTGAAGGCCGTGGTCGGTAAAAAAAGCGTGCAGCCGACTTTCGAGGACGGATTGCAAAACGAAAAAGTTCTGGCCGCCATCGAACAAAGCGCCAAGAGCCGGAGCTGGGTCAAAGTATAAGCCACGGATCTTCACGGATGAAACACGGATGGGATTTGCTTTATCCGTGTTTCATCAGTGTTAATCAGTGGCAAAAAATTTATGAAACGATTCGAAAACCAAGTTGCCATAGTTACTGGAGCCGGTCGCGGCATCGGTGAGGCCATCGCCAAACGCCTTGCCTCCGAGGGCGCGAAGGTCGCGGTGGTAAGCCGCACGGAAGCCAATTCGCAGAAGGTGGCCGACGCCATCAATGCCCTTGCGCCGGATACGGCCAGACCATACGCCGTGGACGTGGCGGATTTCGATGCGGTGCAAAAATGCGGTGAGCAAATTCTGGCCGACTTCGGGCGTTGCGACATCTTGGTGAACAACGCCGGCATCACTCGTGACACCCTGGCCATGCGCATGAGTTCGGAGGACTGGGACATCGTTCTCGATACGAATCTCAAGGGTGCCTTCAACTTCACCCGCGCCGTTCTCCGCGCGATGGTCAAACAACGCATCGGGCGCATTATCAACATTAGTTCCGTCAGCGGTATTCTCGGCACGGCCGGACAGGCCAACTACGCCGCGAGCAAGGCCGGGTTGATCGGCCTGAGCAAAACCCTGGCCCGCGAGCTCGCCAGCCGGAACATCACGGTGAATGTGGTGGCGCCGGGTTTCACCGAGACGGACATGACGGCGGTCCTGAGCGACGAGGTGAAAAAAGGTGCCCTGGCCATGATCCCGCAGGGCCGCATGGGTTCGAGCGACGACATTGCTTCGGCCGTCGCCTATTTTGCCAGTCCCGAAGCCGCCTACATCACCGGCCAGGTGCTGGCGGTGGATGGCGGGATGAGCATGTAGGCCTTCGCCTGCAGCAGCGGCCAGTCGAACGGCGTTCTCATCTTGCGGGAGATTGCGAGCTTTCGCTTTCGCGAAATGGTGGGCAGGACAAGACTAACCCCGCTGGGGCAGCGGGGTTCTGCATTTTGACTTTGCGTCAGCTGGCGGGTGAGGTGTTCAAGCCCAACTGGCCACCGCTCATCACAATGGACGAGGCGGTCAAAAGCAAAATTGGGCGGCTGTTTTAGAGCGGTTTTCGTTTTACTGTAGCCGCGGCGCTGCGTCGCCGCGCCGGGAGAACGCCCTGACACAGCAGGGCGGCTACAATTCCTGCGGCCACGACATTTTTTAAAATGCTCTAGCCAATCCAGAGACCGCTGCAGAGAGCCGCTGGCTTGCGAGGCGGCTGCGGAATAGAATATCCACAACATTGCGGACGAATTGCTCATCGCTGATGCCATCGGTGGATTCCGCGGGGAAGGTCACCTTGGCGCGAAAGTGGCGGGCTAGTTCGGTGAAAAGTTCCAGTCGGGCGGAGGGATCGAAATCATCACGGCGCAGCAGGGCCTGCAGGGCAAGGGAGGCTTCGGCGGCTTCTGTGCGATGGCGCAGGCGGGCTTCCAGGTGCGGATATTGGCGAAGAGAGTTATAGCGGCCCGCCAGGAGCTGTTCGAGGTCGGGCTCGGCGATCTTGGGCAGGCGGATGACGATGGTATTGGCGGCAATGTCGCCGAGGCGCTGGTTTTTTCGGCTGATCCAGCAGCTTGTTCCACCCACGAGGTACAACAGGGGAAGGGTGTCCACGAATCGCAGGAGATTGCGAATGGCGATCTGATGAAATTGAAGTTTGAGGCCCTCGGCATCCACGACGCGGAGCCGGAAAAGTTTTTTGCCGAAGGTCTGGCCGCGCAAGAACCACTCTAGGGCGAGGCCGTATCCGATGGAGATGACAAAATAGAGCAAGGCGTAAACGGCTCCGGCGAAATCCATGTTGAGCAAGCCGAGAAGCGAGATGACCATGCCACACAGGGACAGAAGAGTCATGATCGCCATGCCGTCCACGAACCAGGCGCAAAAGCGCAACACCGGCCCGGCCAGGATCTGGGAAAACACCACACCCTCGGGCGTGCGGAGGCGCAGGAGATTCGTTTTCATTTCCCGGGTTCTATGGTGCCGGATCGGGCGAGGAAAAAGACGAGCAGGCCGAGTTCGATCAGACCGAGGCTGATTTTGGCCCCGTAGGGGAAGACTGGTTCGTGGTATTGGGAAAGGAAAGACTCCACCAGGCCCGCCCAGACCAAGAGGATGGCCACGCCGGAAATGAGGGTGACTAGGTCGCCGCCGATTTCGCGCAATCGCAACCTCAGTGGGACATTTCCGCTCCAGCCGATGAGTGCTCCCGCCAGCACGAGCCCAGCCTGTCCGGCGATGAGGATGGCTGGGATTTCGACCGACCCATGGGGCAGGAGCCAGCCGAGGAGAAACGTGGTCTGGCCCGCGCGGATATAGTCGAACGCGATCGCTCCCAGAATGACGCCATTGTAAAAAAGCAGGATGGCGGTGCCCGCGCCCCAGGTCATGCCGAGGGCAAGCGCGAGGATGGCCACGCGCGTGTTGTGCGTCATCAGCTGGGCGGAGAAAGAGGATTTGGCGCCTTCAAGGCGGTCACCCACAATCTTCTCCTCATCGGCCACCCGCTGGGCGGGATCTTCCAGCAAGTGCGGAAACGGGGTGATAATCTGCTTGGCCTCCGGATCGAGGGCCACGGCGAAGCCGCCAAAAAGAGAGCCGGTCAAAGTAATGGCGACGGCCAGCGCGAACGCGCGCCCGTGGCGGCGGAAGGTGCGGGGTAGGGTTTGAAAAAACCACCGGATGGGGTCGAGGTGCGCCCGGCGCGTTCGGGTTTCATGAATTTCGCCATAGGCTCGGGCCACGAGGCTCTCAAGGTATTTGCGGGTTTCCGGCTCGGAAGAAAATGTGGTGATGCGGGAAAGATCGGATGCCGCCCGTTCATAGAGCAGGTGAAAGCGTCTGACCTCCTCGAGTGAGAGGCAGGCACCGGGCTGGATCTCCAATCGGGCAAGGAACTTTTCCAACTCTTCCCAGTTCGGGCGTTCGGCGGCAACAAAGCGGGGCAGATCGATAATCATATGAGTTGCCGGCGCTTGACGTTAAGATATCGAGACACGAGTTGAAGGCCGGTTTGTTCGCCGTCGACCAGGGAAAATGTCACGCCGCGGCGCTTGAGTACGCCGCCCAATTCCTCGAGATCGTGCCAGCGCAGATGACCACCGAGTTCTTCGTAAAGCGCGTCGGTGTCCGCGACGCCGGGGTTCGTGAAAAGCGGCGCGGCACCGGCAGGTTGGATCATGGCGGCGAGGACAAGGTGCTGACGGCAGATGAGTCCGGAAGCGCGCACGAACCCCTCCGCCATTACCGGGTCGTCGAGCGCGGATAGAAAAATGATGAGCGCGCGGCGGCGCAGGCGCAGGCGGATGAAACTGCACGCCTCGTCGAAATCGGGATTCACCGGCTTGGGTTCCAAGGCATGGATGGCCTCGCGGCAGGCGTCATAATGGGCGCGACCACTGCGAGCCCGGACAAAACTTTCCACCCGGTCGGAGAAGGTGACAAGGCCGAAGAGGTCGCCCTGTTGTTCCGCGGCCAATCCCACCAGGAGCGCGGCCGACAGAAAACTCTCCAGCGCGCCGTGACGTGCGCTCAGGCGCGAGGAATCGATGGCGAGATAAACTTCCTGGGTGCGCTCCATTTGGAAAACCTTGGTGATGGGGCGGCCCTTGCGCGCCGTGGCCTTCCAATGAATATCCTCAGAACCGTCGCCCGGAACGTATTCGCGCAGCTTCTCGAACTCCCGGCCCTTGCCCACCTGCCGCTGGGCATGAACTCCGATGGCACCGCGCAGGAGCAGGGCGAGGCTTTTTCGCTCGTGCGCAAGATTAGGATAAACCCGGATTTCAGCCGAGACAGGGACCCGCGCGCGCACGCCCCAAAATCCCAGCGGGGAACTGCCTTCGGCGGCGGCCGATTTCAAATGGAACGTTCCGCGCTTGCGCGGTCGACAGGCCCAGGAGAGGCGGGAGCAATCGCTTCCTTCCGGAAGGGCGACCAGAAGTTCCTGGCGCGGCTGGTCAAAACCCGCCGGCATAGGCAGAACCAGCCGCAGGATTCGCTGCGGGCGGACGGGGTGCCGGAGGGTTAGCTCGATCTCGGTGTCGCGTTGCAAGGCCATGCGAGTGACCGGAGGCAATTCCACCCGGAGACCGTCCAGGGTGCCGCGAGCGCGCAAGGCATCCACCAGCGCGATTGCGACGAGGCCGCCGATGGCGGCACAGGCCAGCCCGAATGCTCCGGGCGACACTCCCGCGACGAGGGAGAACGGCACCGCAATAATGGCGAACCAGAAAAGCAGCCGATTGCTGGGAACGATCATCGCGGCACAGCGACCTGTTCAAGGATGTTTTGAACGACTTCGTGGACCGTGAGTCCTTCAATTTCAAACTCGGGCCGGAGAATCAAGCGGTGTTCCAGCACGGGAGCAGCCATGGCCTTGATGTCATCTGGCGTGACGAAATCGCGGCCACCCATGGCGGCACAAGCCCGGCTGGCCAGGAGCAACGCCTGGGTGGCGCGGGGACCCGCGCCGACGAGGATGTTTTCGTGGTGGCGGGTACCGAGGACGATGTCCACGGCGTAGGCCACAAGTTCCTCGCGCATGGCCACGAGCGCCAGTTGCGCACGAAGGGCAAGCAGGTCGTCGTGGGTGATCAAGGGGTTCACCGTGCCACGGGCCAGAAGGGCTTCCGGCGCGTCGCTGCCCATGGTGCGGCGGGCCAGGATCAGTTCCTCCTCGCGATCCGGCGCGTCCATCGTGATTTTGAGCATGAAGCGGTCCTTTTGCGCTTCCGGAAGCGGATACGTGCCCTCGTATTCGATGGGGTTTTGCGTCGCGAAAACCGTGAAGTTTTGCGGAAGGCGATGAGTTTCCCGGTCGATGGTCACCTCCCGCTCCTGCATGGCCTGAAGCAAGGCGGATTGGGTCTTGGCGGGCGCACGGTTGATTTCATCAGCGAGGAGGAACGACGTGAAAACCGGCCCTTTCACGAGGGAGAATTCATTGCGCTGCAGGTTGTAAACATTGGTGCCAGTGATGTCGGAAGGCATGAGGTCCGGAGTGAACTGGATGCGGGAAAACTCGCATCCGAGGACGCGGGCAAGAGTGCGCACAAGCAGCGTCTTGGCCACGCCCGGCACTCCCTCGATGAGGGCATGATGACCGGTAAAGATGACGATAAGGGCCTTTTCGATCACGTCGTGCTGGCCGATGATGATCTTGCCGACCTCCGCCCGGGCGGTGGCGAGCGTTTCCTTGAGTTGGGTGGTTTCCATGGTTTTTGGTTGGTAAAATCGAAGTCAGGCGGCGGGTTTGTCGCGTCGGAGAACGGCGCAGATCCGCCGGTACGCCGCGACGGGATCGCGTTCCCGCCGGGTCCGAGCCAGTTCCTCCGCGACCACGGCATTCACCGCCTCCTTTTCCCGGCGGGAGTACGTGTTCCGCCGGGCGAATGATTTGTTCCATTCCGCCAGGCAGTTTTCGAGGACGGCAGCGGAAGAAATATTGCGCCGGAGCAGCCCGATGAAACCGGCGGACGCCTCGCGGCCGGCCACGGTTTCCTGCCCGGTTTTCGCCGGCGGCATGGAACCGGCGAGACTGGAACTGTTTTTCCAAATGAACAGCAATGCGAGGACGAGGAGGGAGGCGGCCACGCCGTGGAGGCGATACTTTCTGGCTAGGGTGGCGATGCCGGGGGAGTCCATGATACCAAGGTGCGCCTCGTCGAAAACGATGTGGCGGCTGGGTCCGATCAACCAGGCCAGCAGATCGGGTTGACGGTCCCGCAACATGGCTTCGTTGCTGACAAAATAGGAGTCGGTCACGATGACCATGCTGCCGCTGCCGAAACTGCGCTCAGCCACCACGGCCCCGCCGTCCCGAGAATAGACCACCTTCCAGCCCGGTCCGGGCTTTTCCATCACGAGATCGCCGTGCCAGGTGAGTTCCGGCGGAAGCGCCAGCGTCGAAACATTGCGGGCCCGGAGCGATGCCGCAGCAGAGCCGGCCTCGGATGCTTGAAAGGCCAGGGCGATTCCCCAGCGGTCGGTCAGCGAAATCAATTCCGGCTCGTCATGGGGCGTCGGGGAGGGGGACTCCTTGGCTTCAACTTTCTTTTTTTTCTCGGCGTCTTTTGTTTCCTTTCTTTCCCGTCGGGAATCTTCCCGCCGCGAATCTTTGGGCGAGAACATGAGAACCAGGCGTCCGCCCTCGACCAGAAACCGCTCGATGGTGCGGATGGTCTCTGGAGGCAATTTCCGCCAGGCCCACGACTCGGCGGCGAGATGCAGGTACGTTGTGTCCTCGCCTGCGGGCAGACGGTTGGTCATCTGGTGGTCGCGTGTTACCGTGAGGCCGGGGAGGCGTTGCAGGCTTTCGTAAAAAGCCATGGTGCCGAGCGGATCCGCCCGCAGGGAAGAATAGGGTGGATACACGTCACCCATCGCAAATCGCCATTGCAACAGGGTGTACAGTGTTCCTCCCAGGAGGACGGCGCAGACTGCCAGCAGCAAACCGGGGAGCCCGCGTTTCATGAGGAGGCCCTCAGGCGTTCGACATTGGCGAGGAAACATTCCAGGACCTCGGTATTCGCCTCGTGCAGTCCATACCAGATGCGATCAAACGTCCCCACGTTTTCCCCAAAAATCAGCGAAAGCTCCGGCCGGGAGTGGGCCCGGCGGCGGAGCTCGCGCTCGTAGTCTCGATTCGACTTGGAGCGCACCACGGTGATCATCCCACGGGCTGCCAGGTGCGAAAGGCTGGCCAGATAAAAGGCCCTCAGCGCCAGTCGCAAATCGCCGCGCTCCCACAAGCTGCGGCCGAGCCGCGTCCATTCATCCTCGGGCAGCTCATCGGCCGCGGTGTTTTCATCTTCCAGGTTGGGGAGGGCGGCGAGAGCTGTACTGGCCACGGCCTCGGAATTCCGGCGGGCCCGGATGATGCGCAGAATGGCGACGGCCAGCACGCAGGCCGTGATGGCAAGGACGGCGAAAAGCAGGCCGAGTTGCGGGGTGATCCATGAAGCCGAATGATCCGGACTCGAACGTTTTTTGCGCTCGAAGAGCCATTCGAGAAAGTCACGCAGGGCATCACCGACCCGCTGAAAAGCGTCGTCGATGGCTTGGGAAATGGCTTTGAGGAAGCCAACAAACAGGCCGCCTTCCTTTGCTTCCCCCGCTTGATCACGCGGCATACGCCAGGCATATCGGCCCTGCTGGATGACCTCGCCGATGGTGCGGTCGAGTTCGGCGCTTTCAATCGCCGGAGGCGGAAGCGCGACCGACGTTTCCTCCGCGTGCAGTGGAAGGAAGCCCAAAAGCAAAAAAGCCCAGATTAGAAGCGTCCGGGCGGTGGCAAAGCGGCGGAGTTCCGTGCGCAGATCCTCGCCGGTGTTGAGGGACTGGCCTTGGAAGCACCGCAGCACATAACACGCTTTGAGGAGGGGATCGACGCTCAGGTAGGTGAGGCCCAGCATGGCGACAAAAAACGTGGTATTCAAAAGGCTGAATGGGCTTTGCGTAAAAATTGTTTCGAGACCGAACAGCATTTTTAGCAATTGCGGCGCGGTGAATCCGAAGCTGAACCAATTCAGGAAGACCGCGAGGCCGAATCCCGAAAGCACGAGCAGGAAGATATGATTCTGTCCGGGCCATAACCGGGCTTGCCGGGCGGCCTTGCGGATAAGCGCCATCACATCATCATCCCCGTCGAGAACAGTGGCATTTTGATAAAAAGCATAAGCCCAGCCCAGTGGAAGAACGGCCAGCAGGGCAAGGGGAAGCATGAACAAGCCGGTGGATTGGATCACGGCTTGCGTGACTAGTGAATGCAGGAAGCGTCGGAAACCAGCGTCCGGCATCTCCCGACCGGAAAGTTCCGCCAGCAGGCCACGGGCGAACCGCGCATGACAGAGTTTCATCCAGAGAAAGAGCGCGGTGAGGCCGAGAGTAGCCGCGCCGAGATGCCGGGAAGCCAGCGGACTGCTGCTCATATCCGTCCAGAAGACGAGGAATCCCGCGACGAAGGGAGCTGAACCGAGATAGTAAGCGGCCAGCGTTGCCGGAGAGGCCGAGCGAAGCAGGTGAAACGCCTCCTCGATCAATTCGAACGCACTCTTACCCTGCTCGCGAAGAAAAGCCCGTTTCATGGCGATGCGTGTTTTTCCCAAAACGTGCCCTCATGAAAAGCAGACGGAATGGCCAGGAGGCCCTTACCGATGAGAAAGAAAAAGAACCAGACCAGCGCCACGGCGAGCATACACTGCGCGAGCGAAAGGATGCCCCGAAAACTTCGACGAGGGGACGGGAGTGGTGCCACCAATTGGCGCAGGCACGCCGCACAGAGGATACGGTCGTCGTGTTCGGACACGCATTCGCGGCAGAAGAAGAGCTTGCATTCCGGGCAGCGGGCAGCCGCCTCCCGCCCGGCATGATACTGGCATCGTTGTTGGACAAGCGTGTTCATTGAGGCGGAACAGGCCGTTGGATGGAGTTCACCCTGGCTTGGATGCGGCCCAGCGCCCGGCGCGCACTGCGCAGGCGGTTGAGCGAAGGCAGTTCCTGCGTCTGGACGGCGGTACGCAACGTGCACCGGCAGGTCGGACCTAGGGAAAGATTAATCAGGGCGAGCAAAAGAAAGATCCCGGCCACGATCCCCAGCGCAATCGCGACGGCGGTTGCGGAAAACACCGCTCCCAATCCGAAAGCCGCGGCCACCACCCCGAGCACGATGCTGGTCACGAGGCCGTTTTTCGTCTGGCAGAGTACAATGGCCTGAATGTCCCGGTAAGAAAAACGCCTATAGGCCTCGGTGACTCCATGCGATTGCACGAAGAGCAGGTGATCCTCGCCTTCCCACAGTGTGGCGTAATTCATGAGCTGGCGGCTCCGGCCGGGAAGCCGTTTGTAGGTGCCGGCTGTTTTCATTTGAAAAATATCCAAAGCAAAAAAACCCAGCCCGCAGTCTCGGCCAGCCCGATCAGAACGGCGATCACGTAACTGGCGCGACCGCCGCCAGTGAGGCTGCGCGGTTTGCTCCAGCCATAGATTGCCAGAAACACCGAGGCGGGGCCGGTAACCATAGTTACCGGCCAGAAAAGCAGAGGCAGCACCGCGACCATGAGGGCGAGCCGACCATAAAGAACGCGCCCATCATCAAGGTGGCGCATCAGGTTTTTCTTGCGTCCGGTTTCCACACACGCCGGACAAATATGTTGTCCGTGCAATTCCACATCGCACAGAGCGCAAAGAAAACGTCCGCACAAATCGCAGGGCACAGCGGCCCGGCTTTGCGGGTGATAAAAGCATCCCGCATCTTCCGGTGCTACAATGGCCTCGGCCACCTTGCTGACGATGGGGAGGCGATGGTAGGCGGGAAAAATCAGGCCCTCCAGTGGCCGTTGGCACGAAGGGCAGGCCCGGGCTGCGCCGACTGGCGGGATTTCTTCCGGCAGATCTGCCCGGCATTTGGGACAAGACAGAGGGGCTGGCGCTGTCACTTGCCCCTCAGGTCGCTACTCTGCTGCCCTCCTCGCCAAAGATGTCCTCGTAAAGCCGGGTGATCATGGCAAAGGCGACCGGCAGCATGACCACGATACCGACAAACAACGCCAGGAGGCTCGCGAGGCACAGCAGTCCCATGATGAGGAACAGGCCGAGAACTTTCCAGAAATGCAGGTTGATCGCCCGGCGGCTGAGTTTCATCGCCGCGCTCGCCTTCAAGCCCTTGTCGAGAATAAGGATTGGGGTGAAGATCCAGCAGAGGGTGACATAGGAGATAGCCAGCCCCATCACCGCGACCAGGCCGACTAATACAGCGACCCCCAGTTGGGAGCTATCTCCCTTCATGAGCGGAACGACCAGCGCCGCGATGATGCCCAAAGGCACGATGCAGACCATAATGATGCCGAAGACGATCAGCATGTAAATCGCCTGCTGGCCAAAACCCCGGCGAAAGCCCTCGAATGCGTCATTGAGCGTCGCGCTCTCGCCCCGAAACTGCTTGAGGAAATACCAGTAAAGGCCGGCGATGATCTGAGGTTGCACCAGAAACATCGCTACGATGCCCAGAAGAGGAATTTGGCCCGAGCCAGCTAGGATGAGGTAGGAAAGCAGCGTCACCCCCACGCAGGGCCAGAAGTTTGCCACGACCAACTTCCAAGAGCGCGAGATCATCGAACCGATGGTGAAATTGTAGCCGCGCTGTTTGACCATGCGCCAGAGTTCCTCTGGGTCACTGGTCTGTCCGAAACCCACCACCCCTTCCTGAAATTTCTGAACGGCCACCGGTTTGCAGGTCCCGCAGATGGACCGGCCCGCGAGGGTGATCATCTGGTCCGGTGGAAACGACTGCCCGCACTCGGCGCATCGCATTGTTGCGGCCATCGGAGCGGCGGTGCCTGAGGCGGACGGAGCGGCAACGGTGGCATACGGCACCCAGCCGGCCAGCCCCTGTTTCCACACCAAGGTTTCCGCCGAAATTTCGCCGGAGCGAAGCAAACCGGCCAGGATGGCGTCGTCCACCGGACCCATCTGGGTTTTGTCCTTTGTTGCGTAATACCAGCTCATGCGTGATGGGTCTCAGGTTGATCGTGGAATTGGCTCGAACGGCGCAGACCGTATCCCGCCGCGCCGGAAAAAGGCAAAGCAATTCTCCGGCATCGGGACGGGCAAAGCTTGTCCAGAAAATAATAACCGAGGTCCGGTCGGAACCGAAGGCCCGGATTGTGCATTTGTTCTCATCCTGTGGGAGGTTGCGAGCTTCCGCTTCGCGGTAGTGGTGGGCAGGACAGGATTAACCCCGCTGGGGCAGCGGGGTTCTGCATTTTGGCTTTGCGTTAACGTCTGACGCTATTGCGCCGGGCAGTCGAACGGCGTTCTCATCCTGTGGGAAAGTGGTGGGCAGGACAGGATTCGAATACGTAATGGCAACAGAGTAAATTGACATTTGTTTGGTTTGGGTGTCAAATGGGTGACAAACGAACCCCCATCATGGCACTGAAGCTCAAAAACAAAAAAGACCGCGGACCGGTCGATGTCATTGAAGGCAAGGGCATGAAGATTCCGATCTATTTTTCGCCACGTCGGGGAGAAGAAAGTTACCTGCTTGCCTACTATGCCGAGGGCAATAGGAAGAGAGAAAGAGTCTCAGGATTGGAGAGCGCAAAAAAGCGTGCCCGAGAGCTCATTAATGATTTGGCGGTTGGCAAGGTGCATGTTGCCTCGTTCACCTTAAAACAGACAGTGGCGATCACGGATGCGGTGGAGATTCTCCGGCCCGTTGGAATCAGCATCACTGAGGCCGCCCGCCAAGTCGCAGAGGCTCACAAGATTTTGGGAGGAATACCGGTTATCCAAGCCGCACAATTTTATGCGAAGCACATGGAACAGGAAAGCCGGAAGGGCGCGTTGCAGCCCATCACCCTGCCGGTATTGGTCGAAAAATACCTGGAATCCATTCGGGCCAAAAAATCGAAACGCTATGTCCAGGATCTGAATGCCAAACTCGTACGGGCATCCAAGACTTTCACCGGGCAGATTCGGGAAATCCGGGCCGACGATATTGACAAGTGGATTGATGACATGAAGGACGCCGGCGAGCGGACAAAAAACAACTATCGCAAGGCCTTGCTCACCCTTTTTTCGTATGCCCGCAGCAAAAACCACCTGCCACGCGGAGAACAAACCGAAGCGGAATTTACCACGCGGCTTGACGACAAAAAAAGCGGAACAATCGGCATCTACACCCCGGAGCAGTTCGCCGTTCTGCTGAAATATATAGACGAGCGGTTTTTACCTTTTGTGGCATTGGGGGGCTTTGCAGGATTGCGGAGCATTGAAATTCTTCGGTTGGAATGGACCGACATTTGGTTTCAGAAGGGCTTTATCGAGGTCGGCAAAGATAAATCCAAGACCGCCACCAGGCGGCTGGTTCCGATTTGTCCGGCCTTAAAGGAATGGCTGGAACCTTATGCGAAGAAGAATGGCCCGATCATTCCAAAAATCCTCAATGAGGCTCAATTTACATGGCATTTTCATGCGGCAAAACACACCCTGAATGACAAGGATGGCAAACCGAGGCTCAAGCTTGTCCACAATGGCCTGCGGCATTCGTTCTGCTCTTATCGCCTTGCTGTGGCCAAGAGCGCGGCCCAAGTTGCCTTGGAGGCTGGAAACAGCCCCAAGATGCTTTTTGAGCACTACAGAGAGCTTGTGACGGAGGCCGAAGGAAAGGAATGGTTTGCCCTCATGCCGCAAAAAGTGAAGAGGGCTAATCCTGTATAAACAGCGCAATTATTGCGCTATTTATGTTGAGCGGACGCCGCGTCGTGATAAGATGCCCTCTGTAATGAAACGGTCTTCCAAGGAGTCCCAAGCCAAACTTTTCGCGATTGCGGAAGGTCAGGGTGGATTTTTTACCGCCAAGCAGGCAGAGGAAGCCGGGATTGACCGGACGCACCATGCTTATCACGTCCGGGTGGGAAACTGGCAACGAGAGCATCGGGGTATCTATCGGCTCGCACAGTTTCCGATGCCCGAGCGGTCCGATCTGATTCTGTGGTCCCTTTGGTCGCGAAGTCGCGACGACGACGAACCACAAGGGGTGTATTCGCATGAAACGGCACTGAGTCTTTACGATCTCTCCGATCTCATGCCCTCAAAGCTGCACATGACGGTGCCGACCAAATTTCGGAGGATGGCGGAAACGCCGCCCATTCTAGCGCTTCATTATGACAATCTTTCCCGGAATCAAATTGAGGAGCGCGAAGGCTATCGGGTCACGCGGCCAATTCATGCCATTGTGGATGTCAGCCAAGACGTTTCTCCTGAAATCCTTTCTCAAGCCTTTGCAGAGGCAAGAACACGCGGACTCATCACAGAGAAGGATGTTAAGCAATACCGCGAAAAGCTGCCCTCCTTTCTTTTTCCTACCGGCACACGCCTCAAGGCCGCATGAGTGATGAACCGCGCAGATATGCGACTCCCGTCGCCTTCAGAGTGGCGCTAGAAACGCGGCTTAAGGCCATATCAGCCGATGAAGGAACCGATCTGCAACGACTCCGGCGGCAAGTTTCGTTTGATCGTCTGCTCGCCCGATTTTTCGCCGAACGCAACGCGCCGTGTCTGCTGAAAGGCGGATACGCGATGGAACTGCGCCTGCGGACTGCCCGCACGACCAAAGACATTGATATTTCCCTTCCTTCTGAGGCGGGTGCCAAATCCAGCGGGAAAATTTTGACCAGATTGCAGGACAGCGCCGGAACAGACTTGGGGGATTTTTTTAGCTTTGTCATTGCGGAGTCGCAGATGGATTTGAAAGCCGCCCCGCAAGGTGGTGCTCGCTATCCCGTGACGGCATCTCTGGCCGGCAGAATGTTTACGAAATTCCACCTGGATGTGGGAATCGGAGACGCCGTTACGCCGCCAACGGAATTGATCGAAGGCCGCGATTGGCTCGGATTCGCCGGTATCGCCAGTCCCCAGTTCATGGCGATTTCCAAGGAGCAGCAGTTCGCCGAAAAGTTGCATGCCTATACCCTGCCCCGAGAAGCGGCCACAAATACGCGGGTGAAAGACTTGGTGGACATGATCCTGTTGATTCGCATGGAAGCAATGGACAAAAGTGTGCTCAGACAGGCCATAAAAGCCACGTTTGAGCTTCGAGGAACGCATCCGATCCCGACCGTCATGCCGGAGCCGCCTGAGTCGTGGAACACTCCGTTCGCATCCATAATGGAAGAATGTCGCCTTGAAATCACGTCAGGTGAAGCGGCAAAGATCGTCGGAAAATATCTTTTCGAGAATTGAGTCTGATCGCCGAACGACGGTACTACCTCAATATTTCGTCGAGGGTGGATACTGCGGTTTCCCTGATTGCATCGAGTAACTCGCGCTTTCGGAAGAGCCGGTGTCGCCCGAGCTTATACGAAGGCAGCAATCCTCGGGACACATACTGACGCAGAGAGGAAAACGGCACTCCAAGCCACTCGGCCGCCTCTCGAATTTGAATGAATTCTGCATTCTCAGATGATGCTTTTTTCGTTTTCTGCTGCATGGATTGAGGGACATTGGGAAGAAATTGAGTTGATCAGAACCGAACAGCCGTGTGCCGGCTCCAACCCCGGCACACGGCATGATGTTTCAGCCGAGTTTGATTCCGGTGTTGCGGAGGTGGTTCTTCGCCGCCGTGACGAGTGCCTGATCCTGGCGCTCGGGGTTCATGTTGGGGCTGATGGTCGCCTTGATGCTTTTCACCAAGTCGGCCTGTTCAGGCTTCTCCAGCCACCCTTTGACCTTGGCCGTGTAGCCCTCTTTCTGTTCCTGGTCCTTCAGTTTGCGAAGGAGGAACTTGCGCTCAAGCTGCTCCCGAGGGAGGTCTTTGACGTATTGAACCAAGTCGGGTTCCGCCTTCATGAAGGCGTCCAGCTTGGCGTTGACTTCGGGGTTGATTTTGAACTGTTTTGCCAGTTCCTCTTTCTTTTTTGGTGTTGCGATTGCCATTTTAATTGCGGTTGTGGCACACGGCGTTTCGGCCTCTCGACCCCGTAGCCGTGCTGATTGACGGTTCTCGATGAAGATTTACGCCTTGGCGGCGGCGGGTTTCAGTGCGGGGATTTTTTCGTCCTCCTCGTCGTCAAGCACGCTGTCGCGCAGGCCGCCGATTTGCTGTATGATGGATTTCAGAAAACGCTGGGCGACCTTGCGGGGGCTGAGTCGCTGGCTCTCGGCGTTGAGCATGGTCTGGACGAGCTGGCCGGTCGGGACGCGGATTCCGGCTTTTTCGACGATTTCGGATGCCTCCTTGAAGATCGCAAAAGTATCTTCATCGAGGGTGACTGTGACGCTGGCGGTTTTGGTGGTGTTCATGGTGTGTATTTGGTGAGAAGGGCGAGTTCCCTGCGGCGAAGGAACGGAACATTAAAAACGGCATCCCGTTTGCGCCGCACCAGGGTTTCAAGCTCGGCGGCGAATTCGTCATTGAGGCGCATTTGCGAAATGAGAAATGCCTGGCTCTCGTCGTCGGAGTCGGCGAAAAGCACGATCTCGCTTGGATCGGTGAATTCGTCGGCCACTGGCAGCGGCGGTTCCACGCTGGAAAAAATGTCGTCTTCCTCCCGCTTCGCCGGTTCGGGATCATTCGGCGCGGCGGGTGGCTCCGGGGTTTCATCGAGTTGCTTTTTCAGGCGATTGACTTCCTGTTCAAGTCCCTGAACTTTCCCTGCCTCCTGCTGCAAGGATTCGATGCGTTTTTTCATGGCGCGGTTCTGCTCCTGCAATGCCTCGGCATAGGCCTCTTGCTGGGCATTCTTTTCGCCCTCCGCCTTCGCGTAATAGGAAGGCGATGGATTGGAGTTTGCCACGGTCGGACCCAGCGGCAGTGCGTAGGGTGCATCTGGCAGGTAATTCCAATCGGGGGATTGCTCCCGGCGATAGACGGTATGCCGTTCGTGCATCTCGTCCGGGTAGTTCGGATCGGTGTAGCGGCCCACCGGATAGGCTTTCACGGTTTCCGGTGTTCGCACCGTGGGCACGGATTTGCGGGAAAGAGCCGTTCCAGACACCAGAGCCACGGATTTCGAGGCAGATTCTTTGCGCGTGGCACAGCCCGCGCACAGGGACAGGACGAGGATGGGAATGAGGTTTTTCATGGGTTGGTTGGGTTGGCGGCGGAAAGGCGGGCTTTTTCCAAGTCCACCGTTTGGGTGACGTAGAGGTAAAAGAGCGTCCCGGCGGGAACGCGGACGTAGTAGGGGTCTTTTTGCAGGCTTTCCAAAAGGCGCTGGGAGTAGATTTGTCCGCCTGCCTGAATCCCCGCTGAGATGGCGTCCGTGAATCCACCATTTTGAATCTGAGTGGCTCCCCCGGTGAGGGGGGAAATCAGATTCGTCGTCTGCGGAAACGCTCCGGCTCCCGCTGAAATGATTGCGGCAAGAATCGCCTTAGCCTCGGCATACTTGTCATTGGCAATCATGTAGCCGCGCAGACCGGCGGAGCCATCCGTCTCGGCCCATTGGTCGGATTTGTCACCGTCTGGCGCGTAATCCAGCACGGTGCCGGAGAGCGGCAATTCCCGGCCATCTTGGAAAACAAGCACCCATTTGCGTTCGGAGCCGATGCGCTCGCGAGCGGCGGTCTTTTGCGCTATACCATGAATTTCCGTCCCTGCCGAAATGATCAACCGGCCATCGTGCCACATATCCTCGGTAAGGAGTCCGATGATGGGAGTTTCGATGTTGGTGGAATCCACCGTGTTAACCAGTTCGCACCGCAGAAGCCGACCGAAAGGAAGATACGACTCGCTGCGGGATGCTTCCTTCGTGGCAAAGATGGCCTGCGGGATGGGTGGTGGAGCCTTCGGCGTGGGAACTGGCCGCGCCGTGGCGTTTTCGGCTACCTTGGGAGCCTGCTTCTGTGGATGGGCAGGCGGCGTTGCGGGAATGTCCTCAGTAAAAGAGTATCCCTTGGCCGTGGTTGCTTGCGCCGGAACTGACGGATTGACCGGTTCCTGCGAACGATGGCTTCGTCCGGAAAATACAAAGGCGAGGACCAATGCGCCAGCCAGCAGGAATAAGACAAGCCGTCCGGCCGGTTTTTGGAAAAGTTCTGTCCAGAGTTTGCGGAGGTTCATTTGAAGTCAGGGGTGAGGGTTGAGTTTTGGGAATTGGCCCGGACAACGAGCACGTTCCATTTGTTGTCGGGGGCGAGGTTGTTGCGCCCTCCCTGGCCGTTGCCGGTAATGGCGAAGAATGCCGGGGTGACGGATTTCGGCGGCATGACGCCGGAGGCATCAGCGAGCGATTGCGTGTAAATCCGCTCGTCGAGACGGACGGCCAAGTCCTGCGGTTTGTAGAGAATGGCCCGGTCGGACGGGTTTTCAAATTCCAGCCTGAAAATCAGCGTGTCGTCTTGCTCAAACCGCCACACGTCACGAATGCGAACGGTGAAGCCCTCATAGTAATTTGTGATACCAGGCGCGGCATGGAGCACACCGGCCAGAGCATCCGGGTGATTGGCGGCAAAGAGCGGATAGGCTTTTGCTTTGTCCATCAGGGAAAGGAGACGTTCCGGCACAATCGCGGCGCGGCTCCCCTCCTTACCCTTCCGGTCGTCCTGATAGAACGTCACGTTGTAGAAAGGCTGCTCCGATGCCTTCAGGTGCAGGACGTAAGCCTTGCGGTTGAAAATCACCGTCAGGTGATCCTCCGCGTCTTTTTTCAGTGCACGGATGCTGAAATAGAAATTTCCCGGCGTGAATGATATCAGGAAACCCGCGTTCTCCTGCTCCTGCGCCGACACGGATTTTGCGAAAAGGCCGGAGATTTCGGACGGGAACATGACGAGGGTTGTTCCTGACTTGGAAGCCACCGGAATGTCATAGATGACGAATTCATCCAGGGGCTTTTGGGTGATCGGCCCGGCGTAAAGCGCCAGCGGCAGAAGAAAGAATGAGAGGGTGCCAGTAAGTTTCATCCGCGCAATTTGGCACAGACGATCTCGAGGTCTGCTCCCGGTTGGGAGCAACTTCAACTCGGAAAGAGCGAGGGCTCATCGACTCAAAAACTACACAAATCGCTACAAAGGAATCTGTCTCAGACAACAGACCAATCGGTGTGAGATTGATGGTGACGAGATGAGACTCTACTTATTGGACCTCTTCCTGCCGCCACGGTGATTTTCTCCTGAATATGACGCAGGCGGAGTGCCAGCTTCGCTGGAACGACGGCCTGCCAGATCAGTTAAGGCTGCTTGTTTGGATGACCCCGGTCCCTTTGTTCGTCCGTAATGGTGACGGAAGGTCGTTGGCTCTGATGGACTGTCATCGCTTTCCGATGACGACTTCCCGGAGCCAGGCCTTGGGGAGGATGTTTCGAAACTTTTTGACGGCGGCGTTGAGTCCGCATTTTCCGAGGCGTCGGCGGCATCCGCAAGGGCAGGGCATTTTGTTGGCGAGGCGCTTCTTTTTGAGCAGGCAGAGCAGGGCCGGGACGACCTGGTCATTACGTTTCAGGCCAAGCAGTTCTTTGTAGTCGTCGAGTTCGCCATGGATTCCGTGACGGAGTTCGCCGAAGATGAAGTCATGGCCGTGGTTGTGCTTTAGGCTCATCGCATACAAGTAGGGAACGATGCAGCTCTTGCTGAACCCGTGGACGGTTGGTTCTGTCTGTAGCCGAGCCATGAGGCGAATTCGTGAGCCGAGGCACAGGGTTCCGTTACCATTTACGTGAAAATCATCCACGCGGGGAATTCTGCCGCCTATCTCGGTGACCGTTGGAGCTCGTCGGGGGAAGTCTTGGGGAATGGAGATTTGAAGATTGTAGGTGTCGCTGATTCGGGGGTGTCCCTCATACTCGGCGCAAAACTGGAAATCCCCTTCTAGCAGAAGGGGATTTCCGTTCGATGGCTGAATCGAGATGAAGGGCTGGTCGTTTAGTAACTCGTCCAGCCCCGGAATGGCGACCGGTGCGGGCATTACATACACCACGGACGAGCCGGTTTTTCGGTGATGATCTGGATGTTTTGGTAGTCTGCGGGTTTCGGCGGCAGGAGGGGAAGAATTTTGGCGATTTCGTCCTGTGGGATACGCAGCCCAAACTTCTGCACGGTGAACTTTTGGATCAATTCTTCGGTGTTGAGCTTTTCGGCGTTCTGGAAGTCTGCCCGGGCCTGCTTGAGCCAGCTATGGAAGTTTCCTTCCAGGTTGAGGTGGGCGTATTTCGGCTCGTGCCATTTGTCCGCGAAGTCTTCGTTCGGGTTCACCGGATTGGGGACACGGGGAATCGTCGGAAGGATGTAGCGATCCATGTCGGCGAGGATGCGCTCCAGAGCCGAGGTGGTGTTGTCCTCACCCCGGTAGGCAGCACCCGCCAGTGTCGTGAGGATGATGGAGATGGGTTTTGCGTCGGGGCTCTTGGCGAACATCGAATCCCGGTGCCGCTTCAAAAGTTGGATGGCTTTTTGAAGCGGTGTTTTCCATTTCCAAGCGGGGAGTTTTTCCACCTTGGCCTGCTTTGCCATCATGGCGACTTTTTCCATGAGCCCGGCGGCGATTTCCATGCGGGATTCAAACCACTTGGCGTAGCCTTCGGAGTTGGAGATTCGCCAGTTCGGGTCGATATAGCGGTAGTTGGCCTGGCGGTTGTCGGTAATGTTGCCCGAGTGACGTGATACGTCTTCGGCGAGGCCACGAGCGAGGCCATGCTTGATCATCGCGTCGGCGAGCGAGGCCTGCTTGGTCATTTCCTCGGGGATCGAGGGAACGATGTCCTCCGAGAACCGGAGATCGTCCGCATATTCGAGGCACCAGCAACGGTGTTTTTCTTCGAGTTCCTTTTTGATTTGCCGGGCCTTTCGGTAGGCTTCGAGTTCGTCACCGACGAGCGTCTTTAAATTCTCCTGGGTGTGCGTGTGCTTGCTGATGCCGGCCTCCAGGCGGCAGCCGACATCCAGGTCGTAGGATTCGCCTTCGTGAAGCGGGCGGTTGACGGTGCCCAAGCGGAAGGAACCTTGCGCATAGATTCTCGGCTTGTTGGCTTTCAGCGAACCTTCGCAGAACCAATCGCCCAAGTCCTTGTAGCGGTCGTGGGCTTTGTCGTAGGCACTGGGTGGAATTTCCAAAGCGGCCACGAGGGCCTCGATGATCTGATCTTTCGTCTTCATGGTCGTTTGGTGTTTATGTTGGTTGGGTTGATTGGTTGAGTTTGTGACAGGGCTCGAAGGGGGCCGCTTGATGGTCGAAGAATCCCCGGTCGAAGAGTTCTGAGGAGGCGTGGCGCCATTCGGCCTCGCCCATCGCCAGGAGTTCCTTGCTCAGTTTATCGAGGTGGAAATCCCCCGGTGCGGTTTTAGGGTTCACCTCGAAGAAGCGGTCTTTTCCGAGAAGATGATGAACCATCCCGGAGGCCGACTGCGACTGACCTCTCATCATGAAGTCGATGACGGGAGCCGCCATTTGCAGCTTTCCTCCCATGGTCTGGAGATCCTTTAGGGAGATGACTTCCTCGGTCGTGCCGATACGGAGCGCTGCTATTTGGGTCTGGGGTTTTTCGAGATATCCCAATGCCTCGGCCACCGCGAGCATGACGGGATTGTTTGCCCAGACACCGCCATCAAGGAGTTGCAGGCCGGACTCGGTGACTTCGGGGGGAAGATAGGTCGGAGCGGCGCTGGTAGCCATCGCCACGTGCACGGCGCTTTGCTTGTAATCGGTCTGGAGTCTTTTGTGGTGCGCTGTCTTGAAGATGTGAACACCGCGGAAGGCGGGGTCGAAAGCGGGAATGAGGAGGCGCTTTTCGCTTTCGCCGAACTTTCGTTCGCCGAGCAGTTCCTGAAGTGCCGCCCGCAAGCCGTCTGCCGAATGTTTGACCGCCAGCCAGTGTTTGGCGTTTGCAAGGTGTTTGGGCGGGAAGATTTGGTCCGCCTTGTTGAGATAGAGGTCCTTGATCTGTTCGGCCGAGAAGCCGAGGCCCAAGGCGATGGCGATGATACCGCCAGTGCTGGTGCCAGAGATCAGGTCGAAGTGGTCGATGACCCTTGTCCCCCGTTCTTTTTCCCAGTGGGCCAGAAATGAGGCGGTGAAGAGCCCTTTAAGCCCTCCGCCGTCCAGAGATAGAATGTGAAACCTGTTGCCTTGCATCCCGGCACTGTAAGCTGTGACAGCTTACAGTCAACGAGATTTTACAAGGACGGGTGTTTTTCCGTTGGAAACATTTCTTCCAGACGGATTCGGGCGACGACCGGGTTCACGTCAAATGTCTCGGCGACCTCTTCTTCGGCTTTGGCTCTTTGGGATTCCCTGAGGCGCTGTCCGAACGTGGATTCCTCCAAGTATGGGGTGACTAGCTTTCTTACGGTCGGACGCGGAAGGAGGAGGCCGCCGATGGCTCGATTCGCCTGCCATTCCCACCAGCGTCCGTCGTATTTTGGGGTAGCACCGGCACTGGGGGAGATGTCGTTGCTTCGACATAAAAAATTCTGCGGGCGGTGGTCCCCGGAGGAGTGACTGAAAAGGTCGGCGGTTCGGTCAGCGATGAAGAGTTTGGGGTGGAGGAGGCCGTGTCCTCCTTCGTGTGCCAAGGTAGATCTCGCGCGGCGTTCGGATGTTGCTGTTCCGTCTTCTTCGATCCAGCGAGCGATCATGAAACCGGTGACCGCTCCCTTGGAATTGAAGATCGTGGATCCCATAATGCCCTCTCGCATGTCCTCATAAAGGACTTGAACACCGAAATACTTTGCGAGGAAGAGGTCGATCTTGATTGGCTCGGGCTCGTTTGGGAGGAGCTTGGCCTGCTTCAGTGCGTCCAAGCAGATGTCATCGATCTCCCTCGTCTCGTAGAGAAGCCTGAGAGGATACGGTCCGTCCTTGGTGCGGAATTCCTTCACTTGATGTCTTCGTCGAGGTGTTCTCGAATTTTGTCGATTGAAGTGCCGCCTTGGATTTTGTCCTTGAGGGTTCTGAAGGCCATGCCGGCTTGGGGGTCGGAGAACATCATTTTCCTGATTTCCTCGGCTTCGTCACGGAAATCGTATTTTTGTAGATCCTCAACGGGGATGCCGATTTCTTTGGCGAGGAGTTCGATTTTGTCTGCCGACGGGAATCGACGGCCAAGTTCAATGTCGGACAGAAACGCGCCGGATACGCCGATCTTTTTGGCGAGTTCTCGCAGTGAGATGTTTTTTGCCTCCCTAATCTGGCGGAGATAGGAGCCGAACGCAGTGTTGTTCATGATGTGAGCTTACAGTGATTGACGCTGGGTTTCCACTCATTCCTGTCCTGCGATGATTTATTCCTCGTAGGTCGGCCCGAATTTGTAGTCAGGGTTTCTCGGTGAGTTGCCTGAGCAGCCATTCCAGTTGGGTGCGGGCCGTGGCAATGACGGCGCGGTAGGCGAGAAATTTGGTGCGTTTGCCGGAGTAGTCGGCCTGGAGCCTGGGGTCCACTCCGCCGCCGACGATTAAAATATCCAAGCTGATACCGAGCTGGCCAGTCAGGATGTCCGCATATTCGATGGCTTGCATTTCGGCGACCCGGCCTACGTGAGGTTGAGGCGTTGACTGCGACGGGGAGTTGGCGATTTCCGCCATTGGCGGCGAGAACGAGGTTGCGGATGGGGTTGCGCTTCACATGAGGTAACCTTCTTGCGTTTGTCGGATTGGCATTGATACCCAAAAGTGATGCAGAAGTATTTGTGGTGTTCGGCATTTGCCGGTTCTTGAATGGCCGGATGAGCAACGAGAATGCGTTTCTGCTTTGCGCGGGCTTAATGCCGATAAACATTCAGAACGCGACCAAGTGTTCGGCTGCGTGTCGGTGAGTTCTTCGACCCAGGTGTTGATTTTTTCACGCCATTCCTGCGGTGTGCCTTTTTGAATGTAGCCAAGCAGGATTGCGACCTCGTGGTCTTTGCCGTGAAGGCCCAGTTTGAATCGTTGCACTCCGCCAGACAACTCAGGATGGCCGGTCAGGTATTCTCGTTCTCTAGATTTGGATGGGGCAGGCAGGCGCTTCCCTTCGATGAGGAGAATGGGAGTGTATTTACCGTAGATTATCCCTTCGATGGTGAATGGCTTTTTCGGTTTCGCTGCGATGTCCACGCGGCGATTACTTCCCTGCTTTTGCTCATGGCGGAAAATCACCATGGGACAATGCTCCGGGGCTCGATCAGCCAGAAAGTCGCAAAAAAAGCCGTTCAGATCCTCTTCCGCCTTAGCTGATGGACGATCCGGATCATTGCGCCAAGGCAATAATGAGTCCCAGACAAACTCGATAGTTTGCTGGATGAGGAAAGCCCTTCGAACAAGGCCTGGATCAAGTCGGCCGGTAGATGGAGGATGCAGCCGCATGCGTCAAGAATCCTGTTCGAGAAGATCGACGAGCGTTTCGTCTGCATCTCGAATCGCGGTTGATTGGATCCAGTGCCGCAGGCGGTCCGGTTTGATGATGATCAGGGTATTGCCTTCGTAGAATCGGAGAATACGCCGGGTGTGGAGCGTGGCTGCATTCTGTTTGAAAACGATGGTTCGAAGCGGCTTCGCCCAATCGTCGGGCCATTCCAGGTTGCTCTCCTTTCCGAAAATGAAAGATTGATAGGCCATGCCATCGGCGAAGCCGCCCCGTCCAGCGCGGAGATTTGGATAGGCGCTTCCTAGCAGCTTAACGAATGCTTCTGCGTATGAAGCCAAATGTGGTTCGTCAGCTTTCTTGAATAGGGAATCAGATTTTTCTCCGTGGCGAACCAGAGGCGAGTAGAATTCCGTCGCGTCAGAAAGCAAAATCTTCTCCCACCATACCAGCATCGTAAAACCATTCTCTTCGGGCCAGGGAAGCCGTAATATATCGCTTGGAAGAAGCCCTGTTGATCTTCCAATAAGAGCTTCTGTGCTAATCAATGTTGCAAATTCGCATAGCGCCTTGCGATGTTGGAGAAATTTTTCGGCAAATATTTTTAAATGCTTCTGGTCTTCAGGAGGAGCGTTGATTCCCAAAACACTGTCGAGATACGTGAGGTCGCCGTTCAGCCATAGATCAGCGTAGAGAGAGACATTCTCCCAAATCAAAAACATGGGCGCTCTAAAACGCTCTTCAGGCGGGCAATATACAACATTATGATCTTCCACCTCAGAGAGAAGACTTTGATTAATTCCATTAGCTGTTAGTGCTCCTGCTAGAAGAAGCCGTTTCCCTTTCAGGCACTCACATGGTTTCTTTCGCGCCTTGTTTTTCCCAATGATAAACCCCTCGCCATGGGTCCACCGTTTCTGGTCGAGAAATTGTTTCAAGGTGGGCCACCTCATGACTTTTTCTGTCAGGTGGACGAGACGGCCACCCCCGAGGATGTTGCTTTTCCACACCCAGGGGTTTTGCGTGGCGAAATTCAACGAAACCTCGTGGACGTCATAGTGGTCCAATTCGAAACCGATGCGCTCATGGACGCATTTTGTTCGCCGGAAGGTGATATGATGGATTTGATGATCTTCCGCCGGAGGTTGCTTGCGCATCAGCAGCGCGACCGCTTTTGTATCGGCAGCTTCGAAGAGATTGCGGATGGAGACGAAGTCCAGAACCGCTTCCACGGCGTGGGAGCGGAGGATGCGGGCGGCGAATTTTTGCGGCTTGGTATTGTAAAGAATTCCGCTTGGCTGGAGAAGGCAGCTACGGGCGTTTTCCGACAGAAGAGCGGGCACGGCTTCGAGCACTGCGTAGCCAATATTACGATCCGGGATTGGAATGTCTCTCAGCGCTTCAGGACGGCTTGCGACTGCTGTTTCTGTCAGTTCGGACGCAAATGGCGGGTTGCCCACGATGCAGGAAAAACCTTCGGGAATCGTTTTGCGAAGATTCTCCTGATGTTTAAAGAAGTCACCAACGAAGAGATTGTGCCCGATCAATTTATCGAACTTTAGCTCATTCCAAATTACTTTTGGATGGAGAGCTTCACAAACGGCCAGTGCAAGGTTCAGGGCCGCGACTTGGGCCGCTTCGCGCAAATCCTCAACACCATAGATTGAGTTTCTTAGAATTTCCTTAAGTTGACGGGCACGGAATGGCTTCCAGTCATTTTGATTTTGCCAGAAATGAGTCAGGCGGCGAAACGCGCCGACAAGAAAGATGCCCGACCCACAGGTAGGATCGAGGACTTTTTCCCGTCCGGTCATGGTCTTGTAGGGCAGCGCGTAATCGAGCATTAGATCTGCCACGAATGGCGGGGTGTAGATCGCGCCTTTGCCCTCCTGAGCAAAGTGTTGATATATGTGGCTGAGAATTTCGACAGGAATGTAGCGAAACGAAAACTGCGCCCAAAGGTAGCGTTGCTTACCCAGCGTTTTCGCATGGAGGAGTTCGGTGAACTCCAAAAGCACCGCCCGGCTCAGCGACTGCTCGACCTCGGGAACCTCAAAAATGTCCCCGTTGAACCGTTCCTTCAGCGTTGCGAGCATATCCCGGACAGCGGCAACCTTGCCGCTCTGCAAAACGTCCAAGAATGTCTCCGCCTTTGGAACAAATCCTGCAAACCATCCCGACGGGAACACCTCGCGATCTTCGAGGTATTTGGTGAAAATAAAGAGGAGCAGCAGGCGGCGCGTGGCCGGACGGGCTGCTGGTTCGGCTTCTTGTGATAATGCACGGTCGGTTTCAATGACCGCTTGGAGCAGTCGCTTGTGTGCGGCTTGGTCGGCGTGCGCCCAATCCGTATTCTCCGGGTCTTCCCAGAAAGTGCCTTCTGCTAGCCGGAAGGCGGAATAGCGGACCTGCTTTGCTTCGTCCAGAGCGCTGGAGACCTCGGAGGCAACCTTGATGGAATCAAATTCTTTGTATGTGGCGGCCTGCTTCCGGGAGTTCCAGAAATCGGGGCCAGCGGCACAACGAAGAACATCAACCTGGGTTGGCCACTCGACGTAAAGCAACGGGGCGGTGCCGTTGAGCCAGACGCGGCGGTGCAGGTCGGCAATGGCGTCGCGGGTGTAACGGTTAGCACTGTTGTCCACCACATAGGCGCAGACTTGTGGAGATCGGCCATCGTTGAAGCGACGGAAGAAAATATAGTCGATACCTGGTATATCGGTCTCTTTGGTTCCAGTAAGCAGTCCGGCCTCGCGTCGTGCGACATGTTCAGTAATCGATTGCGGCTTGAGGGTACCATCCTTTACCGAGACCAAGCCCGGAAGCGGTGCGCGCCCCTGTTTCGGTGACAGGGCAAGTTGTTGCAGCAAAGCACTCATGGCCGGAGGGGGCGAATCACGCCGCGGGCAACGCCTTGGATTTTCAGTTCTTGTGCGGGGATCAAATCAGGGTAGGCGGGGTTTTCGCTGCGGAGCCAAACAGTCTCTTTTTTCTGAACAAGGGTTTTGAGGGTGGACTGCTCATCAATCAATGCGGCCACAATGTCCAGATTTCTGGGCTGGATGTCCCGCTCGACCAAAACCATGTCGCCGTCAAAAATCCGCCGTCCGGTCATCGAGTCGCCTCTCACCTTCAGAAAAAAAGAGTTGGCGCGGCTGCGGACTCCGAAAGATGCCGGAGTCAGGGCAAAATATTCTCCCTCCATTTCCAGGCTATCGACCGGAAAGCCGGCAGGAATGCTGCCACGCACCGGCAACCCAAGGGCTTTTTCCGTGAGCCGATATTTGCGACTGCTGGCCGAGTCGAGCGCGAGAAACTTCAGGCGTTTCAGAGCTTTGAGCACGTCGGTTGCGGATTTCGGGCTCGACCAACCGAAATGCGATGCGATTTCCCGGCAACTGGGCAGGGCCTCGCCCGCTTCCCACTGGGAAACGATGAAATGGAGAACCTGCTGCTGTGTGGCGGTGAGCATCATAAACTATACAAACGTATAGTTGTCGCGACACGGCTGTCAACACCCCATTCTGGAGAAGGTGTCACAGTCGGGTGTCCAGAGGTTTGCAGAGCCAGAGCAGGTGGTTGCGGATGGAGTTGGCTAGGGACCATTGAGGGTGGCGTGCAGGTGGGTGACGAAGTCGCGCTGCTGTGCATCGCTGGCGGTCCCACCATCGGCGGCATAGGCGGCGAGGTGCGGGGCCCCGAGGTCGCGGAAGAGGAGTCGCGCTCGGCCATGGCCGATTGGAAGTGCGGCTGGCTCATTTCAAAAGTGTTGCTTTAAGCCGTTCCACGAGCGTCAGAGCTTTCTTGACCTCAGCATCGTAAAGTGGAGTTTCGGACCAGTGGGCGGCGGGGTTGAGAACGCGGTCTTTCATTTGGACCACGGCGTCGAGGACCTCTATCGCTTCGAGGGCTTTCCACGCATCTTTAGTCATGAACTGCTTCAGCTTTTCGCGCTGTTGCTTGAGCAAAGTCTTTTCATCCGGCGTGAGGCCTGTTTCGGCATCAATGTCGTCGTCATTCATCCGGACGAGTTTGTCTCGATGCGCTTTGGGAACCTTGGAGCAGGCGTCCTTGAAAAGCTGAAGGGGAAGCCGACTCAGAAGAATATTCTTCGCCTTGTCCAATTTTTGCGAGAGCGAGTGAAATTCGCCCGGCTTGGGAGCCTTTCCCGTTGCCATCTTCAAGTAGTTTTGGGCGGTGTCCTCAGCAGCTTTTCGGAGTTGAAGGGCCGCAGCTTCAAGGTCGTGTCCTTTGAGATAGTCGGTCGCCTTTTCTAGGGGGTCTTTATCCTCTTTGGGATCAATTCCATCCTTTGGATTGCCTTGGAGCTTTCTAAAACACCAGTCGGTGTGAGCTGTTCCGACCATTCGACGAAACTCTTCGTAGAGTCCTAGGTCGTGGGTTTGGATGATCTTTTGGTAATCGGCCAACTCTGGATCCGTAAGTAGGATTTCGACGACTTTCATCCGGTTGCTCATGTCGAGGCTTACGAGCAGGTCGTCCAGGACGAGGAGCTTGAGATCGGAGTCGTGTAGGTTGACGAGCGACGCGGCGAACCGGACGGAAAGCGCAAGCTGGGTGAGTTTGGCTTCGTTGAGGAAGGACTGGGGACGATTGACAATTTTGTCGGCTAGTTGAATTCCGAACTCAATGAACGGTTCCACAAAGTGATCCGTTGAGCGATCGTAACTCGGGAAGGCTGGCGTCCCCGTGCCCTGAATTTTTGGAACACTGAGCCGAAGCGTCACTTTCGTTGGGTCATCGTGCGAGAAGTGTTTGTCGTAAAACTCCTGCGCTTTCGCACTAATCGTGTCCACGCATGCAGACAGCACATCAGCGAAATCCTTCGTGTTGCGCTCGAATTCATCATATGCATAGGTGCCTCCGAGCCCCCGACTTCGGGTTGGGTTGGCTACCCCGGATTTGATCCGTTGCCACCAATCTAGAGGCGAACTCGGTAGAGTGGTCGTTGAGGCTACAAATGGTAGGATTTCTTTCTCGAACAGGGGCCAAATGTTGAACCTATCGGAGTTTCGGAAATGCGAGAAACCGAAGAAGAAGCGGTAGGTGATGAAGTCGCTGGCGAGGTCGCCTTTGAGGATGGCGGATTGCTGATGAGTTCCATGGGTGGTTCCGCCGTTCGGCTCTCTGCCAATCCGGAATGTCGTATCGTTTTTGGTCAAGGTGTCTCGCAAAGTCATCGCGATTTGCCCCAGCTTCGGCGTTGGCTCATCCTGCTCGTGCGTATTGAGCAAGTTCTGCGCGTCAGCAGGGTCAAAGTATTTCGCAACACCTGGTGTCGTCTTACGAGCGCTTTGAAGGAACGTGTAGATCGCCCAATAGAGCGAGGATTTGCCGGCTCCGTTGTCGCCGTAAACGAGGAGGTGGCGGCCTTCGAGGTTAAGGGCAAACTGGCGGAAGGCTTTGAAGTTCGTGATCTCGATCTTGTGAAGAAGGGACTTCATACGCGGCCTTCTTGTTTGATGACGGCAAGGAGATCGGGGCTGTCGGCGGTGAGGCGGAGGAGACGGTTGCGGATGGGGTGGCTGGGGGCATTGAGCGTTTGGTAGAGGTCGGTGAGAAGGTCGCTCTGCGTCGCTTCGCTGGCCGCAGGATCGTAGGCTGCGAGGTGCGGGGCCACGGTGTCGTGGAAGAGTAGGTCGTGCTCCGCCATGTGCTCGCGGAAGTAGCACTCCATCACGCAGGCGTCGATGAGGTCTTCGAGGAATGCGGCGGCTCCAGGGCTGGCTCCGGTATTGGCTTTGGCAAACTGGATGAGGGGGACTAACCGCTCAAACAGGCTCGCCTCGGCGGCGGTCGGTTTCTTGACCGGGATTTTGTCCACAAAGATTTTGCGAACTTCGTAGGTGTTGCCCATCAATTCCGGAAAATTGTCGCGAAAGCAGCAGCGGAACAGATGGGAGTTCAGGAATGCTGTGAGGTAACAAAGGGACTGAGTTTCCGAGTTGATGATGAACCCTTTGTCGTTCGTCAGGTAGCCGCCGCCATTATCAAAGTAGAAAGGCAAGAACTTGGTCATGTTTGGATACATGACCTTCGGGGCTGCAAAGAGCTTCAGATTTTCGTCGCTAGGATTGTTGTCCAACTCCAGCCAATGATGTTGGCCGGGATACTTCTTGTCGGCGTCCTTGTTTTTGCGTTCTCGCCCGTATTGGCACTGTCCACGCTCCTTGAGCTGCTTTTCGAACTGCTGCAGATGCCGGAACACAGCCGGGTAGCGCTCCTCCAAATATTCGTGCGCTCCAAATTTGATGACGAGTTGGTATGTCTCATTCCAGTTGACCGCATAACGCTCCACGTCGCGGCCTCTAAGGAGCCTGCCAATCAGTTCGTCGGATGCGGGGTCTTCCGCAATTAGGGAGTTACGCTGTTCAGCACTGAGGTAGAAGGCGTCGTTGAAGCCAGTCTTGATACCGTAGTTGATCTGAATGTCCCATTTTTCGAGGGGGATGCCTTGGGCTTCGACAAGCTTCTTGATGCGGAGCCGGACTCCCGAGAGAACAATCCAAGGGTCGGTGGTAAAACTCGTCTGTGGGACGGCGTTTTCGACGAAGTAACCGCCTGGGTCACCGATAGCGGCCCGGTCATCCGTGGCATAGCAGGACATAACTTTGCCGTCTGGCATTTCTTTCACGTATCGGGTGATGCAAGTGTAGGTGGTGGCAGCACCGAAGTTCTGAGCCATACCGAAGTCGAGCACCGCCTCGGTGTTGACTTTGGAGGAGAGAAAGCCCCGCAACCGTTCGCCGTATCCTGTCCGCATCCACTTATTGGAGGTGATGAAGGTGAGGTTGCCTCCCTCGCGCAGCAGGTCGGCACCGCGCTCGTAGAAGAAGCAATAGACATCCCCGCGAGCGGCATACGTCTCGAATCGTTTCTGCCAAAGCGCCTGAATCGAGGTGCCAGCAAAACGTTCAACGGAGATGTAGGGCGGATTGCCGATGATGATGTCGAAACCCTCGGTGAGCGAACGTCCAAACATCCAATGAGGATCGAAGAAGTCAGCAGAGGATTGCGGATCGAAGGGGTCCCATTCGGCAACGTGTTTTGACTTCGCCGGGGACATCAGACTTTCGGCGAGGAGCGTGGCGAGTTCATGGCGGAGGCTTTTGACTTTGCGCTGATTCGCCAGTTTTCTATCGCGCCGCTGCTCGGAAAAGTGGCTGTGGTAGAGAGATTCGATTTCCTTTTCGATGAGGCCGACGCGGGGATCGACAAGCAAGGATTGCGTCATCTCGGGCAGGCCGATGAGGGTGTCAGCGGCGACGAACTTGGTTTCCAAATTGGGCAGCGGACGGATGCCGTGGTTTTCCTTTTTGTTCCGGTTGGTCTTTTGGTCGCAGACGAGCGAGATAAAGAAGCGGAGTTTGGTGATCTGGATGGCGATGGGCTGGATGTCCACGCCGTAGAGGCAGTTTTCTATGAGGTAGAGCTTGCGACCGTAGTCGTCGTTGTTGTCGGCAAAGGCGCGTTCGAGTTCCTCGCGCATGGGGGCCGAGTCGAGCTTGGCGAGCTGGGTCTGCTTCCAACGGTCGTTGTCGGGGTCGAGCTTGACGAGGATGTAAACGAGCTTGTGGAGGACGCCCATGGGGAACGCGCCGGAGCCGCAGGCGGGGTCGAGGATTTTCAGGGCGTCGATGGCGAAAATGAGAGCGGCGACTTCGGTGCGTGTGAAGGCATGCTCTTTCTCAGTGTAGGCGAAGAGGAGGTCGAGACCAGCGCGGGCGTCGGGTTCCTTCATGCGGGCCTGATCGATGAGGGCGCGGGTGAGGTGTGCCTTGAGCGACTCGTCCACCATGTAATCCACGATGGGGCGTGGCGTGTAGAAGGAGCCGGTCTGCTTGCGCGCGGTGGTTTTGGTTTCTTCGTTGTAAGAGGCGAGGAGGTTCTCGAAGACTTTGCCGAGGAGTTCGGGGTCGAGGGCGATTTCCTGGTCAATGGGTGTGTTCTCGACAATGGTAAACTTGTAGCGGTTAAGGATGGTAATGAGGCCGGTTACCTTCTCCGCTTTTCGCTTCTTGTCGTCATAGACCTCCGAGAGATCAGCGATTTCCCCGCTGTCGAAGAAGAGGCGGTCTGGAACGTGGGGGCGTTTTTTGGGATTGCGGGAGAAGCCGTCGAGGTAACGCTTTTTGTCAGTGCCGTCCTCGGTGCGGTCGAGGCACTCGAAGAGTCCGCCATTGAGGAAAGGGATGTCGGCGAAATGGGTGAGGGCGGCGTCGGGGCCGTCGGCGAAGAGGCCTTCGTAGCGGTAGAGGTTGTTGACGTCGTAGGTGGCGCGGTTTTTTTGGAAGCCTTCGTCGGTTGCGAAGATGCGGTAGGGTTTGCCGTTGCCGTCCTTGCCCATGCGCTGATTTAGCGTTGCGAAGAAGAGGTTTTGCAGGATGGCCTGGTAGTAGGTGGAACTGGTCTCGCTCTCGGGATCGAAGCCCTTTAGAATTTTGGCGAGATCGGTGGGGTGGAAGAGTTGCTCGGGGATGAGGCCCTTTTCCTTCAGGAACCAGCAAAAGATGAGGCGGGTGAGGAGGCGGATGAGGCCGGTAGCGCGGCGTTTCTCGTCGTCGGGTTCGAGATCGGCGGGGAACTCAACCTGCGGGAGCGCCCAGAAATACCAGTTGGCCAGTTCGCGGTAGAAGCGTTCGTTGAGCAACTCGACGTTGAAGATTTGCTCCCACGCCGCGTGGAGGGTGTCGAAGTCGGTAATGGGAAGCTTCTTCGGGTGGGCAAGATTGGGCAGCGCAAGCGAGGCGAGGATGTCGAGGTGGCCACGGTGGGGATTCGCGATGGAGATGTCTCGGATGAGGGTGGCTTTTTCGAGGACGTCCTTGCTGTCGTCGATCTTGTTCCGCCGGCGGTTGATGACGGCGATGGTGAGCCGCTCACCGTGTTTGAAGATCACCATGACGGGCATGGGGAAGAGGCGGTTAATCTGGCGCGTGATTGCGGAGAACTTGCCGCGGGCGTAGTCGCTGCCCTTCAGTTCGATGGCGATGAAGATGTAGGACTTGAGCAGGGCTGCCTGCACCGAGTTGTCGGTGAAGAGACTGGATTCGCGGCTGAGTTCCTGATCGGTGAGCTGGAAGAGGAGGTCGGCGGATTTCCACTCGGGGACTAGGGCTTTGGCTTGGTCGAAAGGGTGGCCGGAGGCGAAGTCATTGAGGAAGTCCTGAGGCTTGGAACCTGCGCCGACGAGGAACTTGTCGCTCTTGTAGCCGAGCTTGGCGAGAAGATGGCGGGCGGCGTCCTTGAGCGAAAGGGTCTGGAAATTGACGAGGGCGGATTTCATGGGGCTTTGATGACGAGCCAGGTGACGAGTTCGAGGTCGGTCTTTTCATGGACCTGCTCTTTCGCATCCGGCAGGACGAAGCCTCGCCCGGATTGGAGGCCGGAAGCGGCGCGCTTGCGAAAGGTGGCGGCGAGGGAGTCAACTGCTTTTTGCAAGAGGGTGTCGTAAGCCTTCATGTCGCTGCCGTGGTTGGTCTCTTGGTCGAAGAGATTGCAGAGCTGGGCGTGGGCCTCCGCCTTGCCGGAACAGAGGAGGCGGTAAATGTCGAGAATCTGCTTGGGGTGGGCGAAGCCGAAGCGGACGTTGCCGTCGTCGAGGACGTAAACGAGGAAGTAGGGATGGAGGGGATTGATGGACTCGCTTGGCGCGGGCTTGGCGTCGGGGTCGCCGCCGCGCTGGCCCTCCAGCCGGAAGCAGAAGATGACGCCGGGGCCAATGACCTTGTAGTCGGGATGAGGTGGGACGCAGGTGTAGAGGCCGAAGGGCGCGGCTTCGAGGGCGGCCTTGTTCGCCTCGATGTATTTCAGGAGTTCGAGGCGGAAGTCGTCGAGAGTGAACTCGGTGAGGGAGACGCTGTCGCCGAGGTCTTCGAGGTCGAGGACTTCGTCCTTGAGCCGGAGGAGCTGTTTATCGCGGTAGCGGAGGTCGTCGGAGATGATGTCTTCGATTTCCTCATTCTTGAGCACGTTGTCCTCGAAGGTGGCGGAGAGGTCCACGAGTGCCATGCGGGCTTCGACGCGGTTCTTGAGGTTGATGTATTTGTTGAGGTCTTCCGTGGGCCAGAAATTCACAAGGTGGACGTCAGAATTGACGCTCCCGATACGGTCGATACGTCCGAAGCGTTGAATGATTCGGACGGGATTCCAATGGATGTCGTAGTTGACGAGGTAGTCGCAGTCTTGAAGGTTTTGGCCCTCGCTAATGCAGTCCGTCGCGATGAGCAGGTCGATCTCGCCGTGTTGAGGCATGGACGAAATTTTTGCGCGGTGTTTGGCGCGGGGTGAGAAGTTGGTAAGGATTTGGTCGTAGGCGCTATTGCCAAAAGTGGTGCGGGTGTCGCCGCCACCGCAGACGAGGGCCATTTGGATGCCAAGTTCCTTGTGTGCCCATTCGAGGAGCGACTCGTAGAGGTAGGTGGCGGTGTCGGCGAAGGCGGTGAAAACGAGAACCTTTCGGTTCGGCTCGCCGTGTTTGTTCGTCGTGGGTTTGGCTACCTTGGCCGCGATGAGCTTTTTGAGTTCAGCCAACTTGGCGTCCGTCTCCGGTGTGACGTCCTGCGCGGCATTGTAAAGGATGCGGAGTTGGTCTTTGTCGCGCTTCAGCGCTTTAAGCCAACCTTCCTTGCCGTCTTCGTCATCGAGGCGGAGGTGGTCCAATCGAAACTTCAGTTTGCCGCCCACCTGCATGGCGTCTTCGAGGTCTTCGTCGTGGCCGGGGTCGTCGAGTTCCAACTCGAGTTCCTCGGAATCGGGGTTCTGCTTGGGCAACTCCTGGAAGTTTTTGATCTTCTTTTCGAGGCTCTCGATCTTGGCGATGGTCCGTTCCATCGTGATCTCGAATGATTTCACGGAGCTTTCGAGGCGCTTGAGGAAGTTCACCTTCATCATGCCGATGAGGAAGGTTTCGCGCTGGCCTTGTGTGAATGGAAACGCCCCCTTTTTTTCGTAATCGGCCTTGTGTTCGGGCATCACGAAACGTGACGGGTTGAAGAGCGCGAGTTTGTAGCCGGCGATTTCGTCGTTGAGTTTGTCGTAGGAAAGGAAGCGCCCGCGCAGATCAATCTCGGGGTAAATGGAAACGGGCTTCTCGCGCTTCGGGAAACCGCCGAGCTGGGCGATGGTGGCCTTGTAGTATTTCTGGATGTGCTTCCGTGAGCGGGCGATGGTCAATTCGTCGAGGAGCTTGAAGAAAGCGGCGTTGAGTTTCTCCAGCAGTTCGCCGGTCTTGCGCTCGTGGGTTTGCTTTTTCGCCCAGAGGGAAAAGACCTTCTGCGCGGTGGCGAGGGTTTCCTTGAGGCTGCCGACGCCGATGGATTCCGCGAAGGCGTCGTCGCGGTTCTCGGTGAGGAAGTAGAGTTGGTTGCGGAGGTCTTTGAGGTCGTTGTTGACCGGGGTGGCGGAGAGGAGGAGGACTTTCGTACGGACGCCGGATTTGATGATGTCATCCATGAGGCGCTGATAGCGGCTCCTGCGGATGATATTCCCCTCCTCGTCCTTTTTGCCGGGAGTGTTGTTCCGAAAGTTGTGCGACTCGTCGATGACGATGAGGTCGTAGTTGCCCCAGTTCAACGTCGCGAGATTGATGTCACCAGAGTAGCCGGTCTCGCGGCTGAGGTCGGTGTGGGAAACGACATCGTAGCGGAAGCGGTCTGCGACGAAGGGATTGAGGAGGCTGTTGGCTTTGTAAACCGTCCAGTTGTCGCGAAGCTTTTTCGGGCAGAGAACGAGGACGCGCTCGTTCTTCAGCTCGAAGTATTTCATGACGGCGAGCGCCTCGTAGGTTTTTCCCAAGCCGACGCTGTCCGCGATGATACAGCCGTTGTGGCGGAGGATTTTGTTGATGGCACCTTTAGCGCCGTCCTTCTGGAACTCGAACAGCTCTTTCCAGATTCCAGTCTCGAAAAGACTGGTTTTGCCGAGATCCGCATCAGTCTTGCCGACATCGCCGAGGAATTTCTCGAAGATGTGAAAGAGTGTCTTGTAATAGATGAACTCTGGGGTGTTGTTCTCGTAGAGCTGTTTGAGGTAGTTCAGGACGTCCTGCTTGACGTCCTTCACGAGCGCCTCGTTGCCCCAAAGCTCGTCGAACCACTGCTTGAGTTCCTGGCGGTCGCGGTTGCCGTCCACAATGAGGTTCAGCTCGATGTTGTTATTGGCGGTTCCCAGACCCAGGCCGCGCACGGTGAAGTTTGAACTCCCGAGAATGGCGTCTTCCACCCCAGCGGTGGCGACATGATACATCTTCCCGTGAAGGAGATTGGACTGCTTGATGGTCTTGATGTCCACCTTGCGCTCGATCCAGTCGGCGCACTCTCTGGCGACGCGTTTCTGCTGGAGCTTGTTTGAAAGCTCCAAGCCGTCCGCATCGATGATGAAGGCTTTCGTCTCGGTCTTGCTTGGGTCGAGGCGGTTCACGAAAGACGGCTCACCGAAGAGGAAGTCGAGGTGTTCGATGCGCTCAAGTTCCTCTTTGAGGGCGTCGTAGGCGTAGATCGTGAAGTAGGCGGAGACGATGGAGAGCTTCGAGCCGGTCTGGCTCTTTCCCCGAAGAAAGTCAGCGACCGTTCCCCTCGTGTGATTGTCTCGCAGGCCGGAATTATTGGACGAAGAAAGCATCAGTGGTTGAAAAGAGGGTGGAGGAAGATTTCCACGCGAGCAGCGCTGGCGCCGCGTCCGACTCTGACCTCGAAAGCGTCAACGCAGATAACGTCGGCCTTGGAAAGGACGTGGTTGGTTGATGGCGCTAAAGAGTAACCGGGTGGACGCACAAGCCCGCGACCCTGTCAAATTGAAAGCGTTTTGACGAGAAAAACCCCAGTCTTCAGCCTCCATGGGGAAATCGTGAGTATACGAGTTGTGAGTTCATGATACTCGGGCAATCGCGGCGTCCTAAAGGCCAAGCACCGCGCTATATTTACGGTCATCCAATTTACAGAGGCATTTCCGAATACTTGAAATCCTGCACGACAAGCGGGAGTCGTCCGTTGCCGAGCAGGTCAGGGTTGCGGATGAAGAGGAATTCCGTCTGGAATTTCACCGGCTCGCGGAATTCGAGTTTATTGACCGTACCAGTGCGGATCAGATTTCCCTCGGCCCGGACGCTGACGGCCTCAAACGATTTTCCGGTTCCGTCATTGATTTTACGGGTGTCGAGGATGTCGATCTTGGTGACTTCGACTTTCTGATGAATCTGCTTTTCTTTGAATTCCGGGTTCTGAGTTTTGTAGAGCGAGGCGGCTTTTTTCCGGGCGGGCTCTTCGAGGTAGATGCGTTTGAGCAAGTCCGGTAAATCAGGGCCGATGGGATTGCGCTGGAGCAAGGCCAGGCACGCGAGCCGGACATGGTAGGCGTGAAGGTTGCCCGCTTCCTCGAAGCCAAGCAGAGGCGCATAAATGAGCGTTCCGCCCGGATCGAGGATGACGACTTTCTCCTTTTGCTTCATGGCCGCAATGGTCAGGTAAGGCGAGGCCACGGCGAAAGCGGTCGCGAGTGCGGCCAGCCCCATCCAGAAGCGGGCGGCAATCAGGTTGTTGGTGATGGAGGTGATGGCGGATAATTTCATGGGAGTGATTAGGTGGTTTTGGTGGCGAGCGGAGAATCCGGGGCCAACGGCTGGGCTTTGGCCGCATGGGAATTGAAAGCGGCCTGGGCCGCGTGAGGGGTGGAGATACTCCCGCGATGGTGGGACACCGTTCCGGCGTGGTTATCCACCACCGCGAAGGCATCTGGTGCGGTTTGATGTGCGACCATGGCCGGGTTGTCGGGATTGCTGACGGCATCGCTTCCTTGCGAAGCCGGAGGAACGGGTGGGGGCGGGGGAACGTCGGAGGATGCGCCGCCCCCGCCCGCCGAGCCGGAAACATCGCTGGCAATGCGGCCTGCTGCGCTGGCGGCTCCGGCGACCGTCTGCGCTCCAGCCAGCGCACCTTGCACGGCAGCCGAACCCCCCAGTGTGGCAGCGGCTCCCGCTGCTGTGAATCCCGCACCCACAGCCAGTCCGGCCGCCTGCATGGTGCCTTGAATCCCTGCTTGGAGTGTGGAGGACGTACCGCTGAGTCCCTTCATGATTGCACCGGCCACGAAGGGAACGGAAAGATAAAAGAACACCGTGATAATGGCGGCAAAGGCCATGATGAACGGAAACAGAAGCCAGTTTTGGACCATGATCAGATTTTGCGTGGTCTGCACCAGACCGCCCGTGGTGATGGGCGCAAAAAGCAAATCGCTGATGGCGACAATCACGATGTCCACCAGACAGATTGCGACATGCCAGAGCAGGACGGTCAGCGAGGTCACACCGAACTGGATACCCAGCGATTGCGTATGGGAGAGAAAGAGGAACCCCAGCAAAAGCGGCGAAACCGCAATCAGGCCGGCAATGGCGAAGTCCTGAAAAAATCGGAGGACAATGAGCATGAATCTCCCGATGCCTTGGAAGAAATAGCCAATGGCGGCGGGCACGATCTTTCCCAAGTCCGTCCAGGAATCGGACGGCTGGTTTTCAATTCGAGAATTGAGAAGCTGAACAAACTTCGCCGAACGTGCGTTGCTGAACTTGCTCCGCATTTCGACAAAAGCCTTTTGGCCTCCCTCCATTGCGGCCGGGTAGCCAGCGAGCAACGCGACAACGAGAATGGTTTTCAGGAGTGCGCCCAAGATGGCGCGGGTATCGGACCCGGCCCGCCAGCCCATTTCGCCGATGCCAATGACACAGAGGACAAAGGCAAACGGCATCAGGAGCGTGCGAATCTCGAAGGCGGCTTCGTAGAGATTGGAAAGTGCGGGAATCATAAAAATGATTTGATAAGAATGAGGTGAAGCCTCCTTAGAAGCCGGGGGGAACGTCGGAGTTCGGTTCGGAAAAGTCCGGCAAGACGGCCTCGGCCTCCGCTTCGGCGGACATTCTAGCCAGTTCGCGATTGCGTTCCCGGCTGATGTCCTCAGCGGCGACTTCCTCGGCCTCGGCACGGTTCTGATTGAGCGTGTGGACCAAACCCACCTGGCCGCGTGCCGTGTCCACCATGTCGTCGAGGTCATCAAGGGCGGTCTGTGCGGTGGAGAGAGAACCCACCAGCTTTTGCACCTCCGCGTCATCCTGCGCGTTCTTCAACTGGGTGTTGAGCCGGGCAATCTGCCGGTTGAGAACCTTGCGCTTGTTCTGGGCTCGCCCGAGCAGGATCTCAAAGCGGGAAAACGCGTTGTCCACG
Source organism: Terrimicrobiaceae bacterium (assembly GCA_041746635.1). Classification (GTDB taxonomy): domain Bacteria; phylum Verrucomicrobiota; class Verrucomicrobiia; order Chthoniobacterales; family Terrimicrobiaceae; genus CAMASH01. The sequence continues at coordinate 5,287 of JBGTGQ010000008.1, read as the reverse complement.
GCGCGGAAGCGTTTCAGCGGGTCGCTTGAATCGCGAAACGAAGCGATGCCGTCAAAGCTGCGGGTCGTGTCGGTTGCCAGATTCTTCCATGAGTCGAGGTTGATGGGCTCGAACAATTCCTGCACCGTGGCGGAAAGTTCTGCCCCCTCTTGTGCGATGCCGGCCAGATCACCCAAAGTATCGGCGATACCAGATTCCTCTAGGTAGCCGGAAAAGAGACCGTTATCAATCAAGGCAATGGCGGCTACGGGGTCGCCAATGGCCTGTTTGACCAGATTGGCGGTTTGCAGATGCTCCTGAACAGTCGTCAGTGTGCTATGGAGCGTGGCGAGCTTTTCGGCCCATTTGGCCTGCTCCCAAGTGTATTTTAGAATATCGAAAATATTCTTCTGGTCCTGTCGGGCCTCCACACCGGGAGCGGCAACAACAATTTGGGTGTAGGCGGCAGGCATGGCTGCCACAGTAAAAGCAGCGGTGATGAGAAGGGATTTTTTCATTGTGATGGGGTGGGGTGGGTTACTGGTAGATGGGCATGGTGATTTCGTAGGGAACGGTCTTCACCGTTGCGTTCGGATCGGGCGCAACCGGCATCCGATAAAGGGAAAGGCGACGTTCCGGTTTCGCCTCCTCGCGCTTTTGCATGTCCTGCAGAATCCAGTATTGCCGCTTCACAGTGTCGGACGCGCCCCGCTCGTAGCCCTTTTGAAACTGGCTGCGAGACGCGCACGCCGGGAGAAGACAGGCCACGACCGCGCACCACGCGACCGCCGCACAGAACGCTTTTATTTTCCTACGAGGAACGAATTGAGTTTTCATGGGTATTTAGTGGTTTGGGGAAACAGGCGCGGCAGACTCAGAAAGAATCCCGCGAACAACATCGTCATGGTTGCGAAGCACTCGGCTTCTTTGGTCGAAGTCCTCCCCGGTCGAAGAGGAGCAGAAAAGCATTTCGGGAGAGATGCGGTTATGAATCGTCCCACACCTCGCCTGCTGAACGTCGAGATGGTAATACGACAACGCCGCATACTTATTATTGTCCGGTAGATGTTCCGGCAGCGGGTAACGGGAAATCGCCTCCTTCGTTGTCTCGGACAAATCAATATCCTTCGCGACATCCTCAATATCGCGCCGGTCATTCATCCGGGTAAAAAAGAACTGTTTGGCGTTTCCGAAGACGATGGGGCGAATGCCCGAGCGTTGAAACCGGCTGTACTGCTGGACAATGCTGATGATCCAGGTGGAGAATTTTGAGAGCTGGGCGTAGAACTCGGAAACGAGTTGTTCCCCTCCTGGAATGTCCAGTGTTCTGGCAACCTCCTCGAAGATGACTCGTTTCCTTGCTCCTCGCGGCAGGGTGATAATGTGCTGACGCCCGTAGTTGGCGATGAGGAAGCCGGCCAGTTCCTTCAACTGGCGATTGGATTCCGGGATGTAAGTCAGGTCGAAATGGGCCACCCTTCCAGTGATGGAAAGGGTAGAGTGTCCACAGACGAGCCGCTGTTCGTTCCACGGGGCGAGCAAGGTTGCCAAATGGTTAATCTCGGCCCGGTCGTGTTCCGGGAAAGGAGCAACCAGCATCATTTGCTGGAGCATGTCGTGGGTCGGGTAGTCCGTGGGCTGGAAGAACGCGAACGCGGCATTGCGAACATACCGCTCGGTGTCGGACGATTTGATGAAGCGGGAAACATCCTCCGCAGTGGGAGAGGCGGTCAGAGTTTTCCGTTCGTCCTCACTGACGCTGTGGCGCAATTCTGTCCACGCCTCAAGAAACGTGGCAGAAACCGGCAAACGCGCCGCCTTGTAAGCAAGCGCGGCCATTGCGTGACGGGCCGCCAAATCGAGACGCGAAGCGTCCTCGGAAGCCCACTCCTCGAAACGATCCGCATAAAGTTGCTCGATGTATTGAGTAATCTGAGCCAATCGCAGATTGCGCCGGTCCTCGTCGGCAGGATGCCCGGCCATCTTGGCCACCAATGCGGCGGCAGTGGTGATTTGCAGGTTGGTCAGCGGCGCGCCCTGAGTGTCGAGGTAGTTCAAGCAAAGGTCGCCGTCCGGCTGAATGACGATGGGAGTTGCTCCCTGGGCCTGTGACCAGATGCCGTAGGAAAGCCCTTCTTCGACAATCAGGGTGAAGTCGTAATAGGGATCGGTCTGCGAGAGCAAATCGCACATGAAGGCGGACTTGCCGGCTCGCGTCATGCCGAGCAAAACCGCGAGCTGCGGTGTGCCGGAAATAAAATTGCGAACGCCAATCAGATTCCGATTGCTCCCATCATAGAGGGCTTCGGCTCCGTCGAGATGCCCGGTGAACGTCGAGGAGAACGGCAACATGTCCGCCAGCCATTCGTCGAGGCCGTTGTCGGCGTGATGGGTGTATTTGCCCCACAACCATCCCGGCCAGGTCTGAAACCAGATGTTTTTCGTGGTCGCGGCGGAGGAAACATTGCTCGTCCAGCATTGAGCATCTTCCATTTGCCCGAAGGCTGTTTCGATCTGCCGGGTTTTCGAGATCAGCCCGTCTTCGGTCGCGTCCCAGACGTGAACCACATAGTCATACAAGAAAGGGACAACGTCCCCCTGGGCGAGATTCTTGATCCGCTGCTCCTTCACCTCCTTCGAGGTAAGAAGTGAATGCTTCCCTTCCGCCGCGTAATCCCCGCGCACCCTTTCCAAGGATTTTTCCGCCTTGCCGATCTCCTTGCGGATATTCTGCGGGTAGAGATTGACCGTGACGGAATAGTCGAGAAAAGGAAGCGATGTGATGGCCCAGAAGATCCCGCGCCGTGTCCGCTGCGGACGGCGTTTCAGAATAATGAGGTTGTGAAAGAAGCCATCGGCAAAAAACCCGAACGTCTTCCCCGCCTGCATTCCCTGGTGCCAGCAATTTTGATGAATAGTTTCCTCTTCCCGGAACTGCCCGATGGGATCGTAGTTATTGCGCCGGAGGTACGACGGATTGAAAAACGTCGCGTAATAACGAAACAAATCCGCCGTGGACATGGATGTGACCCGGCAGCCATGGGGCTCGAACAACGAGGCCATGACGCGCCCGTGCTGCTCGAAGCCTTCGTTGTATTGCGTCAAAATGCGCCGGTAGTGTTCATCAAGCAGCGCCTTGTTCGCGCCAGCGGGAGGATTGACGGCAATTCGTTTCGATATAAAGAGAACGAGCTTTTCGCGGCGGAGCTGGCCGGACTGCATGGCCTTCCAGTAACGGTTGAACCGTTCGTTGCGGGAAATCGCCGCCCAAGAATCCGGCTCGCACCGTTCATCCGTGACGGTTTTATAGGCTGTCAATTCGTCCCGGTAGTTGGAATCCACCGACCAGCGGATTTGCGCACGGGTGGATTCATCCATGGTGTGAAGGAACTGCCGGACGGATTCATAGAAGCCATCGAGAGCCTGCTCGCTGGCGTGGCGGAGATCGGGCACGTCGAGCACAAAGCCCTTGGTGACAAATCCCCGTTTATCGAGATCGTTCCAGATGATCAGGTCGTGTGAAAACCAGCCGTTAGGTGCTTGCATGGGAAAAGAGGGGGCTACGGGGTTGATCGTTGGCGGGCATCCAGCCGCTGCCGGTGACAAGAGTTTCGAGCAAATCCGTGTCGAAGGACTTGGGTTTGCCCTGTCGGAGAGTGAAGACGTAGCCTGTGATAAGAAAGAAGGGCACCGTGCCTGCGCCGACGCTGAGCGTCGGCGCATGATGGCGTGAGAGCAGGAGCGCAAGCCCGATGCTCAGAAGGAGTCCCGCGAGCATGAACAAGATATTCACGCCTTCGATTCCCCAAATCTTGCCGTCGCTGTCGTCACCGGCTTGCGTATGGACAATGCCCTTGCTCATTGTCCGACGCTGATGGTTGGCATTCCACCCGCATTGAAGAGGGCTTCGGCAATGAGCACCGCCAAGCCGAGAAGCAATCCTCCCACGATGGACATTTTGCCCATGTCGGCATTGCCGCTGCGGACTTGCCAGCCGCCATGAGCAATGACGACGACCGCGATGATGAAAAGGAAGCGAGCAATGATTCCGAGACCTTCGGAAAGCGCGCCGTCCAGTGATGCTTGAGCGAGGAGTAGTGTGTTCATAAGGTTGCCATGCTGAACACAAACTCACGGGCACCTGCTCCGAGTTGGGAGCAACTTAAAAGGCCGAAAATGAAGGCCCCAAAACGCGATGCCTTCGCTGTGCAAATCGCGTCGTAGAGCCGTTTCGCGCCCCGGATAAAATCGGGGAACAGGTCCTCGGTGCTGACGCCAAGAGCACGCGAAAGAAACATCAGATCCTCATCGGCAATCCATACCAAGCGCGATTCGATCTTGGAAATCTTGACGCGGCTCGCATTCGCCATCCCGAGGATTTGCAATTTGATGGCGAGGTCGTTCTGCGACATGGCCCGTTGGCTTCGCAGCCGACGGACTTGGGGACCGATTACATTGAGGTTTCTCATGGCGTGTTGCTTTGAGAAACCGAATCCCACGAACGGACTGAGCCGTCACATGGTCAGTGATAGGTGTGCCGGATAAAGTGACGAAGCGGTCGTTTCCGACCGTTCGTCACAGCAGGCTCGGCTGTCTTAAAACCTGCCGAAGGCGGAGAGATGCACGGCGTCCCAGCCTGATTGGGGCGGAGTATCCCGCCATTTCCACATCAACTTCATCCCGCCCATTCATGGCAACTTTTTTAACCGCCTGGACATTCAGAATCAGCGAACGATGAAGCCGCAGAAAATGCTGCTTGGGCAGCATTTTTTCCCACTCCGACATCCCCCGGCGAATCAACATGGAACTGCCGTCCGCGACATGAACAAGGGAATAGTTTTCCTGGGCTTCGATCCCGCTGATCTCAGTCACAAAAACCACTCGGATTTTGGTGTCGGAACGAAGAAATATTTGGTCGTCCTCCAGCAGCACCCCGGCATGTGCGGGCTGGGGTTGCCGGATGATTCGTTGCAGGGCATGAGCCAGACGCTCGGGGCTGACGGGTTTTAACAGGTAATCCACCGCATTGATTTCAAAAGCTCTGAAGGCGAAATTGTCGTAGGCGGTGACGAAAATGATCGCCGGTATCGGATCAAGTTTCGGCAGAAGGGAAAACCCGTCTCCATCCCCCATTTGCACGTCGAGAAAAATCAGATTCGGACGGAGATCGAAACAAAGCGCGGCGGCATTTGCCACGGAATTTGCTTCGCCGACAACTTTGACATTGGGATGCTGGACGAGGAGTTCTTGCAAAACTTCCCTTGCCGGAGCTTCGTCATCGACAATGAGGGCACGCAGTTCCGGTGCT
>JBGTGQ010000007.1:0-11374 GCA_041746635.1 Terrimicrobiaceae bacterium | reverse complement strand
GGGAGCGGAAAACTCTTTACCGAAGAGTTGGCCTGCTTTCTTGCGCCGTTTTTCCATCGCGGCATGGTCTCGTTTTTTCGTCATAGGAAAAACCTATGCGAAAATCAGACATATGTCACTCTATTATGCGAGTCTCAATAGGCTGCTCCGCAAAAAGCACACGCTAAAACTCCAGCACCGTGCCGGGTTACTACAGGAATCACATGACAAGCAAAGGAGTCAAACACAGTGGCAATCACCGCAGCTGGGTCATCGCCTTAAACGCTTCGCCGGCGTGGCAGAGGGACGAAATATTTTTAACGTGTTGAAGGGTGAGGAATTCCGCCAGCGGCAAAACCGCTGATTCCTGACCAGCCCATTGTTGCAGATCGGAAAAATTCACGTCCACGGTAAGATCCCTCAAGCCAAACCCCGCATAGGCTTCCGCGCCCTCCAGTCTTTGCTGGTGGGCATAGGCGCGCAAGGTTCCGTGTGGACGCCGGTAATAAAGCGCCGGGCAGGTGTCACCGTAATCGATGGTGAGCATCGCGCCGGTTTTCCAAGTCGACAGCCACTCGTTCAGCCAGTCCCGGTAGCTTTCCTGCACTTCGATTCGCTGACCCTCCGACCACTCGTGGTCGCGGATGGTTGATTCAGGTGGCGGGGATTCACGCCAGATTTCGACCACATGCCCGTCGTCCAGGCGCAGAGCCAGCTCACGCCAAGCGGCGTCTTTTTTCTGAAAAATCCGACACGGAAAAGCGTCCACAAGTTCATTGGAAAAAATGAGGGCATCTCCACCGCAAGCCGCCAGGGCCTCAGCGACGGTGTTGTGCCAAATCACTTTGCGACCAAGGCGTTTTTGCTGTTCGGTCCGCAGGGCGGGGGAAATTTCCACGATGTGAAAACGGGGCCGGTTCCACCAGCCGATGGCGCGAAGCACGGCGGCGGCGAGTTCACCGGTGCCGGCGCCAATTTCGATGAGATGCCAGCGGCCCGGCGGTTTGTGATCCAACGCCCAGCGCGCGATGGCACGGGAGAGGTTGTCGTGGAGAAGGGGCCAGGTGGTGAAATCCCCTCGCCGTCCGATGCCGCGAATGCCGGCGGTGTAATAGCCGAATTGCGGATGGTAAAGTGCCTCGCGCATCCATCGCTCGAAGGGGATGCTCCCGCCCAGGCTTTCCTGCAAGCCGAGCAGGAATTGCAGCTTTTCCGTCGCGTTGCTCACGGAAAATGCCCTTTACAGCATCCGCTCCTGGGCGGGTGACGTCCGGGTTAGAGCAAGGCATTGCGAATTCATCGGGTGATTTTGGCGGAATCCCGTATTCTGACCACAAGGAAAATTCACGGCATTCTCCCGCCCGACGTCTTGCGTGTTTCCGGGCTGCCTCCGGCAGTTTATTACACCGCCGGCGTCATAATAATGACGGTTGCGCGGGCACCCCACGGGCCGGGAAGGGCCTGGAGAAATGCGGAGAGAATGTGCCGCAATTCTTCAGGGGTTCCGGCCATTCCGCAATCGCGGAGCAGCCCGCGCATGGACCGGCGTGTCATGGTGGGAGACCGCCTCGAGTATGGCGTTTTCGTTGCCGACTTGGCCGTCGGTGATCAGGACGACATGAGCCCGGCGAGCGGGGGAGAAGACTTTCGATTTAAGGGATGCCGCAGGATTTTGACTTTCGCTCACCGCAGAAGCTGATTAATGGCCAGCGTGACCTGCGCGGTGAAATCCATGGTGTTTTGCAGCAACTCCCGGCCGAATCCCATCCACGTTACCTGGGGCGAAGCGAGGATGAGCAACACGGCCAGAAGCGCGAGGTTCAGCAGGTAAATCACCGTCAGGGAAAAAAACGTCCCGCCGTAATGCAGGTCGGGCTGGCCTTTGGCCACCATCCAGCAGGTGAAGGTGAAGTGGAACGCCCAAGTCACGCCGATGACGGCGTAAAGAAGCTGACGGTAGGGTGTGACATCGACGAAGAGCGCGCACAATCCGTAGATCGCAATGGCGAGGACGCTGTAGATGGGAAAAAAATACGGCGCGAGGGCGATCCAAGTGTTGGTGCGGTCGGCCAGGATGTGGCCGCCATTGCGCGTGACCTCGAAGCGATGCACCCGCCCGCCCATAATCATGACCCAGACGGCATGAGTGAGTTCGTGGCCGAAAACGTAAAGCCAGAGCGGACGCGGGAGGCCGAAAAACGTCACGAGCCAGAGGGCGACGCCGAGGCCGAAAAACCAAAATTCCTCCGTGATCCAAAACTGGTCGCGCAGGGTGGTGCGGGCGAAGGCGGTGAAAAACGTCTGGGTCAGCACCCAGGCGGGGGGAAGAAGAAAGAGACCGACGAGAAACTTGACCCAGCGTTTGGGCACATGCGCGGGCAAAACTCCTGCCGCAGCGACATCGAGCCGCTTTTTCTTTTGATTGGCCCGACCGCGTTTCGGCATGGCGGGATATGACAGATTATCGCGCGGGCTGCCAGCCTGCTTTTGAGCGGATCAAGCCCGCCCCATGTAGTTGCCGGTGCGGGTGTCGATCTTGATTAACTCGCCTTCTTTGATGAAGAGCGGCACTTGCACAATCTTGCCGGTTTCGAGCTTGGCCGGCTTTTGCACGTTGTTGGCGCTGTCGCCGCGCACACCGTCGGCGGACTCGGCGACTTTGAGGGTGACGGAGGAGGGAAGGTCCACCTGGGCCGGGCGGCCTTCGATGCTGAGGACGTCCACCTTGAGATTTTCCACCAGGTAATCCTTGGCCTCGGCGACCAGCGCCTCTTGCAGGGTGATCGTGTCGTAGGTTTCGGGATCAATAAAATGATAACCCTGCGGGTCGCTGTAGCTGAATTCGAGCTGCTGGCGCTGGACATCAACGACCTCCACTTTTTCGGTGGAGGCGTAGCGGATGTCGGCGGATTTTCCCGTGTTGATATACCGGATGATGGCCTGGACGAAGGCGCGCAGGTTGCCGGGGGTGCGGTGTTGAACTTCAAGAACGATGGCGACGTTTCCGTTGTAACGGATGGCCATGCCTTTGCGGAGATCGTTTGCGAGTGCCATTTGGGAGAAAGTTGATGGGTGAGTGTTGATGGTTGATAGGGGGTTTGCCCCGGTGGGGCTAGAGGATTTTCAAGCGGGAAAGATCCTGCGAATCCACCACGCCGATGGGTCGGCCGCCTTCATCGAGCACGACCAGATCGTCAATCCGGTGCTTTTGCAGGATGTGGAGAACCTCGGCCGCGAGTTTGTCGGAGGAAATGGTGATGGGATTACGGGTCATGAACTCGCCCACGACACGGCGTCCAATATCAGGCTGATCGGGGAAATGCCGGGCAAAATCCCCGTGGGTGAAGATGCCCTCGAGTGCGCCGCTCTCGTTCACCACCACAGCGGCGCCGGCGCGGCGGGAGGTCATGATTTTGATCACCTCCACCACCAGAGTTTCGGGAGTGACCTTGGCCAATTGATCGGCCCCCCGCATGATCTGGCCCACCTTGAGCAACAAGGCGCGGCCCAGTTGTCCGCCGGGATGGAAACGGGCGAAGTCCTCCTTGTTGAATCCGCGCGCTTCCAACAGCACCATGGCCAGCGCGTCGCCCAGCACGAGCATGGCTGTTGTGCTGGAGGTCGGGGCGAGATTCAAGGGACAAGCCTCCTGCGAGATGCTGACATCGAGCAGGCTGTCGGCCATTTTTGCCAGGGTGGAATCCATCCCGCCGGTAATTGCGACGATCTTGACATCAAAACGTGCCAGCGCGGGCAGGATGTTGATCATTTCGTCGGTTTCCCCGCTGTAGCTGAGGGCGAGGATGACATCGCCGTCGTTGACCATGCCGAGGTCGCCATGCAGGGCGTTGAGGGAATTCAGGACCACGGCGGGCGACCCGGTGCTGGTGAGGGTGGCCGCGATTTTCTCGCCGATGTGACCGCTTTTTCCCACTCCGAGCACGACCACCTTTCCGCGATTTTCCACGGCGGTCTGGATCAGGCGGACGGCCTTCTCGAAATTGCCATCGATGCGCGCAGCCACGGCTTGCACTTCCGCCAATTCGATCTCCACAACCTTGCGGGCGGCTGACAGGTAATTCATCCGCCAAGTCTGGCAGCGTGCCCTGTTCAATCAATCCCGTTCTTCCCCGACGCGGACCATCCGGTCGCTCAAATACGCACGGAGCGAGGGCGTTTCGGTCAGCCCGATGGCCCGCTGCCAGGCCTGGCGGGCTTCCTCCGGGCGGCGACAACACTCCAGCACATGCCCGCGGGTGGCCCAATACGGTTGATGATTGGCCACGCGCTGTGAGGGAAGGCGATTCAAGGCATCCAGAGCGGCCTGCGGGTCCCCTGATTCGGTCAGGGCGGCGGCCCGTCCGATGGAGGCACCAATGCCATCGGATTGGGCAATCAGAGCGTCGTAGAACTCCAAGATGATGGGCCAATTGATTGAGGGGTGATCACGCCGGGCGGCATGGACGGATTGAATGGCGGCCTCGAGTTGATACCGGCCCGTTCGTCCAAGCTGGGCGGCTTGGGCGACGTGGGACTCGGCCTCGCGGATCATCGCGTAGTCCCACAAGGCGGGATCTTGCTGCGAGAGCGGAATGAACGCACCCCGGGAGGAAAACCGGGCCGCCCGCCTCGCCTCGCAGTGCAACATGAGGGCAAGGAGACCGCGGACCTCCGGTTCGGAGGGCAGTTCGCGCACGAGTAGGCGGGCGAGAAAAACCGCCTCGGCGGCCAGTTGGGAGTCGCCCCCTTCCGCGGCGCAATCCCAACCGGTCGAATAGGCGGCGTAAATGGCGTCGAGAACGAATCCGACCCGTTCGGGCCATTCGGCGGCCTCCGGGATGCGAAAGGGAATGCCGGCGGCCCGAATGCGGGATTTGGCCCGAACCAGCCGCTGGTGCATGGTGGCGGGAGACGTGAGAAACGCCGAGGCGATGCGTCCGCCGTCGAGGCCAAGAATGGTCTGCAGCATCAAGGGCGTTCTGGCCGCGAAATCAATGGCCGGATGGGTGCAAACGAAAAGGAGTTTCAACCGGTCGTCCGGCAACTCGGCGGTCTGGGCTTGCTCAATCAGCAGGCCGATTTTTTCCTCTTCGCGGCGATGGACCGCCTGGTGCCGCGCGGCATCAACCAGCCGGCGTTTGGCCACCGCCATCAACCAACCGCAAGGATTGGCCGGCACGCCGGTCTCGGGCCATTGGCGCAGACCCTCCAGCAGGGCATCGCTCAGGGCATCCTCCGCCGCGCAAAAATCCCCGGCCCGAACGGCCAGATAGGCCAGCAGACGTCCGTAGGAGTCGCGCGCGATCTCCTCGATGATGGCCTGTGTGTTCATGCCCAGGGAAACCCGCGGAGGGTGCTGCACTTCCCCCCACGGGTTTCGTTTCAGGTTCTAGGCCTCGGTCATCGGGGGCAACACCGGCCGGATTTCCGTCGAGGCGTAACTGGCTGACGGGCTGCGGGCGGCCCATTCCAGGGCGGCATCCAGATCGGGCACGTCAATGACGAAGAAGCCGCCGAGCATTTCCTTCGACTCCGGGTAGGGGCCGTCGTGGACCTCCCGTTTGCCGTCGCGAATCCGCACGGTTGTTGCCGTCGATGGTGGCTGCAGACCCTCACCACTTTGCATGATGCCGGAGCCGGCCAGCGCTTCGCAATAGGCCGCCCAAGCCCCCCAATAGGCGGGGGCCTTTTCCGGATCGTTGCGCTGGGCCAAATCCGCCTCGGTTTCTTTGAACAGGAGCATGTATTTCATATTTTTGTTTGGTTGGTTGTTGATGAGCCCCGGTGGGCGAGGCTCATGATTACGTCGTTTGAGTGAGGCTGCTTTCGACATGGGGCGGAAGCTTTTTTCGAGAAGGGAAAATTTTTTCCCGCCCCCATCCAGCCCGAGGCGCTCATTTCGATTCTACGCCAGTCCGCGCAAAATCGCCTCCACGCCTGATGCGCCATGGTTTGGTGCGGCGCATCCCGGTGGCGAGGGATGCGAATCATCGCGCCTACCAATTGACGGGGAGAAGGGCCGCTCGCTCAAGCCCCTGCTGGGCCTGATGCGGGCCTTGGGGCTGCAGTGGGAGCGGGGCACCAATGCCGCCTTGCCACCAGGGTGAGGCCCGCGTAAGGTCTTCTCATGAAAAAGGTCCTTATGAGCCTGCTTTTCGTGGGCATCGGAAGGCTGGCCGCCCAGGATTTTATCATGCCAGCACCGCAAGCCCGCGAGATTCGGATCGAGGAACGCATCGAAACCAAGCCGACCATCGAAGGGATCGTGAAGGACATCTTTGTCACAAAAAAACCGTGGCAAATGGTTAATCCCGCCGCGCCGGCCAAGTATGGCTCCGGCCAGAAGAATATTTCCAAGGATTTCGGACCTGGCACACCCTTCAAGTCAACGGGGTGGATAGTGGCGGGCGTTGAATGGTAGGCGGCTCCGAGGGCCGGTCCCGCCCGTCCGTCGCGCTCTTTTGCGCGACCTTCCTCAGGCCGGAGATGTTGCACATTCACCGGCATGTCACCGGGCTAAAAAATTTCCGCCCCGTCGTTCTGGCGCAGAAGCTTGAAGGCGACTGGTCGGCGGAATGCGTGAAGCTGATTCCGCGTTCGAGCTGGAGATTTTTGGCTCGCGCGGGCGAGAAAAGGAGCGGACATCCGTGGCAGATTTCCGCCGGTGAGGTGGAGCAAATGCGGAAGGTTCTGCGCGAGACCGATTGCCGCCTTCTGCATGTTTTTTTCGGCAATGTGGCCGTGCATCTTCTCCCCCTGCTGCGCCAGTGCGGGCTTCCGGTGGTGATATCGTTCCACGGATCGGATGTGGCCGGCACGATGACCTCGCCGGGCTACTCGAAGGCTGTGGCCGAGATGTTCGAATGGGCGCAAGCAGTGCCATGTCGATCCGAACGGCTGGCCGAACTCGTCGCGCATTTGGGATGTCCGAGTGAAAAACTCCGCATCATGCGGACCATCCTGCCCGAGATTCCCTTCACTCACCGCACCCCGCCGACGGAAGACACCTGGCGCATTGTGCAGGCGGCGCGGTTGGTTCCCAAAAAAGGCCTGGCCACCGCCATGCGGGCTTTCGCGGCCTTTGCCCGGAAATATCCCTACTCCACCTTCACCATCGCCGGCGAGGGTCCGATGGAAGGGGAATTGCGCCAGTTGGCGGCGGAGTTGGAAGTGGAGGATCAGGTGGAATTCACCGGGTTTCTCTCGCAAGAGTCCCTGCGGGGATTGTTCTCCAGCGCGCACGTTTTTCTGCATCCGAGCGAAACCGTGGACGGCGATATGGAAGGTGTGCCCAATGCGATGCTCGAAGCCATGGCGGGCGGGTTGCCGGTCGTGACCACGCGTCATGGCGGAATTCCCGAAGTGGTCACGGACGGAAGAAACGGCCTGCTCTGTGAGGAAAAGGATGTCGGCGCCGTCACCGACGCCCTCCTGCGCCTGGCGGCGGATTCGGAGCTCTATCGCATCCTCTCGAAGAACGCCTCCCTGTCGGTGCGCGAGCAATTTTCCAGCGAGGCGCAGGTCGAGGTGATCGAGAAAATTTATCACGAAGCAATTCCGGCCCATCGAGGCGGAGACTCCGCTAGCAAGTCGTTCGCGCTGTGAAAACAACTTCCCGTTCCCTCGTCATCGTTCTGGACAGTGTGGGAGTCGGCGGTGCGCCCGATGCCGCGGAGTATGGCGACGAGGGAGCGAATACCTTGGGCCACATTTTAGAAAAATACCCCGGCTTGAAAACACCCCACCTCGACCGTCATGGTCTGCGCCTCGCCTTGGAGATCGAAACGGCCGCCCGGCCCGCCGCCGGCAGCGTCGGGGTGATGACGGAGCGCTCAGCCGGGAAGGATACCACCACCGGCCATTGGGAACTGGCTGGAGTCGTGTTGGAGGAACCCTTTGCCACCTTCGATAAATTCCCGCCCGAACTGGTCGCTGCCATCGAGCGCGAAGCCGGGGTCGAATTCCTCGGCAACGAAGCCGCCAGCGGCACCGCCATCCTCGACAAACTCGGCCCCCTCCACGTCGCCACCGGAGATCCGATTCTTTACACCTCGGCCGACTCCGTCCTCCAGATCGCCGCCCACGAGGAAATCATTCCGCTCGAACGCCTCTACGAGATCTGCCGCGTCGCCCGCAAACATTGCGACGCCTGGAAAATCGGCCGCGTGATCGCGCGCCCTTTTGTCACGGACGATGGCCAGTTCGCGCGCACGGCCAACCGGCACGACTTTTCCCTCCAGCCCCCGCGCACCGTGCTCAACGAACTTCAGGAGGCCAGCATCCCTGTCACCGGCATCGGCAAGATCAGTGACATCTTCGCCGGCAGCGGCATCTCGGCCTCCCATCCCACCCACTCCAACGCTCATGGCATGCAGACCATCGCGCAGCTTTGGGAAAACAATACGCGGGGCCTGGTTTTCGCCAACCTGGTGGATTTTGATATGCTCTACGGCCACCGCCGCGACGGGGCGGGCTATGCGCGCGCGCTTGAGGAATTCGACGCGTGGCTGGGCACTTTTCTTCCCCGGATCGAAACCGACGATCTCGTCATCATCACCGCCGACCATGGGAATGATCCCACCTGGCGCGGCTCCGATCACACCCGCGAACGCGTGCCCGTTTTCGTCCTGCACGGCGAACGAAATGAAAACCTGGGGTTGATTGACGGTTTTGGCCTCGTGGCTGATCTGCTGCGCGACAAAAACGGAGTTGATGGTTGAGGGTTGATGATTGAGAGGATGAAAAGAAGAGGCTTACGCTCCTCCATCAATATCCTGCTGCCGTGAGCGCTTCTCCGGCCACACGCGCGGTTTCCGCGAGGTCTTCGCTAGTGTGGGCGACGGAAAGGAAGCCCGCCTCGTATTGCGAGGGGGCGAAATAGATGCCGCCATTCAGGCAGGCGTGGAAGTACCGGGCAAAGGCGGCGCGGTCACTGCGCTGGGCGTCGGCCAGATTCCGCACCGGGCCCGCGCAGAAATAGAGGCAGAACATCGAGCCGATGCGGTGGAAAGTGAGGGGTTTGCCGGCGATGGCGAAACGGACGCGGTCCTCCAATTCCGCACCGAGTTCCTCCAGCCGCGACCAGCCGCCGCGGTGGATGAGTTCGCGCAATTGGGCCAGCCCCGCCGCAAGGGCCACGGGGTTTCCGGAGAGTGTGCCGGCCTGGTAAACCGGGCCGTCGGGCGAGAGCTGGTCCATGATTTCCGCGCGTCCGCCGAAGGCTCCGACAGGGAGGCCTCCGCCGATGACCTTGCCCATGGCGGTGAGGTCGGGGGTGATGCCGTAGATTTCCTGCGCACCTCCGGGGGCGAGGCGGAAGCCGGTCATGACTTCGTCGAAAATCAGCAGTGTTCCCTCGCGGTCGCAGAGGGTCCGGAGTTCTTCCAAAAATCCGGGTTCGGGCAGATAAAGTCCGGCGTTGGCGGGGACGGGTTCGAGAATGAGACCGGCGATTTGGCCCGGGTTGGCGACGAACGCGCGGCGAACGGCCTCGATGTCGTTGAAGGGAACGGTGATGGTCAGATCGGCCAGAGCCGCCGGGACGCCCGCGCTGTCGGGTTGACCGTGGGTGAGAGCCCCGCTGCCGGCCTTAACCAGGAGGGAATCGACGTGGCCGTGATAACAGCCTTCGAATTTCAGAATCTTGTCCCGCGCGGTGAACCCCCGGGCCAACCGCACACAGCTCATGGTGGCCTCGGTGCCGCTGTTGACCATGCGGACTTTTTGCACGGAGGGAACCAATTCGCAGATGGTGCGGGCCATTTCGACTTCGAGGGGATGGGGAATGCCGAAACTCAGGCCGCGCGAGGCGGTGGCGCAGACGGCCGCAATGACGGTGTCCGGCGCATGGCCCAGAATCGTCGGCCCCCACGTGCCGACATAGTCGATGAGTTCGCGTCCGTCCACGGTGGTAAGGCGCGATCCCGCGGCCGAGGAGACAAAGAACGGTTCTCCGCCCACACCACGGAAGGCGCGGACGGGGGAATTGACGCCGCCAGGGATGAAGCGTTTGGCGGTTTGAAAGAGATCCTGTGAACGGATGGACATGATTTACCATGAAGGGCATGGAGGGCATGGAGGGAAGCAAAAAAGAGGGAACGCGGCGTTGGAGTCCAGCCTTTAGGCTGCTCTGAAAGGCACACGCTGAAGCGTGAACTCCAACTCTGGCTGTGCGAATCCTGTGATCAGTGGATGAAATCCGTTTTCCCGAAGGAACAAAGGAATCTGAAACTTGGTTTGCTTCGTCTTCTTTTGTGAGATTCTCCGTTTCACAGTGCAAAACGATTCGCCCACCATGGAAGCGAGGCTGGCCTGCCGGGAGCGTCCCGCCGGCCGACCGGCACTTTATATGCGCTGGGAGAATCTGCTTTTTCTTCACTGGGCTTGGAACCCTGAGGCCATTCAGAAAACCTTGCCGCCGGCTCTGCGGGTGGATGTTTACGACGGGAAGGCCTGGCTGGGCGTGGTGCCGTTTTTCATGCGGCGGGTGCACCCCGGCGGTATGCCGTGCGTGCCGTGGCTTTCGGATTTTCTGGAATTGAACGTGCGCACCTATGTCTGCGATGCGAAGGGCACGCCGGGGGTGTGGTTTTATTCCCTGGCCTGCAATCAGCCGGTCGCGGTGGAAATCGCGCGGAGATTTTTTCATCTCAACTACGTGCATGCGGGCATGAAGGCCGCTGGGCGCGACGGGGAGGTGGACTTTCGCTCCCGCCGTCACGCGGAGACCGCTGCCTATCGCTATGCGGCGGATGGTTTGCCCACCGAGGCGGGAGTCGGAACGCGGGAGTTTTTTCTGGTGGAACGCTATGTGCTTTTCTCGACCGACCGTGCTGGACGCATCCATTCCGGGCGGGTGCATCATGCGCCCTACCATATTGCCCCGGCCCGGGTGAGAGAGTGGAGTTTTCTGCCGGCGCGGGAGGATGGATTTGATGATACCAGCCGCGCGCCGGACCACGTGCTTTTTTCGGCCGGAGTGGACGTGGCGGCGTGGCCGATTGGGTTAGCTTAGCATCTCATCCGCCGCGCGCGAGCAGCCGCGGGGCAGGGCGGCGGGGTCGCGGCCGAGGAGTTCGAAATTTTCCCCGCGGCGGATGGCGAGGTCGCGGGTTTGGATCGCGCAGCACGAGCCGGTGTTGGCCAGATCGAAGATGCGCAGTACGCCGGTGCCGCCGTCGGGGACTTCACGTTCCGTGGCGGGGTCGATGACCAAGGCCCGGACCCACGGCGCGCCACGATGGGGATTCCCCAAGCCCAGGGTGTAAAATTGCGAGCTGAGTTCGGTCATACCGTATTCGTTCCAGATCTGGGAGGCGGGGAGGCCGAGGTTTTTCTCAAAAAGCGCGTAGAGATCCGCCTTGGGAAGGTCGCGGCGGGTGCCCTTGTACCCGCC
>JBGTGQ010000006.1:0-46461 GCA_041746635.1 Terrimicrobiaceae bacterium | reverse complement strand
CCGATCCCGACGCACCAGAGGTAGCCGCGCGCGCCAAATTTCCAGAGCCCGAGCAACCCGAAGACGAAGAGCATCGAGAAAAGGAGCAGCCACACTTCGTGGATCGAATAGCGCCCGTAGAAAATGAAGGCGGGCGAGACCGCCATCGCGAGCGCGGCGAGGCGCGAGACCCAGCGCCCGACAAACGGCTCAAACTTCAGGGTCAGGAAAATCGAGGCCAGGCTCACGAGCACGACCGGCAGCCGCAGGGCAAAGATGTGCCGGCCAAAAATCGCCTGCGAGAGGAAGAGGACGTAAAAATGAAGCGGCCCGTGATAATTCGTCGGGTCGTAGCGGTAGAACCCGTTCTTCATCATCTGGTCCACGAACCAGCCGTTGATCCCCTCGTCGAAGTGGGGCGGCTTCATGCTCAGGAGAAAAAAACGGAAGACCGCGCCGAGCGCGATGATGCCCCAGAAAATCCAGTCGATTCCCGCGACGCGCTCCGCCAAGAGCGGTGGCAGCGAGCTAGTTTCCACTCGCGCCGGTTCGTCTCCGCTGCTAGGTAGCGCACCAATGCGCATCTTGGTTACAGGAGGCTGTGGCTTCATCGGGAGTAACTTTATTCGTTACATTCTGCAACATTACAAGCCGACGTACGTGACGAATGTCGACGCCCTCACCTACGCCGGAAACCTCGCCAATCTCGACGGCGTGGTCGAAGAGCACGGGGAACGCTACGAATTTTTCCAGGCCGACATCGCCGACCGCGAGGCCATGGAAGCCCTCATGGCCAAACACAAGTTCTTCGCCATCGTGAATTTTGCCGCCGAGTCGCACGTGGATCGCAGCATCACCTCCTCGGGAAACTTCGTCCACACCAACATCGTCGGCACCGAAGTCCTGCTCGAAACCGCCCGTCGCCATGGCGTGAAACGCTTCATCCAGATCTCCACCGACGAGGTTTATGGTTCGCTCGGACCAGAAGGCCGTTTCACGGAAAAATCCCCCATCGAACCCAGTTCGCCCTATTCCGCCAGCAAGGCCGGAGCGGATCTGCTCGCGCTCGCCGCTCATAAGACCTTCGGCCAGGAAGTGGTCATCACCCGCTGCTCAAACAACTACGGACCCTATCAGTTCCCGGAAAAGCTCATCCCCCTGATGATCACTAATGCGCTCTCGGACAAAAAACTCCCCGTCTATGGCGATGGCCTGAATGTCCGCGACTGGATTCACGTGGACGACCATTGCCGCGCCATCATGGCCGTGCTGCTCGAGGGCAAACCGGGCGAAGTGTACAATGTGGGGGCCGATGCCGAGCTGGAAAACATCGCCGTGGTCGAACTCATCCTCGAAACCCTGGGCAAACCCCGCGACCTGATCAGCTACGTCACCGACCGGTTGGGCCACGACCGCCGCTACGCCATTGACTCGGCCAAGATCCGCCAGGAGCTGGACTGGAAACCCATTCACACGCCCCGCGAAGGCATTCACGAAACCATCCAGTGGTACCTCGACAACCGCTCGTGGTGGGAAAAAATTCTCGCCCGTCCGTGAGCCGCATTCTTGTTCTCGGCGGCCAGGGTCGTCTGGGCGCGGCCCTGGCCCGGAAGTGGTCGAAATACCATGACGTTCAAGCGCTCGCCCGCCCAGAACTCGATGTCGCCGACCTCATCGCGCTGGAACGCCTGCTCGCCGGCGCGGAGTTTGAAGTTCTCGTCAACGCCACCGCCCTGACCAATGTGGACCGCTGTGAGACCGCCCGCGACGAGGCCACCACCGTCAACTCCCTCGCTCCCGGCCTGATGGCCCGAATCGCCGCCGCCAAAAACGCGCGGTTCATCCACGTCAGCACCGACTACGTTTTCGACGGCGAAAAAACCTCGCCCTATACCGAGGAGGACAAGGCCCTTCCCCTCAGCCACTACGGCCGCACCAAACTCGCGGGCGAGCGCGCCGCGCTGGAGCCGTCCGTCCGCCACCTCGCCGTCCGCGTTTCCTGGGTCTTCGGCCCGGACAAACCCAGCTTCGTGGACATGATCATCGAACGCGCCTTGGCCCACGACCAAGTCGAAGCCATCGCAGATAAAACCTCTTGTCCCACCCACGCCGGGGACGTGGCGGACTGGCTGGCCCCCTTCCTCGACAGCGATCTCCCCGGAGGCCTCTACCATGCCTGCAACAGCGGTTCCTGCACGTGGCGCGACTACGGACAACACGCCCTGGATTGCGCAGCAAAAGCCGGCGTCCCCCTCCGCGCCCGCGCCGTGAACCCCATTCCGCTCGCGTCGATGAAAAGCTTCTCCGCCCCGCGCCCGCCCCATACCGCGATGGCTACCACCAAATTGTCCGCCGTCACCGGCCTGAGCCCGCGTCCCTGGCAGGCCGCCCTGGAAGAATTTATCGTTCAGAAGTTCCATCATTCGCCATCCGCCCTTCCATCTTAGCTCTCATGCACCGCTTTCACCTTCCGCGTTCCGAATGGAACTCCGCCTCACCCGGCCTCGATGCCTCCGAATCCCACCACGCCCTCGACGTCCTCCGCCTGAAATCCGGCGACCGCCTCACCGTTTTCGACGGTGAAGGCCGCGAAGCCAGCGCCCAGATCGAGGTGGTCGAGGGAAAGACCGTCCGGCTGCGCCTCCTCCAAAAAACAGAGACCGCCTCCCTCCCCTGCGCGCTCACCCTCGCCCAAGCCGTCCCCAAGGGAAAAAATATGGATTTCATCATCCAAAAGTCCGTCGAACTCGGTGCCGCGCGCATCGTGCCATTGCTTTCCGATCGCACCATCGTCCAGCTCGAAGTCGGAGAGGCGGGGAAAAAGCGCGACAAGTGGCGCGAGATCGCCATCGAAGCCTGCAAGCAATGCGGTCAGAACCGCATCCCCGAGATCACCCTTCCGCTATCCCCCAAGGCGTTCTTCGAAGGCCACGAGCGGTTCGATCTCATGCTCATCGCCTCCCTCCAGCCTGATGCCCGGAAAATCAAAGATGTGCTGGCCGATCACCCCTCACCCCGGACCGCGTGTGTCCTTGTCGGTCCCGAAGGCGACTTCACTCCGGCGGAACTGGCCCTGGCCAAAAGCCACGGCTGTCAGCCTGTCACCCTCGGCCCCATCATTTTGCGCACGGAAACCGCCGCCCTCTACTGCCTCAGCGTGCTCGCACACGAATTGTTCGAATAAAGCAAAATACCAAGAAGAAGGTTTGTCTTTCTGGGGAAAGCGTCCAAGTTGAAGGTTTATCGGGGCGTAGCTTAGCTTGGTAGAGCGCCTGGTTTGGGACCAGGAGGTCGCAGGTTCGAATCCTGTCGCCCCGATTTTTTGACGACAGGATGACCGCCCTTTCGCAGTGCGAAGCGCGGAGGTTGCTTCTCCAACGGCTTATTTGCGGAGCCCATCTACGGATGGGATAAAACCTTGGTTCGACTGCCCTGCGCGTGAGCGCAGCTCTTCAGCAAAGCCAATATGCAGAGCCCGGCCACGCCGGGATAATCCTGTCGCCCCGATTTTTTCGCGTCAGGCTACCGCCTCAGGGGCATGATGGGGAAGTTATGGCACCCGGCTCGGAGCGGGAGTTCGCGCTTTTGCGTGTGCCTTCGGAGCAGCCTAAAGGCTGAACTCCAACGCCGGATTCACCACCTCCTGCATCGACTGTGACACGTGTTGCTATTTCCACGACCGGGCCTTATTTTATTCCTCGACGTCATCATGCACCTGAATTCCAAACCCTTGAAAAATCCGGCTCAGTAAAGAGGATTGCGCCCGGCACTCGGTCCGTGGCGTTTAGTAAAAAGGATTTACAATAAGTTTGTTCGTGCAACTCTAACTTCATTCAGTTCATGCCTCACGTGGCCAGAGATTTATATCAAAAATGCAGGGAATACAGGGACAGTGCGGATGCACGTACCCAAGGGTTCTATCCATACTTTCGCTGCATCGACGAAACCCACGGCAACTACGTGGTCTGCGAGGGCGAACGCAAGATCATGATCGGTTCGAACAACTATCTCGGACTGGCCCAGGACGAGCGCGTGATCGAGGCCGCCTGTGACGCCACCCGCAAGTACGGCGCGGGCTGCACCGGTTCCCGCCTGCTTAACGGCACGATCAAGCTGCATGTTCAGCTCGAGGAAGCCCTGGCCGATTTCCTGCAGCGAGAGGCCGTATTGCTTTTCTCCACCGGATTTTTCGCCAACCAGGGAGCATTGGCCTCCCTGACCGAGGACGGCGACGTCATTCTCTGCGACCGGGAAAACCATGCCAGCATCATTGATGGATGCCAGTTCGCCCCGGCCAAGTTGGTTCCCTACCGCCACAATTCCGCAGTTTCCCTTCGCAACCGCCTGAAGCGACAGACCCCGGAGTCCGGCAAGCTCGTCGTGATGGATGGCGTGTTTAGCATGTCCGGAGACATCGCCGACCTGCCGCCCCAACTCGAAGCCGCCAAGGAATTCGGTGCCCGCGTTTATGTGGACGAGGCCCATTCCCTCGGCGTGATCGGCCCGAAAGGACGCGGCACCGTGCATCATTTCGGATTGAACGACGAAGTGGACATCATCATGGGCACTTTCTCAAAATCGCTTGGCTCCATGGGTGGTTTCATCGCCGGGGACGCGCAGATGATTGAATATCTGAAGCACCGCGCCCGCTGTTTTATTTTCACTGCGTCGCTCGCTCCGGCCGTCTCGGGCGGCGTGCTCAAAGCGCTCGAACTGATGCAAAAAGAGCCCGAACGCGTGCATCAACTCTGGAAAAACACGCGCAAAATGCACGAGGGCTTCAAGCATATCGGTTTCAAAATTGGCCAGACCCAGACCCCCATCGTTCCGATCCTGATCGGCAGCGAGGCGCGGGCCTTTCAATTCACCCAGCGACTCTACGAGGAGGGCGTTTTCGCCACGCCCGCCATCTACCCGGCGGTCCGCTACGGCGAAGCCATCGTCCGCACCAGCTACATGGCGACCCATACCGACGAGGATCTTGATCGCGTGCTGGAGATTTTTGGGAAACTGGCGCGGGAACTCGGCACGTTCGATGACCCGGCTTATGCCGAACCAGGAAAGCGCAAAGCCAATGTATTCGATTTCCGCCTGCAAGACCCCGAGGGAGAGGACCCTCTTCGAGAGACTGCCGGAGTTGCTGCACGGAACGGATCCGGCGTTCATACCGCCGTTTCCCGGTAGCGTCGCGAAATACCTTTCGTCCGAATCGGCCTTTCAGCGACGGCAGGGGGAAATTTTCCCCTTCATCGCGAGGCGCGACGGACAGCCCGTCGGCCGCATCGCGGCCATCGTCAACCGCGCGCACAACGAATACCACCGCGACCGCACCGGGTTCTTCGGGTTCTTCGATTGCGAAAACAACCCGGCGACGGCGGCGGCTCTCTTCGGAAAAGCCTCCGGGTTGCTGAGGGGAAAGGGACTCGAGACCTTGCGCGGCCCCTACAACCCGAGCATCAACGACGAATGTGGGTTGCTGATGGATCACTTCGACCTCCCCCCTTGCAACGGCTTGACTTGGAATCCCTCGTTCTATCCCGACCTTCTCACCGACGCGGGATTCACCCCGGCCTGCACCATGTTCGGCCTGCACCTGCCCATGCACCGGCTCAAGGAACCCACCCGGTTCGCCCGTGTCGTCGCTCGCATCGCCAAGCGCTCGCACCTGAAACTCCGGCCCATGGATCTCTCGAACCTCGGCGAGGAATTGAAAATCGTGTACAAAGTTTACAACGCGACCCTGGAACGGAACTGGGGTTTTGTTCCCATCTCCATGGATGACCTTCTGGGAGCGGCGGACGACATCAAGGCCATCGCCGACCCCAAGCTGCTCCTCATCGCCGAGGTGGATGGCCAAAGCGCCGGCGTGGCCATCACCCTGCCCAACTTCAACGAGATTCTGGCCGGCGTGAAGAAAACGCCCCACTGGCTCCGGCTCCCCCACATTCTCTGGCTGATGAAAACCCGCCGCATCACCTCGTGCCGCCAGGCCGTCCTCGGCGTGTCCCCGGAGTACCGCGACCGCGGCATTCATGTCTGGCTCATCCACGAACAATTCATGCGCGCCCAGGAACGCTACGCCAACGCCACCCTCGGCTGGATGGAAGACACCAACACGGAAATCCTCGAGCATTCCGCACTCGTGGGCGGGGAGAAGCAGTGCACCTGGAAGATTTTTGAGAAAACCCTGGCATGAAGCTCCTGCTCACCGGAGCCACCGGCTTTGTCGGGCGCAACAGCCTCCTTCAGGCCATCACGCACTACGACGAGATTTTCGTCCCGGTTCGTAACGCGGAAAAACTCCGCGCTCAGCTTGTCGCGGAAGCGCTGGATCCCGCGCACCCGAAACTGCGCATCCTTTCCGCCGATCCCGAGGATTGGCCCGCCCTCGCTCCCGATCATGCGATCCTTGGCGCCGGCGTGCTCTTCGCCCGCAACCAGGACGAATACTTTTCCACCAACGTCGACTGGACTCTCAACATCGTCCGCGCCTTGCCGGAAAACTGCCGCATCGTCGTGCTCTCCTCCCTGTCTGCCGGAGGTCCCACGCCGGCGGGAAAGTCCGCCCGCACCGAGACCGACCCCGACGCCCCCATCACCTGGTATGGCGAATCCAAACTTGCCATGGAAAAAGCCATCCACTCCCAATTTCCCAACCGCGCCATCACCATCTTGCGGCCACCGATGATCCTCGGCCCGCGCGACGCCGCCACGCTGCCGCTCTTCCGCATGGCCGCTAATCTTCTTCGCATTAAACCGGGGCTTCAAACCAAGACCTACAGCTTCATCGCCGTGGAAGATTTGGTGGAAGCCATTTTTTCCACCCTGACCACAGATTCCCTTCCGTCAGAAATCCTCTACGTCGCTGCCCCGCCGCCCATCACCGACTGGCAACTCATCGCCGGGGCCGCAAAGGCCCTCCGCGCCAGTGGCGTGACCGTGCCCGTCCCCGAACCCGCCGTGCGCCTGCTCTCCGCCATCGTCGATGCCGTGCCCGCCCTCCGCACCAAAACCCCCAGCCTCACCCGCGACCGCGCCCGCGAAATCTGGCCGGACCGCTGGGTCGTGGACGGCGCAAAATTTTCCCGTCTGACCGGCTGGCAGGTCCGGCGCGGTTTAGCAGAAACCCTGCAAGCCACCCACGACCATTACGTGCGCGAAGGTCTCCTTTGAGAGATTAATAGCTCAGGAAAACTCTAGCCACAAAAGAACACAAAGATGGCAAAAACAGTGTGTTTCCTTGGCGTTTCCTAAATCCCTTGTGCTCCTTGTGTTCTTTTGTGGCTATGACTTTCGTTTATCTGTTCAAGGTTCCGGCTCAAAAATGAAACGCAGTCTCGCCATCACCGCCCTGCTCCTCCTCGCCGGGCTTGCCTTCTGGCTCTACCGCCAATTCCTCCGCCCCGTTTCACTTCCCCCCAAGCCACGCACCGTCGAGCAGGTGGTGGCCGCCCTCGGCCCGGCAGTCCGGAAACGCCTCGAACCCGCGTTCCAGAAAGCCGGAATGCCCTACCCACCCGTCCGTATCACCCTGCTCGCTTTCAAGGCCGAAAAACGCCTCGATCTCCAGGCCGCCGATGCCTCGGGAAAAATCCGCCCCGTCCTCTCCTGGCCCATCCTCGCCGCCAGCGGCACCGCCGGCCCGAAACTCCGCGAAGGCGATCGTCAGGTGCCTGAGGGCAACTACCGCATTGAGCTGCTAAACCCCAACAGCCTCTTTCACCTCTCCCTGCGGGTCAACTATCCCAACGCCAGCGATATCACCCGGGCCCGGAAAGAAGGCCGCGATCTCTCAAATCTTGGCGGCGACATCATGATCCACGGCGGAGCCGCCTCCATCGGCTGCCTTGCCATCGGCGACCAGGCCGTCGAAGAGCTCTTCGTCCTTGCTGCACTCACCGGTCTGGACAAGATCCAACTCATCATCTCACCCCACCGCGAGGAAGCGGAAATGGCTGACCGAAAGTAACCGGAATCTGGCGCTCTCCCCGCGATTACACACTGGCGCTTCTGCAATTTTCTCTTCGGTTTCGAAAAGACCTCGGCCAATCCAAGTTACCGGATTGCATTCCCGGGAATTCCCTTTTCCTTCGGTTGTGGACCCGCGGGGAAACATTTTCACGCTGGCAAGGGGTGATTCCCTTGACGCTTTCCGCGTTTTACCTCGCGGCTGTTTTTTTGATGGTGGATCGCGCCATTCCTACCGCTCTGGCGGACTGGATGCTTCCGCGCGATCAATGGATTCTCAAGCAGTTCGCGTTCGTCATGCCGGCGGCACTCTTTGGGGCCCTGCGGTTCCTTTGCCCGGACCGCGAAGCGGAGGATCAGCGCAAGGAAAAGCTCGGACTTGCGATCAGTATGTCGGTGGGTCTGGTTGGCGGCAGCCTGGGTTTTGGGGAAATAGCCGGGCGCGAAATGTCACGGAGGCACTCGGTGCCGGACAAGGGCAGCGTCCGAGCGTTAATGCCGTGGCAGAATCCCTCTCGGTCACGACAAAGATCGATCAAGGTCTCGCGAGAACCACGGCCTTGCTGACCATCACGAACCCGACGTCCACCGTCACGGAATTCCAAACAAAAATCTCCCTGCCGCCCGGCGTGATGATTTCAGGCATGTGGCTGACTATCGGGACAGAACGCGTGCCGGGAAAAATCTTCGAGAAACGCGCCGCGATGTGGGTCTATCAAAAAATCACGGAAGTGCGCCCCGTGCCCCGGGATCCAGCCATCCTGCGTTATGTAGGCCCGAATCTGGCGGAATTGAAAGTTTACCCGGTCGAGACATCTGCGCCACGCGTGGTGGAGGTTGAGTTTTTGTATCCTGATGGCTTGAATCCGCAAATTCGGATTGGAAACGAGAGCGCCACTTCCGCCATTTCTGCAACGAATCCTGGGCCAAATGTCGGCGTGGCGGCGGATGGCAACTTCGTCGTTTCCCTTCCGGAGAAAGTGACGGCAGCTTTTCCAGTGACAGATCGCGAACCGTACTTTCATTTTTTGGTTGATGCGTCGAAAGACTCGGCGTTCAAGAACCCGGAGGCTTTGCGGGACGCGATTCGAAAGGCGGCGGCCGCCTTCCCTTCGATTCGCGACGCCAGGCTTAGCTTCGTTAATTTTGAAACCCAGGATTTCCAAAATGGCGACCTGCTGACCATTGACGCATTGCACCGGATGCCCGGCGAAGATCTGCACCCCGGACAATTTCGCGGCGGCTTCCTTGATGTCCGGGCAATCAAGGAAGTTCTCTGGCGAAGTCATCTCGCCCTCTCTGTCCGCCCTGATGCTTTGCAGCGGTTTCCCCGGCTGGTTGTGCTTCACGGCTCGTCGCAGTCCGCACCATTGGATGAACGCAGCAATTTAGCCGAATTTGCCCGCCTGTTGCCGGATAGTCCGGGATACTGGAGTCTGGGCCGCACCGGTTCGATGGATTTCATGCCATTCGACTCCAACATCGCGAATGGGCCGGACCAGCCGGTCCGCATTTTCGAAGTGGGAGGCCAGCGGTTTGCCGCCTCCACTCAAGGGTCCATCTCTTACACCAGCATTGCAGCGTCTCAGACATCCCCGGACAGCATAGCCGCGTATGATCCCGCTTCCGGACAGTTTGGGAATAGTCAATCCCTGCGCCCGGTATCTCCTGAATACGGACGTGCCGCGATGCCGTGGAGCGTGGAGCTGGGGCGGATTTTCGAGCCCTACACCCACCGCAAAGACTCCCTTGGAAAATTGCTCGGGCTATGCCGGGAAACCGGGATTCTCGTGCCCTCAGCCGCCTACATGGTGGTCGAAGATACCGCACAATGGAAAATGATTGTGCGAGCCGAGAAAAAGACCATGAAGGGTCATGAGGCCTTGGAACTTTCCGAAACGATCCCGGAGCCTGCCACCATGGTATTGGTGGTTGCAGGTCTCGCCTGGCTTATGGGTGGTCGCCTCCTCCGCAAAAGGCAGGCTGTTCCGAGTTAGCGCAACCCCGTTTTTCCTTGCTCGAATGCGACCTAATCGGGACGCTCTCCGTCAATGGAGAACGCACTGCTCGAACTTCTTTGCTGCCCCGTGACCCGTCAGTCCTTGCAAATGGCGGACGCGGACGCGTTGGCCCGGGCCAGCGCGGCGGCGTCCCGGCCCATCACCGGGGGCCTGCTGCGCGAGGACGGCAAGGTGCTTTATCCCATCAGCGACGGCATTCCCCTGCTGCTGGAGGACGAGGCGATTTCACTTTGATTCCTCCGTGCCTCTGTGCCTCTGTGGTTTAATCTTTTGCTCCCATGACTGAACTCGAACGCATCCGCCACTCCGCCGCGCACGTGCTGGCCACGGCTATTTTGAAAATTTGGCCCGAGGCGCAATTTGCCGCCGGTCCGCCGGTGGAGAACGGCTATTACTACGACGTGGAACTGCCGCACCGCATCTCGCCGGACGATTTTGCCCGCATCGAGGAGGAGATGAAAAAGGAGATCAAGGCGAACCACACCTTTGAACGCATCGAGATTTCCCGCGACGACGCCATTGCCATGGCGCAAAAGGGCCACCTTGCCGCTTTGACCGAACGCCCGGAACCCTCGAAGTTCAAACTCGATATCGTCCAGCGCATCCCCGAGGGCGAAATCATCACCCTGTACAAAAACGGCGACTTCACCGACCTCTGCGCCGGACCGCACGTCATGCGCACCGGCAACATCGGGGCCTTCAAGATCACCCACGTCGCCAGCGCCTACTACAAGGGCGACGAGAATAATCCCCAGCTCCAGCGCATCTACGGCACCGCCTTTAAAAACAAGACCCAGATGGAGGAATACTTCACCATGCTGGAAGAGGCCAAAAAGCGCGACCACCGCAAGCTCGGCGCGGAGATGGGGCTGTTTGCCATGGATGCGGAATACGTCGGGCCTGGGCTTCCGCTCTGGCTGCCGAAAGGGACTGCCATTGTTGAGGAGCTAGAGAAACTGGCGAAGGAAACGGAATTCGCTGCGGGTTATGTTCGTGTGCGGACTCCGCACATTGCGCGGGAGAAGATGTACAAGACCAGTGGGCACTTGCCTTACTACGCGGAGAGCATGTTCCCGCCGATGATCCTCAATGAGGGTAGGGTAGGCGTCCCGCCTGCCGGTTCGGGCATCCTGCCTGAACCATCCCCCGTCGGTGCCACCTACAGCAAACGCCGGCGCCTCCCGCATTTTGAAAAACCGTGGGCCATCTATTCCATCACCATCACCACTCGCAACCCCCGCGTCCTCTCCCCCGCGTCCCGCACGATCATATTCAATGCCCTCCGCCATTTTCACGGAGATCGCTACGAACTCTTCGCCGCCTGCGTGATGCCGGATCACGCGCATTTCCTTATCCAGCCCTGGGTCAAGGAGCAGAGTGAATCCGGCGAAAGCGTCTTCTGGTCACTTGGCGAGTTGATGCATTCCATCAAGTCCTTCACCGCAAAAAAAATCAACGAAGGAGAGGGAACTCAGGGTGAAGTCTGGGAACAGGAGCGCCACGACCGCTATATTCGCGGCGATGAAGATCTAGCGAAGAAGTTTCATTACATTGTGGCCAATCCGGCGCGGGCTGAATTGCCGGATGCTGGCACATATGAGTGGGTGTGGCCGGTTGAGGCGGAGGATGCTTCACGCGGGACGCGCGAGGCGGCAGGCGGGACGCCTACCCTACCCGGGTATGTCGAGGATGGTGACCGCTACTACCTCAAGGCCATGAACTGTCCGCATCACCACCGCATTTTTGCGGCGGAGCCGCACAGTTATCGCGATCTGCCTTTGCGTCTGGCGGAGTATGGGTGCTGCTACCGTTACGAGCAATCGGGTGAGTTGCTCGGCCTCATGCGGGTGCGTTCGCTCAACATGAACGATGCGCATATTTACTGCACCGAGGAGCAGTTTGCCGACGAGTTCCGTGCGGTGAACGAGATGTATTTGAAATATTTCGAAATTTTCGGCCTCGAAAAATTCCAGATGCGTTTCTCGACCCACGATCCGGAGAAGCTCGGTCAGAAGTTCGTGAACGAGCCGGAGCTTTGGAAGAAAACCGAAGACATGGTGCGCAACGTCCTCGTTGAATCGGGCATCAACTTCGTCGAGGTGCCGAATGAAGCCGCTTTCTATGGGCCAAAGATTGACGTGCAGGTCTGGAGCGCCATCGGTCGCGAGTTCACTATTGCGACGAATCAGGTGGATTTTGCCGTGCCGGCCAAATTCGGCCTTGTTTACAAGGACCGCGACAACACCGAAAAGACGCCGCTTTGCATCCACCGGGCTCCGTTGGGTACGCACGAGCGTTTCATTGGTTTTCTGATCGAGCATTACGCGGGCAACTTCCCGCTCTGGCTCGCGCCCGAGCAGGTGCGAGTTATCACGCTGGGCGATGAAGAGCCCTTGGTGAAGGCGGCGAAGGAACTCCAGGCCGAACTCCGCGCCAGCGAAATTCGGGCCGAGATCGATATCAGCAACGATCACATCAAGGCCAAGATTTCCGATGCCGAGACTTCGAAGGTTCACACCATGCTCGTCATTGGCCACCGCGACTTGGAGGCTGGCAATGTCAGCGTGCGTCTGCACGGCAAGGGCAATGTGGGGGCCAAGCCCCGTGCTGAAGTCGTGGCGGACATTCTTGCGGCGATCAAGGAACGCCGGGCCTGATTTTTGGGAGTTGCTGTGGAATTCGAACTCCGCATCAGCAACGATCCGCGCGCGCTGGGGCTTGTTGAAGCCTTCGCGCGGGAAACTTTGCGGAATGCCCCGTTGAGCGGGACGGATGCCTTGCAGCAGTTGATCGTGGCGGCCGTGCGTCAGATTGTTGAACACGCCTACCCGCCCGGGGAGACTGGCGCGATCGTGCTGCATTCCCGGCAGCTCGCGGATTCCTTGAAAATCAGCATCCGTGATTTCGGCCTGCCGGAAGATCTGACACAACTCGAGACGGCCATGCGGGACGAAACCTCGCGGTGCTGGATCGGTCATCTTCCGCATCCGGAGGCGGCTGACACGATGCATTGGACGGGATACGGACCCGAGGGTAAGGCTCTTGTGATCACGAAATCCTTTCACGAGACCCACATCACCGAGCACACGACGAACCTGCCGCCATTCGAGGAAAAGCCGCCGCTGGCCCCGGAACAGGACTATGTGATTCGGCGGATGAACCCGGCCGATGCGGTCGCGATTTCGCAACTTATCTACAAGGCCTATGGCCCGACGTATTTTAATCGCGATGTCTATTATCCCAAACGCGTCACCGCATTGAATGCCAGGGGCAGCATCGTCTCGTTTGTGGCGGAATCCACTACCGGCGAAATTGTGGGTCACTACGCCCTCGAGCGGGACCAGGATGGCCCGGTGGCCGAGGGCGGTCAGGCCGTGGTGGACCCGGCGCATCGTGGACGTCGGCTGCTCGACCGGCTCAAAGCGGCCGCCAACGCGCACGCCAAAGAAATCGGACTGGCCGGTGTTTTCGCCGATGCGGTGACGGTGCATAAATTCACCCAAAAGGCGAACATCGCCCTAGGCGCGAAAGTCTGTTGCGCAAATCTCGGCATCTCGCCGAGATCCGAAACCTTTCGCGGGCTCGCGGCTCCGGCCTCGCCCCAGCGTGTGACCTGTCTGCGGTATTTTCTTCCCCTGAAACCACGCCCCGTCCGCGCGGTATTTGTTCCAGTTCCTTATCGGGAAATGACCGGGCGGATTCTCCAGCAGTTCGGAACGCCCTTTTCCTTTGGCGAATTGCGCGCGCCGTCGGGTCAGGGTGCGCTGCATGTGCAACTGATGGCCGGAGCGGGGGAAGCCGTTTTGACCGCGCGCAGGATCGGTATCGACACGGTGTCTGCCCTGCGCATGACCACCCGCGATCTCATCGTGCATTCCCATGCCGAAACCATCTTTGTGGATCTCCCTTTGCAGGATGCGGCGACTCCGGCGGTGGCGTCGGAGTTGCGCAAAGAGGGCTTTTCCTTTGCCGGACTGGCCCTCGACTTCCTTGCCGGGGGCGACTTGCTGCGGCTGGTTTATCTGGTGGACGATCTTTCCGCCGGCTCGATGCAAATTGAAGAACCCTTCGCGCGGGAATTGGTGGATTTTGCTTTGGAAGACCGGAAGCAGGTTTTGTCGGCTTGCGCCGCCTGATCTTAATGCAAAACAGATTGCGCGTCCGAGACGAGGCAGAGTCCGCCGCGGCGTTTGAGCAGCGGCCGGACGGCCTCGACCAGGGCGGGGAGTTTTTCCGAGGGAATGGCCGTGACCACGCTGGCATTGCCGGAACCGCCGCCGGGTTCATCGTCACGGCGTTCCCCCCGATGTCCGGCTCCGGTGAGGTTGCTGAAGACCGTGTGACTGGTGATGTCCAGCCGCCGAGCTGACGGATTCCACCGAGCCGCCGCGCACTGACCAATCCCATATCGAGAAGAAAAAGGCAGAGCACCCCGCGAAAAATATCGGAGGTGAACGGGGCCAGCGCCTTGCCGCCATCTTCTCCCGTGAGCAAGCCAATAACCAGGGTGCCGCACAAAACCAGGACCGAGCCATTGGCAAAGGCATCACGCAGCAAGTGCGGCCAGGAGAAGGCGATGCCGTCCTTTTTCCCCAGCCAGCGGGCTAGGGCGATTCCGACGATGATGGCGGGGGATTCCATCAGGGCCATGGCCGCCACCATGTGTCCGCCGAAGGGAAGCCCTAATTGACCGAGAAACGATGTGGCGGCGATAAACGTGACGGCCGAGACCGAGCCGTACGTGGCCGCCACGGCTGCGGCGTTGGGGATGTCGAGGTGCCGCCGCAGGATAAAAAAAGTCCAAACCGGCACCAGCAGCGCCATGCCCACCGCAGCCACCAAAGTCCAGGTGACCTGGGGGGTGAGACCGCTTTTGTGCGATTCCACCCCGCCTTTGCAACCAATGGCGAGGAGCAGGTAGAGCGAGAATAACTTCGGCAGCGGCTGCGGAATTTCCAGATCGGAACCGACGAAAAACGCCAGCATGCCGAGGAAAAAGAAGAGAACCGGAGGGTTGAGCAGGTTGGAAAGGGCCAGTGAAAAATCCATGGGGCGGGGGAGAGGGCTCAGGAAATGACCGACCCACCGGGGCCCCGGGCGGAATTTGCAATTTTCAATGCGGCTGGATGTGTCATAATATTCATGCAGTATAAGACATGTAAACAAATTCATGTCTTTTGTCGCATGTATGGCGTCAAACAAAAAAAATCCCCACCCCCCGCCCGGAGCCACCTGGACCTTTCTGACCAACCACGCTCACGTGTTGCTGTGCCTGGCCGGGGATGAGACATTGCGGGTGCGCGATCTGGCCGGAAAAGTCGGGATCACCGAGCGGGCCGTTCTGAAAATCCTGGCCGAACTCGAAGAAGCGGGAGTGCTGGAGCGCGAACGCGAGGGACGCCGGAATCGTTATAAGATCCGGCGTGGCACCGCCCTGCGGCACGACCTGGAGGCGCACTGCACGGTGGGCGATCTTGTCACCCTCGTGCACGGGGTCCGGCGCAAGTCCCGCTGAGAGCGTACCTAAAAATGTGGATTTTGAGCGCGGATGGAGGATGTGGGCCCTCGCATCCCCAGGTGCCGAGGGCCCGGCACCCTCCAGAATTTGCAGTTTTGGACACGCTCTGAGACGGAATTTCTTTCCCCAAGGCGGCTCGAGTACGGGTCATGCAGCATGAGGACAGGCTTGCCTCAGCGCGGGAAAGGCGGCACAAGCGGGCATGGTTATCACCCCAAAGATTCGCGGTTTTATTTGCACGACAGCCCATCCGGAAGGCTGCGCGGCTCATGTTCAGGGCCAGATTGATTACGTGAAATCGCAGCCCGCGCTGGCCCAAGCCCCCAAGCGCGTGCTGGTGGTCGGTGCGTCCACGGGATACGGGCTCGCCTCGCGCATCGTGGCGGCTTTCGGCGGCGGGGCTGCCACTGTCGGGGTGTTTTTTGAAAAAGAAGCGGCCGACAAGAAAACCGCCTCGGCCGGCTGGTATAATTCCGCGGCGTTTGAAGCGGCCGCGGCGGAGGACGGTCTCTATGCGAAGAGCTTCAATGGCGATGCGTTTTCCCAGGAGATAAAGCAGCGCGTGATCGAGGCCATCAAGGCGGACCTCGGCCAGATTGACATGATTGTTTACAGCCTGGCCTCGCCGCGCCGGATTGATCCGGTGACGGGCGAAATCTACAAATCGGTCCTCAAGCCGACCGGCGGCACCTTCACCAGCAAAAATCTCAACACCGATAAAAAACTGATCGAGGCCGTCACGATCGAGCCGGCTACGGAGGAGGAAATCGCGCAGACCGTCAAGGTGATGGGCGGCGAGGATTGGAACCTTTGGATCAATGCCATGGCGGAAGCCGGTGTGCTGGCGGATGGATTCAAAACGGTCGCTTATAATTACATCGGACCGAAACTGACCTGGGCCATTTACACCGACGGCACCATTGGCCGGGCCAAACTTCACTTGGAGGAGACCGCCCGGGAAATCAACCAACGCTTCGGAGCCGGCACGGCGCTGGTCTCGGTCAACAAGGCGTTGGTCACGCAGGCCAGCTCTGCCATTCCGGTGGTGCCGCTTTACATTTCGCTGCTGTACAAAGTGATGAAGGAAAAAGGTCTGCACGAAGGCTGCATCGAGCAGATTCAGCGCCTTTTTGCCGATCACTACGGCTCGCCCGATGGGCCGAAATTGGACGAAAAGGGCCGCATCCGCATCGACGATTGGGAAATGCGAGAGGATGTGCAGGCGGCGGTGGCCGGAGTCTGGGAGAGCGTCACGACCGAAACGATTGACGACGTGTCGGATTTTTCCGGTTACCAAAAAGAATTCTACCGCCTGTTCGGTTTTGGCCTGGAGGGGATCGATTACAACGCCGAGACCGATCCGGCGCGCCCGATTCGCAGTTTGAGCTGAGGTTAGTCCGAGGGGGGCGCTATCTGCCGAACTGGGCAAACTGTGTGAGTATCTGCGAAGTTTGCTGAATTAATTCGTGCTGAGTAAGGATCTCTCCCGGTGGAGGGAGTTGGGGTTGATCGTTCTGGCCCGACATGTTGAAGCCCTCGAATTTTCCCTGGTTTTTCCGGAGTTCAGCCAGAAGCCGGCCGCTGGCATCCAGGGCAAGGACAGGCTGGATCGTTTGGTCGGGAAGCTCTTTTCGCAGTGTTTCCACGGTGGTCCAGAGGCGTTTCAAATCGTTAACATCCCTGAGATTGGGGTTGCCGAACGGATCAAGGCGCAGGAGGGCCAGCGTGGCGTCGTCCCGCTGGCGGCTCGGGATGGCGGTATGACTGGCGAGGGCGAGAATTTTTTTCCAGGCATTGATGTAATCGGGATCAAGTTCGACGGCTTTTTGGAAATGTTCCAAAGCCTCCGCGTAACGCTCCTGTTCCATGCGCAGATAACCAAGCAGATATTGGATCTGTGGCTTTTTGGGATTTTCGGCGAGAAGCTTTTTGAAGGTCTTTTCCGCGAGGGTCTCCGCCAGTTCGCCTTTGAAAACTTTTTCGCAACCGAAACAATGGCTTTCCATCCTTCCAAAACTGTCTGGCATCAATTCGAAAGCCCGTCGAAAATGTTCCTCAGCCTTTTCCATGTCTCCGAGCTTGGCAAGCTGGATGGCCAGGCGGGACTGGATGCAATAAGCGTCGGCAAAATAGGTCAGTGCCTTCTCGTACATTGTGACGGCTTGGGACAGAAGGCCGGCGCTTTGGAACTTGTCCGCCTCTTCAGAGAGGCGCACGGCTTGCACCGCGCCGCGATAGATCTTGGCGTCTTCCGGCTGCCCCTGGGCTTCAAGGATGTCGGCGAGGACGACATAGGCGCGCATGCGGTCTCCCCGCCCCATTTCGCCGTCGGAGGGATCAATGGCTATGGCTTGGCGGATGATTTCCCCGGCTTCCTTCAGCTTTTTTTCCCGCAGGAGCAATAGGGCCTTCCAAATCAAAGGGCGTTCCTGGAAGCGGTCCCGGGCAAATTGTTCGTCCAGAAAGGCCATGGCTTCATTCCCCTGTAGTTCGACGAGGAGGGCATAGGCGCTGTCGGCGGAGGGGGCACGGCGGATGGTGGCCTGCAACACGTCGAGGGCCTTCTTTTTGTCGCCTTTGGCGAGCAGGGACTTCGCCGCCATGACTCCCAGGGGAATATCGCGATAATCCTCCGTGCCGGCAATCTCGGACAGATCGGCCGCGCCCCACCACGGAGCTTGTTCGAGCACAATCAGGACATCCTCGCTGCGTCCGGCCTGATCGTAAATACCCGCCAGCTGAACAAGCTCGTGCTTTAGGTCGGGCACGTTGTATTGGCGGTCGCCATTTTGGCGGAGGACGGGTTTCATCATGAGCAACACCGCCTCCAGGGCGTCCTTGGGCCGACCGGTTTCCATCAACAGGGGCAGCAGGGCGGTGCCGCCATGGGTGACTTCCATTTTGGACAGGATTGCCAGCGCCTCGCGGATTCCCTCATCGCGCACTTGGTCGCGCTTAAGCAAATTTCCCAATTCAGCCATCTGCACGGCCAGGCTGAGTACATCGGAGGAAGCCTCCTGCCCCTTGCCTGCCTTAAGCAGAGTCATTCGCCCGCGCATCACCTCCAGGGCCTCGTCCACGGAACCGTGCGCCAGGTAGGCAATGCTGAGCTGATGGAGAACGATTGCGTGCTGCGCGGGGGTGAGATTTTTCCGTTGGGAGGCGGCTTTGGCCAGTTCCATGGCCTCGGCGGTTTTTTGATTTTCGGCCGCCAGGGTCACATAATCGCTCCAAAGCGGAAGATCGGGATTCTGCTGTAGGAGAGCATGGACGAAATCATACAATTGCCGGCCGTAGCCCGCTGCCCGCATGGCATTCATCCCCTGATGGGGCAGATCCTTTTCTCCTTTCTTTGCCTGCTTGATGGCGAGATCTTTTGCCTCTTCGGTGCGTCCGGAAGCAATGAGGGAAAGGAGATAATATCCTGCCGCGGTGTTGCGGCTGTGATCACTCTCCATCTCGTCGGGAAACGACTTCCAAGCCCCGTTGCGGACATCTCCATACAGGTTGCGGCTGTGATCACTCTCCATCTCGTCGGGAAACTGCTTGGCCATTGCCTCGTAGAGGCGCATGTCGGTCGCGTCAATGCCCTTGATCAGGTTCCATTGGGGGGCCTTGAGTTTGCCGATATTCTCAAGGGCGATGGTTTGCGCGAGCAGGCAGGTTTTGGCCCCTTCGACTTCCAGTTGAATTCCCCGCTCCATGGCCGCTTGAAGAAACGCCCGTGCCTTGTCCGTTCCGGCAATTGTGACCAAATCGGGAACGTTTATTCGCCTGCCGGAATGCCTTTCGGATTTTTCCATGCCTTCCATCTGGATGTTCAAAGCTCCCAGGATGTGCCCGGGATCATCGGAAACTTTCGCCACCGCCTGGGCCAGTTGGAAAACATAGGAGTTTGCCCATTGTTTGATGTTCTGACCTCCCATGGCTTGGCTAAGGGCTTGCAGGCTGGCGGAACCGGAATTTTCGGAAGCATTGCTGATCTGTTCGCGGAAGGAATTGAAGGCTTTCCATTTCCCGGCCTCGTCATCGACCAGGGTGGCCGCAAACAAGGCCAAAAGCTGATCGCGTACCGAGTCGCCGGTCGGATCCGCGCTAGCTTTTTTATGCAGTTCCTCCCATGCGGGAGGCGCCGGTACGACCCTGACCAGCAGGTCAAAATCGGCGGCCTCACTCCCATCGTCGGAATCGCGTCGTGAGGGACCGGCCTCGGCCCATTTTTTCACCAGCTCCATCCATCCCTGGGCCGCGGCTCTCGGCTTCATTTTGGAAGATTCGGCGGAGAATTTTTTCAGATCTATGCTAAATCGCGCTGCGGCGGAGTCCTTTGCTTCTCCCTTGTCATCCGTTTGGGTTTGGGCAAGGGAGTTGATGACTGCCGCCGCCCCTTCCAGAGCAACCGCCGCAGGCAGGCTGCAGGTAAAAAAAAGCGCGGCGAGGACCAAGGGGAGCGGGATGGGCTTCATGGCTTGCTTTATGATGTATTCCTCCCGGTTTTGGAATCAGTAATGTATTTTGATGGCACCTCCCTCCTTGGCATCACCCAAGGGTCTGAATTTTCCTCTTGCGCCTCACAGGAACTCCACTAAAAGCTGCTTGTCGTCGTCCAAGGTGGCGGCGAAGATTTCCCGAACGATTGAAAATGCAAGTATCCATCCGCGAAAGTTAGCTCGTGCAGCGCAGGAGCCGTCAGTTTTCGCATCCATCGTTCGGTGGTCAGTTTCTCTCATGAGATTCGTCCGTCGTCATTGCATGCAACGTCCAACCGGGAGGCCCCATTAACATAAGAGATATCCGCGTCAACGAACGCATTCGCGCCCGCGAGGTGCGCGTGATTAACAGCGTCAACAACGAGCAACTCGGTGTCATGCGCATTGAGGATGCCCTTCGCACCGCCCGCGGTCTGGGCATGGATCTGATCGAGATCGCGGCCAACGCCCAGCCGCCGGTCTGCCGTATCGTGGATTTCGGCAAGTTCCGCTACGATCTGGCCAAGCAGGAGAAGGAGAAAAAAAACACCGCCGGCAAGGTCAAGGAAGTCAAGTTCCGGGTCAATGTGGCCGAACACGATTACCTGACCAAGATCCGCCACGCGGAGGAGTTTCTCGATAAGGGTAACAAAGTGAAAATCCACCTGCAATTCCGCGGTCGCGAAATGGCCCACCAGAATCTCGGCATGGATGTCGTCCATCGGGTCAAGGGTGATCTCGCCACCATGGGCCATGTGGACATGGAACCCAAGCTGGTGGGCAAGGCCATCGGCATGACGCTTTCGCCGCTGCCGGCGGCCAAGCGCAAACGCAAATTCAGCAAGGCCGGGGAGGTTTTGGAGCCCCTGATCGAAGACACGGATGGCGACGAGTAAGCGGCATCTGCTGCTTTTCGACATCGACGGCACCCTCATCACCTCCGGCGGGGCGGGGGAGAATGCGCTCAGGGATTCCCTCAAGGAGCGTTTCGGGGTGGACGATGATCTCAAGCGGATCACGTTCGCCGGCGCGACCGATTCCAACATCTCGCGCACCATGCTGGAAAACAACGGCCTTGCCGCCACGCCGGAAAATATTGCCGCCCTCCTGGACGGCTACCTGCATTTTTTGCGCCAGCGTTTGCCGCGTCATCAGGGGCGCGTGCTTCCCGGCATCATCAACCTCCTCGACCGGCTGAAGGGCCATGAGCGCTGTGTGCTGGCCTTGCTCACCGGCAACATTGTGCGCGGGGCCGAGATCAAGCTGGGGCACTACGGGGTGTGGGATTATTTCGAGTTCGGGGCCTTCGCCGACGACCACCACGACCGCAATGAGTTGGGCAAATTCGCCCGCGCCCGCGCCTTGGAAAACCACGGCGAGGAATTTCCGCCTGAGCGAATTTTTGTCATCGGCGACACCCCGAAGGATATCGAGTGCGGCCGGGCCATCGGGGCCAGGACCGTCGCCATTGCCACCGGAAATTATTCCCGCGAGGAACTCGCGGAACACGCACCGGACTACCTCTTTGACGATTTCTCGGACACCGAGGCGGTCATGGCCGTCTTGTTGGGCGAGTAGAAGCGGCCACGGCGTTTTTCACGTGCACCCGAAAACGGCCTTTCACCGTAGCGGAAAACGTGAGTTTTCCGAGGGGAATGCCGCGCGTCAATTTTTGGCCCGCCTGGCAGAACACGGCTTGGGGCGCTAATGTGCTCGATATCGTGCTTGCGGAGGGCGGGCGTCCCGCCCGCCAGAGGCGGCCAAGATGGCCGCCCTCCGTATTCTTCACGTGGGATGGGCTTACTGGCGGGGCGGGGGAGGGAGGCCGCTGAGGCGGTCGCCGGGGAGGATGTTGTTTTTGGCGAACCAGCCTTGTTCCATTTCGAGGGCGTAGGCGATGTTGGTGAAGGCGCTGGGGACGGATTTCTCGTTGCGGGGTTGAAGGTCGTGGATCTCAAGGATGACGCCGGCAGGGTTGATGTAGGCGATGGAGAGGGGAAGGATGGTGTTTTTCATCCAAAAGGCGGCGCGGCGGGGCGGGTGCAGGACGAAGAGCATGCCGCTGTCGGGGGCGAGTTTCTCGCGGAACATGAGGCCGGCGGCTTGTTCGTGGGGTTCGTCGGCGAGTTCGGCGGTGACCGTTTTTCCGTTGAGGCCGAGTTTGAGGGCGGGCAGGGGCGGTTGCGCGGTTTCCTGGGCTTGGGCGAGGCCGGAAAAAAAAAGCGCGGCGGCGAGAATCCATCGGGTCATGCGGGAGAAAATAGCCGGTTTTTGCCGTGGGCGGGAATGACTTTTTGTCGGACCGCGCGAAGGAAAAAAATCTCGCGATTCCCGTGTAAAAAACGATTGCCATTAGATTTACTGATACTAGTCTCCCTGCGCAATCCACCGACAAACGGTGACCATTGACCGCTACTTGACCGCCCTGACGTATGGCAAATTTTTTCCCGAAATGGACCAACCAGCTTCCCTGGAAGCTCGTTGTCTGTGTCGGCGTTTTGGGGGCTTCGGTCACGGCGGGGATTACGTATTATTTTACGCCGAAGTACACGCGGGTGGGGTATCAGCCGACGCAGCCGGTGCCTTTTTCGCACGCGATTCACGTGCAGCAACTGGGGATGGATTGCCGGTATTGCCACAGCTTCGTGGAAGTGGCTTCGCACTCGAATGTGCCTTCGGTGCAGTCGTGCATGAGCTGTCACACGCAAGTGAAGCCGGAGAGCCCGAAACTCACGGTGGTGCGGGCGGCCTGGAACGGCGGCAAGGCGGATGGCCCGCCGGTAAACTGGGTGCGCATTCACCAAGTGCCGGACTATGTGTATTTCAACCACGCGGCGCACGTGAACCGCGGGGTGAGCTGCTATTCCTGCCATGGGGCGGTCAATGAGATGGCGGTGGTTTATCAACACGAACCCCAGAGCATGAGCTGGTGTCTGGATTGCCACCGTGCGCCGCAAAACCACCTGCGTCCGCCGGAGGAAGTTTTTAATATGAACTGGAAGGCGGGTTCGCCCGAGGAACAATATGATTTGGGCATGGAATTCAAAAAAGAGTGGGATGTGAACCCGCCCACCGATTGCGGAGGCTGCCACCGATGAAACGCGTTTTCCAACATCCGCCAGGCGGGGTGTGGGGCCCCGATTCCCCACAAGCCGGAAAGCCCACCATGTGGCGCAGTCTGGCCGAATTGGAGAACAGCCCCGGCTTTGAACAAACTCTCATGCGGGAGTTCCCGCGCGGCGCGGATGTCTATCAGGACAGCGGTCTCTCCAAGCGGGATTTTATGAAGCTGATGGGTGCCTCCATGGCGCTCGCGGGGGTGGGCCTGGCTGGTTGCCGGAGGCCGGAGGCCTATCTGGTGCCCTTCAACAAGGGCGTGGAGTGGGGGATTCCCGGAAAATTTTTGTATTACGCGACCGCCATGCCGACCCGCGAGGGTGCCATGCCGCTGGTGGTGACCACGGTGGACGGACGCCCGACCAAGGTCGAGGGCAACCCGCTCCACCCCTACAGCAATGGCGGGACGGATGGTTTCGCTCAAGCCACGGTGCTGGATCTTTACGATCCGCATCGCTCCAAGGTCATCACGGAGAACGGCGCGGAAGTCGGGGCGGAAGTTTTTGAAAAGTACTTGCAGGGCGTGGCGTCTTCCGGCGGCCAAGGATTGGCTTTCCTGGTGGAGCGGAAAAATTCGCCGACGCGGGACCGTCTGCGGGCCGAACTGGAAGCCAAGTATCCCGGACTGATCTGGAGCGAATACGAACCGCTGGGCGCATCCGAGACGGCCACGGCAGTTTCCGCCTGCTTCGCGCCCGGGGTGCGGTTGGTGCCGAAGTTCGAGCGGGCCGACGTCGTACTCGCGCTGGACAGTGAATTTCTGAGCAGCAGTGACAAGGGCGTGGGCTTCGCCGCGGGCTTCTTCCCGCGACGCAATCCGGATCAGAAAGGCGCGCCGATGAACCGCCTTTACGTGGTCGAAAATCATTTTTCCCCCACCGGCGGACTGGCCGATCACCGCTATCGCTGCAAGGCGTCACTCATTGGGGAATTTGCCCGCCAGCTTGCGCAAAAAATCGTCAGCCAGTCCAACAATCCGTCTCTCGCTGCGTTGCTGGGAGCCGCGCCGACGAGCAAGGCGGAGTTTAACGATCAATGGATCACCGAATGCGCCAATGATTTGCTGGCGAACCTGGGCCGCAGCATCGTCACGGTGGGAACCCTGCAACCCGCCTGGGTGCAGGCCCTGGTCTTCGGCATCAACGAGGCGCTGGGCAACCATGGCGCCACCATTCTCGGGGTCAACACGGGCGAAAAACCCGCCGCCTCCATTGCCGACCTTGCGGCTGCCATCAAGGCCGGATCGGTGAAAACCCTTTTCATTCTCGGCGGCAATCCCGCATACAACGCTCCGGCGGAACTCGGTTTTTCGGATTTGCTGCTGACCGTGCCGGACGTCGTGCGTCTCGGACTTTTCGAGGACGAAACCAGCAAACTCAGCCGCTGGCAGGTGCCCGCCGCGCATTATCTCGAATCGTGGGGCGACGTCCGGACCTACGATGGCACGTACACCGCCGTTCAGCCCATGATTCTTCCGCTTTGGAATGGCGTGAGCGAACTCGAAATCCTCGCCCAACTCGCCGGACACCCCAAACCGGTGGGGCCGGAGTTGATTCAGGAAACCTTCACCACGAGCTACGCGGGCGACGCGGCGAAATGGAATTCGTTCCTTCGCACCGGTTTCCAGCCCGAAAGCACCCTGCCGGAAGTGCCCCTGGCCTTCAACGCCGGACAGGCCGCCGCCGCCGCAAAAACCGCGACTCCGGTCAGCGGGGAATTGGAACTCGTTTTCCTGCCTAGTTCCAGCGTGGACGACGGCCGCTACGCCAACAATAGCTGGCTGCAGGAGACGCCGGATTTTGAGACCAAGGTGACGTGGGATAATGTCGCCCTCGTCAGTCCCGCCACGGCCAAGCGGTTGGGGATCAAGGTCAATAATTTCACCTGGACCGACAAGGTCGCGGACCTCATTAATCCCATCTCTTCGGAGAACCTGCAAAACGAGGAAACCTTCGACATCGTGGCCGACATGATCGAGATCAAGGCGGGCGCAAATTCCATTCTCGCCGCCGCGCTGGTTGCACCGGGCCACGCCGATGATTCCATTTCCCTCGCCCTCGGTTACGGCCGCACCGGCGTTTCCGCCTTGATGGAAGGCGTGGGCTTCAATGCCTACCCGCTGCGCACCTCGGACTCCCTGCGTTTCCGCTCCGGCGTGGAAGTGAAAGTCACGGGCGACACCTATCCGCTGGCTCGCACCCAGGAGGCCCGCAGCATGCATGGCCGCGACCTTTTCCGCGAAGGCACGTTGGAACGTTACGAGGAGGATCCGAAATTTGCCCGCTCCATCGGGATGGACAGCCACATTCCGCCCAACATCTCGCTCTATACCCATCCCGAACTGACCTCCAAGGAACAATGGGGCATGACGGTGGATCTCAACACTTGCATCGGCTGCAACGCCTGCGTGGTGGCCTGTCAGGCGGAGAACAACGTGCCCGTGGTCGGCAAGGATCAGGTTCGCAAAAACCGCGACATGGCCT
The DNA here is from genome assembly GCA_041746635.1 of Terrimicrobiaceae bacterium. Lineage (GTDB taxonomy): Bacteria > Verrucomicrobiota > Verrucomicrobiia > Chthoniobacterales > Terrimicrobiaceae > CAMASH01. The sequence goes on along the minus strand of JBGTGQ010000006.1, from coordinate 20,906 downwards.
GGATTCGCATTGACCGCTATTTCGCCGGCGAGCCGGAGGATCCCGAGATGCTGGCCCAGGCGGTCATGTGCCAGCATTGCGAAAATGCCCCGTGCGAAACGGTTTGCCCGGTCAACGCCACCGTGCACAGCGAGGACGGCCTCAACCTCATGGCCTACAACCGCTGCATCGGCACCCGCTACTGCGCGAACAACTGTCCTTGGAAGGTGCGCCGGTTCAATTATTTCGATTACAACGAGCGTCCGACCACCGAGCTTTATTGGGGTCCGCTGGCCAAGAAGGGCATGGCCGACAGCCTCAAAATGGCGAAAAACCCGAACGTCACCGTCCGCATGCGCGGGGTGATGGAAAAATGCACCTTCTGCATTCAGCGTATCGAGGAAGCTAAAATCGGTCGTCTGGTCGAAGCCGGTCCGCAGGACAAAAACAACGTGCCGGTGCGCGAATTCAAGGTGGCCTGCCAGCAAGCCTGCGCCAGCGATTCGCTTGTTTTCGGTGACATCAATAATAAAAACAGCCGGGTGGCCCGGCTGCGCGAAGGCGATCGCGGCTACGTGATGCTGAAGTATCTGAATGCCGCGCCGCGCGTGACGTATCTGGCCCGCATAAAAAATCCGAATCCCAAAATGCCCGGTGCCAACAGGGTCGGCAAAGCCAATGGGGATCCGCATCACGGCGGACATGGCGATGCGCACGGGGCTGACGCCCATGGAAGCCACGGCGGCCACGAAGACAAAGCGCACAAGACCGAGGAGGCGCATGGACATTAACCTCTGCAACCGTGGCATTGGCATCTTGCCGACGCGAATATTCCACGCATGGGCTGGAAGCCCATGCCACGCATAACCCATGGCCGACGCGACCGTCCATACTACCGAGAATCTGACGCCCGACCAACAGGCCGTCACCCGTCCGCCCCTTGTGCTCAACCAGCGCAAGATGGGCTGGATTGCAAATTACGTCAGCTCCATCGTCGAGGACAAGACCCCGATCTGGTGGTGGGCCTGCTTTCTTCCTTGCCTGGCTCTCACCGGCGTACTCGGGTTTTGCATCGTATATCTCGTTTCCACCGGCGTGGGTGTTTGGGGAAACAACCACCCGGTCGGGTGGGCGTGGGACATCACGAATTTCGTGTTCTGGATCGGCATCGGCCATGCCGGAACCCTCATCTCGGCCATTCTTTTTCTCACCCGCCAGAAATGGCGCACATCCATCAACCGCGCGGCGGAGGCCATGACGCTTTTCGCCGTGATTTGCGCGGCCATATATCCGGGCCTCCATGTCGGCCGCGTCTGGATGGCTTGGTTTCTCGCGCCCGTGCCGAACGCCAACGCCATCTGGCAGAACTTCCGCAGTCCGTTGCTCTGGGACGTTTTTGCCGTCTCGACCTACTTCACTGTCTCGGTGTTGTTTTGGTACACCGGCCTGATCCCCGATCTGGCCACGCTGCGCGATCGCGCCACGACCAAAATCAAAAAATTCTTTTACGGCACGCTTGCCCTCGGCTGGCGCGGCGGCAACCGTCAGTGGCGTCATTACGAAATGGCCTACCTGCTGCTCGCGGGTCTTTCCACCCCGCTGGTGCTTTCGGTCCACTCGGTTGTGTCCTTCGACTTTGCCACCTCGGTCATCCCCGGCTGGCACACCACGATTTTCCCGCCGTATTTCGTGGCGGGCGCGATTTTCGGCGGGTTTGCCATGGTGTTGACCATCATGATCCCGGCCTGCGCGATTTATAAACCGCTGCACGATTTGGTGACCATTTCGCACGTGGACAAGATGTGCAAAGTCATCGTCTTCACCGGCTCCATCGTGGGTTACGCCTATATCATGGAGTTGTTCATGGCGTGGTATAGCGCAAATCCCTACGAGCGCGCCGCCTTCTGGTATCGCGCCTTCGGCCCCTATTGGTGGGCTTACTGGAGCATGATGTTCTGCAACGTCATCGCGCCGCAGATTTTCTGGTTCAAATACTTCCGCACCCATCTGGTCTGGGTCTGGATCATCTGCCAGTTCCCAAATGCCGGCATGTGGTACGAGCGCTTTGTCATCATCGCCACCACCTTGTCGCGCGATTTTATTCCGTCTGCCTGGGGCCAGTTTCATCCTACCTGGGTCGATATCTGGATGTTCATCGGGACGTTCGGGCTTTTCTTTACGTTGTTCCTGCTATTCATCCGGTTCCTGCCGATGATCTGCATGTTTGAAGTCAAGGCGGTCCTGCCCGAGGCCGATCCGCATCACGGGGAGAAACACTGATCATGGACGTCGCCGGTGATCCCCAATCCAAAGCCTACGGGCTGGCGGCGGAATTCGATTCCGCCTCGCAGCTTTATCATGCCGCGGAGAAAATCCGCGACGCAGGGTATAAGAAATTCGATGTCTTTTCGCCCTTCCCGATTCACGGGATGGATGATGCCATGGGCTTGAAACGCTCGCTGCTGGGCAAGCTGATCTTCATCGGCGGCCTCACTGGTTTTCTCACCGCCGTCGGCCTCACCTTTATTCCCAGCTCCATCATTTACCCGCTCATCGTCATGGGCAAGCCGACCAATCTTTACACGGTGCCGGCTTTCTTCCCGATCATGTTTGAGCTGACGATCTTGCTTTCGGCCTTCACCGCCGTGTTCGGCATGTTGATCATGAACGGGCTGCCGCGCCTGCATCATCCCATGTTCAACTGGGAGCGGTTCAAGCGGGTGAGTGACGACAAATTTTTCTGCGTCATCGAGACGCGGGATCCCAAATTCGCGGAGCGCGACGTGAAGGATTTTCTGGAATCCCTCGGCGGGCAAAACATCACCAGGGTGCACGGGGACTGACGCCATGTTGAAATACTTTTTTGCCCTTTTTGCCTTTCTCGTGCTCGTCGTCCTGGCCATGGCCGGATTCCGCGGCGCGAAATCCACCCGTCCGCCCATCGAGATTTTTCCCGACATGGACCGCCAGCCCAAGGTCAAGGCGCAGACGCCGAGCGGATTTTTCGCCAACGGCAGTGCCGCGCGGGAGCCCGTGGCCGGCACCGTGCCGCTGGGCTATGCCATGCCCCAGCACAAGCCGGTGAATGGCTCGGCGCGCGAGAACAACACTCCCTACAAGCAGATCATTTTCTCCGGCGCGCCGGATTATCCGGACACAGGAAAAATGGGCGACAACTGGGGCACCGGCCTGCCCTTCGACGTCACTCCGGCGGTGATGAGTCGCGGACAGGAACGTTACGGCATTTATTGCGCGGTCTGCCACGGCGCGACCGGCGCGGGCAACGGCATCGCCAAACAACTGGGCGTGGCCACCGTGCAGAGCGTCATCCAAGAGCGCATTCGGGTGATGTCCGACGGGGAGATTTTCAACACCATCACGCACGGCAAAAACACCATGCTGGGCTACGGCGACCGCATTCAGGTGCCCGACCGCTGGGCCATCATTGCTTACGTCCGCGCTTTGCAGAAATCGCAGGGCGGTGCCACCCTTTCCGACGTGCCTGAAGCCGACCGCGCCAAATTGGAGGCGGCCCAATGAAACGTCCGACCCATTCCGTGGCATCGGGCCGATGCGATTCCACCCATCGGCAGGATGCCGATGCCACGAATATTATCCGATGAGCGACCACGCACACGCCGAACCCAAACCTGAGTTTTTCGACTACAAACATGTCGGAGGCCGTTTCCTTGGCCTGGTCGGGCTGGCCGCCGTGGCCTTTGTGGCCGTGTTGGTCGGGGCCTTCTTCCAACCCAAGCAGTTCGCGTTTTCCTATCTCTTTGCCTATTTCTTTTTCCTGACCATCTGCATGGGCGGGCTTTTCTGGACTCTCGTGCATCACGCGGTTGATGCGGAATGGAGCGTGGTGGTCCGACGGCAGATGGAAAACATGGCCAGCCTGCTGTTGGTCATGGCGGTGCTTTTCATCCCGCTGGTCTTTGTCGCGCCCGAACTGTGGAAATGGATGCGTCCGGAAAATGCCGCCGACCCGCTCCTGTTGGAAAAGGCCGCTTATCTCAATCCGTGGTTTTTCTGGTTCCGCGCGTTCTTCTATTTTGCCTTCTTCATTCTTTGCGGCGGGTTGCTGCGCGCATTCTCCATTGCGCAAGATAAGGACGGGGCCCCGCGTTACACCGTACTAAACCGGCGGGTGACGTTCTCCAGCGCGCTCCTCTTCGCGGTTTGTCTTACTTTTGCTGCGGTGGATTGGTTGATGGGACTGGACTACCACTGGTTCTCCACCATGTGGGGGGTGTATATTTTTGCCGGCACGGCGCTCAGCTCCATGTGTGTGCTGGTGCTGATTATCACCGCACTGCGCAGCGCGGGATATCTGCAGAACGTTGTCACGCTCGAGCACTACCACATCATGGGCAAACTCATGATGGCCTTCACCATCTTCTGGGCCTACATCGGTTTCAGCCAATACATGCTCATCTGGTATGCCAACATTCCGGAGGAAACGGTCTATTTCCTGCGGCGCAACACCGGCACGTGGTGGTATGGCAGCCAGTTCATGGTCGTCGGGCATTTCTTCGTGCCGTTCCTGATGCTGCTTTTCCAGCGTGGAAAAAAAACCCCGTTGTTCCTTTGCGGCATGGCAGTCTGGATTTTGATCATGCACATGCTCGACATGTATATCATCGTGATGCCGGCCTATCACAAGGCGGGCTTCGATCTCGGCGCCTTCTTGTTCGACATCCCCTGCCTCATTGCCATTGGCTGCACTTTGGCCGCGGTGTTCCTTAAACGTCTGGGCGAGTCCGCGCTTTATCCGATTCGCGATCCGCGTCTGCCTCAATCCCTCGCCTTGAAGAACTGATGCAGACGCCCGACGCCCATACGTCTCCTAAGTCCGCCTGGCCGCTTATCGCGGGAGCGCTGGTTCTTTTGCTGGTTTTTGCCTTTGCGGTCAAAATTCTTACCGGCCTGGGCGCAGCGGTGCCCGACGAGGACGCCGCCCGTTCCGCCGAACGCGTCAAGGCCCGCGAAACTCTCGATGCCGAGGACAAACTCAAGCTGGAAGGCTATGCCTGGTCCGACAAGGCCAAAGGCACCGTGCAAATCCCAATCAAGCAGGCCATGGAATTGACCGTGGCGGAACTTCAAGGAAAACAACCCCAGCCCGCCGGCCCTATTGCGACCCCGGCTCCGGCTCCTGCGCCTGAAGCGGCTGTCCCCGCAGCTCCCGCGCCCGCCGCCACCGCACCATGACCTCGACCATTCAACGCAACCAAGTTGAGCAAGTGGACGCCTCCGTGCGGATCCCGGTGTTAATCTTTTTCGGCTGCGCCGCCTGCTGGCTCGTGCTGGGCACCTTTCTTGCCGCCATCGCCGCGATCAAGTTGGTCTGGCCCCAGTTTCTGGACGGTCCCGCCTTTTTGACCTACGGGCGCATTGCTCCGGCCGCGGTGAACACGCTGGTCTATGGCTGGGCCTCCTCGGCCGGCTTGGGCATTGCGCTCTGGCTCCTGGCCCGGCTCGGCCGCGCATCGCTCAATTATTCGGTGTTGCCCATAGCGGCGGGGTTGATCTGGAACTTCGGGGTGTTTCTCGGACTTTGCGCGATTGTGGGCGGTTACAGCCGCTCCATCTTCCTGCTGGAGTTTCCCGGCTTTGTCAGTGCCATCCTTTTCGCCGCCTATCTTTTTATCGCGGTGTGGGGCATCGTTCTCTTCCGCAACCGCGCGGCAGGCACGGTCTTCGTGTCGGCCTGGTATCTGGTGGCGGCCTTGATGTGGTTCCCGTGGTTGTATTTCTCGGCCAACGCCCTGCTGGTTTGGTGGCCGGTTCCTGGTTCGGCCCAGGCCCCGATTGCCGCGTGGTTTTCCAGCGGAGTCATCAGCCTCTGGCTGGCTCCGATTGCCCTGGCGGCGGCATTTTTTCTCATTCCCCAAATTCTCGGACGCCGTCTGGTTTCCTACAACCTGAGCCTGCTGGGTTTCTGGTCTTTCGCGCTGTTCGCGGCCTGGATGGGCACGGCGCAGTTGATCGGCGGCCCGATTCCCGCCTGGATGGTCAGCGTGGGAGTGGTGTCGAGCATCCTGCTCTTCATTCCCGTGCTGGTGATCTCGATCAATCTGCTCGGCACCATGCAGGGATCGTTCGGCGCGGTGCAATGGAGTCCGTCGTTGCTCTTCACCGTGACCGGAGCGTGCGCTTTCCTGCTGGCTTACGTGATGGGGGCCTTGCTGGCCTTCCCCGGTGTCGCCGCCATTTTCCAATTTACCGACGTGGTTATCGGCCAGGCGGGATTGTTGCTGCTTGGATTTATCAGCATGGTTTTCTTCGGGGCGATCTATTACATCGTGCCCCGCCTGGTGGGGCGCGAGTGGCACGGTGACGGCTTGATTCGCTGCCATTTCTGGTTGTTCCTCGTTGCCTTGAGCACAGCCTATGTGTGTCTGACCTTTGGCGGCATGGTGCAGGGTTTTGCCTTGAACGATCCCGGCGTCCGCTTCGACTCCTCGGTCGGCTTCGCCACCCCGTTCCGGCTGGTGGCCGCCCTCGGCGCGGTTGCCCTTGTCATCGCCAGCAAATGTTTCGCCGGACTGTTTTTCCGCACCATTCTGGCGGTGCTCGAAGAGCGCAAACCTTCATCCGAAGTCGTGACTGTATGAACCGGATGCCGCTCTTGATTTTTGGGACCTTTCTGACCTTTGCCGCCGCCTGGCTGGGTTTGGTGGCTTATCCTTACCTTACTCTCGGTCGCCTCGAGCCACTGACGGATGAAGATACCGGCGGGGTTAATCCGCCCCCCCTGTCCGGCCTCGCCGTCGCGGGGCAGGCGGTTTACGCGGCCAATGGGTGTGTCTATTGTCACAGCCAGGATATGCGCCCGGCCTATCTCACTTCCGACATTGCGCGGGAGCCCGAGGCCGATCCCAAGGTCCGCCGCACGGTGGCCCGCGATTTTCTCCGTGATCAGCCGGCGTTTGTCGGCTTCCTGCGCATCGGGCCGGATCTGGCCAACTACGGTCTGGAAAAGCGCGCCGCCGCTCTGAACGATCTTCACCGTCACCTCTACGATGCCCGCGAGGTTGTTTCCGGTTCCATCATGCCGTCGTATCGGTATTTGTATAAAATGCGGAAAATTTCCGGACAACCCTCGAATGAAGCCGTCACCGGCCTGACCGGCCCGCATGCGCCTGGGTCGGGCTTTGAGGTCGTTCCCACCGAGGAGGCCAAGGTGCTGGCCGCTTATCTTCTTTCGCTCAAACGCAATTATCCGCTGCCCGAGGCACCGGTGGAAACCACGGAGTAATTGTGAGCACGCCAAATTCTCAACAACCCATGGATGAAGGCTTCCGCGAGTCCGAACTCGCCAGCAAAGTGGACGTGACCGAGCTTCATGCCGCGCCCGAACGCGAACCAGTGGCGCTCTGGCTGATTGTCCTTATCATGGTCCTGATGTTTTTCGGGGGCATGTTTCTCTGGGCCAACAGCGGTGGTTTCCAATCGGACATTTATAACACCAATAAAATTTCCTGGTCCGGGGCCGGCAGTGGCGGCCCGGCCGCGCCGCCTGATCCCATGGTCGTGGGCAAGCGAGTCTTCACCCAGAGCTGCGCTGTTTGTCACCAGGCGAACGGTCAGGGCGTGGCCGGACAGTTCCCTCCGCTCGTGGAAAGCGAGTGGGTGCTTTCGCGGGACTGGCATGGTGACAACCACATCGTGAAGATCGTCCTCAACGGCCTGCAAGGTGTCGTGACGGTCAAGGGTCAGCCCTACAACAATGCCATGGCCCCGTGGGGATCGGTGCTGAAGGACGACCAGATCGCCGCCGTTTTGACCTACATCCGCAACGAGTGGGGCAATCAGGCGCCGCCCGTCCCAGTGGAATTTGTCACCAAAATCCGCGAGCAAACCAAGGATCGCACCGAACCGTGGACGCAAAAGGAACTCCAGGCCATCGGGCGTGAACTCGTCGGTGAAGCGGCTGCCGTCCCCGCGACGGAAGCCGCGGCTCCCGCCGCATTACCCGCCCCGTCGGGCGAGACTCCCGCGCCCGCGGGATCAACCGGGGCATGACTATGAAATTTTTCCTGCGTTTTCTTCCCATCCTGTTCTTGGGCCTCTCGTCGGCCTTTGCCGAACAGTACAATAACCTCTACTGGGCCCCGCCCAACGTCACCGTGGGGGGCGAGGAGATCGATAAAATCCTCAATTTTATCTTCTGGCTCACCCTCTTCGTTTTCGTCGCCACCCAAGTGGTGTACATCACCTATCTGGTGAAATACCGCCGTCGCCCCGGCGTGAAGGCGCATTACAGCCACGGCAACAACAAGCTGGAAATCATCTGGACCACGATTCCCGTCCTGATTTTTCTGGGTCTGGCCATTTACAGCAACCGCGTGTGGAAGGATCTCTTCCGCAATCCGCCCCCCGATGCCCTGCAGGTAAACATTTCCTCCTACCAGTTCGGCTGGGACTTCCGTTATCCCGGCGCGGACGGCAAATTGGGCGAGGTGGATGTGAAAGCCATCACTCCGGAAAACAAATTCGGGGTCAAAAGCGATGATCCGGCCGCGGCGGATGATTTCACTGCGACCGAGTTGGTCTTTCCCGCCAAGAAACCGGTTCACATCATTCTCAACGCACGTGATGTCATTCACTCCTTCTACGTGCCCAGCTTCCGGCTTTACCAGGATGCCGTGCCCGGCCGCACGATTTCCTGGGTGTGGTTTGAGGTGACGAGACCCATCAATCTCGAACTGGCTTGCAGTCAGCTTTGCGGCTCCGGTCATTACAACATGAAGGCTCCGATTCGCGTCCTTTCCCAGGAAGATTACGACAAATGGTATGACGGCAAGGTCAAGGCCGCCGCCCAAGCCCGTGCCGCGGATGATGAAAAATCCCTGCATGCCGCTGCCAAATAGAAACGTATAGTAACAAGAACATGAGTGCCATCACCGCAGACCCGCACGCTTCCGCCGAGCAGGCCCATCATCCCGAGGTGGGCTTTTTCCACAAATATATTTGGACGTACGATCACAAAATGATCGGCCTCCAGTATCTCTGGACGGCTTTGTTTTTCCTGTTTGTCGGCGGCGGACTCGCTCTGCTCGTCCGTTACCAGCTCGCCTGGCCCAACACGCCCGTGCCGATCATCGGCCAGTTCCTGCCGGCCACCGTGGCTTCCGACGGCGCGATCATTCCCGGCGGCTACAACATGCTCGTCACCATGCACGCCACGCTCATGGTGTTCTTCGTGGTCATGCCGCTGTTAATCGGCACGTTCGGGAATTTCCTCATCCCGCTGCAAATCGGGGCCGGGGACATGGCCTTCCCGCTCTTGAACGAGGTGAGCTACTGGCTCTATGTGATTTCGGGCTTCATTATCCTCGCGGCGTTTTTCGCTCCGGGCGGCGCGCCCGGCACAGGCTGGACGGCTTACGCGCCCTTGAGCGCGGAGGGAAAATACAATGGCACTCAAATGGGACAAAGCCTTTGGGGGATTGCCCTCTTCGTTAACGGGTTGTCCTCCATCGCGGGTGCGACCAACTACATCACGACCGTGGTGAATATGCGCGCACCGGGCATGTCCATGTTCCGCATGCCGCTCACGGTCTGGTCGCTTTTCATCACCGCCATCCTTCTCGTGCTGGCCGTGCCGGTGTTGTCCGCTGCGGCGGCGATGTTGTTCTGCGACCTCAATGTCGGCACCAGTTTCTTCAAGCCGGCCGGCGGCGGTCAGCCGCTGCTCTGGCAGCATCTTTTCTGGTTCTTCGGCCATCCCGAAGTGTACATCCTCATCCTGCCGGCCATGGGCTTGGTCTCGGACATCATCGCGGTGTATTCGCGCAAGCCGATCTTCGGCTACAAGGCGATGGTCTATGCCATGATTGCCATCGGCTTCTTGGGTTTCATCGTCTGGGGCCACCACATGTTTGTCAGCGGCATGAACCTCACGCTCAGTGCCACGTTTTCCGTTTCGACCATGTTCATCGCTGTGCCGTCGGCCATCAAGACCTTCAACTGGATGGGCACGGTCTGGCGCGGCTCGATTGAATTCACCACCGCCATGTGCTTTGCCCTCGCCTTTGTCACCATGTTCGTCATCGGCGGCTTGAGCGGCATCTTCATGGCCTCGACTCCGGTGGATTTGTTTGTCCACCACACCTATTTCATCGTGGCGCATTTCCATTACGTCATCTTCGGCGGCAGCATCCTCGCCATTTTCGGTGCGCTCTATTTCTGGTTCCCAAAAATGTTCGGCTGCATGCTCAACGAGACGCTGGGCAAGGTGCATTTCTTCCTCACCTTCATTTTCTTCAACCTGGCCTTCTTCCCCATGCACAACCTCGGACTCGGCGGCATGATGCGCCGCATCGCCGACCCACCGATTTACGAACATTTGCGCCAGCTTCAGCCGCTCAATCAGATTTCCACCATTGGTGCCATAGGCTTGGGCTTCACGACGTTTGTCTTCCTCTGGAACGTCCTCATCACCCTGCGCAACCGCAAGAGCCATCCGGCTCCGAACAACCCTTGGCATTCCAATACCTTGGAGTGGACGGTGGCCTCGCCTCCCGGGCACGGCAACTTCCCGGTGACGCCGATCGTTTATCACGGCCCCTACGAATATAGCGTGCCCGGATTGGACAAGGATTACCTCCCGCAGACCGAGCCGGCTCCGGCCCACGTCAAGCTTGAGGCGCACTGAGTTCACCGCGCTCTCGACCGGTCTGATGATATTTGAGTCATGACCCTGCCGGTTCCCACGCTTTACCTCGATACGTCCGTTATCGGTGGATTTTTTGACGATGAATGGAAGGATGCCACACAAGTGCTCTGGCAGCAGAAAGAGGCGGGTCGCTGGCGATTTTTGAGTTCAGCCATTACCTTTGACGAACTGGCCGAAGCTCCAGAAAAAGTCCGCTCTCTTTTTGAGTCCACTTTTCCGGCTGACGCTCTGGTGCCTGTACCTGATGAAGTAGAGCAGCTTGCCGCTCGTTATATCGCCCACGCTATTCTGCCCGTGAAATATAGCGATGACGCCCGTCATGTCGCGGCCTGCACGGTCGCCCGGCTTGACTACCTCGTGAGTTGGAACTTTCGACACCTTGTCAACGTCCAGCGCGAGGCCGGATTTAATGCCGTGAATCGTTTGCAAGGCTATCCTCCCGTCCGTATAGTCAACCCGCTCGAATTGATTTATGGAAACGAAGACTAAAAGCTTTGATGCCGTGGCCGAGTCGCGTTTATGGCGTGAGACAACCAGCCGCAAGCTGGATGCCATGACCTCCGCAGAGCGGGTCGCTTATCTGCGCTCAGTGGCGGAACGTTATCGCTCGGACCAAGCACGCCGACAGGTCAAACCTGTGCCTGTGGTCAGAGTGTGATGCTTGATTGATGCGATGGTCGCCCCGCATGATGCCAATATCGCCGTCTGCAATCAGGTGGACTTTCGATGCGCCGCTGGTTTCCACCCATGGACGGGAGTGAAGCATCAACCGGGAACAGGAAAAAAGTGAGTGTGAATGGTGCTATTGATGGCATGGTGCTCCAAGGGTTATCATTCCGTCATGCATTGCGTTTCACCCATGCGGAAAGGCCGGACTCCGCCCGTATCCTCGTTCGATATAAGACTATGGATTCTACGATCTTTAACCATGCTGTCGGCGTTTACCTGGTCCGGCATGACAACGATCTGATTTACGTAGGCTCCTATCATCACGGCTTTCGTAAGCGTTGGCTCTATGCCCGCGACGAATACCTTTACCACTTCAAGCACGTTTTTATTGCAGGTGCTCTAGATGAAGGTCATCAGGTTGATGTTTTTGCAGAAAGCGAGGATGAGCTAAAGAAGCAGTTGGGCTTAACCAATATTCCATGGATCACAGCTTTGGGAATCGAAGATCGCCTCATTCGAGATTTACGCCCGCCATGGAACGGAAGAAACTAGAAATCCGTGGAATTAACCAAGTTCTTCGAAGGGGTCGCGAACGTCTCGGCAAGAAGGGCCATGCTCCATTCACGTTTGGATCAATAGTAAACTTGAAGATCATTCGATTGAGTCTTGGCTGGGCGATATTGCTTGGCGGCTGCGATCTACCACCCCGCGCATTTACTCCTCAACAGATTTGGGAAAAGGCAAGTCCATCAGTGTTGCGAATAGAATCCGTTCTGGTAAATGGCGGATCATCGACGGGTACAGGGTTTGTTACAGAAATCGAAGGGCAGAAAGTAATATTAACTAACCGTCACGTTGTGCTGGGCGCCGAAAAAGTGATGGCAGGTCCCGATGAAAATAGCCTCAAAGAGATATCGTCATATAAAATCGCCAAAGATCACGACCTCGCAATACTTGAAATGCCTGAAGGTGTCAATTGGCCGGCACTCATTTTAGAGAAAAGCGCTCCGGCTATAGCTTCCGAAATATTTGCCATCGGATTTCCACAGGGCCTCACAAAATCGATTACAAAAGGTTTAGTCAGTTCGGATATGGGCCTCATCGTTCAATTCGACGCCTCTGTATCATCTGGTAACAGTGGTGGTCCGCTACTCAATGCTCAAGGTAGGGCCGTTGGTGTTGTAACAGCTGTATGGACGGATCGGAGTGGGGAGTCCGCGTCACAGAATTTGAATTTTGCTATCACATGTTCCGCAATCCCAAAATTGGAACTTTTTTCCGACCCCGTTACAAAGTTCTTCGATTGTTGGAAACGTCTTTGTGAGAAGGAATCACAGATTGCAGATATTCTCTTGAGTGGAAAAGTTATTGAGTTGCGTGATTTGTTGGTGGCTCAAGTGTGCTTTTATGCTCAATCCGATTCTCCTTCTGATCCTCAAGCCAATGTAACCAAGCAACATCTGGCAACTCAGATTGAAAGTCTAGCTGATGGCGCATCTTTGAACGAAGCTATCGATGAAGCGCGTATAGCTCTCCAAGAGAGCCGGGAGATACTCGAAAGTATTTCTATAGAGTTCGCCGCAGTTCAAGAGGATCCGCTCATGTCAGACTTTCTTTTTGATACTCGACCGATCGGAATAGGGATGGAAGGTCTTTCTGGGTTGGGCAAGCGCATGAAGGTACAACCTAATGAGTTTGCAACTACTTTACAGGCTTCCATTCGTCATGTGCTCGAAACGTATGACGATGCAATCTATCAACTCGAATTTTATAAAAAATATTATACTCGTGTTTTAAAAAATGACCGAGCTCTTTTAGACGTATTGAATGACAAAAACTTGGAGAAAGTTCGGCGACCGTTTAGCATTGACTACAGTAGGATCGCTTCAGACGACGACGCTCTATTTGCATTTTATTTAAGTCTTTCCGATTTTTTACCGCACGAGGATGCAAATGCTACTGCTTTAACCTCTGAATACTTTGCGAAGAATGGAGGATTCGAATCAGAACTCTTGGGCATGTTTTCCACTATTGCGATTGAGTTTCAGTCTGCCGGATCGATTTCCGCCGCCATCAATGCCATGAAGACCGATGTGGCTCATCGCCGATTTCCAAGTTACAGACTATTGGCGCACATGACTGCATGTTCGGGAAATTATGCTGAAGCCTATAGCCTTTATCGAAAAGGTTTCGAAAAGCTCAATGAAGTTATAAATATATGGACTCTTGATAAAGGTGAAAATCTTATGCTAAAAACGCTTTATCTTCTCGAGGTGAGTGGCTCATTTAAGGGGCGTCACTCATTATGCCCTCCTAAAGTTGGCGCACAGTGGGATCGTTTTCAGGAGTTTTGCGTAACTCAAGGTAAAGTGTCGAGGGTCACTCCGAGCACTCTCAATGATCTGATGGATGCTGGTTGGTTTGACGGTCTCGATCGTTTTGAGAAATGCCGAATTATTCAACGTATCACGGATCTTCCAATCTTGTATCAGATTCCAATGGATACTTGCCTTGAGGTAATTAAAAGCACGCCGCAACTGCAAGGATTAGGATATGGTAACTGACCAACCTGCGATAAAATCTGGCTGGAGCTATGCCCGCGCGGCAGTCCACTGGTGGGCTGTCCTCACCGCCGTGCTGACTTTCGTCCTGTTGTGCAGTGGTGGGTTGGTCACGTCCTACGGGGTCGGCATGGCTGTGCCGGACTGGCCGAATACTTTTGGCTACAACATGTTTGCTTTTCCGCTCTCGCGCTGGGTGGGTGGGATCTTCTTGGAGCACAGCCACCGTGTGGTGGCCTCGTTTGTGGGACTGTTTACCGCCATTCTGGCGGGATGGATATGGGTGCGAGAAACGCAGGGAAGCGCCCGTTGGATGGGGCTGGCCGGAGTGGCGCTGGTGCTCGGACTGCTGGGGGTGCGCGAGATGCCGGTCTATTGCACCCTGGCCGCCCTTGCCCCGGTGTTTGCGCTCTTCGCGGTTTATCAATACCGACGCGATGACGGAAAACTGCGCTGGCTGGGTTTGATCGCTCTGGCCGCCGTGATCTTACAGGGAGTGCTGGGTGGGTTGCGTGTGGTGTGGTTCAAGGATCAAATCGGTATTTTTCACGGCATGCTGGCCCAGTCGTTTTTTGTTTTTCTGGTGATCTTGGTCATTTTGACTGGCCGACGGTATGCCGAGGGGCGGTGGACGGACTACGAACCCCATCCGTCCCTGCGTTGGTGGGCGCTGGGTGGGACGGCTCTGATCTTTTTCCAACTTGGGCTCGGCGCGACCATGCGGCACGAGCACATCGGGCTTTCCATTCCGGATTTTCCCCTCGCCTATGGAGTGCTGCTTCCTGACACCAGCGCGGAGGTCATGGCGAAGATCAACGCGGCGCGGCTGGGAAATGAGAAGATGCCGACGACCGCCGTGCAGATCTGGATTCAAATGGCCCATCGCGCCGTGGCCTGTCTGATCGTTGCCGCCGTGCTTGCTTTCTTTTTCAAGGCAAAACACAGCACGCGGGCGACCAGATTTTGGTCCATGGTTTGGGTCGTGATGATTCTCGCCCAAGTCGGCTTGGGAGCGTGGACCATCTGGTCGAACAAGGCGGCCGATGTCGCCACCGCCCACATGGCTCTGGGGGCCTTGTCCCTTGTGCTGGGTGCCGTGATCACGTTCCGGCTCTTCTGCGGGGCGAGAACGCAGGATTTCGCTTTGCCAGATGCGCCCAATTCCCGTTTGCTGGAACATCTCGTATGAAATCGGCCACCCTTGCTCCCTCCCGTCATGAGACGCTAATGAGCGATCTGCTGGAATTGAGCAAGGCGCGGCTTTCGCTGCTGGTTCTTGTCACCACTCTGGTGGGATTTCTGGTGGGTTGGCGGGGTCCGATGAATTACCTGCTTTTGTCCGCCACTCTTCTCGGCACCGCCCTCTGCGCCGCCGGAGCCGGGGCGCTCAACCAATGGTGGGAGCGCGATTTTGATGCCCGCATGAAGCGCACCAGCGATCGTCCCTTGCCGGCCCGCCGCATGCATGCGACCGATGCCTTGCTTTTTGGTTTGCTGGTCTCCCTGACCGGACTGGCCATTTTGCTGCTTTTCACGAATTTCCGGGCGGCCTTCCTCGCCTTCGCCACCATCGCGATCTACATCCTGGTTTACACCCCGATGAAGCGGATCAGCTCGCTCAACACGCTGGTGGGCGCGATTCCCGGGGCGCTGCCGCCGCTGATCGGCTGGGTGGCGGCACGGGGTTCCTACCATTTGGAAGGCGGCCTGCTTTTCGCCCTTCTCTGGTTCTGGCAGATGCCCCACTTTCTCGCCATCGCCTGGATGTATCGCGAGGACTACGCCAACGCGGGTTTTGTCATGCTGTCCGGCAACGATCCCGAGGGTCTCATGACCGGACGGCAGGCTTTTCTTTATGCCTTGTGTCTGCTGATGGTGAGCCTGGTGCCGGCCCTCATGTTTTTCAATACGGCGTGGTATTTTCTGGGCGCGCTGATTCTCGGGACCGGTTTCTGCGCCATGGCGCTGCGTTTTTTGATGAAGCGGGATCGCGGTGCGGCCCGCGGGTTGTTTTTTGCCTCAATCCTCTATCTGCCCCTGGTGCTCGGACTTCTGGTGGCTACCCGGCGATGAAACCTAAAAGCCGCAATGCCATCGTGATGGCCTCCCTCTGGATTTTCGCCCTGGCTCTCTGCGCCCTGGTCATCGTCCTCATGCTCATGCGCGGGCCGGCGTTGTCCCAATGACCAAGTCCGAACAAAAATCTTCCGCCAACGCATTTGCCCCTATTTCGTCATTGGCCAATCCCAATTCGTCCTTTAATTAACCCACCACATGTCCACAGCCGTTCTGAACCACGACGAACCCGGCGGCCACGCCGCGGCCTCGCCCGCCACCGCAAAATTCGGCATGATCATGTTCCTCGCTTCAGAGGCCATGCTCTTTGCCGGTTTGATCGGGGGCTACATTGTCCTGCGCCTGTCCCTCCCCCAATGGCCCCTCGAGGGAGCACCACACCTTCCGGTGCTTCTCACCGGCATCAACACCGTGTTTCTTGTCGCCAGCAGCTTCACCCTCCATTTCGCGGAGGTTCAGGTGAAGAACGGCAAAAGCGGTCTCTTTCTGATTTTTGTCACCATCCTCCTCGGCAGCCTGTTCGTGGGCATTCAATGCTACGAATGGTACCATCTGCATCATGAGGGCCTCTGGTTCAACACTCATGGGGTTTACGGTTCGTCGTTTTTCCTCATGACCGGCTTCCACGGTGCCCAC
This sequence comes from Terrimicrobiaceae bacterium, assembly GCA_041746635.1. GTDB lineage: Bacteria > Verrucomicrobiota > Verrucomicrobiia > Chthoniobacterales > Terrimicrobiaceae > CAMASH01. The sequence continues at coordinate 4,298 of JBGTGQ010000006.1, read as the reverse complement.
GTGATCGTGGGCGTTCTGCTCATCCTCTGGTGTTTTTTGCGCCAGGTTTTCACCCGCTGTTTCACGCCGGCCCACCACGTCGCCTTGGAAAATGTCAGCCTCTACTGGCATTTCGTGGATGTCGTCTGGCTCTTCCTTTTCGCCATTGTCTACATCTGGTAACGGTCCTGAACCCCAACCCGAGCGGATTCCGCGGCTGGGGTGGGCGATTGCTTTCGTCGTCGTTACGACCCTGGTCGCCTGGGCCTACACGCAATTTAATTCCAGCATCCAATCCCGGAAAATTTCTCCGCGTTTGGAAAAATACGCGCCCGCGCCGGAGTTTGAGCTCACGGCCCAGGATGGAAAAACCGTCACCAAGGCCGATTTCAAAGGCAAGGTCTGGGTGGCCAATTTTATCTTCACCCGCTGCGCCGGGCCGTGTCCGGTCATGACCAGCCGCATGGCCGAGGTCAACCAAGCCCTGGCCCGCAAGGCCAAGGATGTGGAACTCGTTTCCATCACCGTCGATCCCGAATACGACACCCCGCAGGTGCTCAAGGAATATGGTGAACGCGCCGGGGCCGACCCGGCAAAATGGAAGTTTCTCACCGGCCCCAAGGATGAGGTTGAGGATCTGGTCAAAAAAGGTTTTCTCCAGGCCCTGGCCAAGGAGCCCTCGGGTGTTCCCGTCCATTCCACCCGTTTTGTACTGGTGGATCGCGATGGATGGATGCGGGGATTTCAGGACGGCAACGATCCCGAAGTCGTGCAAAAGCTTCTGATGGACATCGGCGATGTCCTGCGCGAACCTTCCCAAGCTGCGCAAAAATGAAAGCGAAGATTCTTTTTCTGTCATTGGTCATTGGCCATTGGACATTGGCCGCCGCCCAAGCCTGTGTCGGCTGCCGCGAACCCGGTGCGCTGACACTCGCCCAGGAATCCCCCACTGTGCTGGCCGGCGTGGCTTTCTCTTGGAGCGTTCTGTTCATGCTGGCCTTCGTCATGCTGATTGTGGTTGGCATGTCGGCTTATATCTGGAACACGTGCCGACGGCTTGATCAGGGGCGCCAATGAGCGTCAGCGATCTTCCCGCCCTCAACGCCAGCCTCAACGCCACCGCCGCGGTTCTGCTCACCGCGGGGTTTCTTTTAATCAAGCAGAAGAGAGTTTTGCCCCATCGCATCTGCATGGTCGCGGCCTTCGGCATTTCCGTGGTTTTTCTGATCACCTATGTAACGCATAAGATCCTCAAGGGAGGCGTGCATACCTACATCGGGGCGACGGGATTTACGGAAATATTTTACAAGGTGATGCTCACCTCCCACATCATCCTGGCGATCGTGATCGTGCCGCTCGTTCTCATCACCATCAGACACGCCATCGTGGGGCAATATGCCGTCCATCAAAAGTGGGCGCGGTGGACGTTTCCCCTTTGGTACTACGTGTCGATCACCGGCGTGCTGGTTTATTTTTTCCTCTACCAATGGTTTCCGAAAGGTTGAGAGTTGAGGGATGAGAGTTGAGAGGAAAGACGCTGCAGCCCGTTTTGAACCGAAATGCCATCTTCCTCTCAATTGCCTTCGGCGATCCTGCGGATCTCAACTAAAAACTCTCTGACATGAACGGACTCGAACATCCCGGCGTCCTCGACGCCTTCGCCCACGACACCCGCGCGGACAAACTCGTCCTGGCCATGTACGAAAATCGTCCCTGGCTCGGTGAGGAGGCCCAGCTTTTGCAGCTTCAGGAAAAACTCAATGCCTACCTTTCCTTCGTCCTTGACGGTGAAATGAAGGAAGCCTTCCCGCAATTCGCGGAGAAGCCGGTCGAGATTCAGCTACGCACAGTGCACGAGCCCGATGAGAAAGCTTCCGCGCTCATGGCTCGCATTCATGAACAGCTTGCCTTGCAGGACATCCACTTCGAGGTCATCCAGGTGGCCGTGGACGAACAACCCGCCGACGGGGGGGGCGGCTGTGGATCAGGCTGCGGCTGCGCCACGGGCCCGTCTTCGGCACGGTAATCCCAAAAAAGAATTTTCACCACCAAGGCACCAAGGACACAAAGAGGGAAGCGAGCAGATTTTTTTTCACCACTCTGACTGCTTCCGTGTCTTTGCCTTGGTGTTCTTTGTGGCTTGGTGGTTTATTCAAAAATCCTCTTCCGCAGAGAAACCGGCACTTTCAGCTGCTATCCGTGCACATCTGTACCATCCGGTGCGCCAGCACCGCCAACCAAAACCAATGAACTGAAACGTGTTCATCATGCCAACTGAATATCCAGCATGTAGAGAAGCGGACAGCGACGGGAGTAATTCCGGCGTTGAAGCTCCGTGGATCGAACCAGCGAGCCGCAGCGCAAGCGAACCCGATTGGGCCTCGTTACACAAAGTGAGAACGGCCAGACTGCCGGATAAGCTGAAGCCTGACACCCGCCGTGAAGAGATATTCACGAACAGCGGCGGGGTTCTCCGGGGTGATAAGGGGCAGCGCGCAGGGAAGGTGAGGTTGGGCAGGCTGGGAGACCCCTGCCACCAGCCACGTGAAGAGCGTGGCGAAACATACGCCGAATCCATAAGGCGAGTGTTGGGGGTAGGGGAGTCGGAGAGGTCCGTAGTAGCGAGGAAGCGGGGTAACGCCCGTGGAGCAAAGGGGCCTTGGCAGGAACGAAGTGGACTCAAAGAGAACCGGGGCTGATTGGAAGAATGAAAGTTCAACCCACGACAGAAGAGGCGGAGAAAGAGCTGACCGTGAGGGAAGCGGGATTTTCGCCGAAACTCCGGGACTGGCGAGCGAAGCTGAGTGCGAAAGCCAAACAGGAGAAGCGATATCGCTTCTACAGCCTTTACGGGCTGGTGAGCCATCCCGAGACGCTGCGGGAGGCGTGGGCGCAAGTCCGGGCCAACGGCGGCAAACCGGGAGTGGACGGAGTCTCGATTGAGCAGATCGAGCGGGAAGGCGAGGAAGCCTTCCTTGAAGAGTTGGCCCGAGAGCTGAAGGAGAAGACTTATCGCACCGGAGCGGTGCGGCGGGTGTATATCCCGAAAGCGAACGGGAAGATGAGGCCTCTGGGCATCCCGAACCTCCGTGACCGGGTGGTTCAAGCCGCGGTGCTTCTGATCTTGGAACCGATTTTCGAGTCGGATTTTCTGGATTGCTCCCACGGGTTCCGACCCGGAAGGAGCGCACATGACGCGTTGGAAATCATCCGGGAAAACCTGAGTAAAGGCCGATGCACGGTGTATGACGCGGACATGGAAGGCTACTTCGACAGCATCCCTCATGACAAGCTGATGGCTTGCGTGAGGATGCGCGTGGTGGATGGAAGTGTGTTGCGGCTCATCAAGCAATGGCTCAATGCGGCGGTGGAGGAGAAGGATGGGAACGGGAAAATCACACGCAAATGCAACCGGCAAGGAACGCCGCAGGGAGGAGTGATCTCGCCACTGCTGGCGAACATCTACCTGCATTGGTTCGACAAGGCGTTCCACGCGAAGGATGGCCCGGCCCACTGGGCCAAGGCGGTTCTGGTGCGCTACGCGGATGACTTCGTCGTCATGGCCCGGTATGCGGGAGACGACCTCCAGAGGTTTATTGGCGAGAAGATCGAAGGCTGGCTGGGGCTGAAAATCAACCGGGAGAAAACCCGCGTGGTCAACCTGCGCGGGGAGGGCGAAACGCTCGACTTCCTGGGATACAGCTTCCGGTTGGACCGGGATCTTCATGGGCGGGACAGGAGGTATTGGAACATGCACCCCTCGAAGAAATCGCTCGCGCGAGAGCGCGAAAAGCTGCGGGGGATGATCGACAAGAAACGCTGTTTCCAGCCGCTGCCCGAACTGATTGGGCAAATCAACCGCCACCTCAAAGGGTGGGTCAACTACTACCGGCCGGGATACAGCCGGGACGCCTTCAGGCAAACCAATCGCTTTGTGCGGGAACGCTTGGCGCGGCATCTTCGCCGCCGCAGCCAACGGGCGTGGCAGCCCGCAGAAGGCACCTCCGTTTACTCTCAACTCGAAAGGATGGGACTCATTTACCTGTGAATGCGCCGCACAATAACGCCCTGCTAAAGCCGGATGCGGGAAATCTGCACGTCCGGTTTGACGAGGGGGAAGGAAGTCGGCGGTCATTGGCCTTGTGCCTCTCATTCCGTGGCTTCCCTCCCTACTCTACTGGCGAATTCTTTGTTTTTGATTGGACTGGCTCTTAAGTTAAGGCACGAGGACGGCATCGGCTGGCTCGGTGAGGGTGATTTGCGGCGCAGTCACATCGCCCGGCACGGGCTCAAGCGGCGTGGAGCGCAGAGGGTCGAGG
>JBGTGQ010000005.1:0-12069 GCA_041746635.1 Terrimicrobiaceae bacterium | reverse complement strand
GCGCAAGGTTCCGCGCGGCACAGAGGGCCCCCATCCTTTGGGATATTTTCCTTGGGAAGATGCCAGCAGAAGGGCGAGATGACCGCCCGCTGACTGTCCGGCCACGACCATGGCAGCAGGGTCGAGATCGAGTTCCTTCGCATGTTTCCAAAGCCACCACGTTGCCGTTCGTGCATCCCGGATCTGGGCCGGGAAAGGATTTCCAGTGGCCAGGCGGTATTCCACGCTGGCAATGGCGTACCCGTAGCGCGGAAAATGACGGACAAAAACGTCCTGACGTTTGCTGCCGAGAATCCACCCGCCGCCATGAAACCAGATGATCAGCGGATAGCCGGTGGGAGGGGGCGCCTCGCGCGGATAGTAAATATCCAGCTTAAGATCCTCGTCCGGCAGCTTCTGGTAAATAAATTCACGCCGGACCGCGTCGATATTCAGTATGTCGCGAACCGCTTTCCGGAAAAAACTTTCGCGCGGCTTTCCCTCGTCCGCCATTGCCGCTCCCGCAAATACGGCGGACAGGCAAAATATGATCAAACGGGAAAACAACGGACGCAAAGACATGATAAGCCAACCTGTACCCGCCTTGGCACGCGGAGCAAGTTCATTTCGGCGGCCTGACTCGCGAGTCAGGGTGGTGGCGGGCTACGGGCGCAGCTTCACTGTCACGCTGTCCTTTACGGTATCCGGCGGATGCAGGATCACCTCCTGCCCTTCGGTCAATCCCTCCGTCACTTCCGCCGCGACGCCATCGGTGCGGCCGATTTTTAACTTGGTCAAACTTGCCCTGCCGTTCTCCACCACGAAAGTCATCCAATCGTTGCCCCGGCGGAAAAGCGCACCGGTCGGAACCTGCCGCACCTTGTCGCCCGACCACGTGACGATCCGGGCCTCGACCCGGTAGCGGTCGCCCAACACGCCTTCGGGGAGATCGGTAAAATTCACCCGCACTTTCACGCGCTGTTCCTCCACCCCGAGGGCGGAGACCTTGAGAAACGCACCGGGTTCGACCAACGCGACTTTGCCGGGCAATGGTTCGCCGCCACCCCATTGCTCGATGGAGACGTCCGCGCCGGGTTTCACGTTCACCGCGTCGCTGGAAAGCAGTTCGATTTCCGCCTCGAGATCCTTTGGGTCGCCGACCTCCATGATGGCGAGGCCCGGCGTCACGGGCCGGGCACTTTCCTCGTAAACATTGAGCACGAAGCCGGAAACCGGCGCGCGGATTTCGATGGGCTGGCCGGAGTCCGAGGGATCGCCCGTGGCTTGGACGAGGGCGGCTTCGGCCTGCTCAAGTTCGAATTCCGCCACCTTCAAGGCGAACCGCACGGAGCCGAGTTGATTGTCGAGCATGTCCACGCGGTTGGAAGCGGTGTCAAATTCCTGGGTGGCAATGGCTCCCTTTTTTCGGAGCTGGTCAGCCCGTGTCAGTTCCTTGCGGGCCAGTTCGAGTTCCGCTTCGGCGCTTTGCACCTGTTCGCTGCGCTGCATGCGGGCGGCCTCGGCGGACCGCACCGCCGATTCGGCCTGCGCCGTGGCGCGGGGATCGAGAAAACTCGATGGCGCGGCCTGGATGATGGCCAGCAAGGTCTTGCCCGCCTCAATCGGATCACCCGCGCGCACCGGCACGCGGCGCAGGTAGCCGGCCACCGGCGGCGAAACCACATAGCGATTGCGGATGCGGGTCTTGCCTTCCTCCAGCACGGAAACCGTGAGCGGTCCCTGCGTGACCTTCGCGATGTCCACTTCAACTGGCTTCGGCATCAATCCGGTGATGATGAAATAGGCCAGCGCCGCGCCCGCGGCATAGAGCAGGATCTTGCGCCAGGGGCTTTTGCCTTTGGCGGATTTTCCGTTGGAGGATGGCGGGGAGGTTTTCATCATTCCCGGGCTTTCAAAACACCCAACAGGTCGAGGTTACGGATGCGGCGGCTCACCACATAAAAGGAGACCGTTGCGGAGATCAGCACAATCAAAATGGCGGTGGCGTAGGTCTCGTGGGTCAAAATGAGAGGCAGCCGGATGGTTTCCGTGCTGGCCGATTGGACGATAAAATTCGCCAGTTGCCCGCCGATCCAGAGGCCGGCTGGAATGGCCGCCAGCGTCAGCATGACGAGTTCACCGATCATCACTCCGGCGACCTCGCGATTGGTAAAACCCACCACGCGCAAGGTGGCCAGATCGCGGCTGCGTTCGGAAAGCGAGATGCGGGCGCTGTTATAAACCACGCCGAAGGAGACGATGACCGCAAAGGTAAAGTAAATGGTTTGGATGAGAGTAATGGATTCGGCCGTGGTCTGACGAAAACTTTGTTGCAAAGCCGAGGTGATATTCATGCTGGCGATGCGTGGCACAAGTTTCACCTCATCGAGAAAGGTCTGCCAGTATTTTGCATCCACGGAAAGATGCGCCCCGCTCACCGTCGGGCCCTCCTGCATGAGGCGGCGCAGCGCGTCGATATCCATGTAGGCACTCAGTCCCGCGTAATCGGTAATAAGACCGTGAATCGGCACCTCGCGCCGCGGGCGGCGGCCCTCCTGCACTTCCAACGTCAGCAAATCCCCCGGCTTCGCCCCAAGCATTTCCGCCAGTTTTTCCGAGATGAGCACCCCGTCCGGCGGCACGGGCAGCGGTTTGCCGTGCTGGTCGAGGGCGCGGTTCAACAAGGTTCCGGCGGGAATGCCGGTCACGCCCAGACGATGACTTTTATGACCGAAACGCAGACGCGCCGGCACGCTGCGAAAAGGCTCGGCATGGATCACGCCGGGCAGATGCTTGATGGAGGTGAACGCAGTGGCCGAACCCGGCTCGATCAAGGTGACCGTCACATCCTGCCGTTGGGCCAGGGTCCATTGGAAATCGAGGAGAAAATTGATCCCGTCCCGCATGGCCCCCGGCACGATGGGAATGCCCACGGCCAGCGCCAACCCGAGCGCGGTGAAAACCGCCTGCCAGGGACGGCGTTCCAGATTTCGCAGGGCCATACGCATGGACGGACCGAAAAGTTTCTGCACGCCCATGCGTTCGAGAAGGGACGGCCGGAAATCTGCCGGAGGCTCCGGGCGCATCGCTTCGGCCGGAGGCAGGCGCACCGCCTGACGCACCGCGCCAAGGACCCCCAGGAACGCCGCTCCCGAACTCACGGCAAAGGCAATCCCCACCGCGGCGTAGTCGGGGTGAAACGTGAGCGAGGGAAACTGGAAAAATTTGTGATACAGCGTCACCACATTCGCACCGAGCCAGGCACCGGCCAGCCCGCCGCCCGCCAAGCCGATGCCCACGATGACAAGCGCGAACTTTAAATAGTGAACGCCGACCTGGCGGGAGGAATACCCGAAGGCCTTGAGCTGCGCAATCTGCTCGCGCTGAAGATGAATCACCCGCGCCAGCACCGCGCTGGTCATAAAGGTCGCGATGCAAAGGAAAACCACCGGGAACGCAATGGACATGCCGTTGAGCATGGCGATTTCATCGTCGAGCTGCTTGGCCGAGGCATGGTCGCTGCGGTCATACGCAATGAGCCCACCGTACGGTTCCAGCAGGCGGTCAATCTCCGCCATCACCGGCGCGGTGTCCTGTCCCGGCGCCACATCCACCACCACATTGTTAAACGCCCCGTCGAGATCATTGGCCGTGGCCAGATCACGTTCGTTCATCCAGAAAACCCCGAAGCGTTTATTGTCCGGCAGAGCCTGACCCGGTCGCGCCTCGAAGACGTATTCCGGCGAGAGGGCGACTCCAACAATATTCAGACGCTCCCTCGCCCCGCGCAGAATCACCTCAATCGAATTTCCCGGCTGGAAACCATGCGCCTTGGCAAAGGCCTCGCTGACGATCGCCTCGTTCGCCTTACCCACCTCCGGAAATCGCCCGGTGCGCAGAAAAAGCGTATTCAACCGCATCGGACGATCCTCGGGTATCGAAATGATCGTCCCATCCGCGGGTTCGGCCAAACCCGGCAAGTCCATGCGCAGCGCGCCCGCGACTCGCGTTTCCACGGCCGCCACGCCGGGAATCGCCGCCAGTTTTTCCCGCAGCGCATTCGGCGCACGCTTCAAATCACAAAACACATCGGCGAAGCGATGGCGTTCATAATATGCCGCGCGGGTCGTTTCCAAAGACAGGATCAGGCTGCGCGCCATGATCATCATGGCCAGCCCACAGGCCATCACCAGACCGACCGCAAGCATCTGGCCCTTCATTTTTCCGACATCGCGGAGCAATTTTAAATCCAGCGCAGTCATCACCATTGCAACGATCTCACAGGCCGCCGGGTGGCATTGCGCTCAATATGGGAAATTTTTCCGTCCGAAAGATGAATCACCCGGTCGGCCATCTCCGCCATCACGGCATTGTGCGTGATAAGAACCGTGAGTGTGCCGAGATCGCGGTTCACCTTTTCGATCGCCTCCAGCACCGTGATCCCGGTTTTCACGTCGAGCGCCCCGGTCGGCTCGTCGCAAAGCAACACCTCCGGACGCTTGGCGATGGCGCGGGCAATGGCTACGCGTTGCTGCTGGCCGCCGGACATTTGCGAGGGAAAATGATCCATCCGGTCACCCAGATCGACCATCGCCAGCGCTTCCTCCGGCGTCATCGGATCCGGGGCGATCTCCGTGATCAGCGAGACGTTTTCCCGCGCGGTCAGACTGGGAATGAGGTTATAAAATTGAAAAACAAACCCCACCGCATCCCGACGAAACGCCGTGAGCTCATCCTCATCCGCATTGGTCAGATCGCGCCCGCGATAAGTCAGAGTGCCACCGGTGGGCACATCAAGACCTCCGAGATTGTTCAGCAGAGTGGATTTTCCGCTGCCGGAAGCCCCGAGAAGCACAATCAGTTCACCGTGGTAAAGATCGATATCCACTCCGTCGAGAGCCCGCACCTCCACCTCGCCCGTCGCATAAATCTTGGTCAGACCGCGCCCGGCAAAAAGAACCTCTGGTGCATCGCCCCGAGGTGGTGGCTGGGGCGGGCCAAGAGCGTTCATCGGGGATCGCGTGACGAACCCAGTCCGCGCAGCACCTTGGCCACGTCCACCACCCTCAGACGACCCGCAATTTGCCCAGTGCCATGCCGCCACTCATCCGTCATGCAGCGTTTAGACTTTGTCGAGACGGCTGTGTCAACCGCCTGTTCGCACCGGCAAGCGCATAAAAAACAGGAAGCAACATGAACAGGATGAAGGAAAGAGCACCTGTTTCTTCCGCCCCCTCATATTTCCTGCTCGGCCTGGCGGCGTTTTCTTCTGTTTCGTGAATTGGCCGTGCCCCGGCGGGGGGAATTCAAGAATCCCCTTGCACTCTACCCGGCGAGGGGCTACATATGCGCCCCTTTTCAACTGATCCAAAGATGGCCACCAAGAAGAACAAATCCCCCAAAGCGAAGGCAGGAAAACCGGCCAAGAAGGCTGTCAAACCTGTTGCCAAGAAAGCTGTCAAACCTGTTGCCAAGAAGGCTGTCAAACCTATTGCCAAGAAGGCTGTTTCCCCCAAGGCGGTTAAGAAAGCTCCTGTCGTGACTAAAAAGAAAGCCGCCCCAAAACCGGCCAAAAAACCCGTCAAAGCCGCTGTCAAGAACACGGCATCCAAGGTTTCGTCCCAAAAACCCAAGTCCCTCCCGCCGCTGCGCATTCCGGTGCCCCAGCCGCCGGTGAAGCTGACTCCGTTCCTGGAACGGCAAAAAGGCCGGCTCCTGGCTTTGAAGGACACCCTGCTCGACTCGATGAACGGCGTGGCCAAGGACAGCCTGCGTTCGCGGGCGGAAGGCAGCGAGGCCAGCGCCTTCGGCATGCATCAAGCCGACGCCGGCAGCGACGCCTACGACCGGGATTTCGCCCTCAGCCTTCTCTCCCAGGAACAAGACTCCCTTTTCGAAATCAATCAGGCCCTCAAGCGGATTGAAATCGGCACGTATGGGATGTGCGAAATGTCCGGCAAACCGGTCCCGCATCCCCGCCTTGAAGCCCTGCCCTTCACCCGCTTTACGGTGGAGTGTCAGGCCGAACTCGAAAAACGCAACCGCTACCAGCGCGTTCGTCAACCCGTCGCCTCCCTCTTTGGCCTTTCCGACGAGGACGGCGAAGGCGATGATGACGACTCCAGCTCCGATTCCAAAGACAAAGACTAATCACCATGGCACAAGAAATCGTCACTCTCGAATGCACCGAGGCCCGCGCCTTGGGCAAATCCCCGTCGCGCTACATGACCACGCGCAACAAAAAGAGCCCGCAGACCCCCAACCGGCTCGAAAAGAAAAAATACAACCCCGCTCTCCGCCGGCACACCCTGCACCGGGAGATCAAATAATCTGCCATGGAACCGAAAACACCCAAACGCGCTTCCGCTTTTCGCCGTGCCAACCGCACGATGCCCCGTCGCCGCACCGATCTGGCCGAGGAAGCGGTCGATTACAAGAATCCCGAACTTCTGAAGCGTTTCGTGACCGAGAGTGGAAAAATCCTCCCACGCCGTGTGACCGGAATGTCCGCCCGCATGCATCGCAAGATCACCAGTGAGATCAAGCGGGCCCGCGCGGTGCTGTTGATGAAGTAAAGCCAGCGGCCACGCGCCGCTTAATTTCCGTTGCCGAAACGGGGAATAATTTTGGCCCGCCATTCGGGGTTCGAAACCGAACCGGTGGAGACGTATTCAAAAAGTTTGCTCACGGGAAAGAGCACGATGCCCGGCAGTCCCCGGGCATTGATCCGGACCGACATGTCCATCTTGTCGTTCATAAAAAAGATGTCCCCGTTGCCCAGCATGCTGAAACCTGCCCCGTCGATGGCGAGGTTTTTGGTGATGATTTTCTCGTCCTGCACTAGAAAATCCGCCGTCGCCAGCCGGGCGGAATGAAGTCCCGCGCCGGGGATGATTTTGTTTATGATCTCGGAGAGCGGACCGAGGATCGGAATGGCGAAAACCTGGCCGTCCTCGACCCGAAGGCTTCCCGCCCCGCGCATTTTCTCCTCCTGCCCCATCCGGGCGGTGAATTTATACTTCCCGCTGGCCACGCCCTTGGAGGTGTCGAAGTCGAAGTAGAGTTTCGTCAACTGGGCGAAGTTCACCCGCCGGATGTCCACGTCTGCTCCGAAGGTGGGATCTTTTTCATCAATGGAAACCACCGCCTTGAGCGCGACGTCGCCGCCCATGAGTTTGGCGGTTTTGACATGGGCCAGCACCTTGGTGCCCTCCACCCGGACATCGGCCAGGGTGCGACCGAATTTGAGGGTGCGCTTGAGCAAGTCGTAGTCAAGGCCTTCAGCGGATTCAATTTTGATGGAGAGGTCATTTTGCTTCGCATCCGACATGTGCACCATGCCATCCACGTGAACTTTCGGCGGCTGGCGAAAACGGTAGGGCTTGATCGCCTCGGCGATTTTTGGGTCCACCCACATCATCACATCCGCCGGCGGCATGGTGGAGTCGATGTTTTGCAACAACACCTGGCGGCCGCCAAAATCATAAACAAAGGTCCCCGTGCCCATACCCTTGCCCCGGCCGATGGAGAGATCGCGGTAGGTGACAGCCCGGTCGGCGATCTCCAGTTTTGCCTGCCCCCAATCGAGCCACGACCCACGCATGGCCGTGCGCCCGATGCGGAGAAATCCCGTCCCCTTGATGGCGGCAATATCGGGCTTGGTCCCCCGCACATCGAGCTGCACGTAAGGCGGATCGCGGAATTCCATCAATTTGAGAAACTCCTGTTCCTTGGGGCCCAGCAGGGGAATAAAGACCGTCGGCGCAATGGTATTGCTCAGGCGCAAACGAAAATCTCCGGGAGTGAGGAAAACATCCGCCTCGATTTTTCCCCCCGCCGCGTGCAACTCCACGTCCCGCGCAAAAACTTTTCCATCCCGATAGGCAAAGTCGGCCGCAAAGGAATCAAAATTCACCCCGCGGTAGGAAAATTTCCCCAGCCGCGCGGAACCGGTGACATTATAGGTCGCGGGAGAGGAGGAAAAAACAGCCTGGCCCGCCGCGGCAATCAAGGGGGTTTCCATGAACTCGAGATTTTCCAAGGCCGGATTTTTGGGCAGCAGGCCCAGGAAGGGACCCGGAAACAATGAGCTGGAAACTTCAAAATCGAGCGTTCCATTCTGCCATTGCGCAGAAGCATTGAGCGAGCCGTCGCGGCCCCGCAGGAGGAGATTTTCCATCGTTAAAATTCCATTTTCATATTCCGCTTCGGCTTCCACGCCTTCGATGCGCCACTTCGGCCCCACCACCGGGCCGCTGCGCAGGCTGATGTTGGAAAGCTTTAAAGTCGCGAGATCGGTCAGGTCGCCGTTGATTTCCGCCCGCACTTCCGGCGGTTGGCCGGGATATTTTAAGGCGGAAAATTTTTCGATCAGGGAATTATAGGAACTTCCCGGCGCGGCGGAACCTGGTTGCCCGGTGTGATGCTCCAGACGAAACGCCTGGGGATTTTGTAACATGCCGCTCAGAAGAACCCGCACACCCTGCACGTTGCCCTCAAAATGGCTGATGCGGATTTGCTCCGAAAAAAACAATACCTGCGCGGTCACGCCTTTCAGATTCAACCGGGTGCTGTCCGGTCGTGAGCCCAGCGGGATCGCGACATCCGTATCTTCCAGCTCAATGTGGTCGATGGAAATTTTCCGCGCCAGCAGATCATTGAGGTTGATCGAGACGACCAGCCGCTCGATCCGGGCCAGGTTTCTGTTCTGGTCCTTCATCTCGTTCACCTCGACTTGCCGGGCCACCAAGCCCTTGACCGGGTCCCAGGAAAGCCGGCCGATGGTGGTTTGAAAGGCCTCTCCGCTCAGCGCCTTTTCCACTAACTCCTTGAAGCCGAATCCGATTCCCACCTCGCGCAAATACAAAATCGTCCCCGGCAATCCGATGAATAGCAACACTAGGACGGCCCGAATCGTCCAGCGGACGAGAAAGCGGGGAATGGGCGGCAGGTGCATCAGAAAGAATAAAGGCAGGCATTCGTCATTAGTCCATAGTCATTGGTCGTTTTAAGAGCCCGCTCGCGAGGGGATATCCCATGACCAGTGACCAATGACTGATGACCACTAGAGCAGCTGCACGGGATCAACATCCACTGCAACGAAGACATCTTCCGGCAGGGTCAGGCCGGCCAGCGCCACTTGAATCGCGGAGGCCAGCGGTCGCACTGCCGGGCCGCGCAGGGTGGTTTGAAAGCGGTGATAGCCGCGCGCTTTTTCCAGCGGCGCCGCCGCCGCCTCGCCGACCACGGACCCGGCGGGAACATTTTCCCGCAAGCGGCGCACCAGCGTCTGGGTGGTGAATTCCGCCCGCTCCCGCATCTGCGAGCGCACAGTGATGAGCACCATGCGCGTGAAAGGGGGAAATCCGAATCGTTCCCGAAACTCCAGTTCCTGCCCGACGAAACCTTCAAAATCATGATGACGGGCAAACTGGATGGACGGACTCGAGGGCGTGAAGGTCTGCACGATCACCTCGCCTTCCATTTCCCCGCGGCCGGCCCGACCAGCCACCTGGGTAAGGAGTTGAAAGGTCCTTTCCCCTGCGCGAAAATCCGGCACGTGTAGACCCAGATCGGCATTGATGATGCCCACCAGGGTCACATTGGGAAAATGCAGACCTTTGGCAATCATCTGCGTGCCGACCAAGATGTCGATGGCTCCTTCTTTAAACGCACCCAACGTCTCGCGATAAGCGCCCTTGCGGGTCATGGCATCGGCATCCATCCGCACCACCCGCGCGGAGGGGAAAATTTTCCGCACGGAATCTTCAACCTTCTGGGTGCCCACGCCGGCATGGCGGATGGCCGGATCGCGGCAGCTCGGACAAACCTTGGGTGCGCGTTGGTTGTGGCCGCAAATGTGACAGGAAATCTGACCCGCATCGCGGTGGTAAGTGAGCGAGACGCTGCAATTCGGACATTCGCAGACATGACCGCAGACCTGGCACAGCATGGTGGTGGAAAAACCCCGGCGATTGAGGAAGAGAATTGTTTGCTCGCCCGCTGCCAGCCGTTTTTCCATCGCAGTCAACAACTGGGGGGCGAAGACCGCATCGCCGCCGCGGGAGGCGCGGCGTAAATCCAGCACCTTGATCACCGGCATGCGGCGGTCGTCCACCCGCTGCGAAAGCGTGAGCAGGCGGTATTTTCCATTAGTGGTATTGTGCCAACTCTCAATCGAGGGAGTGGCAGTGCCGAGGACGATCGCGCAATTTTCCCGCCGGGCGCGCAGCACGGCCACATCACGGGCGTGATAGCGCGGCGCCTCCTCCTGCTTGTAGGAACCCTCGTGCTCCTCATCGACAATGATGATGCCCAACCGGTCGAGCGGGGCGAAAACGGCACTGCGGGCTCCAATGACAATCCGGGCACCGCCGACATGGATTTTGTACCATTCGTCGTAACGTTCACCCGACGAGAGGTGGCTGTGCAGCACCGCCACCTCACCCTGCATGGAGGCAAAGCGCGCCTTGAAACGTTCCACCGTCTGGGGCGTCAGGGCGATTTCGGGCACGAGGACCAGGGCGGTTTTTTCCAGTTCCAGGGCACGACGGATGCCTTGCAGATAGATTTCTGTTTTTCCACTGCCGGTCACACCGTGCAGCAGGATGGGCAGGCTGTTGCCGGGCTGACTCACGGCTTCATTGACTGCCAGCAAGGCGATGCGCTGTTCGTCATTGAGACACAAATCCGTCGTGGGAAGAAACGATTCGCCCCCGTAGGGATCGCGGGCAACCTCCACGGACTCAATCGCCACCCAGCCGTTCCGCTCCAAGGTGCGAAAAACCGATTCCGACACCCCGGCCGTTTTCGCCGCGGCGGTCACGGACCGGGGTTCCGGAGAAGCCAGGACCGCCTTCAAGGCGTCGGCCTGGCGGGGTGCTTTGCGGGCAAGCGCACTCATTTCCTCCTCGGTGGGCACCCGCAAAGCGCGAACGTGATTCAACCGGCGCGAAGTGACCTCGGCCTGACGCACCACCTGCGGCAACACGCAGGCCATGGCCGCTTCCAGAGGGCAGCAATAGTATTCCGCGATCCACCGGGCAATTTCGAGAAGCCGGGGCCGGATGAGAGGCGCGCCGCCGATCACTTCGTGAATCTCTTTGGGGGATCTCGCCGGGGACTCATCGAGAACAGCAACCACCGTTCCGAGCAAAAGCCGGGCGCGCAGAGGCACGCGCACCCGCGCCCCCGGGGCCAGGACGGACTCCAACGCGGGAGGGATGAGGTAATCGAGGGCGCGATCCCCGGCACGATCGGGAATCACCCTGGCATAACGTGGCATGAGCCTGTTATCGCAATCCGCCGCAGACAGGGAAAGGATTTGCTGCCGGCCAGAGCAGGCCCGTGCTATGATGCGACCGCTGCATGAAGAGGTTGCTTGTCATTTTTGCTTTGGCGCTGGTTGCTCTTGCCGTGGTCGCGGCCTTTTTTCTGACCACGGCGGAAGATCCGTCCTACCTCGCGAAAGAGGCCCTCTCGCTAGGGCGTTATGAAAAATACGATGCGCTGATAAAGCAGGCCGCGCAGCGTTATGGTGTTTCGGCGGAACTCATCAAGGCCGTGATCTGGCGGGAGAGCCGGTTTCAACCCGGGAAGGTGGGCAGCCACGGCGAACGAGGATTGATGCAAATCACGGAAAACGCCGCAGCGGACTGGGCGTTGGCCGAGAAGATCGAGACCTTTGCGCCGACCGACCTCTTCGATCCGAAAGTCAACATCGAGGCGGGAACCTGGTACCTGAAACGCGCCTTGACCCACTGGTCAGCCAAGGACAACCCAGTTCCCTTCGCCCTGGCCGAATATAACGCGGGTCGCACCCGGGTGAAGCGATGGGTGAAAAATTCCGGCCAGGGCGATACCGCCAGCGCGGAGGATTTGCAGACGGCCATGGATTTCCCCATGACCAAAAGCTACATCACCTCGATCGTCGCGCGGTATGATTTTTACGTGAAACGGGCCGAGTTTCGGTAGGGCGCTTTGTCCCATAGTCGTTTACCTACCGTCATTTCAGACTTTTTTTGAGTAGCGGAAAACGTGAGTTTTCCGGACCGCGCAAGACGGAAAACTCACGTTTTCCGCTACGTCGCT
>JBGTGQ010000004.1:0-28638 GCA_041746635.1 Terrimicrobiaceae bacterium | reverse complement strand
GCAGCAGACCATCGAACCGGTTTTTGGAATCATCAAAGAGGCCATTGGGTTCCGCCGCTTTAGTCTGCGGGGACAGGGAAAAGTCGCCTTGGAATGGACCTTGGTCTGCGTGGCCTACAATCTGCGCCGCCTCCACCGCCTAGTGAACGTCAAAACGCAAAAAACCACTCCGGCATGGGCGTGATGGGAGGAAAACGCCCTCAGCCAATGCCTGTGCCGGACAAAAACCGCACAGACTTCCGCTTCGGTTCACTTCCCCGGCTCGGCAAACTCAAGAAGTGATCGCCAAACCAAAAAAATCACAAACCGCCGGCTTTTGCCGCTCGTTTTTCAGTCCGACAGGCTGCTAGCCGCCTTCGGCGGAATTGACGAACGCTCAAGTGCGGACGCCCCACCTTGAGCCTTCAGAGTTGAGCGTTAAATGTTGAACGTTCAGCGTTCAGCGTTTGCCAACGCCGTGTTGGCTCAAAGCGTCGCCCCCGAAGGCGCGGTCCGAACTTTGCTCTCCCAACGGGTGAGCAGATGAATGACCACGTTGGTGCCGAACTTGAAGCAGGTGGCCAGCGGTTCCGGCGCGAGGTTCCGGACGTAAATGTCGCGGTTGACGAAAAGCTCGTTGTTGATCGCAATGTGCATGCCATTCTGATTTTTTCGCAAATCGATCTGCCCCTGCTGGTTGAGCCCGATCTGCCACATGTCGCCGTAGTCGTTTGAGGTGTAGAGAATCGCGATCTCCCCGAAAATTTTCAGGGCCAGGACAGGGTCCTTGTAGTAGTTCAAACCCGGCGGCGCTTCCTTCACCTCTGAAAAATAGGTTTGGGTGAAGATGGGGTGATTGGCCGGCAGGGGCTCGAATTCCTTGTCCACATCCGGGATCACCCGCTTCATCTCCCGGCGGAAGGCGATGTCAAAACGCGAGCGCAGTCCGGGCAGCGATGCGTCACCCCAAATGCAGCCGCCCATCCGCACATACTTTTGCAGGTTTTCCACTTCTTGATCGGTCAGCTTGAAATCCCGTGTGCCGGTCAGAAAAATGAAGGGCGGCCTGACCGAAAAAATCTGGTCACTGTCGAGTTTGATCGCCTGGACATTTTTGTAGTTGGTTTTGATTTTGTCCTTCGACCAAGCGCTCATGAGATAGAGCAAATTGGGCAGGCTCCCCGTCTCGATTTTGTTTTGCACCACCCGAACCGTGGAGTCCCAGTCACCGCCCTGATATTGCCCGATGTAGGCGGTGAACTCGAATTCCCGCGAACGGATGCCGGTGCCGGGCCCCTGCGCCTTGCCCCACCCCCCGGTAAATCCTTTGATCGCGGAGGCTTGACCGACACTCATGCCCTCCGCACCCATGGTGGATGTGGGGGCCGCTGCGGTCTGCGTCGGCGCAGTGGGCGTCATGTTCGTCGGCGCGACAATGGCCTGACTCATCGAAAAATTCAGCGGATTAGCTGCTGTGGTGGTGATCGTGCTGAGCGGAGAACTTGTTGAAGGCGGAGTCACCGTCGCAGGGTTAAAAGTTGTCTGTTGCGGCTGGGCCTGCTGCGGTTGCGGAGGAGTATTCTCATCCGAAGCCTCGACGAAACTGTCCCCACTGCCGCCTTCAAAGTCCGGCGGTTCCTTCACCGCCTGGAAAAGCACGGTGCCGCCGAAAATCGCGACGAGGATCGCATGCAGCACAAAAGAAATGGTGAAGTCGCGTGAATTGCTGAATTTATCGAGCAGCTTTTGCAAGAAGGGGGGAATCTCATTTGCCATGGTTGAGTTTATGCCAGACGACCGGGTGTTTTCAAGGTTTTCACACGGGATATTTCGTCCCCCTTGCTTCCACGGGCGTGATTAAAAGCGGGAGTCCAAGGGCCGCCGCGTTCGTGAGAACGTGGGGGAGCGACCGCACCCGGTTTCAATCGCTCCTCTTCTCCACCCGCCGGACACAAAAAACGCCCCGGCTTTTGACCGGGGCGTTGATGGTTAAATCTAACGAGATCGATTAGTAACGGCGATTGCCGCCGCCACCGCCGCCGCCGCGGTTTCCCCCGCCGCCGCCGTAGCCGCCGCCACCGCCGCGATTTCCACCGCCACGATTGCCGCCGCCGGATCCGGCGAAGTCCTCGCGAGGACGGGCTTCATTGACGGTGAGGTTGCGGCCATGAAGGTCCTTGCCGTTGAAATCGGCCGTGGCTTTCTGGGCCTCCTCGTCCGTGGACATGGTCACGAAGGCGAAGCCGCGTGATTTGCCGGTCATTTTGTCCTGCATGAGGACGGTTTCACGAACAGTTCCGGCCCCGGCGAAGAGGTCTTGGATGTCGTTTTCGGTGGTGTCGAAGGAAAGATTCCCGACGTAGAGTTTTGTTCCCATAGTAGTGTGTTTGTTTGGTTGAGGTGGAGTCTCTGCGGCTGTTTCCGATGATCGGATTTCAAATCGCCACTGAGAGCCCGCGGTTACCCGCTACGAACACAACTAGCAATCTACCAACGCCCAAAGGGGCTCTGTCCTGCGAGGCGAACTAGAACAGGTTTCCCCCGCACCGCAAGCGAAATTCCCGTTTGGCGTGCGAGTCGAGCCTTCAGGCTGACTCGAAAGGCCCACGCTTAAGCGTGAACTCCAACATTTTTTTGGCGAGGGAGGCCTTCAGGGAAACACGCCCTGTGCGAAAAGACCTTGAACGGCGCGCGTCCCGCGCAACCATGCGGCCATGATTTTTTCGTCCCTCGCCCAGGCCCGCCGTTATGAAAACCTGCATCCGGGCTTCCGGGAGAGTTTGGATTTTCTGACCGCGTTCGATCCCTCAACTCTCGTCGGACGCCACGACATCGCGGGCACAGCCTGTTTCGCCCTGGTGCAAACTTACGAGTCCGCACCCGCCGCCACCAAGCGGATGGAGGCGCACCGAAAATTCATTGATATCCAATACGTGGTGAGCGGCTCGGAGCTCATAGGGATTTGCGCGCCGGAAAACCAACCGGCCCTCACGGAGTATGACGAACAAAAGGACGTTCAGTTTTTTGAGGGGAAAAACGGCGTGTCGATGTGCCTGCTGCAAGCCGGCGAGTTGGCGATTTTCTTCCCCGAGGATCTCCACCGGCCCGGCTGCCAACTGGGGGACCAGCCTGCGACCGTGATCAAAGTCGTGGTGAAGATTCCGGTGTGATTCCGCGCCCGCGGCGGTGGTTCTTTTCTTTATTTCCTCTCCTGCTAGCGTCACGACCAACCAATCGTTCACCCCATGCAAAGCCTCAAACCCGGTCGCGGTCCTTCAGCCCTTGGCGCCTTCGGCGGAATTTTTGCCGTCCTCTTCGGCATCTTCTGGACGTTCATGGCTTTTTCCATCACTCGCAACATTCCGATCGTGGGCATCGTCTTTCCGCTTTTCGGCGTGGCCTTCGTCATCATTGGCATCGTGAACGTGATCTATAACTTTCGCAACGCCACGGCCAGGGAGCGCTATTCGGTCATCGACATCACGACGGAGTCCGAAGAGCCCGATCCGCTTAACCGGCTGGTGAATCCCAACCAAGGCGGCAATACGGTGGAAAACAAACTCCGCGAACTCGACGGACTCCGGACCAAGGGCCTTGTGTCCTCGGCCGAATATGCCGCTCAGCGCACGCGCATTCTCAATTCGATCTGAGACGCGCGACGGCAGCGGATTGGTTGGATTTCCGGCCGGGAAGCCGCTACGACTCTGCGCATGAAAACCGATGTGTTGGTGGTGGGCGCGGGACCGGTCGGGCTGACCATGGCGGCGGAACTGGCCCGTTATGGGCTCACGGCGCGCATTGTTGAGAAGATGGCGCAGGCCACGGATAAATCCAAAGCTCTGGTGCTCTGGAGCCGCACGCTGGAATTGATGGATCGCATGGGCTGCACGCCGCAATTTGTGGCGGCGGGTTTCAAGGCGACGGGCGCGAATATTTCGGCGGAAGGCAAACAAATCGTTCACGTCGAGTTCGGCGGCACGGTCACGCCTTATCCCTACGGCTTGATGATTCCGCAGTCGGAGACCGAGCGGCTGATGGCGCTGCATTTGAATTCGCTGGGCGTGACGGTGGAACGCGAAGTGGAACTGACGCAGTTTTCCTCTTCGGCGGATGGCGTCCAATCCACCCTGCGCCATGCCGACGGGCGGGAGGAAATCGTGGAGTCGTCCTGGCTGGTGGGAAGCGATGGCGCGCACAGCACGGTGCGCCACCACCTCGGGATGGAGTTTGAGGGAAACACCCTGAGCAGCGACTGGATCCTCGCGGATGTGCATTTGAGCAATGTGCCCGTGCCAGGGGAGATCAGCGTGATGTGGCACGCCGAGGGCGCGCTGGTGCTTTTCCCGATCACCAAGGATCGCTATCGGATGATTGCCGATGTGGGAACTGCGATTGAAGGCCAGCGTCGGCCCGATCCGACCTTGGAAGAGATCCAGGCCGTGATGGACCGGCGCGGGCCGGGCGGGATCCAGGCGAGCGCGCCGATCTGGCTGGCGGCTTTTCGCATCAATGAACGCAAGGTGAAGGATTACCGCGCGGGGCGGGTTTTCCTCACGGGCGATGCCGCCCATGTGCATAGCCCCGCCGGCGGCCAGGGTATGAACACCGGTATGCAGGATGCATGCAATCTGGCTTGGAAGCTCGCGCTGGTGGAACGCGGTCTCTGCGCGGACGGTCCGCTGCTTGACAGCTACAGCATGGAACGAAGCGCCGTGGGCGACAAGGTGCTAAAAGGCGCGGGTCGCATGACCACGGTGGCCATCTTGCACGGTGGAGTCAAACAGGCGATCCGCAATCATCTTGCCTCGCTGGTTTTTGGTTTTGCGCCCGCCCGTCAGGCCATGGCGGATGAAATGAGTGAGGTCTCCATCGGCTATCCCGAGAGTCCCCTCACCGTGCAGGGCGGTCACGTCCATGACGGACCCCACGCCGGACAGCGGGCACCGATCCGCGCGGACGAACCGCCGGTGGGCGCGGGCGGCACTCCGCGATTTGCCCTTTTTGCGGAATCGGACGAAACCACCGCGGCCTTGCTGGCACAATACCCCGAACTGCTCGAACCAAATGTGCGCAAACCTTTCGAGCCGGGCGGACTCTGGCTCGTGCGGCCCGATGGATACATCGCCGTGGCGACCAGGCAGGACGATGGGGATCGAGTCGCCACCTTTCTGCGCACGCTAACTGCGAAGGCGTCGTGATTTTTTTTCGCCGACCGCCCCACCGCGCGGTGACGCCGGGCCAAATTGTGATCGGGCGAACGGGCGAAAGCGACTGCCTTACTCTGTCTCGAGGCGGGGAAAACGGATAAGGTCGCGATTTTTCAGCGCCGCGTACGTGCGTTTAACATGGCGGACGACATCTGCGGTCTTTTCGCGAGGCAACATTTCTCCCGCCGCCTCCCAGAGGTCCTCCACTTGAGAGCGCAAGTTGCTGACTTTGTGTGTCGCGGCACTATGGGTTTCCAAAAGAATTTCCCGGGCGATTCCAGCCAGAGAATGAGCGGCGGGCAGGTGAGTGGAGATGAAATCTTTCATGGCGGTAATGCCATAAACTTAGTCTCACATACCACCCTGTCAAACGGGCCACCGGCCGGTTGCCCTGCTCAATCGAAAATTGGAGGGCGGCAGGCCCTGACGAAGTCCTGTCGGCCGAAGTCGGCTTCTCATGCCTCTTGCAGCATTGCCGCACGACAGTGCATCCTTCCCTCGTGAAAAAAAGCCGGCACGTCGCCTCCCCATAAGACCACAGGAAATGCCAACCCGTTCATGACGCTAAAAGATCTCGGTTGGAATGCGGCGTTTGCCCGCGAGTGGGCCGCCCTCGCCGACAAGGGCTGGAAACCCGCCCGCCTCATCCGCGACAACAAAATCACTTACGGTGCCCTCACTGGCGACGGCGAAGAACTCGAAGTGGTGATGGGCGGCAAGGTCTATCACGATGCGGAAACCGATGCCGACCTGCCCGCCGTGGGCGACTGGGTGGCCATCGAGATGGGCGACGAAGACAACGAATACGTCATTCGCGCCCGTTTGCCCCGCCAGGCTTATCTCTCGCGCAAAATCTCCGGCCGCAGCACGGAAGAACAAGTCCTGGCCTCGAATATTGACGTGGCCGTCGTGGTGACCGACGCCGGATCGGACTTCAGCCTGCGGCGCATGGAGCGCTATTTTGCCATCATCGGCCGGAGCGGAGCAAAGGCCGTCGTCCTGGTCAACAAAGCCGATCTTTTTTCCGCCGAGAAAAACCAAGCCGCGGTGGCAGCCATTCGCGCCCTGAATCCCGAGGCCGACGTCCACCTCACGAGCGTGCAGAAAACCAACACGTTGAAAGTGCTCAAGTCCTATCTCCAGCGCGGCGTCACCATCACCTTTGTCGGCTCCAGCGGCGTGGGAAAATCATCCGTCATTAATTACCTCCTTGGCGACAGTTACCAATGGACCGATGAAGTGAACGTCACCACCGGCAAAGGCCGCCACACCACCACCGCCCGCGAACTTATGGTTCTGCGCGGCGGGGGAATCATCATTGATAATCCTGGCATCCGCGAGGTCCACATGTGGACCGACGAATCCACCCTGCGCGACCGCTTTGCCGATCTGGAAGAACGCGCCGCCCAGTGCAAATTTGATAACTGCCAGCACGGCCCGGCCAACGCGGGCTGCGCCATCCAGGCCGCCATCGCAGATGGAACCCTCGACGCCAAACGCCTCGAAGGGTTCTTAAAATTGGACAAGGAAATCGCCCTCCTCCGCAAAAACCGCCAGAAGCGCCAGCTTACCGTCCAACGCCGCACCCGCCGCGACCAACAAAGCCAGTCCCAAAACTTTTCCGACCGGCATTTGCCGGACTTGGAACACGATTAATAGGTGGCGGCCTGAAGAAAAAGTTGGACGCAGTTGTAAGCCGCGAGGTTTTTACAACCACCCGCCGCGGGAGGCGCGTTAAACCTGCATGACAAAACGAGAGCAATTTATTGAGTGGATGGGCTACGCCCATGCCATGGCAGTCACCTTGGCCAGTCTTTTTCCGGAAATGAACGCCTCGTATCTGGCGGGTTTGCCGGACGAGAACCACGACGAAGTCAAGACCACCAAAGCGCGCAAGGGGAAACAATCATGAGCATCATCGCCGCAATCATTATTGGTCTCATCGTCGGAGCCATCGCAAAATTACTCATGCCGGGCAAGGATCCCGGGGGTTGGATTATCACCATCTTGCTCGGTATCGCGGGCGCTACCCTTGCGGGATTCCTGGGACGGAGCTTGGGGTGGTATCAAGATGGCGAACCCGTCGGGTTTCTGGCTTCTGTCGTCGGGGCTATTATTCTCCTGATCATTTACCGACTGGTCCGTCGGCCGGCTAAATAGAATTCTTCTCGGGGGTTCAGCGGGAGCGACTTCCGCGATCTTATGATGAAGAAGACAATGATTTTCTCCCTGCTCAAGCAAACCGGAGTTGAATGGATTGATGACAAGGCTCCCATGCTGGGAGCGGCCCTCGCCTACTATACCGCGTTCTCATTGGCTCCCCTCCTCATTCTCTCCATTGCCCTGGCGGGATTTGTCTTCGGCCAGGAGGCGGCCCGCGGACAGATATTCGATCAGATGCGCATGCTGATCGGGGATGAAGGTGCCCGGGCAATGGAGGACATGGTGCAGAATGCGAACGCAAAACCCGCCACGGGGCTCGTTGCCGCCATCGTCGGAGTAGCCACCCTGCTGGTGGGGGCGTCGGGGATTTTTGGTCAGTTGCAAACCAGCCTGAATATCATTTGGGGAGTGGAGGTGAAGCCGGGACGGGGAATAATGGGAATGGTGCGGGATCGGTTCCTTTCGTTCGGGTTTATCCTGGTGGTTTGTTTTCTGCTGCTCGTCTCGCTCTTGTTAAGCGCGGGCATCACTTTCGTGGCGACGTGGATCGGCGGAGTGGCCGTCGGCACGGAGATCCTGGCCCATGCCGCCAATGCCTTGCTGTCGATAGGAATCATCACCCTGCTGTTTGCGCTGATGTTTAAATATCTGCCGGATGCCGAGGTCGCCTGGCGGGACGTATGGGTTGGCGCGTTCCTGACGGCCTGTCTCTTTGCGCTGGGCAAATTCGCCCTCGGACTTTATTTGGGGGCCAGCACGGTAAGTTCATCGTTTGGCGCAGCGGGATCGCTCATCGTCCTGCTGGTCTGGGTCTATTATTCGGCCCAGATCATGTTCTTTGGCGCGGAGTTTACGCAAGTGTACGCCAATCGTTTTGGTACTCACGTCCGGCCATCGGCCAACGCGGTGGAGGTGTAAAGGCCGGAGGGGCTCTGGTCGGACCGGAGCAATGTTTTTGCACGTGGGTGGCTCCTTTGCTACGAATACAGGGGTTCTGGGAACTGATAAAGACACACCGAAAGACCACACGCCGACTCAGGAGCGGCCGCGCCGGAGGAAATGGCTAAAACGCCTCGGGGTCGCGGCGCTTGTGCTGGTAGTCGGTCTCGCGTTGTTTCATCGGCCCATCTTCTTCGAAGCCACGCGGTATTTCATTCTGCGGGCGGCCAAACAGCAAAATCTCGAGCTGAGCTACGAAATGCGCGGGTCCGTCTTTACGACCCTGTCTGTGATCAATCTGAAGGCCGTGCCCACGGAACCGGGTCCCATCAAACGCCTGGAAATTAGCACGCTGAATCTGCGCTACAGCCTCTGGGACCTGATCACCGACGGGATGCCCGCTTTTCTCCAGGAACTCGATATGCGCAATGTGTTCGTGGAGCTCACGCCGGCCGATCCCCTGCCGGCCGACAAGGAGGAAACACGCCAGGCTTTCAAATTTCCCGCCCTGTTTCCGGCCCTGCTCAACCTCGAGAATGTCAACGTCCTGATCCATGCGCACACCGGTGACACCGTGCTGGAAGGGCTATTTTTCAGCCTGCTGCCCGATCGGGCCGGCGCGCTGAAAATCCAGACGCTCAACATTCCCGGCGTGCGCCGCTGGACGGATATCACTGCGGCCACAAGCTATACGGAACGACACCTCGTGCTGGCCGATCTTTTTGTGGGCCAGGAAATCGTGCTGCGGGAATTTCAACTCGATGTGTCCAATTTGGAAAAGGAGGAACTGGGCCTGATGCTGGAGGGCACGTTCTTCGATGCGCCGGTGCGATTGACGGCTCAGGTCACGGATCTCAATGCCACAAACCATTTGGTTCTGAATCTGAAATCCGAGGGCCTTGTTTTCGAACCGGTCTGGAAATACCTCAATCTGACCGTGCCTTTGCAGGGCGAACTGGAGCGCGTCGAGATTGTTTTCGAAGGCGACCCCACCCGTCCGGCAAGTTGGTCCGGGCAGGTCCAGGCGCAACTTCGGCAGGCGGCGCTGAACGGTCAGGCATTGGGCGACATCAAGCTCCAGGCGACGATGGCGGAGGCCCGGGTTAGCTTGACCGTGCGGGATGAATTGGATGCCAAAAATTTGCTGACCCTGACCGCGACCGCGGCGCTGCCGGAGAAGTTCAAGGACTTCGTCAACACGAGGGCCAACGGCACGGTGCACCTGCAAGCACCGGAAGCGGCGCTTCTCCGCCTGCCGGAACCACTGGCCGGGGATGTGAAGGTGAAGGCCGACTTCCAACTGGCCGACGGACTGCTCAGCGCGAAAGCCACGATTGATTCCGCATTCCTGGCGGTGGCCGGGGCGGAGTTGACCGGAACGCAATTTTCTCTCGCACTGGAAAAAGATCTAAAGGCACCAGCGGACGCGCCGATTTTTCAGGCCCTCTCCACGCGATGGGAAGGCGGAATAGCGGAGGTGCGTTTTCAGAAATACACTGCCGACGCCGTGCGTCTGAGACTGGCTTCGCGCGACGCGCAGGTCACCATCGAGGAACTGGCGCTGGCCAAGCAAACCAACATCGTGCGGGTCGCCGCCGATTACATCCTGCCTGTGGACGGGAAGGCCTGGGACCGGCAACCGCTCAAGTTCGATCTCGTGGTGGACGCGCCCGACTTGAGCGCTTTCCTGGCCCCGGGTGCGGCGGCGGAACTGGCGGGAAACCTGCAAATCACCGGGCGGGCGGAGGCTCGTGACCGAATTTTTAACGGGAACTTTTCCATCGTGGGCAGCGAAATCCACGCTCATGGGCTGCCGGTGCGCCGCGTCAATGCCCAAGTCGCAGTGGTGGAAAACCGGCTGAATTTTTCCCGGCTCGATCTGGTGCTGAATGATCACAATCGCGTGCAGGGTCACGGTGAAGTGCGGTTCGATGAAGGCCTGGCCTATGGAGGGGAACTGGATGTGCAACTCGCGGATCTGTCCCTCTTGCAGCCCTTGCTCGGCCGGGGGCCGAACGCTCCCGTCGTGGGTGGAAAGCTGACCGTGTTCTGGAAGGGCAGCGGGGAAGGAAAGAATCTCAAGCATTCCGGCACGGCCAGCCTGGATCTCACGGGCGGGCGATTCGGAGAGCAAAAAAATCTCAGTGCTCATTTTAACGGGTCCTACGCCCCCGATCACATCAACATTCCTGATTTTTTCCTGGCGTCGGACCTGGCCACGGCAGGCTTTTCGCTGTTTTGGAAAAACAACCGTCTGCGGGTGGATAACCTGACGGTACAGCAGAAAAAACACACCCTGCTGGAAGGCAAAATCGACATCCCTCTGCATCTGGCCGAGGTGCGGAATCCGGCCCGCCTGATCCCGGCCGATGAACCGCTCAGCCTCGTCCTCAAAACCAGGGACTTGAAACTTCGCCCGCTCTTTCTCCAACTCGACAAAAAGTCACCGCCGCTCGAGGGAGTGATCAACCTCGATGCCGATCTGCGGGGTACATTGGATAAATTGGACGGCAAGATCGCAGTGCGGGCGGACGGGTTGCAGTCGCCCAACGCGAAACAATTTGCCCCGGCCAGCGTGGAGCTTGATCTGGTGATGCAGAACGATCGACTGAGCCTGGATGGCACCGCGCGGCAGAAACTCCTCGAGCCCCTGCGCATCTCCGGCAATCTCCCATTTGATGCCGCCGCCATCCTACAGGCGCGGAAACTCGATCCGCAAACGCCGGTGGACCTGCGGATCAGTTTGCCGCGCTCATCGCTGGACTTTGTCGCGTCCCTGGTCCCCGCCGTCCGGCAAAGCCGGGGCCACGCCACGGCGGACATCCGGGTGGGAGGCACCATCGCCGATCCTGTTCTGGCGGGCAATGTCACGGCGGACCTCGCCGCGTTGCGTTTTACCGATCCCAGCCTGCCGCCGATCAATGCGTTTGCTTTGCGGGTGAATTTCACGGGCAATCAAGCCGTGATCGAACGCTGTGCCGGCGGCATTGCCGGGGGATCGTTTCAAGTCGGCGGCCGCATGACATTTGCGACTCTGGACAATCCGGTGCTTGATTTGCGGCTGACCAGCAAGGACGCGCTGGTGCTGCAGAACGATGACATGACCGCGCGGGTCTCGAGCGATTTGCGGGCGACCGGACCGCTCAACGCCGCCAGCGTAACCGGAAACGCCTGGATCACCCGCAGCCGTTTTTTCAGAAACATCGACATCCTTCCCATTGGCCTGCCGGGACGCCCCGCTCCGCAGCCTCCCGAGGACCCTCCCACAATCAGCTTTCGCCATCCCCCGCTGCGGGACTGGAAATTTGATGTCGCGATCCGCACCTCCGATCCCTTTCTTGTGCAGAGCAATTTGGCCACCGGCCGCATCCTGGTGGACTTGCGGCTGGGCGGCACCGGTCTGGCCCCCTGGCTGGAGGGCACGATCCTTGTCGAGCAACTCACCGCGTCACTCCCCTTCAGCCGCCTCAACATCACGG
This sequence comes from Terrimicrobiaceae bacterium, assembly GCA_041746635.1. Taxonomy (GTDB): domain Bacteria; phylum Verrucomicrobiota; class Verrucomicrobiia; order Chthoniobacterales; family Terrimicrobiaceae; genus CAMASH01. The sequence goes on along the minus strand of JBGTGQ010000004.1, from coordinate 16,871 downwards.
GCGGTCAGATTTTTTTCACCCGGCAGGACCCGTTCGTCCCCCAACTCAACCTGCGCGGCACCTCCACCATTCGCGATTACCAAGTGACGGTCTTCATCACCGGTCCCGTCACCGCGCCGGACGCGCTTTTCACCAGCGATCCGCCCCTGCCGCAGACGGAAGTGGTTTCGTTGATCGCAACCGGCATGACCACCAAGGAGCTGACCAGTGATCCCAACGCGCTGGCAGGCCGGGCCGCGATGCTGGTTTTTCAGAGGCTCTACAACAGTACCTTCCGGCGCAACCAACCTCCGGTCCAGAATGAATCCTTTCTCAGCCGCATCCAGTTCGACATCGGTACGATCGATCCCAGAACCGGACGGCAATCCACCACGCTGGGCATCCCGCTATCCGACCGGATCATGCTCACCGGCGGATTGGATGTGGGCGGAAATTTTCGTGGTCAGATCAAATACCTCATTCGTTTCAAGTGAGACGCCTCCTTTTATTTCTAGCCCTGGCCGGGGTGGCGCTGGCCCAAACCGACGCACCGCCGGAACTCGACCAGCCCTTCGCGCCCGATTCCATGCCGCCCATCGGGGCGCCGCCCGTGAATCTGCATGGCAACTTGAAAGTCGTATTCTCCGGCGCCACTTCCTTTTCGGAGGCCGCTTTGCGCCAGGGCATCGCCCGCCAGATTCGCACGATCGAGGAACTCGGATTGGACGAACCGGATGCCTACGACGCCATGTTTTTTCTGGAGTCGTTTTACCGGAAGCACGGTTACGCGCAGGCGGAAGGCACCTATGCCATCGTGGGGCCGTGGGAGCTGCATCTCACTATCGAAGAAGGCCCGCTCTTCCACGTGGGGTCGGTAAATTTCATCGGCAACCACGCTTTCGACGCGGCAACCCTGACCAAATACCTGCTCGGCCCGATCCGGGAACGCTACCCGCGCATCCGTGATAATCTCCGGCTTCCCTTGGTCGAGGCGGATATTTTCAGCGGGGCCGATCTCGTGCGCCGCCTTTATGCTTCCAGCGGATATTTGGAGGCGGAAGTGGATCCGCCGGTGATCAACTTGGATACCGCGCAAACCTCGGCCACCATCGAACTCACCATCCGCGAAGGAATCGCCTACCGCTTTGGTGACATCCGCTTCACCGGGGAGCCGGGCTTGCCGCGCGAGGAGCTTCTGTCCGTGATCGCGAAACAAACGCAGGACGTTTACACCGACGGCCGCCTGGCCGCGGCCGGGCGCACCCTGGATGATTACCTGACCAAGCGCGGCCATTTCCTGGCGACCGTGGTGCCGTCCAGCGATCTCACGGCAGCCCGGGACGGCCAGGTGCCGGTGACTTTCCACATTGAAGCCGGCGCGGTTTTTCGTTTCGACGGAGTGACGGTGACCGGCACGGAAGGCGTCCGGCCATCCTTCATCCAGAAGCGGATGCAACGTCTGACCGGGCAGGTTTATAGCCCTCGCGCCATCGACAAAACCTTTCGCGAATTGATCCAGACCGGACTCTTCCGCAACGTGCGCATCACTCCGGAAGTCATCCCGGGCGATCAGGTGCGGCTGGATGTGACCGTGGAAGAAGCCCTGCCCAAGGAATTCGGTTTCGGATTGGGCTATGCCAGCTTCTACGGCGGCATTGTCAGCCTGAGTTACCGCGATCTGAATTTTCTGCGCAATGGCCGGCCCTTCAGTGTGAATCTCGAAGCCAACCAGCGCGGCTTCACCGGCGAGGTCCTCTACACCGATCCGTGGTTCCTGGACAGCGACTATGAACTGCGCCTGCGGTTGTATGCCCTGAATGAACGCCTGAAGGGCTATTCCAAAAACGAAATCGGATTCCGGCCCACCCTCTCGCGTCACCTGGCCAGCCACTGGAAAGTCTCCGGCTTCGTCAATGCGAAGGCCGTCGTCACCTACGATGTGGAAATCGAACCGGAAAGCCTGGTGGGAAAAACCGATTATTCGGTGTTCTCGATCGGATTATCGCAGACGGTGGACTACCGCAACAACCCCGCGCTGCCCACCAGGGGGTTTATCTTTAGCACCTCGATCGAAGTCGCACCCGCGGGCGTCGGGGAGGTTTCCTTCGTTCGCGGGCTGGCGAGATTTTCCTACTACCTGCCCATCACCGCCAGATCCGCCCTGGCCCTCGGCGCACGAGGCGGAGTGATCGCCCCGCTGAGCAATCAGGAATTGCCCATAGACGAACGGTTTTTTAACGGCGGTGCCACCACGGTGCGCAGTTTTTCCGAGTTGACCCTTGGCCCCAAGGATCGCGCCGGTTACCCGCTGGGCGGAGAAGGCTTCACGGTCTTCAATATTGAGTACACTTTCCCCCTGATCGGCGACCTCTATGGGGCCGTATTCGTCGATGCGGGCAATGTCATTGCCGATGCGGGAGATTTCGGAATTGAAGAAATGCGGTATGCCGTCGGAGCTGGCCTGCGTTACAATCTGCCCATCGGAGCCCTTCGCTTTGACTACGGTTTGAACCCATCACCGAGAGACGGCGAGGCCCAAGGAGCCTTTCACTTTGCAGTGGGCGTGGCGTTTTGATGCTGAAAATAGCGTTCCCCTTAGCGGCTGCAACGGATGCGCAGCAACGGCCAGGCTTTCAAATGTAAGTTTTTCCGAAAAAACCGTTTCGGGCTGAGTCAGCTAGCAATATCTGCCCGACAGGCGCATCATTGACAGCAATGCGAGCAAGCGGAAGGGTTTCCCATGGCGACGATCACGATTCGTAATCTCCAAGAAGAAGTGAAAGAGAAACTTCGTGTTCTGGCGGCCCGGCACGGAAACTCCATGGAAGCCGAGGCCCGTCTCATCCTCACCCGTGAAGTTCAGGAAAGGGCCCCGACGCTGCCGCCGACCGGGCAACGGCGCTTCGAGCACCTCATCGGCCTGTGGAAAGATCGCGGCACCACCGACGAAATGACGCGTGACCTGCGCGGCGACGAAGAATGATCCTATTTTTCGATGTCCTAGCTGCGCCCCCCTTTCTGCCTCAATCCCGCCACATAAGCCGAACTCTCCTACCGCGCCAAGTCCGTGGAGGAAGCGGGCTCCTGCCACCCCTGAGAATGGTGCTTGTTCCCTCAAGCGCTTGACGGAAAATCAGGGGCATGGATCAATTTTTTACGGAACTGGGCCGAACGATTTTTGCCCGGTGGAAACGTCAGAATTTCACTCTCGCGGCGTTTCCGCAGATCGCGCGGGAGGCGCTCGAGAAACGGCCTCCGGCTAAACACGTGGATCTTCCCGCGCTCATGCGGGGGTTTTTGCTGGAGGAAGAACAACCCGCACAATCGGGTTCGGATTTCGGACAGCCGGAACTGATCGTCTATGAGAATCCACGCTTTTACATTCAGGTACTGTTCTGGCTGGAGGGCACGATGGAGATCCATCAGCATGAATTCAGCGGGGCCTTTCATGTGATGGCGGGGTCGAGCATTCACTCGGAGTTCGCGTTTCAGAATGTGCGGCCGGTTTCGGCCCACTTCCGGCTGGGCGATCTGAAATTGCAGCGCACGGAGTTGCTGGAAACGGGGGCGACGGTGCCGATCATCTCGGGATCGGGGCACATTCATTCGCTGTTTCATCTGGACATGCCGTCGGTCAGCGTGGTGGTGCGGACGCATAATGATCCGGGCACGGGGCCGCAGTTTACTTATCTGCCGCCGCACATCGCGGTGGACCCGTTTTTCAGCGACCCATTCACGGCGCGGCGCAAGGAACTCCTGGATGTGATGGAAAAGATGGACGACCCCGCCTATGCGGGGTTGGTGCTGAAGATGCTGGGCGATCTCGATTTCGAGCGCGGGTTCTTCATTTTGCAAAGCGCCATGGGCCACCTCACGAGCCTCGGGAAATGGGAACGCGCCTGGAACGTTTTCGAACGGAAACATGGGGCGCTGGCGGCGTACGTGCAGCCGACGCTGGACGAGATCGTGTGGCGGGATGGACCCGTGGGGCTGCGGAGTTCGGTCACGACTGCGGAACACCGCTTCTTTCTCGCGCTGTTGCTCAATGTGCCGGGGCGAAAGGAAATTCTGGAATTGATCGCGTCGCGCTACGCCGGAAATCCGGTGGAGACAGTGATGCGCTGGGCCGAGGAACTGAGCGACGCGTCGGGGTTCACGACGTGGATTTTGGATGCAGAGTTTCCGCTGGAGGCGCGCGTTCCGGCGGAGGAGCAGGCGGAAGTTTTCTTTGCGGCGCTGCGGTATTTTCTCGCGGGAGGGAAGACGAAGTTCTCACGCGCTGATATCGCTCATTTCCGCGCGGCGTTTGCGCGGTCGAGTTTACGGGCGCTGGTGTCTTAAGGAAACGCTGAATAAATAGGCAAAGGAATTTTCCCACAGATTACACCGATTTTCACAGATGAAGCGGACCTCTTGTTTTCCAAATCTGTGTGAATCTGTGCAATCTGTGGATTAAATCAGGGCTTCCTTAACGCGGCTTGCTCGTAAGAAGGCGGCTTAAGGCAATGACCACCGGAGTTCCCATGGCAAAAACAGCGATCAGGGTCAGGCTGTTGACCAACTGGTCGAGCGTGCCGTCATAATTTTGCGGGGAGGCATAAGGCAGGGAGACGCCACCCACCCATGGCACCAGGATGATCGAAAGCGCAATGAAGGCGTAATAGAGAACCGGCTGACTCCAAAAAATCCGCGATCCGGCCAGGCCGGGCGGAAGCGCCCGCTCGGGCAGATGGCTGGCGGCGAGTTGATAGAGAAACATGAAGGCGAAGACGGTCACAAACCAGCCGGCGAAGTTGTGCAGACCGATGCCGAAATAGGGACCGCCGTCCTGCCAGATCCAATCGCCACCGACGGTGGATTGATAGGGATCCATCACCACATCCCAGGCGACCATGACGCATGCACCCACCAGACTCACGGCCAGCAGCGACCATCTTTTGGGAGATTCCCCGTTCACTCCGAGGATCACCCGTGCCGTCATCATGCTGGCGTAACCCATGGCCGAATACGCCATCTGGATGAAGAGCGGAACGCCGAGGAGCTTGGGCCCAAGGTGGTCCGTGTAATAATAGCGGCCAAAAACCAGACCGGTGGCGACACCGATCGCCTCGCTGGAAAAACTGACAATGATGGTGATGGTCAGAAAGATGAGAACGTTCCTCCATCCCATCGCAGCCGAGCCGTGAACAAGAGCGAAAGCGATGCCGCTGAAGATGGTGAGGAAGGCATTGAGGTCATCGCCAATGCCAATCAGGGGGCCAATAGCAAGCAGAGCAACAAGAACGAGAAGGGCAAATGCCAGGGTCAAGGTTATGCGCGGCATGGTGTCATCTGTTAGCCGGGCACGGGGCTCAGGACGATAAGAATCACCTATTGCGGAGTCTGCGGGCGCTGGTGTCGTAGGGGCTAAGAGGGCGTCAGGGGAAGTGCGAATACAGAAGTCCGAAGCCCGAAGTGCGAAGTGCGAAGTTCAGTCAGTTCGACATTCCGAATTCGTCATTTGTCATTTGCCCGGTCCACTTGTCCCAGTTGAAGCCGTGCATCATGTCGCAGCCTCCGCGTTTAACCGCCTCCTGCGTGGCAATGGCTCGGCTGCAAGAATGAGTCAAATGACTCGGGCCTTTAACCTCAGCTCGATAGTCTCCCAATCCCCCAGATGGGCCCGCATCAGCGCTTTCCACAGCTTGCCGTGGTTGGGGACGGAGAAGTGGAGCAACTCGTGGACGATGACATAATCGCCGATCTTCTTTTCCAGACCGAGCAGCTCATCGTTAAAGCTCAGCGTGCCCGCGGTGGAGCACGACGCCCATTTGCGGCGCATGGGGCGGACGTAGACCGCGCTGGCTTTGACGTCGAGTTTCGCGGTCCACTCCCGCACGCGGGCCTTGAACTCGCTCCGGTTTCGCCAGCCCTTCATCCCCTTTTACCCCGCTGGAGGAGCGTGAACAGGGCATCCACGGTCGCGGTCACTTTGTTCAGGTCATCCTCTTCGGAGAAGATTGCAAAGGTCACCTGTTTGCGGGCTTCCCGCAGGTCGGCCTCGCTAGTCTTCCAGTTCGGATGCCGCTCGAAGGCTTCCCGCACCTTGCCGGCCACCTTCTCGGGGTTGGGGATGCCTTCCTCCGTGAACTTGGACATCATGAAGTAGGTGAAGCTGTCCAGCCCCTTGGCTGCCTGTTCTTTCTTGCGCTCTTCATTCTTGGCAATCGCAGAGAGCAGATTTTCGAGTGCCTGCTCGGTGCTGTCCTGCCGGGCCTCGAAGGCTTCCTGCACGGCGCGAGCGCGGTCCGCCATCGCGAGCAGGAATGGGTCGTCGCTCTTTTCCTCGGCTTCCTTCTGGATGGCTTTGATGAGGTTGATCACCTTCGTGGCCTTGCCTTCCTCCTTATTTTTGATCGTCTCGATGGTGCTGCGGTCGATCACCACATACTCAGCCTCAGGCTCAGCCAGGGATGCCCCGATATGCTTTTGCACCAGCGCGTTCGTCTTCTTCTGGAAGTCTCGATCCACATAAACGCGCCGCGCGTAGGCATTGCGCACCACCAGATAGATGTTCGATAGCGTCGCGTAGTCCTCGATGAAGGGCCGCAGGAACGCATCCGGGGAGATGATCTCGTAAAGCATCTCGATTTCCTTGTATTCCTTGAAGAACTCCTTCCGCCGCTCGGGGTCGCGGAAGTGCTCGATGAGAGTGTCCACGTCCTTGTCGTTGAAGTTGCGCTCGATGAGGCCCAGATACGCCGGCGCTTTGGACTCCATCTTGTTTTTGAAGAGCACCTTCAGGAGCTTCAGGTCCTTCACGATGGCGTTGATCTCGTCGCTGTCGAAGGCGAGGGCCTTTTCGAGCTTGTCGAAGATGCCGACGAAATCGAGGACGAAGCCGTGGGGCTTCACCATCTCCTGCGCCTCGTTCTCGTAAGGGCGGTTCACCCGCGCAATGGCTTGCAGCAGGGTGTGGTCGCGCATCGGCTTGTCCAGATACATGGCGTAGAGCACGGGCGCGTCGAAGCCGGTGAGCAGTTTCTCGGTGACGATGAGAATCTTCGGAATCTGGTCCAGCTTGCCGAAGCTCTTGCGGATCTGCCGTTCCTTCTTCGGGTCGAGGTGGAATTCCTTCAGCAACGCGGAGTCGTTGTTGCTGCCGGTATAGACGACCTCGGAATACTCGGGCGGAACACCCATTCGGGTGAATTCCTTATCGAGGGCCTTCTTGTAAAGAGCGCAGGCTTCGCGGTCGACGCCGACGAGGAAGGCCTTGTAGCCGAGCGGCTCGACGTTATCGCGGTAGTGGTCGGCAACGAACTTCGCCACTTTTTGGATGCGCTCCTTACCTTTGAGGAAATTCTTCAGGTTCACCGCCCGCTCGAGAATTTTGTTCAGTTCCTCGATATCAGCCACGCCCTCGGCCTCGGCGAGGGAGAGGAACTCCTTATCCAGTGTCTCGTGCGGGACGAGCATTTCGTTCGGGGCGAGCTGGTAGTAGAGCGGCAGCGTCGTGCCGTCCTCGATGCTGTCGGAGATGGAATACTTGTGCAAGTAGCCCTGGTCGTCCTCGCAGCCGAAGGTCTTGAAAGTGCCCTTGCCGTAAGCGGTCTTGTCCACGGGCGTGCCCGTGAAGCCGAGGTAGGTCGCGTTGGGCAGACCGGCCATGAGGAAGTTGCCGAGATCGCCGCCGGTGGTGCGGTGGGCTTCGTCGATCAGGACATAGATGTTCCTCCGCAGGTTCAGATTCGCCGGCATGTCGCGGAACTTGTGAATCATTGTCACGATGATGCCCCGGTAGTCGTCCTTCAGGAGCTGGTTGAGCCGGGCGATACTGCTGGCGTGCTCCAGATTGCCCAGTCCGAGCGCGGCGAGGTTCTTGAGCATCTGGTCTTCCAGCTCGTTGCGGTCGATCATCAGCAGGACAGTCGGCTTGTCCGCCTCGGGTGCCCGGAAGAGCCGCTCCGCCGTCTTGATCATGGTGAAGGTCTTGCCGCTGCCCTAGGTGTGCCAGACGAGGCCGCGGGTGCGCCTGGGATCGAGGGCGCGGCTGACGGTCGCCTCCACCGCGCCGGTCTGGTGCTGACTCAGGATGTATTTGTTCAGCTCCTCGTCCTTCTCGGCAAAGACGATGTAGTCCTTCAGGAAAGCGAGCACCTGCGGGATGGCGCAGAAGCTCTTCACCTTGGTCTCCAGCTTGCCGACCTCCTCGTCCTTCCAGTTGAAAATGTTCCGCCGCACCGTGTTCCAGCTCGCCCCGTAGGAAAAGCCGATGGCGTCGGTGGCGGTGAAAAGCTGCTGCGACACGAACAGTTCGGGCGTCTCGCGGTGATAACGGCGGATCTGGTCCACGCCCAGGGCAATCGCCTCGTCCTTGTTGGCGTTCTTGCACTCGATCACCAGCACCGGGATGCCGTTGATGAGAAAAACGACATCCTCCCGCGTGCCGTAGTGGCCATTGTGAAAGGCCCACTCCTCGGTGACTTCGTAAACGTTGCGCGCTGGAATGTCGTAATCTATCAGGATCAGGTCTCGCTCGCGTTTCTCCTCATGGTCGAAGAACTTGCCCCGGTTGCGCAGGTGCTCGACGAATTCCCGGTTGCCGTAGATGTCGGTATGGAGATGGAGGAACTGCCCGAGCAACGCGCCCTCGGCCTCGGCGTAGCACTGGTTGAATTCCCGCACCTTGGCGTCGAGCAGATCGTCGAAGAAGAGCGAGCGGTTCTTGGCGTGGTCGGCCGGAGGCACGTCGGGATCAAACCCGCGCCGCTGCTCGGCTTCCTCGCGGGACACAATCGTCCAACCGATGGCTTCGGCGTATGCGAGGATCCGGGCTTGGACGGTTTTATGTTCTCCGGGTGTGGACATTGGGCTCTGGGCTAAATTCGATTTTTGCCCGTATTTGTAGGAATTCGGGGGATCGCGACACGATGTCGCGAAAGGCGTTTACTCCGGCTATCCGGACAAAATGTCCGGCTTTTTGTCCGGCTGTCACCAGCCTGCCATTCTGGCATGAGCGGTTCCGGAGGGAAATTTTCGAAGACGAAATACCGACACTTTGTCGGGATTTCTGTCGGGATTCGAACTTGCCGAATGTTCATCAACCGGAATCGCGACAAAATGTCGGGACTAATGTCGCGATTGTAGCTCATGGACGAAGCCCCTTGTAGCGGGTTGCAGGGCCTTTTCCCAGTCGTTCCAGCAGTTTTAAATCTCGAAGCTTTTTCAAAACACGTTGCGTTTTCCGTTCGTCGAAGCCCGTCTGCTTCATCAACTCAGGAGTTGTAACGAACTTCTGCGTCACGATGAACTGCCAGGCGGCAATCTCGTCTTCGTTTAGCTCGCGGGAGATTTCATCAGCCAGTTCCCTGGCCGCTGCTCCCGCATGCCGGTAGATCGTCAGGTTCAGGTAGAGACCGTCGAACTCATAACGCGGCACCGGCAGTCCGTGCTTGCTGGCCGCCTCGCTCAGCGTCCTCATGCCCAACCCACGTCCTTCCACAAGCTTCGAACCCCCGAAGGCAAACTGGAGCTTCGGATTGCGGTTATACATCGGAGCCGTGAAATCCTGAAGCTGCTCGGTGGTCACCGGAGCCAGAGGCTCGCCGGGACTACGCACCAGCACCGTGTTCGCACTGACAACCAGATGGCAGGTGGCGCCCGTGAGGTCGTAGTCGCGGTGGACAAGGGCGTTGTTCACGGACTCCCGAATTAATTCGAAAGGGAGCGCAGGAATCTTCGCGTGAGCCATATGATTCCGGTCGATTACGTTCGGCAGCTTGGGCTTCAGCCACTTCTCGATGGCATCCGGAATCAAAATCGACGGACCGTCGAAATCCTTCACCTCGTGGGTGCCGTCGGGAAACTCGATCGTCAGGTTCAGCCCAGTGTGGTGAATGATCTCGCGTGGATTTTTGCCGAACAGGATCAGTCCGAAGCCAGTCGGCCGGAGCTTCCGACCGTGCCGTCGAACCAGTCCTTGGCGTTGCAGGCGCTCCAGGAACGCATCACTTCCGACTGCCTCCTTGATTTTTGTCTGACCACGGTAGCGAGTCAGGGCTTCCTTTGAAAAATCGGCGACCTCCGCATCGGCTTGCACCTCGTCCCACTGCGATTGCAGGACGGGCTGGGTCACTTTCTTCTCTTTGGCCGCAGCCGCGCGATCCAACGCCTGCACGATGAATTCCTTGTTGGTCTCCCGGATCTCATCCTGCAAATCGCGGTCGAAAAGGTGAACCTTGATCCCGTTGTCTTCGAGATAGCGGATTCCCTGGCGATCAACGGTTGGGTCGGGATCCTCGATGCCGATCCACACTTCAGAGATTCGAGCGTTCACGATCCGCTCCGCACAGGACAACTTCGGATCCTTCCGTGCCCCGGGAGCGCAAGGTTCGAGTGTGGCGAACACAACCGACCCGTCCAACCGCGCGTCGCGATGCTTGCGCTCGAGCAGGGTAAACTCGGCATGATCTCCATGCCGCAGCTCGCCGCGAAACGCCGAATCGGTGCTTCCGTCCGGCTTTACGAGCACCGCACCCACCCGCGGGCTCGCCTTCCCGTCCCCACGCGGCTCCTGGATGGACTGCTTCATGGCCTCAACGGCCTGCTCCATCATCTTTCGGGGATCAAATTTGGGTTTGGTGGCCATGTTCAGTTGCTCATGTTCAGGATCAGGTCGCGCTCGCGCTTCTCCTCGTGGTCATAGAACTTGCCCCGGTTGCGCAGGTGCTCGACGAATTCCCGGTTGCCGTAGAAGTCGGTGTGCAGATGGCGGAACTGCTCCCGCGCATGCGGGACGCCCTCGGCCTCGGCGTAGCGCGGGTTGAATTCCCGCACCTTGGCGTCGAGCAGGTCGTTGAAAAAGAGCGAACGGTTCCTGGCGCGGTCGGCAGGCGGCACGGACGGATCAAACCCGCGACGCCGCTCGGCTTCCTCGCGGGGCACAATCGTCCAGCCGATGGCCTCGGCGTATGAGAGGATCCGGGCTTGGACGGTTTTGTGTTCTCCGGGTGTGGGCATGAGACATTCTATGAAGTGACGCTCTCTAGGTATTTCGAACCTCGGTTATCGAAGGCAGGCCTTGTTCCCTCCAAGATGTCAACGATGGCACTATTGATTGCAGGGTTCTCGATTGCACCAGAGACATACCTGAGCCGATTGCCATCATGCTTATCGATCGAGCAGCAAATTATCTGCTCAGCGTCGCACACAACCGCAAGGTTTGGGTTGTGCGTGATCACAATTATTTGGCGCCGTTTCTTGGCCTCCTTGATGCAGGGAACAAGCAGCTTAAACACGGTCTGATTGTCCAAATTTTCTTCCGGCTGATCGATGACGAGAGGGGAATCGTTCTGATCGACCAGCAAATAGAAAACCAAAAGAAGCGCCCCACGCTCACCTGGAGAAAGTTCGGAAAGAGCCTTCCCTGCAATTCCAAGCGAATACCTCGGACGGAGATAATCCAGTCCATAAACGAAGTCATAGAGAGTCTGTGTGGTCTGACCTTTCTTCACGACGTCCTTTACATTTGTAAATGTCTTGCCATCGCGCCCGTCGACAAGAAGGCTCTTGATCAACTGCTCGACGAACGCCGCGATACCGGCCTCGGTTGAAAGATCACTAGCTGACAGAATCGTCTGCAGTCGTTTTCTGCCTTCTTCAGCGCCGCAGTATGTTCCTTTAACGCCTTGGCTGACGTGTGCGAAGAAGGTGTCTGCGAATCCAGCATCCGAAATTTCGACAGTAAATCGAAGCTGAAGCTCGTCTTTTGCAACAGGACTCGAATCAATAAACTTCTGAACTGGAGCATAGAGAGCCCTGTAAGTTTCGGCTAAAGAAGCCTTCTCGCGAAATATGTCCTTCGTCTTTAGGACTGCTTGCGCCCGCTGAGTTTCAATCTCTGAGGGGATTGAGGCAATTCGTTTCAGTTCTTCTTTGAAAAACTCGATGCTCTCGGGAGTTTCCTTTGAACCGACGACTCGCTTTCTTGCCTTTTCCCAAGCAGCCTTACGTTCGAGATACGCCTCATAGGCTTTGTGAGGCGCATCCAACTGTCCTTGGATTGCTTTCAGCTCGGCTGTAATTGTCGCTCGCTTTGCAGCTAAAGCACCCTGTTCCTCTGGGTTCAACTCCCGTTCCAACCGCGCTTGTTTTGCCAACAATTCTGAACGTTTCTTGGTTACCGGGTCTTTTGAAAGTTTAAGCGTGTAAATATCTGACTCTTTCAAGCCAAGTGTTTCAATCTCTGGAGCCGCCTCGGTTTTGAAGGATGCGATCTGCCGTTCAAAATTCTCAATCTTCGAGAAAAGTCGCTGTGTTGCCGCAATAAGCAAATTCACGGCAGCAAGATCTTTGCGAGTAGACGCGACAGAGTCGTCGATCGCTTCTAGCTCTCCTTTCTTATCGGAAAGCTTCTTACTTAGCTCTTCCATCTTGGCTTTCTCTTGATCGGTTCCTTCGGGCTTCGGAATCACTGGAGGGATATTCTTATCGTGCCCTTCGAGCTCGTGCTGTTTGGCAGCTAAAGCGCCCTCTATCTTCGTCCTATGCTCGGCTGATCCTTGGCTTTCAAGCGCGACTATTTTGGCGGTAATACGCCCAAGTTCCTTTTGGAGAATCTCATTTTTCGCAGTGGCCTGTGCAGTTTGATACTCGATCAGGCTCTCCAAGCTGTTTTGTCCAAGTCGCTCCTCTTCTGGGACGTGAGAAAAAATTTCGGAACGCAGCTCGTCGTCAAACCCTCCCTCTTCAACCAATCCTAGCTCGTTACATAGAGTTTCTAAGTAGCTTTGCGGTATATACTTTACTAATTCATATGCATTAGAATCAGGGTCTTCGTGCAGTTCCGCAGCTTCGGTGTTACCGCTGACCCACATTAGAGCTCCTTCGAAATGCGCAGCCTTGTTGCTTTTAGACTGGCGAAACCGCCTAGGACTCAGGAATGAAAAGGCGTCAGTGTTTCCGGTCCTACCGAGTAGCCCAATTGTCTCTCCTAGGGCGCTTTTTCCGTTGCCCTTATTCCCAATGATGGCGACCAGCCCAGGATTTATTGGAAGTTCGCAATCAAACCAATGCTCATCGAGATTTGATCCCGCCTTTTTCTTGATTGATAAAGAGGCGATAAATTTTGTTGGCCGTTCATCGATTATTTGAAGCTGCTCAGGACACTCACCGATGAAGACCCGACCCTCCGGTTCGATAAGGACCTTTTTTAGTCCCTCAAAAGTTGGATCTGCTTTAATCCAGGTAATACGATCGCCTGGAAATTTGCCGTAATCATCAGTTTTGTGCGCGTCGCTTCCAGAAATCGGGGGCTTTGGATTGCCGCCCATAGTCTTGAGAAAGTTGCTAAAAAAAGCACTATTTGCGGCGGTTTTTCGTCCAAGAAAAAGATCAACGTTTCCCGGCGTCCTCGTCTCAAACATGTCCGCAGATTGCATGAAGTATTGGTCCGCACAGGGATGTTGTGCCCAATCGAGTTTCTCAAGGCCGTCAGACGTGTCATACGGAAGGATGATTAAACAGGTTCCTTCTGGAAGAGTCTTTTTGGCCTTCACCAATGACGCTCTCGTCACCTCAGCAGTCTGACTCCCGAGACTTAGTAACTTCGCATCATCGTCCGCGTAGTTTCCGCTAAATCCGTGCCTCGCGGCTTTGTCAGGCGACAACCCTTTCGCGAACTGAATTAGCGCCTCCTCCGAAATAGAACGGTCTGATCCACTAAGCCGTAGCTCAGCCTTGAAATCGGCTCGTTGCTGACGGGTCAATCTGTCTGACAGCAAGACTTGAACATTTAATCGGTAATTGACTGGAGCTTCGACCCGTAGCTCCATGCCGGGGAAAACAGTTTTATTCAGATTTGCTTTACCTGATTCTACGTGTGATCGGAGTTCTTCAAAACCGTCAAACGTCCAGTAATCGACGATCGAAAATGCGGCAACATCAGAGCTGTTGAGCGCCTCAACGATTTCATTCAAGGAAGTCTCCTTCTCAGCCATGTCCATGTCTGGAAACCTCTTGCCACCGTTCCAACGGAACGATGCCGGGGTATGAATGTGAAGATCCCATTTCCTCCAGCACGAGCCTCTTTGATCATTCATAATTCTAATTGGAAAGCGTGAGTTCGTGAACGCGGGTCTTTGCAGTCATCAGTTCGTGAAGGAGGGTGCGGAAGAGGTCTTGGAGTGCGTTCCGCTTCGAGGTCGCCAGATCGTTCTTGGAGTCGATCAATTCGAGGTGTGACACGATCTCGTCTTGCTGGTCCGTAGGTGGTAGCGGCATCTGGGTGGTCTTCACCGCGCCCACGTTGAAGTGCTGTTGAGCGAGTCCAATCTTGCCCGCTTGGACTTGAACCTTCGCAGCATCTGAGTTGAAGAAGCGGCTCAGATAATGACTCCGGAGTTTTTCTTTGTTCGGCCGAACGAATATCAAATCGATGCAGTTGCTTCCGTCGAACTCAGGCGGAACGACGCATGAAGTGCCTGGGTAGCCCGTTCGGACGATGAGGACGTCGCCCGCAGATAGCTTTGATTTCTTTACCGGTCCGTTGTTTGCCTCTTCGGAGATGTAGACAATCGGTTCTGGCTGAATCCGATCTTCGCGAACGTTCTGGGAACGGAATGCAGGCACGCCGTCCTTCACATAGTAGCTGGACGGCTTCACAACGATTCCGACGCTGATCGTGTCACAGACATCCTCACAACGAACCACCTCCCAGCTTTCGGGGACGGGGCCGATTTCGGTTTGTTTTTGTCTTTGGGGTTTCCCGCCGTCGCGGGAGATGCCTTCGGTGAAGAGCTTGTGCATGAGGGCCTTTTTCAGCTCGGTGGTGGTCAGAATGATCCGCTCCTGCGCTTCGATCGCCCGCTGCACCGTCGAAAGGAAAAGCGCGATCTTCTTCTGCTCGGGGAGTGGGGGGACAAGCAACGGGAGCGCCTTGAATGAATTACGATCAAGTGTCGGGACAGACGCACCAGTCTTGAACTGCGCGAGATTCAGCGAGCCGAGAAGGAATCCGGCGAAATGAGGGTCGTTGCCGTGGAAATCACGAACGTAGAGCGAGGTATTGTGCGGCCAGAAATCTTCCTCGTAGACGGTGACTTTGCCTGCGGAACCGCTTCGCCCAACAGTGATTCCAGGTGCTTTTGCAATCGCAGTATCGTGATAGCCGATGACTCCGTTTGATCCGGCGACTGGGACGGTTCCCTCGCGGAACTGTGCTTTGGTTAGGTCCTTACCACGTTGGAGCGTCGTGAAGTTTTCAAACTCCAGTTCGGACCAACCATCTGGAAGACATTTTCTCACTCCGAACCTCCTTCCTCTGGTGGCGGACAGGAATGTCCGCCCTCCTTTGCCTCCAGCCTCGCCCGCGAGATCTCTATGGCGGCGTGGAGTTTCTGTTGGAGGAGTTCGCGAGATGGCAGGGCGGTGAGGTATTCGGCGACGTGAATGCCGCTTTGGTCGAGTTCGAGGAGTTCGATTTGTTCCGTCTTTTTTCCGGCGCAGAGAATGATGCCGAGGGGCGAGTCCTCGCCGGGCTGTTGCTCGTGTTTGGCGAGCCAGCGGAGATAGAGCTCCATCTGGCCTTTGTATTCGGCTTTGAAGTCGCCGAGTTTCAGTTCGATGGCGATGAGGCGTTTCAGGCCACGATGGTAAAAAAGGAGGTCGAGGTAGAAGTCGTCGGAATCGATCTGGATGCGGGTCTGGCGGCCGAGGAAGGCGAAGCCGTTGCCGAGTTCGAGGAGGAAGGTTTCGAGTTCGCGCAGGATGGCGTCTTCGAGGTCCTTTTCGAGGTAGCGGTCCTTGAGGCCGAGGAAGTCGAGGATGTAGGGATCGCGGAAGACGAGGTCGGGGGTGAGCTGGTCCTCGCTGCGGAGGGCAGCGAGTTCGGCCTTGGCGACTTCCTCGGGTTTCTTCGAGATGGCGGTGCGCTCGTAGAGCATGGAGTCGATCTTTTTGCGCAGGGTGCGGACGCTCCAGCGCTCGACCCGGCACATTTCGGCGTAGAAGTCGCGCTGGAGGTTTTCTTTCAAGGGAATGATCTCCTTGAAATGCGACCAGCCCAATTGTTGCGACAGTGTAGCAACAATTGCCGATTCAGAGAAATTCTCTGCAAATTTCACCATCCGGGTCAGTGCCGTGTAGCTGAACCCTTTCCCAAAGTCCGCCGTCAATTGTGCACTCAGTGATTGCACAATCTCCTTCCCGTATTCCGCGCGCTCATTTCCAAGAACTTCATTCTGGATGCGCTTGCCGACCCGCCAGTAGAGCAACGTCATTCCAGCGTTGACGGTCCGGGCGACGCCCTCGCGGGTTTGCGCGATCATGGAGCGCACGTCGGCCACGAGTCCGGCGTCGCTCTGGATGATGCTGAGGTCTTCCTGGCTCATATTCCGAGTTGCTTAAGGATTTTGCTGAGGGCCTTGTCCGTCTCCCGCGCCTCGGCTTCGATGACCTTCAGTTCCTCGACGATCTCGGCGATGGGCCGGTAGATTTCGGCGTCGCTGGTGTGGATGTAGCGGCTGGGGGAGATGTTGTAGTCGTTTTTTTTCAGCTCAGTATGATCGACAATGCGGCTGAGTTTTTCCTCCTCGTTCCACCCGATGAGGGTGTCGGCGATGCGCTGGATGCCTTCGTCGGGGATGAAGTTCTTGGGGTCGCCCTTTTCGAAGACCTGGCTGGCGTTGACGAGCAGCACGCGGTGCTGTCTTTCTTTTGGCTTCGCCTTGTTGAGAAACAGCACGATGCCGGGGGCGGTGGTGTTGTAGAAGAGGTTTTCGGGCAGGTAGAGGACGCTCTCGATGAGGTCGTGGTCCACAAACCACTGGCGGACGGTTTTTTCCTTGTTGGTGCCGGCATTGCCCGAGCCGCGGGAGGCGGCCCCGGTGTCGAGGACGACGGCGGCGCGGCCT
>JBGTGQ010000003.1:0-113787 GCA_041746635.1 Terrimicrobiaceae bacterium | reverse complement strand
TGGCGAATTCTTTGTTTTTGATTGGACTGGCTCTTAAGTTAAGGCACGAGGACGGCATCGGCTGGCTCGGTGAGGGTGATTTGCGGCGCAGTCACATCGCCCGGCACGGGCTCAAGCGGCGTGGAGCGCAGAGGGTCGAGGGGATAGGCGTCCAGGTTGTCGTTCACGCCATCGCCATCGGTGTCCGCGGCAAAGGGATTCGTGCCTGCGGCCAGCTCGGCGGCGTTCGTCAAGGTGTCGCCATCGTGGTCGGTCTCCACCGGGTCGATTCCCTGGTAATAGGAGACGCCATCGGCAATGCCATCGCCATTGGTGTCAATGAGCCAGGGGTTCGTTCCGATCTGGAACTCCTGGAGGTTGGTGAGGCCGTCAAGGTCTCCATCCAGCGCCGCATCGGCGGCGTTTTCGGGATCCAGGCCATTGGCCGTCTCCCAGGCATCGGTCATGAGGTCGTGATCGGCATCCCCCACGTAAAATTGCGCGGAGGCGCTTCGCCCGCGGATGCCATTGCTCAGGAAGACAGACGCCTTGAGCAGCGGGGAGCCCGAGATCGTCAATGGCGCCGTGTAAAGTGGCGAATCCTTCGTGGGTTCGGACCCATCCAGGGTGTACCGGATGACGCTCTGCGGCACCTCTGTCGTTATGCCAACCTCCACGGGCTCGCCAAAATCTCCTCCGGCCGGTGTGATCACGGGCGGCGGCATATCCGTGAGAATCCCGTATTTCAGGGACAAATAGACGCCCAGCTGCACGCTCTCGGCATCGCTCAGCGCGCGGTCATACACCATGACTTCCGCCACATCCCCGTGGATCGTGTGCTGGCTTGGAACCCCAAGGGTGAATCCGCTCCAGTTTGCCGGAATGGCCATCGTCTTCGAGGACACCAGAGCGCCATCCTTGTAAAATTTCCCCACGCCGTTGTCGAAAACGAAAAGATACGCCTGCCATGAATTTGCCCTCACCGTTCCGTCGGGAATCTGCCCCGCTCCCGTTCCCGGCACCATCCGCATGGCCTGATCGGTTCCCACATACACTCCGCCCTCCAACGACGTGTGAAAGAAAAACTGCCCCCAGATTCCCGTGGCTCCAAGCTGCTGATTGTGATTGGCCGTCGTGCTCGGCTTCATCAAAAACATCACGCTGAACCCGCTCGTCCCCCAGCCATTTCCCGACGAAGTCAGGATGTGGTCGTTGCTTCCGTCAAATCGAATGGCGGGTTTTCCATTGACCGCATTGCCTTGCAGGGAAGGACGGGAACTTTCCACACTCTGGGCCAAATCTTTTCCGGTTACCGACTGGTCCGCCCAGACGCTCACCCCGTTGGAGCCATCCGTGGCCACCCCCGCGTCCGCCTTCAGCCACAAGGTCACTCCTGCCGCGGGGAATACGGGATTGCTTGCCAGCAACGCCGCGTATTTCTCCGCCGCCATCTTGTCCAATTTGCGCAGGTGGACCTCATCCCTCACCGCCTGCGGATAGGGCGCGATCCATGTCGCGCCCGGATGATACTGGCCGTATTTTTCGGCCAGATAGATATCCACCTGCGCAAGCTCGGCATCGCCCAGCGCGCGATCATACACCATGACTTCCGCCACATCCCCGTTGATCGTGTGCTGGCTCGGAACCCCAAGGGTGAATCCGCTCCAATTTGCCGGAATAGCCATCGTCTTTGAGGACACCAGAGCGCCATCCTTGTAAAATTTCCCCACGCCGTTGTCGAAAACGAAAACAAACCTCTGCCATGAATTTGCCCTCACCGTTCCGTCGGGAATCTGCCCCGCTCCCGTTCCCGGCACCATCCGCATGGCCTGATCGGTTCCCACATACACTCCACCCTCCAAGGACGTGTGAAAGAAAAACTGCCCCCAGATTCCCGTGGCCCCAAGCTGCTGGTTGTGATTGGCCGTCGTGTTCGGCTTCATCAAAAACATCACGCTGAACTGGCTCGTCCCCCAGCCATTTCCCGACGAAGTCAGGATGTGGTCGTTGCTTCCGTCAAATCGAATGGCGGGTTTTCCATTGACCGCATTGCCTTGCAGGGAAGGACGATAACTTTCCACACTCTGGACCAAATCTTTTCCGGTTACCGACTGGTCCGCCCAGACGCTCACCCCGTTGGAGCCATCCGTGGCCACCCCCGCGTCCGCCTTCAGCCACAAGGTCACTCCTGCCGCCGGAATCGCCGGATTGCTTGCCAGAAACGCCGCGAATCTCTCCGCCGCCACCTTGTCCCATTTCCGGAAATGGACCTCTTCTCTCACCGCCTGCCGATAGGCCGCAATCCATGCCGCATCCGGATGATACTGGGCGTATTTGTCGGCCAGATAGATATCCACCTGCGCGGCCTCGGCGTCGCTCAACGCGCGGTCATACGCGATCACTTCATGCACTTCACCATTCCAGGGTCGCAGATAGCTGCTATCGGTCACGTCACCGATAAAAACACCCGGCGTGGAATTCGCGGTGCTTATTGTGACAACGCCATCCGGAGAGCCATTCTGGAAAAACTCCATTCCCGCCGTGCTTTTCGTATATCTCACCATCAAACGCCCGAGCTTTCCAATGGGTGGGAATGCACCTCCCTGCGCATAGCCGTTCCACACTCCGAGCATGCTCCGTGACTGATATTTTCCAAAAGCCTTCACCCCTCCGCTGGTGCCAGGCCCTCCGATGCTACCCATGTAACTTTCCGTGGAACTGGAATCGTTCGACTTTCCGAAAGCGATAATTGTCCAATCTTGATTCAAAGGAACATCGGCCGATGAGGAGAACAGCCTCTGTGAGCCATTGAAGGCCAGCCCGGGCATGCCGTTGACCGAATTCGCGACGAGAACGGGCTGGGCGGCGGTTGTATTTTGCGTCACGGCAATGGCTCCGGCCTGATCGACCCACTGACTGACCTTTCCACTTCCGTCGGCGGTAACTCCCGCGTCCGCCTTAAACCACAACTGGAGTCCTGTTTGGGATATCGAGAGACTCGTGGCCGTGAAGCTGGCTTGCGCGGTGTTTGTTCCGCTTCCCGCCGTCACCTCAATCGTGCTGGCTGTCCCGGCTGCCGCCGGAAATCGGAAATAGGACTGTGCCAGCCCGTTGCTTCCGGTCACCAAATCCAGCGTCGAAGCCAGCCCCGCCCCACTCGTGCTCGCCGCGATCTGTCCTCCGCCGGAACCACTCACCGTGAAAGTCACCGGCGCATTGACCAGAAGGGCGTTGGTGGCGCTGTTGCGCACTTCCACGACCAGGGGATCAGCCAGGAAGGCTCCGGGCGCCCCGCTCTGGTTGTTGCCGCTCAGCAGGATGAGGCTCGGCGTGATCGTCACTCCTCCCTGGCTGTAGTAATCGGTCGGGTCGCCGCCCTGCTGGTATTCCTGCAAGTTCGTCAGGCCGTCGCCGTCGGGGTCGGCGGCGGGATCCGCGCCGCTTGTCGCTCCGAAGTATTGTTGCTGCCAGGTCGGGGAGAGGAAGTTCACGAGGCCGAAACTGAACACCATCTTCACTTGCCCAAGGTTGGCGGGAACATAGTTTTCTTCCACGGGCGTTTGCGGATCCCATGGATAGTTATGCGCCCAGTTGGCGGGGTAGCCGCGGGCGATGAGGTTGGCTTTGGTGTCGTAGCCCACGCCGAGCAGGCGCTCATAGAACGGTTTGGCCGCGGATTTGAGTTGCCCCAGGTTGATCAGCGCGTGGTTCGCCGCCTTGAATTCGCCGATTTGCGCCGGGGTGTAGTTTTGCCCGGCTCTCGGCTCGAAGGCCTCCACGAGGCTCGTTATCGCCTCGCCCGCGCCGCCCGGCAGGTTCGCATCCAGGTGTCCCTTCGCCTGCTTGGCCACGTGTTTAAGCTGGCCCATATTGGCGGGCGCGGAGTTGTTCTCTTCGCCCTCTTCTTCCAGAATGCGCGTTTCTTCCCCGCTCCACCAGGCCGGCGGCGCTGCCAGCAGCGCAGATACGAGCGCCAGCGGCAAAAGTCCAATGAGGGCAAGGCGTTTCATGAGAAGGGTTTTAACCGCCTGCAACGAACTCGCTGCGGGTGAGGCCAGGCATTCAAATCAAGCGGATATCGCGGATGGAAAAACGAAAGAAAAGGGATCCATTGGCTTCGTTCTCTGCGTCTCCGTGTCTCTGTGGTTATTCCGGCTCCCCGAATTCCCCCATCAGGATGTCGCCTTGACGCTTGGGGATGACGACCGTGCCGTCGGCATAGACTTCAAAGGCGTTTGTTCTCGCCTCGGCTCCAGCCCCATTGCCCACCACGAACAACACTCCCGCGTCAACAAGCGGGCCGGCTTCGTCTTGATAGATATTGTTGCGCCCGACTACCGTACAATCCTCCCATATGTTTACCAACTGCCTGCCCAGAGCGGAGCAGTTTTCCGCATTCCCACTCGCGTTGCCATTACCCGCCAGAAACCCATTGCGCGTTCCTCCGGCCTGATTCCCCGTCCCGGTCACCAGGGAATTTGCCGAAGGGTTTCCCTCCTCATCCTTCGCAACGGAATTACCGGCTCCGATCAAGGCGCAATTCAGCGCCTCGGAGCCTAGGTTCGCTTCTCCTATCAACAGGGAATTCGAACCGCTGGCTTGCATGACGTTCTGATTCCCGACTGCCAGGGATCCCGCTCCCGACACGCTGTTGCCCTCTCCGATTGCGCCTGCATACGCACCACGGCCGGGCGTTACCTGATCGGACCGCAATGGGCCAATTTCCAATTGCTGGCCCGCAAATGTGATCTGGCCATGGAGATCAACCGCGCAATTTGCGAAAAAAACAAACAGAAGGATGCTTGGAAGATAAGGCGGAAATGGAAGAAATATCTTTGCGCTTTTTCTCTCCGGGGAATTGCAAATATTCATGGCTGGGGTGTGAGCGCCGCGAGAATTCCAGAGGAGCCCATTTTGTCAAAGCAATTTCAAAATTTGTTTACGACAATTTCGTCACAAAACTTCCTAACAATACGGGAAACCCGGTTGCATAAGCGGGGACGGCGCTCCGCCGGGTAAAAATCCCTCAAAAATTTGGCAAAATCGTGACGATATCGGCCTTGCGTGGCTGGCGGAATGCGCTAGTCATGTCGGGTTCGGCAGCTTTGTCTGTCCGTCTGCCCCCATGTCCGTCTCTTCACCATTTTTCTTTTTGCTTCTTGGAAAAACCAGATTGGCCTTGGTTGCCACGGTGAAGCAAAGGGGTCATGTAATATTGATATTCTTGCATATGTCTGCCCTGGCTTTCCGCAGGCGGGAAAAGGGCTCAGTCCCATCATTTTATACTTTCAGTTGATAGATTGAATTTGCCAGTGTGCTGGTGGAGCCAGCACTCATTTTGCCATTGCGAGTTCGCCCACGGCGAATCTACCCCGAGCCCACCCGGGCTCCGGTGTTCCTCAGCAAGCCAATACAGGGACGGCTGCGCTCCACAAAAGGCAAAAAGAAGAAAAATTCCAGCCAGCGGCGCGTTCATGGAATTCCTTCAGTCTTGCTCAATTTCCGAGCCTTTGGCAATCGGGAATGCACATGCCGTCTTCTCATCTGTCTACCCTGTTCTGTCAGGATTTGCACACCGAGTTTCCCTTTGATCGCACCACCACATGCGCATATTTTCCAGACAGATGGCGGAAACGGCTGGCGAGGTGAAAATGGCCTAGGAGCATGTCTAGAAAGTCATTTTCAGCCACGGATCAACCCTGATTTTCACTGATGAAGAAAAGCATTTCCTTCGCAATCCGTGTTTCATCTGTGCCGATCCGTGGCTCTATTTCTGATTCGCTGATTTATTGGACAGGCTCTAATACTGTTCCGGCACGAACATTTCCGGAGGCACCGGTTTGCGATGGTAGTCCGCGTGGTGCACGCGCTCGGGCAGCACAATGGGTTCGTGTTTGACTTCCTCGTAGGGTACCTGGCTGAGGAGATGATGGATGCAATTGAGGCGCGCCCTTTTTTTGTCCACCGCATGCACGACATGCCAGGGGGCCTCGGGTATGCTGGTGCGCTCAAGCATGACCTCTTTCACCTTGGTGTATTCCTCCCAGCGGCGGCGCGATTCGAGGTCCATCGGACTGAGTTTCCACTGCTTCAGGGGGTCTTGGACCCGGCAACTGAACCGAAATTCCTGCTCGTCGTCGGTGATGGAGAACCAGTATTTGATGAGTTTGATGCCGGAGCGTACGAGCATTTTTTCGAACTCGGGCACGGATCGGAAAAATTCCTCGTATTCCTCGTCGGTGCAAAATCCCATCACCCGCTCGACGCCGGCGCGGTTATACCAACTCCGGTCGAAGAGGACGATTTCGCCCGCGGCGGGCAGGTGGGTGGCGTAGCGTTGGAAATACCATTGCGTTTTCTCGCGGTTGTTGGGCGCGGGGAGAGCGGCCACCCGGCAGACTCGCGGATTGAGCCGCTGGGTGATGCGCTTGATCGATCCGCCCTTGCCGGCGGCATCGCGTCCCTCGAAGAGCACGACCAGCTTGTAGCCGGTGGCGACGACCCATTCCTGGAGCTTCACCAGTTCGCCCTGGAGGCGGAAAAGCTCCTTGAAGTACGTTTTCCGAAATGCATCGTGCTTCTGCTTCTGCTCCGGGCTGAGATGGTCCTCGTCTGAGCGTGCGCCGTCCTCGAGTTCGAGCTCCAGTTCCTCGTCGAAGCTGTCGGCCATCTCACGGTGGAAGCGGGCCAGCAAATCGGCGGTGTTTTCGGTGTGCGGTGTCATGGAGTTTCAGGCGGCTGGGTTGGAGGTGTCCTTGCGGGCGTGAAGTTCGCGTTGTAGGTGGTCGAGTTTTTCCAAGGGGATGCTGGCGAAGAGTTCGATGCGGCGTCGTATTTGAAAGGCGGTTTGCAAATAGCGCTGGTATTTTCCCCCCGGGGTGTCGCGGAAGCGTTCGGGGTCGATGAAGTTCCAGTGCGCTGTGACCGGCCCGCCGGGAAAAACCCGACACGCCTCGCGTGCGTCATCGCAAACGGTGATGACAAAGTCAAAATGGAAGTCAACGAAGCCCTGCCACGATTTGCTGACGGCCCCGGTGGGATCGATCTTAAAGACCTCGCGTAAAATTTGGGGGACGAGAGGGTGCACCTCGCCGGCCGGTTTATCCCCGCCGCTGTAAATCTCGAATGACTTTCCCGCCAGGGCGCGAAGGAAGTTCTCCGCGAAGATGCTGCGGTCTGCATTGCGCGTGCAGAGGAAGAGGATGCGAAATTTCGGGCGCATGCCCCGAGAGATCTATCTGAGACCGTTGCGAAACGCTCCTTTTCCTCTGTGACATCTCCGTCACATTTGGCGAGTCCCTCCCCGGTGCCGCGCGGGAGGAGAGCCCCGCGCAGCGGAGGGACCTTTTACCCGCAGCAATTTTCGCCGGGTTGCGGGCGGCGATGGTGGCTGATGCAACGTAATCGCTGACCCGACCGGTCGGGCAGGTTTGGCGGGCGGCCAGGAAGCAATCGAAGGCCGAGAGGACGCAGAATTTTTCCGGGTCAGAACCCTTTTTATGTTACGGAATTGTTACAAATCTTCCCTTTGACAAAACAATAGCACCAGCAAATCTACCGACGCCTTACACCTATGAAACACCTACCCGTCCTCACTTTATGGCGTGCGGCGGGCCTCACCGCCCTCCTCGCCTCCCTTACAATCCAGTGCCCGCTGCAAGCCGGCGACACCTCGACCGTTGTTACTACGTCGGAAGAATCCAGCGAATCCGCCCTCTCTGAGTGGTGGAACGGAAAATACATGACTGGAAACTGGTTCGGGGTCCGCAATACCCTGGCGGACAACGGCTTCAAATTCTCCGGAAAATACGAAGGCATCTTCTTTGGCGTGGTGGACAGCCAGCGCGGATCTCGCGGGTTTTACGATCAGGAAGTTGTTTTCGCCGGCGAACTCGATTTCTCCAAATTGCTGAAAACTGAAGCTCTCGAGGGTCTCACTGGCTTTGGTGCCGTTCGTTGGCGCGACTCCCGGGCCAACTCCAACCCGAACAGCTTCGTCCAGGCCTCCAGCCTTTTCCAGCCTTCGAACAACCAGTCCGGCACCCAGTGGCGCCTGACCTCCTTCGGCCTCGAATACGCCACTCCTGAACTCTTTGGCGTTGAGGAGTTCCTCACCCTGCGCGGTGGCTGGCTCCAGCCCCAGAAGGAATTCATCGACCAGCCTCTCTCCAAGTTGTTCGTCAACAACGCCGTGGAAAGCTCCAAGGGCGTCGGCGGCAACATTCCGTTCTCGTCCAGCTTCTCAACCTGGGGCGGCACGATTGAGATCAAGCCCGTGAAAAGCTACTACGCCAAGGCGGGTCTTTTCATGGCTTATCCCGGTGCCACTTCGTCCAGCAACCACGGCCTCGCCTTCGAAGGTTTTGCCGAGGATACCTCATTGAACGGTCTCTTCGTCATGGCGGAAACCGGTATCACCCCGAAGCTTGGTCCTTCCGAACTTCCCGGCAAATACGCCGTCGGTGGTTATTATTGGGGTCAGGAACGGGATTCCTTCAACGGCACCTACAATTATGGTCAATACGGGTTCTACTGGCAGGCCGACCAGATGCTCTTCCGCGAACCTTCGCCCGAGGAACCCGCCCCATTGGCCAAGGGTCCCTCGGACGGCAAGTCCACGGTGGACAGCAAGTCCGGCAAAAGCTTCCAGGCTCCGGTGGAAACCAAGGCCGAGCTTTCCAAGCAGGGTCTCTACACCTTCAACCTGATCAGCTTCGCTCCCAAGTATAACAACCTCTATCCGTTCTACTTCCAGAGCGGATTGGTTTACGAGGGACTCATCCCCACCCGCGATGCGGACAAGACCATGTTCGCCATCGGCTTCGGTTCCTACAGCTATGAAAATATTCAGAACCTGCAGAGCAGAGGTCGCACCAATCAGCCGAACTACTCCATCGTGCTGGAATGGGACTATCGTTTCCAGATCAACAAATGGGCATATTTTCAGCCCTTCGTGCAATATTTCATCCAGCCTAATGGAACCGGTGCCATTCAAAATGCCACCATCCTAGGCTTCGCTTACGCCGTAAGCTTCTAAACTATCGCAACGGCACTTTGCTGCCGTGCATCATCTACTTTTTCAGGTAGCGAAAGAGCAAACGCCGCCGCCGGGGCTTTTCCTCTGGCGGCGGCTTTGTTTTGGGGTGCCGAACCCGATGTCGAACCCCGCTTCGGGCAACCCCTGTAGATTCCGCGACGCTTGTTTTCGTCCACCCCGCATCAAGTTACAAAATTGTCACAATATACCTTTTGCGAACTTTTTCGGAGTTGCAAAGGTTCCGCCTCACCTATGAAAACCAACATCTCTATCCTTGCGGCCCTTTCCGTCGCCTGCGTCACCGTGCAGGCCGAAAAGCTGGAAGTCAACCCCGGCATCGCGGTCTATAAACAGACCAGTGGGGTCACGGGCAACGTGAACTCCATCGGTTCGGACACTCTCAACAACCTCATGACCCTCTGGGCCGAGGGGTTCAAAAAGGAATACCCGAACGTAAATATCCAAATCGAGGGCAAGGGTTCCTCGACGGCACCTCCAGCCCTCATTGAGGGCACCGCCCAACTCGGGCCCATGAGCCGCCCGATGAAAAGCTCGGAGATCGACGCCTTCGAGAAAAAATTCGGCTACAAGCCCACGGAAGTTCCCGTTGCGGTGGATGCCCTGGCCGTCTTCGTGAACAAGGACAACCCGATCAAAGGCCTCACCATGAAGCAGGTCGATGGCATCTTTTCCAGCTCCCGCAAGATGGGTGGCGAGAACATCACCACTTGGGGCGAGGTTGGCCTCACCGGAGATATGGCCAGCAAACCCATGTCGCTCTACGGCCGTAACAGCGCCTCTGGCACCTACGGGTTCTTCAAGGATGAAGCACTCGCCAAGGGTGATTTCAAGGCCACGGTGAAGGAGCAACCCGGCTCCTCGGCAGTCGTGCAGGGCATCGCCAGCGACGTCTCCGCCATCGGATATTCGGGCATCGGCTACAAAACCTCCGACGTGCGCGCCGTGCCACTCGGTGAAGAAGCCGGCAAATTCGTCGAAGCCGACTACGAGAATTGCCTCACTGGCGACTATCCTCTCGCCCGCTTCCTCTACGTGTATGTGAACAAGAAACCCGGCGAGCCCATGGACAAGCTCACGCAGGAATTCCTCAAATACGTGCTCTCCAAGGACGGTCAGGAAGTTGTCATCAAGGACGGTTATTTCCCGCTGCCCAAGGCCAGCGTGGACGAAGTCCTCGTCAATCTCTCCAAATAACCGGCTTCCCGGTTCTCGAAATTCCCCGCCCGATGCGTAATCGTTGGGCGGGGCCTTCGGAAACCAGAATCCCGCCCTTCTTTCATGCCAACGACCACGCGATGCGCCGGGCCCGACCGTAAACGCTTCGAGACCGGGCCGCTTACCCTGTTTGTTGACCGCTTCATGACGTTCTTCATCCGCTTCGGCGGAGCGCTCGTCATCACGGCCGTGCTGGGCATCTTTGTTTTCATCGTTGCCCAGGTTTATCCGCTTTTCCAGGCGGCCAGAGTCACCGAACTGAAGAGCGTCCAGCTTCCGCCCGACGCGAAATTCACCATTCTTGGTGTGGACGAATGGGGCGCGAAACCCTTCCTCGTCGAACCCTCCGGCGAAATCCTCCTCGTGGATTTCGAGACAGGCTCGCTTACCGAAGCTCCGGTGAACTTTGGCGATGGCACGACCCACGAGATCAGCGCCGCCAGCATCAACAAGCGCGAACAGAACCTCATCGTCGGCACGAAGGACGGCCAATACGGCGTCGTCTCCATCAACTACACCTCCGCGGAGAAGGACGGCAAACAAACCATCTCCGCCTCGCCGACGGCCGGACCTTTCGCTCCCATTGGTAATCCCGGTCAACCCATCCTCGACATTGCCTACGGCGACTCCGGCACGGCCAAAGTCATCGTCGCCTTGCAGAACGACGGCGAGATGAATTCCGTCACGGCCATCCTCCTCAAACGCAAGCGCTCTCTCATGGGGGCAGGCAAGGAGGAGATCGTCGGCACCTTCGACCTCACCCCGCTCATCTCCGGTCGGCCCACGAACATCCTGGTGCCGGGCTCGGGAGACTCCGTCATCTCCATCAACGAGGACGGATCAGTGACCTACCTCGGTCTCGATGGAACCGAGGGGTTTAAGGTTTTGCAGCAATTCAAGCCCTTCGAAGACAAAAAGGATCGGGCCATCGCCACGGCTGAGTTTCTCTTTGGCGATGTTTCTTTGGTTTTTGCCAGCGTGGATGGGGACAATCGGGTCTTCAGTCTTTTTTACCCCGAAGGCGGCAAAGTGCGCCTTTTCGATCTCACCCATCAGTTTCCCGCCCTCGGAGCCAGCCCGACTTACATGGCCAGCACGCTGCGAAACAAAGCCTTCCTCCTCGGCGGCGGCACCGTCTCCTCGCTGCGTTACGCCACCACCGAAAGTGTCCGCTGGGAACAAAAACTGCCGTTCTCCGCCCTCAACGCCGTCATCAGCGGCAAATACGAGCGCATCATTTTCCTCGACACCAAAAACAAACTCCACTTTTTTGATCTGGACGATCCGCACCCCGATTCGGGCTGGAAGGCACTCTTCGGCAAGATCTGGTATGAAGGGGCCGCAGCTCCGAAATGGGAATGGCAGAGCACCGGTGGCAGCGACGATTTCGAGCCGAAATATTCCCTCGTCCCGCTCATCTTCGGAACCGTCAAGGGCACGCTCTACGCCATGGTCTTTGCCGTGCCGATTGCCCTGCTGGCCGCCCTTTACACCTCGCAGTTTCTCGATCCCGGCTTGCGCACCGTGATCAAACCCACTATGGAAATCATGGCGTCGCTGCCCTCGGTTGTGCTCGGTTTCCTCGCCGCGATTTACATCGCCCCCCTCATTGAAAATCAGGTGCCCTCGCTTATCCTCGTCACAGCGGGACTGCCGGTTGCGGCCGCCCTCTTCGGCTGGTTCTGGAGCACTCTTCCCATTCGCCTGCGCAAGTATATCAAACCCGGCCGCGAGTGGATCGTATTCATCCCGATCCTGCTCATTCTCGGAGGTTTTCTCTGGAGCCTCGGTCCGGCCTTCGAGCGCATCGCCTTCGTCACCACCGACCCGAGCACCGGCCAGAAAATCGCGGACTTCCGCTATTGGTGGCCCGCCGCCACCGGCGCGACCTTCGATCAGCGCAACTCGCTGGTGGTCGGCTTCATGATGGGCTTCGCGGTCATTCCCATCATCTTCACCATCGCGGAGGATGCCCTTTCCAACGTTCCCGCCTCGCTTAAAACCGCTTCGATGGCCTGCGGAGCCAGCCGCTGGCAGACCGCATTGCGGGTGGTCCTGCCCACCGCCTCAGCCGGCATCTTCTCCGCGCTCATGATCGGCCTCGGGCGCGCCGTGGGTGAAACGATGATCGTGGTGATGGCCACGGGCAACACGCCCATCATGGAGTGGAACAACTTCTCCGGCATGCGCACGCTTTCGGCCAACATCGCCGTCGAGCTGCCCGAAGCTCCGCACCACAGTACCCTTTACCGCACCCTCTTCCTTGGGGCGCTTGTCCTCTTCATCCTCACCTTCGCGGTGAACACCGTGGCCGAGGTGATGCGCCAGCATCTGCGCGAAAAATACAAGACGATCTGATTTTTCCCGGAGCACCCGCCATGCACGAACCGATCAAGGATTACTCGCTCACCCGCACGCACGCCGCTCCCGGAGAGCCCTTCGTCTGGCTCACCGCCATGGGTCTCACCATCGGCCTCCTCATGGTCGTTGGCCTGCTCGGGATTATCATCGCCAATGGCGTCCCGGTTTTCTGGCCCAGCCCTTTGGAACAGATCACCCTCAAGGCCGGGGTGAAAAATCCCGTTCCCGGCGATGGCGAGAGTTTCGTCGGGGAACTCGTACAAAAACGCACCAGGCGCTCCGACGTGCTTGACGCCTCCGGCCGGCAGGCCGCCGACCAATCGGAACTGCAGTTCTTCGTAGGCAACAAGGACATCTACGGCATCAACTTCGCCTTTGTGAATGGCGCCGATATCGCCCGCATCGAGCAGCCGAAGGACATCTACCTCATTGAGCGGATGGAATACGGCATGGCCTTCGGCTACCCGCAAGCCATCACCTATGACGATGGCCGCACCGTCACGGCCGACTCTCCGGATTTCGCCAAAGACCTCGCCGCTGTCGTTACTGCCAGCAATAAACGCCGCCAAGAGATCGAAACCATCGAAAAGGGCAAAATCGGCGCGATCAACTCCGAGATGAACGAACTCAAGGTCAAAGGCAAAGGCTCCGAAGCCTCCCTCCGGCAAATCGCGAAACTCGACGCCGACTACAACACGCTCGCCGCCGAGGCCCGCGCTATCCGCCAGCTCCAGCTAAGGAATACGCTCACCTACACGGTTCCCAGCGGTAAAGAGAAGGTCCTCCCCATCGGCGATATCGTCGGATACTACCAGCCCAATCAGCTTGGCTTCTTGCAAAAATTCGGCGTCTTTTTGCACAATGTTTGGAATTTCCTCAGCCAACAGCCGCGCGAAGCCAACACCGAAGGCGGCGTCTTCCCCGCCATCTTCGGCACCTTTGTCATGACTATGCTCATGAGCATCGCCGTGGTTCCCTTCGGCGTGGTTGCGGCCATTTACTTGCGGGAATACGCCAGCCAGGGATTTTTCGTTCGCGCCGTGCGCATCGCCGTCAACAACCTCGCCGGGGTGCCCTCCATCGTCTTCGGCGTCTTCGGTCTCGGCTTCTTTGTTTATTTCGTGGGCGGCTCGGTGGACCGGCTGCTCTTCAGTGACTACCTTCCCACGCCCACCTTCGGCACGGGCGGAATTTTGTGGGCGGCCCTTACTCTCGCCCTCATGACGGTTCCCGTGGTCATCGTCGCCACCGAGGAGGCTATCTCGGCCGTTCCGCGCGGCATGAAGGAAGGTTCCCTCGCCTGCGGGGCCTCCAAGTGGCAGACCATCCAGCGCATCATTCTTCCCGCCTCCCTGCCCGGCATCCTCACCGGACTCATCCTGGCCATGGCTCGCGGCGCGGGCGAAGTCGCGCCGCTCATGCTCGTGGGCGTGGTCAAGCTCGCTCCCAGCCTGCCGATTGATGGCGAATTCCCTTTCATCCACCTTGAGCGCAAGTTCATGCACCTCGGCTTTCATATTTACGATCTGGGTTTCCAGTCTCCCGACTCCGAAGCCGCCAAACCCATGGTCTTCGCCACCACTCTCCTTCTGATCGTTCTCGTCGTCTTGCTCAACCTGACCGCGATTTTGATCCGGGAAAAACTCCGCAAAAAATTCGCCACTGGAGCCTTCTAAAACCTTCGTCCAATGACCATCATGGCCATGTCCCATCCACTATGAGCGACCACACCGCATCCACCGCGCCGGTAGCCCGCGCCGAAGCCCAGTCCGGCCGGTCCGAAAATCTGCGTCCGGACTACATCAAAATCGACAAATTCAGCTTTTTCTACGGTGCCAAGCAGGCCTTGTTCAGCATCCACATGGACATCCCGGAACGCCAGGTCACGGCATTCATCGGGCCCTCCGGCTGCGGAAAATCCACCCTGCTGCGCAACCTCAACCGCATGAACGACCTCATCGAGGGCGTGCATCACGAGGGCGATATCTTTGTCGATGATCAGAGCATTTACGATCCCCACATCGAGGTCATTTCCCTGCGAAAACGCATCGGCATGGTTTTCCAGAAATCAAACCCCTTTCCGAAATCCATCTACGAAAACATCGTCTATCCGCTGCGCGTCGCCGGCCAGAACAACAAGGCCGTGCTGGACGAAACGGTCGAACGCAGTCTGAAAGGGGCCGCGCTGTGGGAGGAAGCCAAAGACCGCCTGCAAGACAGCGCGCTTGGCATGTCCGGCGGCCAGATGCAGCGTCTCTGCATCGCCCGCGCCATTGCCAACCGGCCGGAAATTCTGCTGATGGACGAACCCTGTTCCGCCCTTGACCCCATCGCCACGGCCAAGGTGGAGGAACTCATTCACGAACTGAAAAAAGAGTTTACCATCGTGATCGTCACTCACAACATGCAACAGGCCACCCGCTGTTCGGACCGGACGGCCTTTTTCTTCCTCGGCAAACTCATCGAGTTCGACATCACGCAAAAGATTTTTTCCAATCCGACCGAAAAGCAAACCGAAGATTACATCACCGGACGATTCGGTTGATACCCTGACCAACCGCCGCCATGCCCACCCACATTCTCAGCAACTTCGAGGAAGCACTCACGGCCCTGCGCAACGACGCCCTCATGATGTCCAGCCTGACCGAACGAAATCTGCAAAATACCCGCAAAGGGCTCTTCGAGCGCGACGAGGATTGGTGCAATACCGTCATCGCCGATGACGAGGAGATTGACGCCCTCGAGGTGCAGATCGATCGCGAAGGCATCAACGTGATGCTGCGCTTTCATCCCCTGGCCTCCGACATGCGCAATGTCATCGCGACCATGAAGCTCAGCGTCAACCTTGAGCGCGTGGCCGACCAGGCTGTGAACATCGCCCGCCGGGGCCGCAAGCTCATCAACCGGCCTGAAGTCCCCGAGATCGTGCAGCTTCAGCCGATTTTTCAGTGCGCCGAGGGCATGTTGCAGGATGCCGTGCGCGCCTTTGCCGACCACAATGGCGAATTGTCACGCGTCCTCAAGGAACGCGACCGCGAACTCGACGAAATGAACCGCGCCTTCGCCGAGAAGATGACTGATCGGATGAGCGAAAATGTGGAGTTCATCCCGACCTACATGGACTTGATCTTCATCTCCCGCTTCCTCGAACGCATCGGCGACCAGGCCAAGAACATCGGCGAAGACACGGTATATGCCATCAGCGCCGAAGAGATCCGCCACATCAGCCGGGTGACGAAGTAGGGATTTTTTAAATGGAGGGCGGCAGGCCCTTGCCGTCCTGAATTCAACGACGAGAGAGCCCCTCACTGAATCTCCACTAAGGTCCCCACGGGCACGCTGGCAAAAAGTTTCCGGGCGGATTGTTCCGGCAGGCGGATGCAGCCATGCGACGCGGGATAGCCGGGCAGTACGCCGACGTGCAGGCCGAAGTCTCCGCAGGATAAACGCATGAACATCGGCATCTTGGCGTGGTAGATGGTGGATTTCCACATGCGGTATTTGTCCGTCACGAGATAGCGTCCCTTCGGGGTGGGGTGGGATTTTCGGCCCGAGGAAATCGGGGTGGTGAACTCGATCTTACCGTTGCGCCAGAGGGTGGCTTCCTGCTGGGAAAGATCGACCGTGATGCGAAAGCGGTTGGACTCGTGCTCTTCCGAGATGCCCATCAGGCTGCGCATGATTTCGACGTTTTTATTTCGCGCCGCCAGCCAGAGGGCATAGGTCTTGTGCCGTTTGGTCAATTTCATCGGATCGGCCCCGGCCATGAGCAGAAATTTGACAAAGGCGTGGTTGCCCAATGAGGTGGCCAACATGAGACCGGTCATGCCGCCTTCCCCGGAAATGTAGTAGCGCAAATGGGGGTCGGTGAAGCGTTTTTGAAAATCCTCCGGAGCCGGATGAGGCAGTTCCATGTTGGGATCGACCCCGGCATTGAGCAGGCTGACCAGAGTGGCCTTGTCATTCTCCGCGATGGCGGTGAAAAACTTCATTGGCAGGGCAAAATCTTCCTCCACGCGGTGTTGTTCCTCCGCGAGCTGCACGGCGGGATCGGTCAGGGGAACAAGCGGGGCGTCCTCCACAAAGGGCGGATTCGGCTGCTCTTCAAAAACAAAACCCCGCGGCAGCGGCGACGGATTCGCGTAAGCGATATTCCCGCTTTGCGCCTGCAACGAAACCACGGGCATCACGACCGCCAGAACCGCGAACAGACTGGCGAATTGCACCCGGCTTCCTATGCGCATGGACTTCACGAGAATCGTTTGAGCCCAGCCTTGCGGATTTATCGATCTCAAATTTCCGAACTTTTCGTCAAGTTGACGGTGCAAAGCGTCCTCAAATACCTTAACGAAGTCGGTACGAAATGCCCGCTCCATCCGACGCCAAGAACGAAGTCCATCTCCGGTCTCATGATTTGCAGCGATCCTTCCAGATCAGCCGCACCCGCATTGAAGTCCTGAAGGGCATCTCGCTGGAGGTTTGCCGGGGCGAACGCGTTTTCCTCTGCGGAGCCTCCGGTGCGGGAAAAACCACCCTCCTCTACACCCTAGCCGGCTTGGAACGCCCCGAGGCCGGGAAGGTGGACTTCGAGGGGACCGATCTTTACGCCATGCCCTCCGACCGCCTGGCCGGACTGCGCAACCGCCGCATGGGGTTTGTCTTTCAGTCCTACTTTCTTTTGCCCGAACTCACCGCCCTGGAAAATGTCGTCCTGCCTTCGATGATGGGCGGCAAGCCCCGCCCCGAACACGCTGAAGCCCTGCTCGCCCGCGTCGGTCTCAAGGAACGCCTCCAGCATTTGCCCTCCGAGCTCAGCGGCGGCGAACAACAACGCGTGGCCATCGCCCGTTCCCTCATCAACAATCCCACCATTATTTTTGCCGACGAACCCACCGGCAACCTCGATTCTCACACGGGCGAATCGATCATCGAACTCCTCCTCGGCGTCGCCCGCGAAGACCGCCGCACCCTGCTGGTTGTGACCCACGATGAAAACCTGGCCAAACGCGGCGACCGGCTGCTGCGCATTGAAGATGGCATGCTTGCGGACCCAATTCCCGGGTAGGGTGGGCGTCCCGCCCGCCGGATTTCGCGTCCGGCGAAATTCTATCAGGACACGAATTGTCAGGCGGGACGCCCGGCGTGGCAGGCTGGAAGCCTACCCTACCCTCTCGCCGCGCATCACCCACACGCTGAGCAGAGCCATGTCGGCTGGAGTGACGCCGCTGATGCGCGCGGCCTGACCGAGCGTTTCGGGGCGGATTTTTGCTAGCTTCTGCGTGGCCTCGACGCGCAGGCCGTTGATGGCCGCGTAGTCCACCCAGTCGGGGATGGGCTTTCCTTCCTGCCGGACAGTTTTGGCAATGCGTTCTTCTTCGCGGCGAATGTAGCCTTCGTATTTCAAATCCGTCTCGGCCACATCCCACAGCGTGGCGGCAAAGTTTTTGTAGATCTCGGCAGGTAGATTCGGCGGCGTGTTTTCCGGTCGCTTGAGCCAGGTGTCGAGGGCCACGCCGTCGAGCCGGGTTTCCCGCGTGATTTTGCGCAAGGCCGCCATGCTTTTTGTTTTCTCCTCGAATCGCGCACGCCGCAGCGGACAGGCCAGCCCGGCCTCAATGCTGCGCGCGGTGAGCCGAAGGTCGGCGTTGTCCTGGCGCAAGAGCAGCCGGTATTCCGCACGGCTGGTGAACATCCGGTACGGTTCCGGCGTGCCACGGGTGACCAGATCGTCAATGAGCACGCCGATGTAGGCTTCGTGCCGTGCGAGAGTGAAAGCGGGCCGGCCCAGCACTTTCAGCGCAGCATTCGCTCCCGCCATCAACCCCTGCGCGGCGGCTTCCTCGTAACCGGAGGTGCCGTTGATCTGACCCGCAAAATAGAGTCCGCCAACGCGCTTGGTTTCGAGCGTGGTGTGGAGTTGCGTGGGCGGGCAATAATCGTACTCGACCGCGTAACCGGGGCGCAGAATTTCTGCGTTTTCCAGTCCGTTGACACTACGGATAAAATGATACTGCACCTCAAACGGCAGGCTGGTCGAAACCCCGTTGACATAAATTTCGTCGGTCTGACGGCCCTCGGGTTCCAGAAAAAGCTGATGCGCGGACTTCGCCGCAAATTTGACCACCTTGTCCTCAATGCTCGGACAATAGCGCGGTCCCACGCCTTCAATCACCCCGGCGTAAAGCGGCGACTTGTCCAAATTGGCCCGGATGATCTCGTGGGTTTTTTCGTTGGTGTGGGTGATCCAGCACGGAATCTGCCGCACGTGAAACGTGCCGTCGCGCCAGCCGTTGAGCGTAAAAATCTCATCCTCGCCGCGAATGATTGTGTCCGCCAGATAGCTGAATAGCGGCGCCGGCTCGTCGCCGTCCTGGCGGTCGCATTTGGAAAAATCAATGCTCTTGGCCAGGAGGCGACACGGGGTTCCGGTTTTAAAACGCCCGACCTCGAAGCCCAGTTCGCGCAGGCAATCGCTAAAAGTTGAAACGGAGTCACCCAGACGGCCACCGGCTTGGTTTTTCAAACCGACATGCAACAATCCGCGCATGAACGTGCCGGTGGTGACCACGACGGATTTTCCGCGGAAGCGCAGGCCGAAATTGGTTTCCACGCCGGCCACGGCATCACCGTCCATGACCAGGCGCGTGACATTGCCCTGTTTGAGATCGAGGTGGGGCTGACGCTCGAGCAGGGCCTTGGCGCGGAACTGATACGCCTTCTTGTCGCATTGCGCGCGCGGGGCGCGCACGCTCGGGCCTTTGGTCGCGTTAAGCATGCGGAACTGAATGCCGGTCGCGTCAGTGTTCAGCGCCATCAAGCCGCCCAGGGCGTCGATCTCGCGCACCATGTGACCCTTGGCCAGGCCTCCGATGGCGGGATTGCACGACATCTGGCCGATGGTGTCGGCGTTCTGCGTGAGCATGAGCGTTTCGCAACCCAGTCGGGCCGCCGCCATCGCCGCCTCGATGCCGGCATGGCCGGCCCCGATGACAATCACGTCGTAGGGCTTGGGATATTCGAAGTCGCTCATGGCAGTTGGGAGCCTAACCTTATTGAAGTTCACTTTGCAGAAAAATGTGGCATGGCATCCTGCCTGTGTTCGAAAAAATCGCATCAGCAAGATGCCGATGCCACTTTCAGGCGCAGGTATCGTCGCCCGCTTTTTTTGATTGAGGGCTGAACCGACAAGGGCAAGCATTGCGGTTCAAACTCGCGTCATGAGCAAGACCCACGAGAATATCGAACCCGAACTCGCCGCTTGGATCGCCCGGCAGCATGTCTTTTTTGTCGCCACCGCGCCACTTTCAACCGACGGCCATGTGAACACCTCGCCCAAGGGCGGCGAAGCCTTCCGCGTTCTGGGCCCGCTGGAGGTGGCTTATCAAGACTACACCGGCAGCGGCGCGGAGACCGTGTCTCACCTGCGTGAGAACGGCCGCATCGTGGTGATGTTTTGCGGGTTCGAGGGCCCGCCGAAAATTGTCCGCCTGCATGGACACGGCACCGTGATCACGCCCGATCATCCTCGCTTTGCCGAACTGGCGGCGCATTTTCCGCCCAACCCCGGCACCCGTGCCCTTATCCATATTGCGGTGACCCGTGTGAGCGATTCCTGCGGATTTTCGGTTCCCTTTTTCGATTACAAAGAACCTCGCGACGTCCTCGACCGTTGGGCGGCCACGCAAAGCCCGGAAAAACTCGACGCCTACCGCGCCGCCAAAAACCAGCGCAGCATCGACGGCCTGCCCGCCTTTGCCCCGCATCCCTGATTGCCCGACTCGCGATGTTTTACCTGCTCTACTACGAAAAGATTCCTGATTTCGCGGAGCGTCAGGTTCCCTGGCAAACCGCCCATCGCGAACACGTGGTGAAGGCCGCCAACGACGGAGATTTGATTCTGGCCGGATCGCTGGGTGATCCGACGGATGGGGCCGCGGTTTTGCTTTTTCGGACGGACTCTCCCGCACCGATTGAGAACTTTGCCTCGTCCGATCCGTACGTGACTGCCGGAATCGTTGCCCGCTGGTGGATCCGAACATGGGACGTCGTGGCGGGGGCGAGCCTCCCCCACTCGAAGGGCCCGGGGCCGGTCTTATGAAAAAGCTGCTCCTGGTCTACTTGGTCGTTCTGGCCGCCACGCTGGCGGCGATCTTTTTTCTGGGTTCGCAATTGCCCGACCGGGTGGCCACGCATTTCAATGGGGCCGGAAGCCCCGATGGGTGGATGCCTCGCGGAACGGCCATGTGGTCCTCTTCCGCTTTTGCCACAGGCTTTTCTGCTTTCATTCCCGCACTGCTTTTTTTCATCCGCTTCCTGCCCGGCCGGTTGCTGAATGTTCCCCGCAAGGAATATTGGGCGCAGCCGGACAACTATCGTCGGGCCTGTGCGTTTCTTTTCCGGTTCTCATTTTGGATCGCGACACTGTGTGCACTCTTTGTCTGCGGTTGCTTTGTCCTGCTGGTGCAGGCCAACCGTTTCAACCCACCAGCGCTGAATTCCGCGGCGATGTGGTTTCTGGCCGCACTCTATCTCGGCAGCCTCGTGATGTGGACCGTCGGTTTGCTGAGGTTCTTCTCCGCCGCCACCCCTCCGGACCCCGCCAGAACTTGAGCATGACCCCGCCTGTCGAACACGCCCGCCGCATCAACCGCACCTGGCTCGTGCAGGGCACCCTCGCCCAAGATGCTGCGGCGTATCTGGACCTTCTGGAAAGCCGTCAATCCTCCGACCTGGAAGACGTGTGCGCCCGGGCCGTCGCCGCCGCCCGCCGCGCTTCCGCCGAACGCCGCGATCCCAAGCCGGATTTTTACGCCGCGCTTTTTTCGCGAGCCACGGACGAGGAACGCGAACGTTTTCTCCGGGATCACCCGTGGACCTTCCGGCGTTCGGCGGAGTTTCGCGATGCCGGTTCCGACCGGTAGCCTGCCTTGGCGAGACGAACCCACCACCTACGGTTCGCCAATAACGGGATTCGGAATAACAATGGCCCGTGAACGGGCGGCGCGCGTCAGGACTTCCTTGCCGGATGGCACGGACTCGCGAGCCATCCCGCGGTAACGGAGAGGCTGATAGCCGAGCGCCATGAGCGCATCCAAGGGTGCTTCCTTGAGCGCGGGCTTCCAGTCTGGGATGCCCCCGGTTTCATAAAAATAAACCCATGAACGATCAGGACGAGCCCATCCGGCAATCAGGATGACATGCCGGCGGGGAATATTGAGCAAATCGCCGGGCCGGAGGTCTTTCGCGCTGGCCAGCACATCGCAGACCGCCGGCAACCGAGAG
This sequence comes from Terrimicrobiaceae bacterium, assembly GCA_041746635.1. Classification (GTDB taxonomy): domain Bacteria; phylum Verrucomicrobiota; class Verrucomicrobiia; order Chthoniobacterales; family Terrimicrobiaceae; genus CAMASH01. Next base: position 91,892 of record JBGTGQ010000003.1, on the reverse strand, counting down.
GAGTCGTGAACGACCGGCAGCTTGAGGCAGCGGGAGACGAATCCCGAGCAATCCACGCCGGCGGCCTTTGCACTTACCGCCGCATTATCGGCCTGGCGCTTGGCCGGAGTGGAAACGTCGCCCGCTGCATGACCGGCGGCAATGGCTTGATCGAACGCAGTCGGATCATCGAAGCCACCCCATTTGTAGGGTATCCCGACATTCACTTCTCCGGGCATCCACCAGCCATCGCGCCCCGATGCCGGTCGGTATCCGATGTCCGGTGTGTCCACCCAAATCCCCTTCGCGTCAGGACCGTGCAGGATATTGCGGGCAAAAGGACGCCAGGAGTGCCGCGTGTAAATCTCGGCGAGGGCGAGGGCCTCGCGGGGAGTGACTTGGGAGGGCGCGGACGGATCGCCCGGGATGAGTGCGTCTTTGGAGGACGGCATCGGCTCGATGGTGCTGCAGCCGGTGAGAATGGCCGCGAGGAAAGCCAGACACGCGAAAAAAGGGGAAGGGGTTGGCGCTTGCCGCATGAATGGTTTCGCCACATATTGCGCGGTTGGAACGACGAGTGGAAGCCGGATTTCATCCGCTCCTCAAGCGAAATGATTTTATCACTTTTAATCAGCCGGTTGAGGCGCGGGCTTTTGGTGCTGGTGCTGGGAATTTTTTTCGCGCTTCCCGCCCTCCAGGGCGCGGAATCACGCACGGCCCTCGTGATTGGAAATGCCCGCTATGAACCGGCCGTCGGCATGCTTCGCAATACGGCCAATGATGCCAAATCCGTGGCGCGGACACTCCGAAACCTTGGATTTTCCGTGATCGAAAGGCATGATGTGACGCGGGACCGATTGATTCGCGCCGTGGCGGATTTTCGCCAAACATTGCCCGGTGCCGAAGTGGCTCTTCTCTACTACGCCGGGCACGGAATTTCCGTAGCGGGCTCGAATTATTTGATCCCGCTTAAGTCCGGTTTTGATCCGGAGGGTGCCGATGAAGTGACGCTGCGCCTGCTAGCCGAGACGCGTCTGTTCAATGCCGAGCAGGCCGTGGCCGACATGAGCGCGGCGGGCGCACGGTGTAATCTCGTAATCCTCGATGCCTGTCGCAACACCCCGCTCGCCCGCTCCAGTCGCACCCGAAGTGTGACCCGCCGGACTGGACTCACGGAAATGACACCGCCGGCCGGTTCCCTCATCGCCTTTGCCACGGACGCGGGCCGGACGGCTTTCGATGGGGACGGAACTAACGGCCTCTACACCGAGGAGCTCCTCAAAAACATGCGCACGCCGGGACTGACCATCGAGCAAGTCTTCAAACGCACTCGAGCCGGAGTGTTGGCTCGTTCGGCGGGAGGCCAGGTTCCCGCGGAGTATTCGCGGCTGATTGGCGACGACATTTACCTCGCGGGACAGTCCGCTCCAGCCGGTGCTGTTCCCGTGAAAGAAGAAATCACGCTTCCCACATCCGCCGAACTCCTCAAGCTCGCCAAGGCGGGAAGAACCGCCGAGTGCCTGAGCGGTCTGCACCATCTGGCCGGTGCCCAAGGAGCCGGAGATTTCGCCGTCAAACCTCTTGAAGCTCTGCTGGAAGGAGTAAAAAACGACCTGAAAGACGCTGCCGTTCCTTCGTCAAAAGTCATCGCGGCGGAGGAAACCTGCGCGGCGATTCTGCGGATTCTGCCAGAATGCCTGCCGTTGGATCACGCCTTGGCAACTTCGATCGCGGCCAAAGTTTACAACCGGCGCGGTGATGCCCTTCTCATCCTTGGGAGGGCGGAAGATGCCGTGCAGGCGTTTGACGCCGCCGCCACGCTAGCCCCTGACGACGCCTACATTCTCTACAATCGAGGGCGGGCCAACCTTGTTCTCGGCGACATAGATCGAGCCCGGGCGGACTTTACCGCCGCTTCAAGCCCCCCTTTCAATCAGCCCAAGGCTAAGAAACTCGCCTTGGAGGCTCTAGCCGCCTTGAAGTAATGCCGATTCCAGTTTCGCGCCTCCTCGAGCCAGCCGATGAGGTCGAGGCGATTCGTGGCAGCCTGAAAGGCTGGACTTCAACGCCGGAATCTCCTCGCTGCGGCACTATCATGTGTTGCGCGCGTGAGCCGGTTCGACGGAGACAAAATCTTCGGCGAAAAACTGGCCGCACCAATTTTCGCCGCGCCCACTGCTTTGCATCGATTGGCTAATCCGGAGGGAGAAGCGGCCACCGCGCGCGGAGTCGGCAAAGGACATCCTCGCTGGCGGAAATCACTCCGGATCTCGTGCAGTTTTCCGGAAAATAACGGCGGGACAGATTGACAAACTGGTTGCGCTCAGAGACATCACGCTGATCAAGAAATGAAACCCAAGGCGATTTTCTGGTATCAGGTCTATTGCTGGATCATGGCGGCGATGTATTTCGTCGTGGCCGCCATCGGCGCTGTGCTCCTCGTCGTTCCTGCATCGGCCCTTGAGATGCAGGAGGTGGAAAAGTATCTGACGGCCGGTGTTTGCATCGTGATGGGCCTGCCCCTCATGGTGGCCTGCCTTGTTCCTTTTTGTTTCCACCCCCGGCCCTGGCTCTGGGTTTATGGCATCGTCCTGATCGCGTTGGGCCTCACCAGTTGTTGCTTCTGGCCCATTTGCATTCCGCTGCTGATCTATTGGCTCAAGCCCGATGTGCAGGGGTATTTCGGGCGAAAGTCCTGACGGATCACAAGTGCGAATTCCGTTCGAGAACTACAGCAACCCTCGGTCCGTGAGGATCATTTCGGTCGCCGCACGGGCGTCCTTTCCCGCGACGCCTCTGCCTTTGAGCAAGCAGGCAAAGGTATAGGTCTGGCCCGAGGATTCGACGTAGCCGACGAACCATCCCAAGTTGTAGTCGCCCTTCTCATCACCTCCCGTGCCGGTTTTCCCATAGAGCGTACCGCGGGTCGTGGTTTGCAGCGTCATGATGCTCTTCAATGCGGCCAGAGTTTTGGCCGAGAAGGGAAGTTTTCCCCCGACCAAACGGGCCAGCATGAGGGCCTGCTGGTCGGCTGAGATCAGAATGGTTTTGCGCTCGGGCGGTTTGGGCAACCAGAAAACGTCGAGGCCCGCGGAGATGTCGCGATTTCCGTAAGCGATTTTATCGAGCCATTCCTGCATGCGGGCAGACTCAATTTGGCGGGCGAGGCTTTGATATGCGGGCACGCACGAGGCGGCAAAGGCCGACCGGAGGGTCTGGTCTTTGTTCCAGGTCTCCAGCCAGCGCTTCGTGCCATCCCATTTCCAGAACAATTCGTCGGGATCGCTAATCACACCGGTTTCAAGCCCAATGGCGGAGTTCCAGATTTTGAAGGTGGAACACGGGGCGACCTTCTCGGCGCAGCGGGCGGCATCGGAACGAAAAGTTTCGCCCGAGGAACAATCAATCAGGACGAACGCGCCAAGGTGGCCGTTGAAAGCTTTTGAGACAGTGTCCGCCGGAATGGCCAAAGAGGAGGCAAGAAAAAGAAAGGCAGAAAACAAGCACCTCACATTTTCGGCTACCATCCGGACGAGTGGCGAGCCCTTTCTTTTCCATCAAGAATCCAAGCCGGCGCGATCAAGCCGCCGGGACGAGCGAAGCACGTCAAGGTGCTGTTCGCTAAAGAGCACCCACGTTCAACACAAAGGCTTTCGCCTCCCGGTGGGTACGGATGGATGGCTGCTTGTGGGGAAGCAAAGGCATATTGCACGGGAGAGTCCCCTTCGGCACCGGTCCGCGCGGGACCCTGCCCTCCGGGAACTTTAACGGCTTTGATTTCTTCCGGTCCGTATGTGGGCTCCGGACCCCACCATGGTGCGCCATCCGGTGGGGAAGATATCGAGAATGCGGCTGAGGAAGTTCCTCGCCACCGGCTTGGCCATTTGCGACTCGCGGAGCAGGACGTTGGTGGGATCTTCGTAACCAGCCCGCAAGAACGCTTTGCGCCGATGGATTTCGGCCATGTGGTAAAGGGTGCCGCCGGTGTGCAAAAGATGATCGGCGATTCGCAGGATGCGGCGGTTCGGCAGCATCTCGGGACAAACGCGCCGTACCACACCGAAGGCGGTCTGAGGGCGGTATCCTGCCGAGGTGAGAATCGTGATGGCCGCCGCGGTTGAGCGGCTGATACCTGCTTCGCAATGCGCCAGCAAACCCCAATCAATTAGAGGGGCCAGCGTTTTTCCAAACTCCACCAATTCCGCCACGTCATCCTCCTGCGGTGGGAGATAGCTGGCAAAATTCGGCAGGTTCATCTCGATGTCATCGAGATCGTTGAAGACAAGTTGAAGCCGGCGCTCGGTGGACCGCGGAGGATTTAGCGCGGTCTCGATTTCGTCCGGGTCGATGAGGCTAACAAAGTGCGTCACCGGCGCATCCCAGTAGCGAGTTACGCCATTGCGGGGACATACCATCAAGCGCATAACTTTATGGTAGGCCCATGGAGTGAGGTCTGACAATTGAAATCATACGAAAAATCGCTCTTCGCATGAAGCCAAAGTTGTCCGCGCGGCGGGAATCCAGCGTTGGAGTCCAGCCTTTAGGCTGTTCCGCAAGGCACACGCTGAAGCGTGAACTCCAACACCAGGCCGGCCAACGAACAACATGCAGCCCCGGGTCCTCAAGGAAGGACACGCTATTTTTTATCCGCTTCGAGGGCGGCGCGCACTTCGTCGCCGATCTGCTCGTAAAGCGCCGGGTCGCTTTTCAGCGCCTCCTTGGCCGCGTCGCGACCCTGCGCGAGCTGGGTGCCTTTGTAGCTGAGCCAGGAACCGCGTTTTTCCAGGATGTTTTTTTCCAGCGCGAGGTCGATCAGCGAACCGGTGCTGGAAATGCCCTCGTTGTACATGATATCGAATTCCGCCTCGGTGAAGGGCGCGGCGACCTTGTTTTTCACGATTTTCACCCGGGTGCGGTTGCCGGTGACGGTGCCGTCACTGGTCTTGATCGCGCCGATGCGGCGAATATCCACCCGCACGCTGGAGTAAAATTTGAGGGCCTTCCCGCCGGGTGTGGTCTCGGGGTTGCCGAACATCACGCCGATTTTTTCGCGAATCTGGTTGGTGAAAATGCAGGTCGTACGCGACTTGGCGATGAAGGCGGTGAGCTTGCGCAGGGCGTTGCTCATCAGCCGGGCTTGGGCACCGACCACGGCGTCGCCGATTTCGCCTTCGAGCTCGGATTTCGTGACCAAGGCCGCCACGGAATCGAGCACGATCACATCGAGGGCGTTGGAACGCACGAGGGTCTCGCAAATGCGCAAGGCTTCTTCGCCCGAGCTGGGCTGGGAAACGAGAAGATCGTCGAGGTTGACCCCCAGTTTGCGGGCGTACGAGGGATCCAAGGCGTGCTCCACATCGATGAAACCCGCCAGTCCGCCGCGCTTCTGCGCCTGGGCCACGACCGTGAGGGTGAGGGTGGTTTTTCCCGAGCTTTCCGGTCCGTAGATTTCCACGATGCGACCGCGGGGAAATCCCCCCACGCCGAGAGCGCGATCGATCAAAATATTTCCGGTGGGGATGACATCCACCGGCGAGGTACTGGCGTCGCCGAGACGGCGGATGGCCTCGCTGCCGTAATCTTTTTCAATCTGCTGGATGGCGAGATCGAGATTCTTGGTGCGTTGCGCGGAGAGTTTGTCTTCGGCGGGGGATGTGGTGACTTCTTTGGCCATAATATTTGAGCGAAGTTAGCGGGATTGGGTGGAATGACAAGATCGTGAAAAAAGAAAGCCCGCCTTGCGGCGGGCTCCTTTTTTTTCGGGCGGGGAAACCGGTTGGCGGTTAGCGCGAATAGAGTTCGACCACGAGTTGTTCGTTGACGATGGGATTGATTTCCGAACGGGTCGGGATGCGGACGACGGAGCCGCTGAGGTTCTCCTTGTCCACCAAGAGCCATTCCGGAGGCGCGATGGCCGAGGTCTGGTCGAGATATTTCACGGCCAGGCGCTTGGAGCGTTCGCCGCTGCGGATGGTGATGACGTCACCGGGCTTGACGTTCATCGAGGAGGCGTTGGTTTTGCGGCCATTGACAGCCACGTGGCCGTGGGAAACCATCTGACGCGCGGCGTAGAGAGTTTTGGCGAAGCCCAACTTCTGCACGACGTTGTCAAGGCGGGTTTCGAGGAGTTGCAGGAGAATTTCGCCGGTGACGCCACGCTTGCTGGAAGCGAGGGCGAAGTAACGGCGGAATTGACGCTCGAGCACGCCGTATTGGAAACGGAGCTTTTGCTTTTCCGCCAGCGCCAGAGCGTAGTCGGAAAGCTTGCGGCGGGATCCCTTGGGGCCGTGCTGGCCGGGAGGGTAATTTTTGTTTTCGAAGGCCTTGGGTGAACCATGGATGAGCACGCCATAGCGGCGGCTGATTTTGGTTTTGGGTCCGGTGTGACGTGCCATTTTTTAGCTGAGAGTTGGTGGTTAAATTGGACGAATCAGACGCGGCGTTGTTTGGGCGGGCGGCAGCCATTGTGCGGCACGGGAGTCACGTCGCGGATGACGGTAATGTCCAAACCGACGGCTTGCATGGCGCGGACGGCCGATTCGCGGCCGGCTCCGGGGCCTTTGACGCGAACTTCGACTTCCTTAAGGCCGTGACCCATGGCCTGCTTGCAGGCGTCCTGGGCGACCATCTGGGCGGCGTAGGCGGTGCTTTTGCGCGAGCCCTTGAAGCCGCATTTGCCAGCACTGGACCAGCCGAGCAGCGCTCCGCGCAGGTCGGTGATGCTAACGATGGTGTTGTTAAAGCTGGCCTGAACGTGGGCGATGCCCTGGGAAATGTTTTTGCTGCCCTTGGCCTTGACGATTTTGAGAGGCTCAATGGCGTCATCGAGGGAAATGCTGATCGGAGCGGCCGGAGCAGCTTCTTTCTTCTCGTCCTTCTTGGACTTTTTCGCAGCCTTCGGTTTGGCTTCTTTCGCGGGAGCGGCTTCCGCGGCAACGGCGGGAGCCTCGGAGGCAGGTGCGGATTCGGCAGGGGCCGCGGTTTTTGCAACAGGGGCGGTCACTTCGGCGGCTTTTTTCTTGGGAGCGGCCTTGGGTTTCTTTTCCGCGACAGGCTTGGCTTCTGCCACGGGCTCGGGAGCCGGGGTTTCGGGGGCGGAAGCCTCCGGGTTGGAATTGGTTTCGTCAGCCATAGGTCAGATTATACTTTGCCGGCTTTGGCGTTGGGGTTGCGCTGCACACCGACGGTCTTGCGCGGGCCCTTACGGGTGCGGGCGTTGGTGGAAGTGCGCTGGCCCCGGACGGGCAATCCGCGCCGGTGGCGGATTCCGCGGTAGCAATTGATGGCCTGAAGGCGCTTGAGGTTGCCTTGCACTTCGCGGCGCAAGTCGCCTTCGATGACGATCTTCAGGGAGTTGATGGCGTGGATGATGGCATTGACCTGCTCGGGTGAGAGGTCCTTGGCGCGGGCATTCGGGTCGATGTTGGCGACTTCGAGGATGCGCTTGGTGTTGCTCGGTCCCACGCCGAAAATGTAGGGAAGCGACGCTTCGATGCGTTTATCGCCGGGAATTTCTACTCCAAGTAAACGGGGCATAAAAAGATTGGTGGTTGGTGAATGGGGGAGAGGAGACTATCCCTGTTTTTGTTTATGGCGAGGGTTTTTGCAGATCACTCGCACGACATTTTTACGCCGCACGATTTTGCAGCTTTCGCACTGACGTTTGACGGAGGCTCGGACTTTCATTTTGGAATTGTTGGTTTAGGCGTATTTTCTTTGTGGCGGAAGGTGATCCGGCCTTTGGTGAGGTCGTACGGGGACATCTCCACCATGACGGAATCACCGGGAAGAATGCGAATGAAGTGCAATCGCATTTTTCCGGAAACGTTAGCGAGGATGCGGTGCCCATTAGCCAATTCGACACGGAACATGGTGCTAGGCAGCAACTCGACGACTTTCCCTTCTACTTCAATAGCGTCTTTCTCGGCCATGTCAAGACTTCTGGAGCATCGTCGGTGACGAGCACGGTGTGTTCAAAATGGGCGGACGGAAGGCCGTCGGCGGTGACCACGGTCCACTTGTCCTCGAGAACGCGAACCTTGGGCTTGCCCATGTTGATCATGGGCTCGATGGCGAAAATCATGCCGCTTTTGAGGACGGGGCCGGTGCCGCGTTTGCCAAAATTGGGGACCTGGGGTTCTTCATGGAGGTGGCGGCCGACGCCGTGACCGACAAATTCGCGGACGACGGAATAACCGTGCTTGATGGCCTGTTCCTCCACGAAGGCGCTCACGTCGCCCAAGCGGCGACCGGGGCGGACCAACTGGATCACGTCGTCCAGGATTTTTTCGGTGACGGTCAGGAGCCGTTCAGTCTCGGGGTCAATGATGCCGACGGGAACGCTCATGGCGGTGTCGCCGATCCAGCCGTCGCGAATGATGCCGACGTCCATTTTCACCACATCGCCGTAGCTGATCTTGCGGCGTCCGCCGATGCCATGGACGACTTCCTCGTTGAGCGAAATACAGATGTGTCCGGGAAATTTTTTGTAGCCGAGAAAGGCACTGAGCACTCCGGCCTCAGCCATGAATTTACCGGCGGCGTGATCGATATCGCCGGTGGCAATACCGGGCGTCACCATATCGGCGAGCTGGTTGAGAATTTCCGCGGCAGTTTCTCCAGCCCGGCGCATTTTCTCAATATCGGAACCGCGTTTGATCGGGATCATACCGCGGCTCCCTTCTGCATGTCTTCGTAAATGGTGTTAAACACGGCATCGCGGCCGGGCGAGGCGTCCACCGGTTTGAGCACGCCCTTTTTGCGATAATGCGTCGCAACGGGAAGGGTGTGTTCGCGGTATTGGGTCATGCGCTGGTCGAGGGCTTCATTGGTGTCATCAGCGCGCCGGGCGAGCGCGGTGCCGCAGGCCGGGCAGGGAGAATCGCCGGTGATGCGATGGAAAGACTCGTTGTAAACGGCGCCACATCCCGGGCAGGTTAGGCGGCTGGTCATGCGCTGGCGAATGGTTTCCTCGGGGAGGTCGAGGAGATAGACGGTGTCGAGCGGCAGGCCGCGTTCGTCCAATCCGGCGTCGAAGGATTCCGCCTGGCCAAGGGTGCGCGGAAATCCGTCGAGAAGAAAGCGAGTGCGTTGGTCCATCCATTGCCAGACGACGCGCAGGGCGAGTTCGTCGGGGAAAAGGAGACCGCGGCTGGTCCACTTCTCCGCTTCCAGACCGATCGCGCTGCCCTTGGTTTTTTCGGCGCGCAGCATGGCTCCGGTGGAGGTTGCGGGGATGCCGAAGGTCGCCGAAAGAAGAGCCGCTTGCGTGCCCTTGCCTGTCGCGGGGGGCCCGAGAAGGACAATGCGGTTTTTCATGCTCCCCTACCGTTGGGTCGCGAAGTAGATCGTCGCGGCGGCAATCACGAGGACACCGATGGCCGCATAGATCAAAACCAACGAATTATCATCAAGCACCTGGCCGGAGCCAAGGCGGCGTTGCTCGCGGGCACCGCGGATTTTACCCTTGCGCAGGAAACCGTCGTAATGGCGTTGGAGCAGATGGGTTTCCACTTGCCGCATGGTGTCGAGCACCACACCCACGATGATGAGCATCCCGGTGCCGCCGAAGAACTGCGCGGTCATGTAAGGCACATTGAGCGACTGCGCGAGCAACTGCGGAATCACGGCGATGATGGTGAGGAAAATCGCGCCGGCAAAGGTGAGCCGGGACATGGTGTAATCGAGGAAATCCGCCGTCGGCTTGCCGGGACGCACGCCGGGAATGAACCCGCCGTATTTTTTCAGATCATCCGCGATCTGAACCGGCTGGAATTGAGTGGCGACCCAGAAGTAACTGAAGAAGAAAATCATCCCGGCAGAAAGCACATAGTGCAGCCAGCCCGAGGTCATCAGCACGGAAATTTCCTGCGCGGTGGCATTCTGCGGGAAAGCCATGTTGAGGATGGTGGACGGGAAAATCAGAATGGCTTGGGCAAAGATGATCGGCATCACGCCCGCGTAGTTGATCTTGAGCGGCATGTATTGCGTCTGGCCGCCGTATTGTTTGCGACCGACCACGCGCTTGGCGTATTGGATGGTCACTTTTCGTAAGGCCTGTGTAACCGCAATGACCGCCGCAACGACAAGAACCAGGAAGAGACAGAGCAAAACAAGCACAACGGGACTGACGTTGGCCTGCGCCCCGACCTCGCTTGGAACAAAGGTCCGCCAGGCCTGAATAAGACCAGCCGGCAACTGGGCGAGAATGCCCACCGTGATGATGAGGGAAACGCCATTACCGATGCCGCGCTCGGTGATCTGATCACCCAGCCACATGAGGAACAACGTCCCCGCCGTCATGGTCATGATGGTAATTATCTGGAAAGACAACCCGGGGTCGGGAACCAACGGAAGCCCGAGCCGATTGATCGTGTCCATGATGCCGGGCAGGAAAGGATTGGACTGCGGGTTCTCGAAGGATCGGGCCAGCAGGTAACCTTGGAAAATACACAGCGCGATGGTGGCATAACGCGTGTATTGCATGATTTTCCGCCGTCCCCCGTCCTCGCGGGAAAGCTTGCCCAACTGCGGGATGACCGCCGTGAGCAACTGCATCATGATTGAGGCACTGATATACGGCATGATGCCGAGTGAAAAAATCGCGCAGTGGGAAAGCGCGCCGCCGCTGAAGAGATTAAAGAGCGCCGCGACGCCACCAGCCGCCTGCGTGTCCGCCACATTTTGGAACCACTCGCGGAGAATTTCCGCATTCACGCCCGGCGTGGTGATGGCCGATCCCGCCCGGATGATGACAATCATCGCCAGGGTGAAGAGCACGCGCTGGCGCAGCTCCGGGATTTTGAAAATATTGGTGAATGCGGAGATCACAGGAAAAGAGGAAGAGAGAAGTAAGGGAAAGAAGCGGTTTACTTCTTCCTCTTCACTTCCACTTTCTTGCTAATCAGAGTGATCGTTCCGCCCGCCTTTTCGATTTTTTCCTTGGCGGAGGCGCTGATGCTGTCCACTTCGAGATGGAATTTCTTCTTCACCTCGCCGCGGCCCAGAACCTTGACTCCATCCAACGTGCCGCGAATGACGCCGGCCCCACGAAGGAGTTTTTCGTTGATGGCGACGCCATCATCAAAACGCTTCTCGAGGTCATCGAGATTCACGATGCCGTAAGCAATCTTGTAATTAACGTTGTTGAAACCGCGCTTGGGCAAACGGCGGATGAGGGGCATCTGGCCGCCTTCGAAGCCGGGGCGGATGCTTCCGCCGGAGCGGGCTTTTTGTCCCTTATGGCCTTTGCCGGAGGTCTTGCCGTGGCCGGAGCTTTCGCCGCAGCCGAGGCGTTTGCGGCGGTGTTTCGCGCCGGGATTGGGTTTTAAATCGTGGAGTCTCATGGGTTTTTAGTAGGGAGGGCGGCCATTTTGGCCGCCATCGCGGGCGGGACGCCCGCGTTCCGTGTTATGCAGCGACTGCGACGGGTTCCTTGACCCGGAGGGTCTTGCCGCGGATTTTAAAGATGTCTGCTTTCGGGCGCAAGGACATCAGGGCCTCAAGAGTGGCCTTGACGACATTGGAAGGATTGCTGGAGCCGAGGGATTTCGCGAGCACGTCGCGGATGCCTGCAGCTTCGATGACGGCACGAACACCGCCACCAGCAATGACGCCAGTTCCCGGGGAGGCCGGACGCAACAAAACGCGACCACCGCCGAATTCACCGATGACTTCGTGCGGGATGGTGTTTTCATGCACAGCCACTTCGACCATGTGTTTTTTGGCGGAGTCCGTGGCTTTGCGAATGGCTTCGCTGACCTCGTTGGCCTTGCCGAAACCGATGCCGACGCGACCCTTGTGGTTGCCGGAAACGATGAGGGCGCTGAAGCTGAAACGGCGTCCACCTTTGACCACTTTGGCGCAACGGTTGATGAAAACCACCTTTTCGGTTGTCTCCTTGGGCTCGCGGTCAGCTTCCTGATTGGAGCGTCGGTTATTTCTATTAGGAGGTGCCATAAGATTAAAATTCGAGACCGGCTTCGCGGGCGGCGTCGGCCAGGGCTTTCACTTTGCCGTGATATTTGAAACCGCCGCGATCAAAGACGACCTTTTTGACGCTCTTCGAGGAAACGCGTTCAGCGATGAGCTTGCCGACCTTGGCCGCCGTGGTGACGTTGGCGCGGTTGGTTTTATCGGAACGAAGTTCGGACTCGGTGGTGTTGACGGAAGCGAGCGTCGTACCCGCGGTGTCATCAATGACTTGGGCGGTGATGTGGCGCTCGGAAAAATGCACGGCGAGACGCGGACGCTCGGAGGTGCCGGATACCTTTTTGCGCAGGCGGACGTGGCGAAGCTGACGTTTGTTGGTTTGTAGAGCCATGACTTACTGGACGGTTTTGCCTTCTTTGCGGCGGACTTGCTCCCCGGCGTAACGAACCCCTTTGCCTTTGTAAGGTTCGGGCGGATAGTAGGCACGGATATCAGCAGCAGCTTGGCCGACAAGGTGTTTGTCAATGCCCTCGACGCTGATCTTCGTATTATCCGTGACCGTGATTTTCACTTCGCTTGGAATGTCGAACAGGATCGGATGGGATTTGCCGAGGCTGAGGTTGAGCTTCTGGCCCTGAACGGCGGCCTTAAAACCAACGCCTTGGATTTCGAGATTCTTTTTGAAGCCTTCGTGGACGCCGACAACCATGTTGGCGATGAGCGCGCGGGAGAGGCCGTGCAGAGCCTTGACCTGACGGGTTTCGCCGTCGCGTTCCAGCTCGACCTTGGTGCCTTCGACGCGGGCGCGAACGGCTTTGGGCAGCTTCCAGGAGAGTTTGCCTTTGGGTCCTTCAACCGTTACGGCACCTTCCGCGCCGACGTTCACGCTGACCTTGGCGGGCAGTTCAATGGGTTTTTTTCCAATTCGTGACATGGCAATTACCAGATGAAGGCGAGGAGTTCCCCGCCGACGTTTTGTTTGCGGGCTTCGTGTCCGGAAAGGACACCGCTCGAGGTGGAAAGAATGGCAATGCCGAGTCCGCCGAGAACACGCGGGACTTCCTGAGCACCAACGTAGCGGCGAAGGCCAGGCTTGCTGACCCTCTTCAGGCCGGCAATGGCGCAGGTTTTATTGACAAACTTGTTACGAATTTTGAGGCGGGGATGGCCTTTTTCTGGCGTCTCGAGTTCAAAGCCCTCAATATAACCCTCTTTCACGAGGATGCGGGCCAGCTCGCTTTTGAGCTTGGAGTAAGGAACCAGGAATTCCGTCTTGCGCGCACGGGAAGCGTTGCGCAAACGGGTTAGCATATCTGCGATCGGGTCTGTCATTTATGTGTAGCAGTAGTTAGGCGGCCGCTTCGGCGGTCTCCTCTTGCTGCTCCTCGGGTTTCGGCGCGACCGGTTTCTTCGCCTTGTCGGCGAAGGGCATGCCAAGCTCGCTCAAGAGCGATTTGGCTTCCTCGTTCGTGCGCGCGGTCGTGACAATGGTAATGTCAAAACCGATGTTGCGTTTGATTTTGTCGAGTTCGACTTCAGGAAAAATGGATTGGTCCGAGACACCCAGGGTGTAGTTGCCATTGCCGTCGAAGGCCTTGGTGGAAACGCCGCGAAAGTCACGAATGCGGGGCAGCGACATCTTGATGAAGCGCTCGAGGAATTCATACATGGTGCGGCCACGCAGGGTGACTTTGGCCCCGATGGCCTGGCCCTGGCGCAATTTGAAATTCGCGATGGCCTTCTTGGAAATCGTGGTGATGGGACGCTGGCCGGTGATCAAACCGATTTCCTGCCGGGCAATTTCGAGGGCCTCCTTGCTGTCGGAGCCGGCTCCGATAGACGTGTTGATCACGACCTTGGAGACCTTGGGGATTTCGTGAATATTTTTGTAACCGTGTTTCTCGCGCAGAGCGGAGATGACGCGGGTTTTGTATTCGTTGAGAAGCTCGGGATCGGGTTGCGTATCCATGGTTTTTTAGGCGGCTTTCTTTTTCGACGGCTTTTTCTTTTTCGGTTTTTCCTCGGTCACGACCTCGACCAGCTTCACGTTGGAAATGTGCAGCGGGCCTTCGCGTTCGAGGATGGCGCCGTTCGGTTGGTCCTGGGTTTTGCGCTGATGCTTTTTGATCATGCGCACTCCCTCAATGATCACCTGCGATTTGGCCGGAATCAGTTGCAAAACCTTCCCGGAGGAACCGCGATGGTTGCCGGAGATGACTTGGACGGTGTCGCCGCGTTTGACGTGAAATCTCGGTTTGCTCATAGCACTTCGGGAGCGAGGGAGATGATTTTCATGAAATTCTTTTCGCGCAGTTCGCGAGCCACGGGGCCGAAAATGCGGGTGCCGCGGGGATTCTTATCCTTATCAATAATGACAATAGCGTTTTTGTCGAAGCGCAGATAGGAACCGTCCTCGCGCCTGATGGAGTGTCGGGTACGAACGATAACGGCGCGAACCACGTCGCCTTTTTTCACCGTACCGCCGGACGAGGCTTCTTTGACGTTGGCGGTGATGATATCACCGATTCCGGCGGAGGAACTGGCCTTGCCGATGACGCCGATCATGGTGGCCATGCGGGCACCGGTGTTGTCGGCGACGTCGAGACGGGAGCGGATCTGGATCATAACGAATGCGGAGTGGGATGCGGAGTGCGGATTAGTGTTTCAGGACTTCCACCAGGCGCCAGCGCTTGAGGCGCGAAAGCGGGCGGGTTTCCATGATGCTGACGCGGTCGCCAACCTTGGCTTCGTTCTTTTCATCATGCGCGTGAAATTTTGTCGCACGCTTGATGATCTTGCCGAATTTCGGATGCGGCACACGGGTAATGGTCTTGACCACGATGGTCTTGTCCATGGCGTCGGAGACGACTTCGCCGACGCGGGTCTTGCGGAGATTGCGGTCGCGCACGGGCGCTTCGGCGGTGGTGGTGGCAGATGGTTCGCTCATGGCTTGATTACTTGGCGGCTGCGGCCTTGCGTTTCTGGGTGGCGATGGTGTCGAGGCGCGCGGCGTCGCGGCGCAGGGAACGAAGCATGTGGGGCTTTTCCAACTGGCCGCCCTGTTGCTGGATGCGGAGATGGAAAACTTCCTGCCGGATCTCGCGTTTGCGGGTCTCCAATTCCTTGATAGTGAGTTCCTTGATTTCGGCGATTTTCATGGCGCGTGATTATTTGGCCGCGTGGTGACGGGCGATGAAGCGCGTGCGGATGGGAAGTTTGTTGGCGGCGAGGCGCAGGGACTCGCGGGCGACAGTTTCCGTCACGCCATCGAGTTCAAAAAGCACGTTGCCCGGACGCACGACGGCTACCCAGTATTCCGGCTGGCCTTTGCCTTTGCCCATGCGGGTTTCCGGCGGACGCGCGGTGACAGATTTGTCGGGGAAAATGCGGATCCAGAGCTTGCCTTTGCGCTTCATGTTGCGGGTGAGGGCAACGCGGGCGGCTTCGATCTGGGTGTTGGTGATCCAAGCGCGCTCCAAGGTCTGGAGGCCGAATTCACCGAAATCAATCTTGAGCATGCGTGTGGCATTACCGGCGCGGCTGCCGCGCTGGGTTTTGCGGTATTTCACGCGTTTGGGCATCAATGGCATGGCTCGTTTCTCCTAAAAAAAATTAGACGGTTGCGGCGATCTCGGGGACTTCCGTTTTGGGAATGGATTTTTCGCGGGCGCGCTCGCGTTCATTCTGCTGCTCCACGGTCTCGGGATTCTCCGGTTTTTTGCAGATCCAGCACTTGATGCCGATTTTTCCGGCCACCGTATTGGCTTCGGTGAAACCGTAGTCGATGGGCTGACGCATCGTGTGAAGGGGCACTTTGCCCTCGTGGTAACGTTCGGTGCGGGCAATTTCCGCGCCACCGAGGCGGCCGGCGCAGCGAATTTTGACGCCAAGGGCACCTTGTTCCATGGCCATTTGCACGGCGCGCTTCATGGCGCGGCGGAAAGAAATACGGCGTTCGAGCTGGGAGGCGACGTTTTCGGCCACAAGCTGGGCGTCGGTGTCGGGGGATTTGATTTCGATGATGTCAACCTTGACCTGTTTGCCGCCGGCGAGTTTGGAAATTTCCTCCGTCATTTTCTCAATTTCGGAACCCTTGCGGCCGATGACGACGCCGGGGCGGGCCGTGTGGATGGTCACGCGCAAGCTATTCCAAGCGCGTTCGATGACGATGCGGGCCACGGCGGCCTGCTTGAGTTTCTTCTTAAGAAAGCTGCGGATCTGACCGTCCGCGAAAAGGTATCCGGCGAAGTCCTTGCGTGAGGCATACCACTTCGACGACCAGTCGCGAGTGATCGGAAGGCGGAAGCCGATTGGATTGACTTTTTGTCCCATGGGTAATCTTGTTTTTGGTTGTAGCCGAAATGTCCCGAAAGCGATCAGGGGACAAAAAAAGCACGCGGTCGTGCTTGTCTCCGTTCCCCCGACATTGTGCGGGAGGGGAGAAATTAGGGATTAACGCCTGAGAGGCAAGAGAAATGTTGGAAATTTTTCCGGGCCGGGAATGGCCCCAAATTTCCCGCGGAAATCCCCTATTTTCGAAGAGAGAATATTTTCTGTTTCCTGGCCGTCAGGGGCTCGTCTTTCGGGTCAGATATTCCGCAATCTGCTCCCCCAGCCGCGGGCCGATGCCGGGAACGGCGGCCAGCTTGTCCGACGGAACTTTGCGCATGCGATCCACCGAACCAAATTTCGCGAGCAGGGCTTTTTTGCGGGATTCGCTCACGCCGGGAATATCGTCGAGGAGGCTTTCGCTGATGCGCTTTTTTAGGAGCAGGCTGTGATAACCGTTGGCAAAACGATGGGCTTCGTCGCGGATGCGCTGCAGGAGTTTCAGCGCCCCGCTGTCTTCGGGCAGGCGCAGGGGAAGCGGGCGTCCGGGCCGGTAGATCTCCTCGAATTCCTTGGCCAGGCCAATGATGGCCGCGTCGTATAGACCCAAACGCTGGAGTTCCTTGCAGGCACTGGAGAGCTGGCCCTTGCCGCCGTCCACGATAATCAGGTCGGGCAGGCCGGACAGTTGAGGGTTGAGGGTTGAAAGTTGAGAGACAACTTCGGCGGGCGGTAACTGGCTGAATTCCGGGTCCAGATCCACGGCGGATTCTCCGCTTTCTGCTTCCGGGTTTCCGGTTTCCACTTTCTCTTCCCCCGCTTCGCGCAGGACGCGGCTGTACCGGCGGCGCACGACTTCGGCCATGCTGGCAAAATCATCCTGCCCGGGCGTGCCGGTGATGCGGTAACGGCGGTAGTTCGCGCGGTCGGGCACGCCGTGCTTGAAGCGCACCATGCTGGCGACGATGTGGGTGTTGGAGATATTCGAGATATCGAAGCATTCCATCACCGCCGGCGGGCGGTGGAGTTGCAGGGCATCGGCCAGGGCGGCGAGATCGTCCTTGGGATTAATCGCGGAGGGCAGCACCTTGCGGGTGAACCGCGTCATGGGCTTGGTGGTTTTTTTGAGATCGGCCAGCAGATTGCGGAGCTGGGCGGCTCGTTCGAAATCGAGGCGCTCGGCGGCGTTTTTCATCTGCGCCTCGACCTGTTCGATCATATGGCTGGCCTCGCCATCGAGGAGCTCGCAGGCCTCTCCGACGCGGCGCAGGTAGTCGTCGCGGGTGATTTTGGCGATGCAGGGGGCGGAGCAGTTTTTGATCACGTCGTCCATGCAGTGTTTGTAATCGCGTTCGCCCGGTTCGGGTGGACGGCAGGAGCGGATGCCGAATTTTTTACGCACGGCGTTGAGGGTGGAGCGGAGGGCTCCGCTGTGGGCGAAGGGGCCGAAGTAGCGCGCGCCATCGTCCTTGCGCAGGCGGGTGAGCTGAAGGCGCGGCCAGGGCTCGTTCAGATTCACGCGAACGAGCAGGAAGCGTTTGTCGTCGCGGAAGCTAATGTTGTACTTCGGGCGGAATTCCTTGATCAGCCGGCCTTCATAAAGCACGGCCTCGGCGTCGCTTTTCACGATGTGCCATTCAAAATCCCAGATGCTCTCGATCAGCGCGCGGGTCTTCATTTCGGCCTGGGCTGCACGCGAGGGGGTGAAATAGTTGGCCAGCCGCTTGCGCAAATCGCGAGCCTTGCCCACGTAAATCACGCGTTTGAGCCGGTCGCGCATCACGTAAACACCTGGCTTGTGCGGGACGTCCCGGAGCCTGGCTTGAAGATCGACGGACATGTCCGAAGCATAGCACACGCTTGCGAACCGGCGGGAAGCCACTATTTTACCTCCTCTAAATGAAAACCGCCTTTGCGCTGTTCGCCCTGCTCCTCGTTGCCTCACCCCTCATGGCAGAAGCCGCCGAGGCCGCGACCGAACCCGCCAAGGCTACCAACCTCTGGCAAGTCTTCCTCGCCGGTGGTCCCATGATGATTCCGCTCGGCATCCTCTCGGTCATCACGGTTATGCTGATCCTGGTTTTTCTTTTCACCATGCGCCGCGGGTGCATTGTTTCCGGTCGCTACATGCAGACCGCCGATGCCCTCATTCGGAAAAAAGATTACCTCGGCCTTCTGGCCATCTCGAACCGCCACAACGAAGCCGTCGCCCGCGTGATCCAGCGCACGATGGATTTCCTGACGAAAAATCCCAAGGCCACCATCATTGAGGCTCGCGACATTGCCCAGACCGAGGGCATGCGGCAGGCCAGCGCGCTCAACCAACAAATTGCCTATCTGGCCGACATCGGAACCATCGCACCCATGCTCGGGTTGCTTGGCACGGTCATGGGCATCGTGCAATCCTTCGGCGTGATCGCCGTGGATGCCGCCGCCACCCGCCCCACCTTGCTCGCGCAGGGCATCGGCGAAGCCCTCATCGCCACCGCCACCGGACTGCTCATCGGCATTCCTGCCATGGCCGCGTATGCCTATTTCCGCGGTCGCTCGCAGGGCCTGATTTCAGAACTGGAAATCGCCAGCACCCATTTACTTGCCCTGCTCAGCACCAGCGGGATCAAAATATCCGAAAAGGACTCGCTGTGAATTTTCGCGCCAACGTTTATCCCGAGCGCATCATCTTCCAGATTGCGCCGATGGTGGACATCCTGCTTTTCCTCCTCGTGTTTTTCATCATGACGTGGAACTTCGCCCGCAACGAGGCCGAGATCGATGTGAAGATTCCCGCCGCCCGCGAAGGGAAGGAAAACCGCCGCCCGGTCGGCGAAGTCATCCTCAACGTCCGCCGCGACGGCTCCGTCGTCATGAACCGCCGCGCCATGTCCGCCGGGGAGTTGCAGCAAAATCTCTCGCGCATTGCCCAACTTTATCCCGATCAGGCCGTCGTCCTCCGGGGCGATCAGGAAGTGGACTACAAATATGTGGTCAACGTGCTCGACATCTGTCGCGCGGCCAACATTTGGAATGTGGCCTTTGCCACCAGCAAACCGGAGTGAAACGCTCCCTCACCACCGCCCTGCTATTTCTTGCCGCAGGGATAGTATTCGGCCAGGAATTCTGGCAACCGGAAGTGCGCAAGGCCATCCCGGTTGAACAAAGTTCCCCAACCCCCGAACCTCCCACCGCACCCGCGGTGCCCTTCGAGGGCATTCACTCCACGCCCCGGCCGGTGCCGCGTCCAGCCACCCCGGCACCTCCCGTGTCCGGTTCGGAACCGGCCTTCACTCCCTATCGTCCCCCGGACAGAGCCGGGACCACCCCGGTTCCCCCCGCGCAATCCGTCCCGACGCCGGATGAAAACGGCGACATCCGCCTGAGTCCAGCCAATGCCATCGGTGAAGCCGCCGCCGCCGCCGACCTCGATCGAGCCAACAGCATTTATGCCCGTAAAATGTACGACTACGCGGCCGCTGAATACGAAAAGTTCCTGATCGTCCATCCCAAGGCGAAGGGTCGCGACATGGCCCTCTTCCGCCTGGCCGAGAGCCACCGCCTGCTCGGCAACGACGACCCGGCCCGCGCCGCCTACGAAAAATTGGTGATGGAGTTTCGCGACGGCGAATTCGCCGGCTCCGGGGCCTACCGGCTCGGCGAATATCTTTACGCGGAGAAAAAATACGACGCCGCGCTAAGCCAATTCCAAGTTGCCGCCGCCCAAGCCGGCAACGACGAGGTCCGTCTCTCCGCCCGCTATAACATCGCCCGCTGCTACGACCGCCTCAAACGTTCCGGCGAAGCCGCCAAAATGTACGCGGAAGTCGTCAGCGTGGAAAAAAACAACCCCTATCGCGAATACGCCCGGCTCTCCCTGGCCGAGAACGCTGCGGCAGCAGGCCGAAAAACCGAAGCACTGGAGACATTCGGCAAGATCGCCTCCGGGTCCGGTCCCACCGCCGTGCGGGCCGAGGCTTCGGTGAAGGCCGCCGCCCTCGCCGCCGAACTCGGCGACAAAAAGAAGGCGGTCAAACTTTTCGCCGAGGCCCTGAACCTTTCCGGGTCGGGCGAATGGAAATCCGTGGCCTTCCTCGGCGCGATGCGTTTGCACTACGAACTCGGCGAATACAAAAAAGTCGCCACTCTGGCCGAGAAACCACCCGACGGTCTGCCCGACGAAACCCGCGCCGAGATGCTTCTCCTCGCGGCCAATTCCTACCGTCAGGACGGCAACGCCCGCGCCGCCCGCGCTGTTTACGACCGGCTCCTCCTCCAATTCCCCGGCTCCGCCCCCTCGCAGGACGCCCGTTTCCACCGGCTCGTCAGCATGTATCAACTCAACGACCCCGACCTGATCGCCGAGACTGAAAAATTCCTCAAGGAATCCACCAATCCCAAGGAACACGCCCAGGTGAATCTGCTCAAAGCGGAATCCTTTTTTAAAGCAGGGAAATATGCCGAAGCCGGTCCGATCTACGCCAAGCTGCTCGGCAGCGAACTGGCCGAGGATTTGAAAATCAAGGCCCTCTACAAACTCGGCTGGTGCCAGGCGCAGTCCGGCGACTCCGCCGGCGCCATCCAGACCTACACCGAATACATCAGGAAAAATCCCCAGAGCCCAAACCTCGCCTCCGCCCTCACCCAGCGCGGCCTCGCCCTCCAGCAGACCAAGGACTATCCCGCCGCCCTGCAGGATTTTGATCTTCTCATCGAAAAATACCAAGGCCCCGCTCGCGAACTCGCCCTCCAGCAGAAAGCCCTCATCCTCGGTCAGCAGCAGGACTACAAAGGCATGATCACCGTTTTTCGCCAGTTGCTCACCGATTTTCCCAAAAGCTCGGCCGCCGGTCAGGCCAATTTCTGGATTGGCTGGGCCGCCTTCGAGGAGAAGGACTACCCGGCCGCCCTCACCAGCCTCGAAGCCGCCCGCAAACTCGATCCCGCCCAATACGGCGAACGTTCCGCCCTCCGCATCATCCTTTGCTATTATTATCAGCAGGACCGCCCCGGCCTTCTCCGCACCATGGCCGAAAACAAAAACCTCAACATCCCGGTCGAGATCACCCGCTGGCTGGGACGCAAGAGTTTTGATGAGGGAGACTATGCCTCCGCCGAAAAGTACCTCCTGCCCGTGGTCAACGACGCCAAGAACAACGAACCCGAAGTCCTCATCGAACTCGCCGAGGCTCAAATCCGGCAAGGCAAAGGCAAGGAAGCCGCCTCCGCCGCGGCCAAATATCTCGAGACCGCCCGCGACCCGCGCAGCCGGGCCCGCGGCCTCATCGCCCAAGCCAGCATCGAACTCGCCGGCAAGAATTTCGACCAGGCCACTAAACTCTGCGAGGAAGCCTTGCTTCTCCAGCCCGAGGGCCGCCTCAATGCCGAAGGCCGTTTCCTCATGGGTGAGATTAATTATAGCAAGGGCGACTTTGACGGCGCCGCCCGCGCCTTCATGACCATCGCCGTCCTCTACGACGACGCCTCCCTGACCCCTCGCGCCCTGCGCCGCGCCGCCGACGCCTACAAAAAATCCGGCAACACCCTCGAATCCCAAAAAGCCCTCCACGAACTCCAACAACGTTATCCGGACTTCCAAAAAGCTGCCAAAATCTCCAAGGAGAATTGAATGAGACTGTTTTTTCGCATAGCCTTTCTAATCACCATCGCGGTCACCGCCACCCGGGCCCAGGAGCCCGCCCTCAACAAACAGGACCTCACCACCATCAAAAGCAGCATTCTTCTGCCTGAGGGCTGGTTCCTTAAGGAGGACACCGACGAAGGGGTCACCATTTATCAAATCTCCCGCGAGAAAGCCGAAAAGGAAGGCGACCCGTTCACCACCGGCCTCACCCTCACCGTCACCCCCAAGGTCACCGAGCGCACCGACTTGAAACCCAGCGCCTACGCCCTCGATCTTCTTCCCTCCGGGGATGATGATGGAGCCAAGGACATGATCAAAACCGAGCAAGGTCCGGTGAAATCCTTCCGGGCCGAATACTCCATCGAAGGCGAAGTGGGAAACATCAAGGTCGTCAATATCGCCGAAGCCAATGACACCACTGACACCCTCTATTTTCTCGCCTGGCAATCCCCTGAATCGGAAGATGCCGCCCTGAAGGACCTGCGCGACAAAATTCTCGCCTCTTTCGCCCCGAACCCGGCGTTTTAAGCTAAGGCCGTGTCGTATGCCCCGGCGCGCTGCGGTTGAAAACTCGGAACAAATTACCAAAATGCTTCTTCAGCGCTTCCCGGCGCGAGAGATAATTTCCCTCCGGCGTGCCCCCGCTGCGTAGCGCCGCCAGCAAATCCGCCACGCTGAGATTCTCCATCTCAAACGCCGTTGCACTGATACCGACCGCGGAGGCATGGTGCGCATCGCTGGCCGCCGTCATGGAAAGACCGCGTTTTTCGGCGTAAGCGAGCGCCTTGGCATTGAAGTCGCGGCTGGTCACCGCCGCGTTGAAAACCTCGATTGCCTCCAACGGCAGTTCGTCCAGAATGCTCTCATGGATTCCCGCCCGCCAGCGATCATAAGGATGGGCCGGAATGGCCACACCGCCGAGCTGCCGGATGGCCTCGAAAACATCGTGCGCTGTTTCATCCCGCATCACCGGCAGAGTGGTGCCGATGCAGAGCAGATGCCCATGCGCGGTCGAGACCTCCATGCCGGGAACAACGAGAAACCCATCCACCGGCAGCCCATCCGCCCGCTCCAATCCCTTTTCCCGCAAATATTCGTGCACCTCGCAAGAGTCATGATCCGTGATGGCAATGCCGTTAAGGCCGCGCGCCTTGGCCACGGCAATCAACGCCTCCGGCGACGCCGCCGCGTCTGCGGAGTAGAACGAATGCATGTGCAAATCAAATCGGTAAAGCATGGCGGAAGAACAATGAACGCGGACATGCGCCGATTTGCAAATCCCGAAAACCCCAGGGGAGGGCGAACCTCCCGGTGAGCCGTGAATAATGGGCTCAGACGGAGCTGCGCCGTCCCGGTTTGAAAAGGAAAAACATCCGACCGTTCATTTCTGCAATTTCGTGGTTTGACCTTCCGGCCCCGCGAGCGTGAACTGAAAGGCATGAGCGTCGCTTTCAAAGAATGGGCCGTGATTTGCGAAGCCTTGGGCATGGGATTGCAAAGCGTGATCATCCGCAAGGGCGGCATCGCCGAGGGACGGGCGGGGTTTTCCTTCCGCCACGAGGAGTTTGTTTTATTTCCCACCTGGTTCCACGAGCAGTTGGGAAAAACCACCCTGCCCCCGGAGACGGCCATGCCGGCGGAACCGGGCGAGGAGTTGGAAATCCGCTACACCGCCACGGTGGAATGGCACGGGTTGCTGACGGATCGTCAGCAGGTGGCGCGACTGCGCGAATTCCACGTGCTGCACGACAGCGTGGTGGAGGAGCGGTTTTGCTACGATGGCGACGACGGCGTGTATGTCGCCTTCGTGCGCGTTTACCGGCTGGACCCGCCGATGTGTCTGAAGAACGAAGAAAAATACGGCGGCTGCCGTTCGTGGGTCGATCTGCCCGAGATCGAGGAAACCGCGCTGGTTTCCGTGCTGAGCGACGAGGAACACGCGCGCAGGAAGAAGCTGCTGACGGATTTGCTGGGGTTGTGAACTGGAGGGAAGCGCGTCGTCGCTTCCCATATGATTCAAGGGCACTGACGAAGCAGTGCCCTCCAGAGGAATCTTACGCCACCGCGAGCTCAAGGCTTTGCTGGCCCGGGTGAATCTCAAATAAAACCGGCACGTCGCTGCATTCTTGCAGAATTTTTTTGTTGGTCTGCGTTGCGGGGGTTTGCTCTTCCGTTAGATTATTCAGCACAAGGCCCGCGCATTTCAGCCCGTGCGCCCGGATGCACTCGATGGTGAGCAGGGTGTGATTCAGGCAGCCGAGGCGGTTGGCCACCACGACTAAAACGGGCAGCCCGATGAGGGCGGCCAGATCGGCCACGGTTTTTTCCGGGGTGATGGGCACCAGCCAGCCGCCGGCACCTTCCACCAGCCAGGACCGGCGCGATGAACGCAAACGTTGAAACCATGCAGCCAGAGCGTCCATGTCCACGTTGCGATTTTCCTCGCGGGCGGCCACGAGAGGGGCAACGGGGAGGTCGAAGAAGACCGGATTGATTTCTTCCGGTGTGAGTTCACCACCCGCCGCAGCGCGCAGGATGTGGACATCCTCGCGGGGGCCGCAGCAGATCGGCTTGAGCGCGCCGGTATCAAAACCAGCCCGGCGAAGTGCCCGGGTGAGCAGCGCGGTGAAAAACGTTTTGCCCACACCGGTGTCCGTGCCGGTGATGAAATAATTCACGGCTTTTTGTTGTGCACCTCGGCCGCCTCGAGAAAGACGCGTTCCAAGGTCAATTCCGGCTTGCGGGCCTCGAGGAATTTTCCGCCGGAGGCGGCGACGAGTTCCGCAATCTTGCCGGCGAGTTCAGGCGGCGCGTTTTCGACTAGGTATTCGGTCTGCCCTTCGATGGTGACGAGTTCCTCGAGGCGGCCTTCGCGCATCATCACGCCGCGGGCCATGATGCCAACGCGGTCGCAAACCTCCTGCACCTGCTCGAGCAAATGCGAGGTGAGCAGCACGGTCTTGCCGCGTTTTTTGAGTTCGAGAATGAGGTCGCGGATTTGCCGGGAGCCGAGCGGATCCACCCCGGCGGTGGGTTCGTCCAGCACGAGCAGACGGGGATCCTGGATGAGAGCCTGGGCGAGGCCAATGCGCTGGAGCATGCCTTTGGAAAATCCGCCAACGCGGCGGTGGCGGGCGTCCTCCATGCTCACGAGGGCGAGGAGTTCGGAAATGCGCGCATCGAGGGCCTTGCCGCTCATGCCGCAGATTTTTCCGTAAAAGCGCAAGGTCTCCTCGGCGGTTAGGTATTTGTAAAAATAAGGATTCTCGGGCAGGAAACCGACATCGCGGTGGCTGCGAAAGTCACGGCTGTCTTCGCCAAAGATTTTGGTTTCACCGTGAGTAGCGGTGACAAGCCCGAGAAGGATTTTCAGGGTCGTGCTTTTGCCGGAACCGTTTGGGCCAAGGAGTCCATAAACCTGACCTTCCGGCACTTCAAGATTGAGGTCTTTTACTGCAACAACCTTCTGCCGCCGCATGGGAATGGGATACAGTTTGGTCAGGCCGGTGATGGAGACTGCGGTGATGCTCATGGAACGATCTGAAAACCCCGGTGCGGGGCGGTGATTTCGATCTCGCTAATGTGCTCCGCCGTGATGTGTCCTGCAAGTGCGCTTTCGCGAATTTCTTCCAGGAAAATCCCGATCTCGGCTTTGTCTCCGCTGACTTGGAGTTCCACGCGCCCGTTCGGCAGGTTCCGCACCGATCCCGTGACGTCGAAGCCCTGGGCGATGCGTTTGGCCGTCCAGCGGAACCCCACGCCCTGCACCCGGCCTTCGTAAAAAACCTGCGTGGTTTTCATAAACGCAAAGGAGAAGCGGGAGATGGGGGTGGGGACCCCATCACCCCACCAGCCGACCGCTTTATCGAAACAAACAAGCGGTCGGAGACCGCTTCTCCTTTATTCCCGGATCTGCCCATCGCCGCGAATGAGGTATTTGTAAGTGGTCAGTTCTTCCAAGCCCATCGGGCCGCGAGCGTGAAGCTTGTCCGTGCTGATGCCGATTTCCGCGCCGAAGCCGAATTCTCCGCCGTCGGTGAAGCGGGTCGAGGCGTTCCAGTAAACCGTCGCGGAATCCACTTCATTAAGGAAGCGCTCCGCCGTTTTCGCGTCACGCGTGACGATGGCATCGCTGTGCTGCGAGCCGTATTTCTCCATGTGCTCGATCGCTTCATCGAGACCATCCACCACGCGCAAAGACATGATGAGGTCGAGGTATTCGGTGGACCAGTCGCCTTCCTGCGCGGGGCGCAGGGGTTGATAGTTGACGGTTGAGAGGTGATGGAAAGAACTTTCATCGGCGTGAATCTCCAGACCGCTTGCGCGGAAGGCGGGCGCGGCTTTTTCTAAAAACGCCTGGGCGATGTTTTTATGAACGAGGAGCGTCTCCATGGCATTGCAAACGCCTGGGCGCTGGCATTTCGCGTTGAGCGCAATGCTTAGTGCCATGTCGAGATCGGCGGCCTGGTCCACATAAACATGGCAGACACCGTGGTAGTGTTTAATCACCGGCATGCGGGCGTGGCTGACCACGGTTTCGATGAGGGAGTGGCCACCGCGCGGCACGATGAGGTCAATAAATTTGTCCATCTGAGCCATGTGACGGACAGCCTCGCGGTCCTTGGTCGGGATGAGTTGGACGGAATTTTCCGGCAGGCCGCAGGCGGCACCGCCGGCCTGGAGGGCCTCGGCGATGGCGATGTTTGAGTGCAGCGACTCGGAGCCACCACGCAGAATGACGGCATTACCGGTCTTGATGCAGAGGATCGCGGCGTCGCTGGTCACGTTGGGACGTGATTCATAAATGATGCCGATCACACCGATGGGTGTGCGGACCTTGGAAATGCGGATGCCGTTCGGGCGGGTCCATTGCGAGATGGTTGTCCCCACGGGATCGTCCAGTCCGGCCACCTGGCGGATGCCGTCAGCCATGTCGGCGATGCGTTTTTCGCTGAGACGCAGGCGGTCAATCGCAGCTTTATTGAGACCGTGTTCCTCCGCCCGGGCGATGTCCCGGGCATTGGCTTCGAGCAAGGCCCGCGCGCGGGCCACGAGGGCATTTGCCATCCCGACCAGAGCGGCATTTTTTTTCTCGGTGGAAAGAACCGCCAGGGCGCGGGCGGCCTGGCGGGCCTTGCGCCCGATTTCGTGAATTTGTGCTTCGAGGCTCATGCCGTGAAAGGGACAGGAACATACTCAAATCCGAGCGCCTCGGCCACGGCATTGCAGGTCACCTTGCCGTCGTGAATGTTCACCCCACCCAGCAATCCGTGCTGGCGGTGGATGCCATCAGTCAGTCCGAAGTCGGCCAGCGTTTCGATATACCGGTAGGTGACATTGGTCAGCGCCTGAGTGGCGGTGCGGGCGTAAGCGCCGGGCATATTGGCCACGCAATAATGAATGACGCCCTCTTCCACAAACGTCGGATCGTGGTGCGTGGTGGGATGCGAAGTTTCCGCGCAGCCGCCTTGGTCAATCGCAATATCCACCAGCACACTGCCGGTTTTCATCATGCGCAGCATGTCGCGGGAAATCAGCTTGGGAGCCTTCGCTCCCGGCACCAGCACCGCCCCAATGAGCAAATCCACCGTGGGCAACAAATCCACCAGGCTGGCCTCGCTGGAAAAGAGCGTGTGCGCGCTGTGCATGGTGATGTCGAGGAAACGCATCCGCTCCAGATCCACTTCGAGAATGGTCACATCGGCGCCCAGTCCCGTGGCCATCCGGGCGGCATTCACCCCGCTGGTGCCGCCACCGATCACCACCACGCGCCCGGGCAATACACCGGGAACGCCGCCAAGAAGAACTCCGCTGCCGCCGTTATGCTTGGCCAGGCAATACCCACCGACCAGGACGGACATTCGGCCCGCGATTTCGCTCATGGGTTCGAGCAAGGGCAGCCGGCGGTTCACCTCCACGGTTTCATAGGCGATGCAGGTCGCTCCCGTGGCCATGAGCGCCTCAGTCAGCGGCTTGTTGGCCGCGAGGTGCAGATAGGTGAAAAGGATCTGGCCTTTGCGCAAGAGGGCGTATTCCGAAGCCAGCGGCTCCTTCACTTTCACGATCAGATCCGCGCGGGCGAAAACCTCCTCGTGGGTTTCAAGAATTTCCGCCCCGGCGGCGCGATAGGCCTCGTCGAGAAAGCCGATGCCGGCACCCGCGTTTTTCTCCACGAGGACCTGATGCCCGCGCTTGATGAGTTGGTAAGCGGCTGCGGGCAGGAGCGCGACGCGGAATTCCTGCTCTTTAATTTCCTTGGGGACGCCGATAATCACGGCAAACATATCGCCTGCCACGCTCCGTCAAACAAGCCCGTTTGAATCCGCCCCGCAGAAAACGGTTCCTCTTTCGCGGGGCCGGATGGACAAACCCGTCGATTTGTGGAATATCCTCCGGAGGAATGGGCCATTTTCTCCATGCCAGAAAGCTGTTAATTTTTGCAGTCGCCATCGTGCTCACGGGCGCTCTTGGTCGTGCCCAGGAAAAAATCGCAAAAGAACTCGAGCAGGAATCCGACGACCACATGCGCGAGGAACTTGGAGTCAATGACATCACCGCTCCCGCCATCGCCGGGATCTTGAAGGATTTTAGCGCCTTTTCGCCCATCCAGCTCGACATCATCGCGGCCAATCCGCGCGAGGCCGTTTACGAGAACCGCCTGCAAACTTCCCTCCACTTCGGCTCCCTCGTCGCCGATGGCTTCATGCTCACCATCGCCGAACGTTCGCAGGATATTCAGGACGTCGGACGCGCCCTCATCCGGCAGTCGCACGCCCTCGGAGTAGGCGACCGGCTGACCCGTCGCAGCAAGAGCCTCTTCGAAGCCAGCGATAAGGGCGACTGGCAGGGCATGCGCCAGGAACTGATCAAAACCCAGGCCGACGTTGAAAAATCCATGCTCGACCTGCACGACGAACAAATGGCCCACATGATTAGCCTCGGCGGATGGTTGCGGGGTTTCCAGCTCGCCGCCAACAGTTGCGCCGTCAAATACTCCGCCGACCGCGCCGCCATACTCGGGCGTGCCGAGATCATGGATTATTACCTTGATCGCCTCAACACCCTCCATCCGCGGTTGAAAAAAACCGAGTTCGTTTCCGTCATCACCGCCAGGCTCAAGGATCTCCTCACCCTCACCACTTCCGCCGCCGGCACGCCCAGCGAGGCGGATGTGAAAAAAATGCGCGACCTCGCCAACGAGATCGAAGCCGTCGCCCTTGGTCCAGTCGATAGCGACGGCAAGATTCTCAAACAGGCCGCTCCCTGACCTCTTTTCGCGCCAGAGGATTGGCCACCTGCAACGAACGGAGTGAGGCCAGGCTTTCCAAAGAACGCAAAGAGCACAAAGAAAATGCCTGGCGAGAAAGTCATGCCCTACTTTAAAATGAACCTCGACCCCGTTTTCGTCCGCGACTTCCGCCAGCTTGCCGACGACTATTTCGCCGAAACTCACGAACGGTTTCCCCACCACGCCAGCACCCTCGGGCTGGCAAAATTCAACGCCCGCCTCGGAACAAACGACCCGGAAACCCATCGCGCGCAGATCCGCCTGGCCGAACTGACCCTTACCGCCGTCGAGAGCCTGCCCGAAGCCGCCTTCACCGGTGACGACTGGCTCGACCGCCGCACCTTTCTCGCCATGCTCCGCAGCGAATTGCTCGATGCGCGCGATCTTCAGCGTTGGCGCACCAATCCGCAAAGCCACAGCGACTCGGCCGTCGGCTCGATCTTCGACCTTGTCATCCGCCACGCCAACCACCTCGCCAAGGTCGTCCCGGCCATCGAATCCCGCCTCGCCGCCCTGCCGGACTTCCTCGCCGCCGGCGCGGAATGCGTCAGCCGACCTGTTCCGATCTGGGCCAAACTCACCCGCCAGTCCTGTGAAGGCGCCGCCGGATTTCTCCACGAGATCGAACCCGAACTCCTCAAGCACACCGCCTCCCCCGCCCGCTTGAAACGCCTCATCGCCGCTGCCAGCCGCGCTTTCGACACCTACGCCGCCGTCATTTCCCGCAAACGCCCCGGTCCGGAACGCGGCTACTGCATCGGCCGCGCGAATTTCGAATTCCTCATGCGCGAACGCCTCGGTTTCGATTGCTCGCTGCCCGAAGCCGCCGCCAATGGCCGCCGCCTCGTCACCCGCATGCAGCACTTGCTGGAGCGCGAAGCCGCCCGCCACGGCAAAAAATCCGCCCGCGCCATCCTCGACGAAGCCGCCCAGGCCTGGACCCCCATCCGCCCGCTCATCGACGAATACCGCACCGTCACCTTCGCCCTCAAAAAACAGCTCGCCGACCTCGGCCTCGTCACCCTGCCCCGCGACGAGAAGCTGCAAGTCCTCCCCGCGCCACCCTTTCTCCGCCACCAATTTCCCACCGCCGCTTACAACGGCCCCCAGCCCTTCTCCAAAAAAACCGAGGGCATCTTCTGGGTCAACGACCTCAGCCTCGGCCAAACCAATCCCGCAAAAAGACTCGCCGAGATCCGCCAGCATTTCGGCCTCGCCCTCACCAGCGCCCACGAAGCCTACCCCGGCCACCACCTCCAGTTCGCCATCCAAAACCGCCACCCCAGCAAACTCCGCCGCCTCGCCGGCCACTCCATTTACTACGAAGGCTGGACCATGTGGTGCGAACAAATGGCCGTGGACCATGGCCTGGTGGAAAACCCGCTGGCCCGCCTCCAGCAAATCCACGACGCCCTCTGGCGCGCCCACCGCATCGTCATCGATTGCGGCCTGCACGATGGCTCCCTCAGCCACGAAGGCGCCTGCAAAGTCCTAACGCGCGGCGTGCAATTCACCAAAGCCCGCGCCGCCGGCGACGTAAATTGGTACACCAGCTCGCCCACCGTCCCCATGAGCTACCTCCTCGGACGCCTCGAAGTCGAAAAACTCCACCGCCGCTTCGTCCTCCGCGAAAAATGGCCGCTGAAAAAATTCAACGACTGGATGCTCAGTCACGGCGCAATTCCCTGGTCCTGGATCGTGCAGGCGCATGATGCCCGGTAGCGGCGTTCCAAAATCTCCCCCTCCGCCGGACAGGAACAAAGTTACGTCGTTTCCGCCAGCACAAATGTCATCTTGCCGGCCTCGCACAATACTGCGGCTATGACCGTCGCAAACATTCGGAAGGGAGAGAATACGACGGTCGCAGACCGCCGCTACAAAAAATCAGGTTCAGAAGCCGCCGCCGGTCATGGGTTCGGTGTCCCCGGCTTCTTCCGGCAATCGTGACAGCGAACGGCCACCGCCCAAATGTGGCCTTTGGCTTCCTCATAATACCACTTTTGCTGAGACGCGGTCCAAGTTTCCCGCTTGCCGCAATCCCTGCAGGTGAAAGGGTGATCCACATAAAATGCGGGTATATCACCGTAGGTATAAATGTGGCTTAGCTTCGACTGATCCGCGGGGACTGCCCCGGGCGGCGCCTTGCCGGGAGGCATGTGAAGAGGAAGCAGCGGACCGTTTTCCATATTTCAACGGAATACTAACCCGAAGCCGGCTTTTTCCTGTAGCGGCTGCAACGGACGCGAAGCGCCGGTCAGGCTTTCAAAATGTGAGTTTTCCAGGCAGATTACAGCTTGCCGCGAGGGAACGACTTACTGCTTCGCCCCCGGCTGGCAGGGGCGCACGAGGGCGCTGTCGGGGTCGTAGTTTAAATAGGGGCTGAGCCATTTTTCCACCTCGGGGACGGTCATGCCTTTGCGGGCGGCGTAGTCTTCGATCTGGTCGCGTTCCATTTTGCCGACGGCGAAGTAGCGGGCTTCAGGGTTGGCGAAGTAGAGGCCGCTGACGCTGCTACCGGGGTTCATGGCGAGAGATTCGGTGAGCTCGATGCCGGTGTTGGCAGTGGCGTCGAGGAGGCGGAAGAGTTCCCACTTCTCGGTGTGGTCGGGCTGCGACGGATACCCGGGGGCGGGGCGGATGCCGCGGTATTTTTCGCGGATGTATTCTTCCTTGGTGAAGGTTTCCACGCGGCCGAAGCCCCAGATGTCGCGGGCTTTTTTGTGGAGGCATTCGGCGAATGCCTCGGCGAAGCGGTCGCCCAGCGCGCTGGTCATGAGGGAATTGTAGTCGTCGAGTTTGGCTTTGTAGTGCTCGGAGAGGGTGTGGACCTCGGGTCCGGCGGTGACGGCGAATCCGCCGACGGCATCAACGCGACCGCTGTCGTGCGGGGCGATGAAGTCGGCCAAGGAGTAGTTGGGCTGGCCGACGGGTTTTTTGATTTGCTGTCTTAGACAATGCAAGGTGGCACATGCTTCCAGCTTGTGCGTTGAAAGAGAATCAGCACCGGCTTGCTGCCGGTGAGTGGTTGGATCACAAGCTGGAAGCATGTGCCACGTTTCAGGAGAGTACAGAACAATATCTTCGCCGGTGGAATTGGCGGGCCAGAAACCAAGGACGCCGCGGGCGCGGAAGCGTTTGTTTTTGACGATATCGTCGAGGAGGGCGCGGGCGTCGTCGTAGAGTTTGCGGGCCTCGCTGCCGACGACGGGATCGTCGAAGATGGCCGGGAAACGTCCGCGCAGTTCCCACGTGTGGAAGAAGGGGGACCAGTCGAAATATTCGACGAGTTCCTCAAGGGGGAAGTGGTCGAAGACCTGTACGCCGTATTTTTCCGGCACGGCGATGTCGGCGGCGGCCCAGTCGATGCGGTGGGCGTTGGCGCGGGCTTCGGCGAAAGAGAGGAGGGTTTTCTCGCGATTGCGGCCGGCGTGTTCGGTGCGGAGATTTTCGTAGTCGGCGGAAAGATCGGTGAGGAAGGCGGGCTTTTGGGCGGGGCTGAGCAGGGCGCTGACGACGTTGACGCTGCGGCTGGCGTCGAGGACATGAACGACGCCGTGCTGATAGTATTGCTCGATCTTCACGGCGGTGTGGGCGCGGCTGGTGGTGGCGCCGCCAATGAGGAGGGGTTGGGTGAAACCCTGACGCTGCATTTCCTTGGCGACATGGATCATCTCGTCGAGGGACGGGGTAATCAGGCCGCTAAGGCCGATGATGTCGCAATTTTTCTCGCGCGCGGTTTGGAGGATTTTCTCGCAGGGGACCATCACGCCGAGGTCGATGACCTCGTAGTTGTTACAGGCGAGGACGACGCCGACGATGTTCTTGCCGATGTCGTGGACATCGCCCTTTACGGTGGCCATGAGGACACGGCCCTGGGCGCGCGCGTCGGGGTTGGCGGCGCGTTCGGCTTCCATGTAGGGCATGAGCCAGGCAACGGAGCGCTTCATCACGCGGGCACTTTTTACCACTTGGGGCAGGAACATTTTCCCCGCGCCGAAAAGGTCACCAACGACTTTCATGCCGTCCATGAGGGGACCTTCGATGACGAGGAGGGGCTTGTCGTATTTGAGACGGGCTTCCTCGGTGTCGGTGTCCACGAAATCCACGATGCCCTTGATGAGGGCGTGCTTGAGGCGTGCCTCGACGGGGCCTTCGCGCCAGGTGAGATCGGCGGCGGCGGATGCTGCGGAGCTGGCCCCGCCCTGTTTGGCCTTCAATTCCTCGGCGTAAGCGACGAGGCGTTCGGTGGCGTCCTCGCGGCGGTTGAGCAGGACATCCTCGATGAGTTCTCGCAGGTCGGCGGGGATTTCCGCGTAAACGGCGAGTTGGCCGGCATTGACGATGCCCATGTCGAGTCCGGCCTGGATGGCGTGGTAGAGGAAGCACGAATGCATGGCCTCGCGCACGGGGTTGTTGCCGCGGAAAGAAAACGAGACGTTGCTGATGCCGCCGCTGACGCGGGCGTGGGGCAGGTTTTGTTTTATCCAGCGGGTGGCCTCGATAAAATCCTTAGCGTAATTCGCGTGTTCCTCGATGCCGGTGGCGACGGTGAGGACGTTGGGATCGAAGATGATGTCCTCGGGCGGGAAGCCGACCTCGTCCACCAGGATGCGGTAGGCGCGCGCGCAGATCTCGATCCGGCGCTCGTAGTTGTCGGCCTGCCCCTTTTCGTCAAAGGCCATGACGACGGCGGCTGCTCCAAAGCGGCGGACGAGGGTGGCGTGTTTTTTGAATTCCTCCTCGCCGACTTTAAGCGAGATGGAATTAACGATGCCCTTGCCTTGGATGCAGCGCAGTCCGGCGGTGATGACCTCCCATTTGGACGAGTCGATCATGATGGGCACGCGGGAGATGTCGGGTTCGCCGGCGATGAGGTTGCAGAAGCGACCCATGGCGGCAACGCCATCGAGCATGCCCTCGTCCATGTTGATATCGATGATTTGGGCGCCGGCCTCGACCTGCTGGCGGGCGACGGCGAGGGCCTCGTCGTAATTGCCGGCCAGGATGAGTTTGGCGAATTTGGGCGAGCCGGTGACGTTGGTGCGTTCGCCGATGTTGATGAAGGGAATTTCCGGACGGGCGGTGAAGGCTTCCAATCCGCTCAGGCGCAGGGTGCTGTCGCGGGTAGGGATTTGGCGCGGCGGCAGGGAACGGACGGTATCGGCCAGGGCGCGGATGTGGTCGGGCGTGGTGCCGCAGCATCCGCCCAGAATGTTGAGCCAGCCTTCGGCGGCCCATTCGCGCAGTTGCGGGGCGAGCGTTTCCGGAGTCTCGGGGAAACCGGTGGGAGAAAGCGGGTCGGGCAGGCCCGCGTTCGGGTAGGTGCTGACGTGGAAGGGCGCGAGGCGGGAGAGTTCCTCGATGTAGGGGCGCATTTCCTTGGGTCCGAGGGCGCAGTTGAGGCCCACCGAGAGCAAGGGAAAATGGGAAATGGAATTGAGAAAAGCCTCGACGGTCTGGCCAGTGAGGGTGCGTCCGCTGAGATCCGTGATGGTGCCGCTGACCATGACCGGAAGTTGAGAGTTTAGGGTTGAGGGTTGAGAGGCAAAGAATTCGCTGATGGCGAAGAGGGCGGCCTTGGCGTTGAGGGTGTCGAAGATGGTCTCGACCAGAAGGATGTCCACGCCGCCTTTGACGAGGTTTTCCACTTGCTCGCGGTAGGCGGTCACGACTTGATCGAAGGTCACATCGCGTGCGCCGGGGTCGTTGACGTCGCGGGAGAGGGAGAGGGTGCGGTTGAGCGGGCCGATGGCTCCGGCGACAAAAATGCGGCGGTCCTGGCAGGCGTCGGCCGCTTCGCGGGCGATTCGGGCGGCGGCGAGGTTGAGGTCGGGCACGACGGACTGCATGCCGTAATCGGCCATGGCAATGGTGGTCGCGCTGAAGGTGTTCGTCTCGATGATGTCCGCGCCGGCCGCGATATACTGACTATGGATTTCGCGGATGACCTCTGGTTTGGTGAGGCAGAGCAGGTCGTTGTTGCCCTTGACGTCGGAGGGCCAGTCGGCGAAACGCTCGCCGCGATAGTCGGCCTCTTCCAGTTTGTAGCGCTGGACCATGGTGCCCATGGCACCATCAATGATGAGGATGCGTTCGGCCAGCAGATCGCGCAGGGCTTTTTCAGTTTCGGAAATCATGAGCTTTGGCTACTTTGGTCTTTGCCCCGCATGAGTAAAATTCGTTTTCAAATCGTCCCGCCCATCGACTGCAGTGAAGAACCTGTTCTCATCACCGGGAGCATTCCGGCCTTGGGCGACTGGCGGCCGGAAAACGGCCTGCGCCTGGAATGGAAGCCGCCGTATCACGTCGGCGAGATCGAAGCGGAGACCGGAGCGCATTTTGAATATAAAATTACGCGCGGTTCGTGGGAGGCCGAGGCGGTGGACGCTTACGGCGATGTGCCGCCCAATTCCATCCACGATGTCTGGCTCGACGCCACCCTGCATCACACCGTGGCGGAATGGAAGGATCGTTACCAAGGCCGCCTCACGCGCGAAGTGATCCCTTCGCGCGCGCTGGCGGATTCGCGCGAGGTGCTGATCTGGTTGCCGCACAGCTACGTCACGGATTTGCAACGGCGTTTTCCGCTGATTGTGCTGCACGACGGGGCCAATATTTTCGATCCGCTGACGAGTCCTTTCAGCGGAGTGGACTGGG
Organism: Terrimicrobiaceae bacterium; assembly: GCA_041746635.1. Lineage (GTDB taxonomy): Bacteria > Verrucomicrobiota > Verrucomicrobiia > Chthoniobacterales > Terrimicrobiaceae > CAMASH01. Next base: position 56,073 of record JBGTGQ010000003.1, on the reverse strand, counting down.
CGGCGGACGAGTGGGTCAACCGGCTGGCGCGCGAAGGTGTGATGCCCGAGGCGATCGTGGTGGGGGTTTGCCATCCCGAGGGATATTCCGAGGAAAACGAATCGCGGCGGGATTTTGATCTCTCGCCCGAACTCGGTGGCGCGGCCTATGCGGAATTCGTCGCGACCGAACTCCTCACTCACCTGGACACCCATTATCGCACCTTGGCTACGCCGTCCGCGCGGATCTTGGGCGGATCGTCGCTGGGTGGGTTGATCAGCTTTTATGTGGCGATGCAGCATCCCCGCGCGTTTGGAAAATTCGCCTGCCTCTCGACGGCCTTCGAGGACGTCTCCCAACGTGTGCCCGCGCAATCCGGTCAGTTGCTTGCCGCGGAAGCCGCGCCCGTCCTGCCGGTGGGAACGAGGATGTATTTCGATTACGGCACGTGCGGATTGGACGAATGTTACGATCCGTACCACCGGGACCTTGGCGCGATTTTGCGCGGGAAGGGCTGGCGGGACGGCCGGGAATTTTCCATCGTGCGGGTCGAAGGCGGCACTCACGACGAGCTTTCCTGGCGGGCGAGATGGGGCGAGGCATTGCGTTTTCTCACCACGTAAAAAAGGGCCAGAAAGACGCCGGTAAAGAGAAAATCGCTGAGCAGGGAATTGCGAAAAAACGTCCAGGTGGGCGCGAATCCCGGCTGGCCCACGGTGAGGGCCTGGGCCCAGCCACCGAAGTTTTGGACGTAGTGGGAGTTGCCCCACCAAGCCAGGGAGTTCGTCACCAAATAGAAAAGCACGGCGTTGCCCAGCACCGCGCCGAACACGGCGGGCAGGCTCCGGTTACGCAGCAGGGCTCCGGTGCCGATGGCGAACACGTAGCAAGCGTAAATGGCCAGGCTGGCCGGTTGGACCAGCGGCTGATCGAAATGTGCGTTGAGCAAAAGATCCGAAACGAACAAACACAGCAGGGGCGCGGCCACGGCCAGCACCCCGGGAAGTACGAGCCCGCTGCAAAAGGCCATGGCCATGGCGGGCGAGAAATTCGGTAGGGCGGAAACATAAACCGCGCCGAACACGCGATAGGCCGCCGCCAGAACCACCAAGGCAAGGGCAAGGGCGAGGGTGTTTTTATTCATGGGATCAATCTGCGGTTTTTTCATGGCGTTACTCCAGATACTTTTTGCTGCCGACGGGAGCGAAGCGGCCGATATGGGCTTCAGGCGCGCGGGAGTCGCGCGAGGTTTCGTCCATCGGAAGGAAGCCAGCCGAACCGTTGGCAAATCCCACCATGGCCTGGCCGGCATGGCGGAAATGCGCAGTTTTGAATGTTTCGTCGATGCCGTAAAACTCCTCGATCATGGGGTTTTTGCTGCTGGCGGGGGCTTGAAATGTGTTCACTTGGGCGGAGGTAAAAAAGACCACGACTTTCGACGGGTCGCTCAGCTCCCAATATTTGCGCAGGGATTTCCCCTCGTTATCCCACTGCCATTTGCCTCCCAGGAGCACATTGTACCCAATGCCGAGGTATCCATTGCGATACTTGGGCTTAAACGCCTTGCCGGTAAACGCGAAGCTCGGATCGGGCCGGATCGCCTTGGGCACGTATCCGCCCAGTGGTCCCTGCTCCGGATCAAAGGTCCGCGTGCCCTCCGCTTGTTTTGTGCCCGCGAAGGTTTCGAAGCCGAACCACCAAACGGCATTCTTATCCGCATCGACCTTTTTGTAAGGCCAGAAAACGTAGTTGTTGTCGACAAGGTAAGCACTTCCACCCGCCGCCAGCAGCCGGATGTTGTTGGCGGAGACGGCGAGGGACGATTTTTCATACGCCTTCCAGCCCGCGGCGGTCAGGGTCATTCCCAGCACGAGAACGATCGTCGACGCGACGAGCATTTCTATCAAAGTGAAGGCTCGGGGTTTCATGCGTTGGCGAAGTGCTTCCGGCGGCGGTGGAAGAGCACAAGAAGGATTCCCGAAAAAATCACCAAGGGCCAGACTTCCGGCTCGGGCACGGCGGCAACGGGAGTCTCGACTCCCTGCGAGACGAAATCCGGAGCAAAACTCCAGCCGTCCCACGAACCATCGCTCAGAACACGTTCACTGAATCCTGTCCAGGAACTGATCCAATCCGGCGTGCCGTTGGTGCCGGGATAAAATTCTGATCCGGCATAAACATTGGGGTCGCCATCCGGTGGCGTGTCGAAGGTTCCCCCCATGCAGTAATATTCCCAGAACCCACCGGAAAGGAAACCGGCGCTGTCATGGTCGTATCCGGGGCCCACATAGACGATGCGGTCGATGGCATCCCCGAAGCTGAACGACGTGATGTATATACTGAGGCGCGAATCCGCTCCCGTGGCAGTGATGTCTCCGAGGGTGGCCCCGGCGATGGCCAGAAACATGTCCTGCCCGGTGGCAATACCGTCCCAGCGAAAACCCCACGCGAGGGAAACCGGCGAGATGCCGTCGTTCCAGTCGATGACCAGGGCCGCTTGTTGGCCGCCCGCACCCACCCAGTAGTCAATATCGTCGAAGCCCGTGATCACGGCGGCGGACGCGACCGTCTGGCTAAGGAGGAAGCCGGCAAAGATCAGGTTTTTAAATGGAGTGAAGTTTTTCATGATTGTCCTTTGGTGCGGGGAAATTTGCGGACAATCCCTTTCCCCATGTTGAAAGGACTGCCCCCGACACGGGCGCTTTTCGCGACGCCTCTGCCCATCTCAGGACTGTGTGGTTTTCTCCGCCGGTTCGAAATCGGACTTTGACCGTTGCGCGACAGTGAGGGGTTTGCACCCTGCTTTCCTAGGCCGGCGGATTGGCTGGTTGATACTTAGTGAGAGAACAATGGGCGGTTCGTCCGCCTGTTAAAATTAACACATTTAAATATATAGATATGTTTTATGGGGGCAAGAAAAATTTGCGTCTTCCCGTAAGACAGGGGCAGAGACCGTCCGTCAGCCCTGGTCTTTTGCGGAATGCACCTAGGGGCCGGTCATCGGAGTTTCGCTTCGCGTGGTGCCCGAAAAGGGCTGGGATGGTGTGGGGGAATTTGCGGACAAATAAAACCACGGCTCCGCGGAGCTTCGCCCTCCCCGTGGTTGTCAGGGCGGAAAATTTTCCCCATGCTGAAGGCTTCCGATGGATATTGTGTATTTCGACCTTGAGACCCAACGCACTGCGAATGACGTGGGCGGCTGGGATAAAAAACACGAGATGGGCATGTCCGTGGGGGTGACGTACAGCTCGGCCGATCAGATCTATGAGGTTTTTCCCGAGAAACGTGCGGGCGATCTGGTCGCTCGTCTGCAACGGGCCGATCTGGTGGTGGGGTTTAACGTTTTGAGTTTTGATTACGAGGTCCTCATGGCCTACACGATTCTTGATTTGCCGCATCATCTGCCGACCCTCGACATGTTGGTGGAAATCGAAAAATCAGCCGGCCACCGCCTTAAGTTGGAGAGTTTGGCCCAAGGCACGCTGGGGGTGGGCAAAGTGGCCGAGGGCCTTGACGCCATCCGCTGGTGGCGCGAAGGAAAGATAATGGAAATTGCGGAATACTGCTGCTTTGACGTGAAGGTGACCAAGCTCATCCACGAATACGGCGCTCAACATGGCGAGCTGTTTTATCCCGACCGCTTCGACCGCAAACAACGTTTGGAAGTCAACTGGAAGATCACTAACGAATGATCCAGCCCCTCAAATCGTCCAAGGTCACGTGGTTCGTGTATTGGGTGGATCTGGAGGAACCCATCCCCGCCGGCAGCGACTATTTTTTGCCGACCTTGCTCATTGTCTGCGATAGCAGCGGGGCACCCGTCGCCGCGCCGGACATTCTGGAGGAACTCGATCAGATCCGGGTGGAAAATTTTCTGGTGAAGCTGTTCGAGAAGCTCGGTGCCCCCGACCGCGTGACCATCTGCCCGAGCGAGGAGTGGGAGGAGGACGACTGGAAGATTTTCTCCAAAGAACACCGCGTGGACATCCGTTTCCAGCGCTTTGACCGTGGCGGACCCGAGGAGCTCCGCGCCCTGGCCCGCACGGTCGTCCTGCGATTTTCCCGGGAGGGCAGCGCCGCGCCGCGGTCCAAGGATGTGGCGCGAGGGCTGGTCAACACCGCCCTGCGCGTGCGCTCGCCGGGCAAAAAGATCGCCCTGCTGCGCACTGCGCTCGACCGCGATGCCGATTGCTCGACCGCCCGCGTGGAACTGGCCGATGTGGAATTTCAAAATGGCAACTGGAAGGCCTGTCTTGCGGCTTATGATGAGGTGATCGCCCGCGAGTTCCCGCAATGGCAGTCGCGTCACCCCGCCTGGTGGACATCGCGGGAAACGCGTCCGCTCTTGCGTTCGCTCTACGGGCGGGCCTTGACCCTTTGGCATCAGAGCCGTCATGCCGACGCGGCCGGGCAATTCGAGCACCTGCTCGATTTAAATCCGCGCGACAACCAGGGCGTTCGGTTTTTCATCCCGCTGCTCCATCTCCTTGCCGAAAATCACGAAGCAGCGGCGGAGTTTTTCGCGCGGTACGGCGAGGAATTCCCCGGCGACTACGCCGAGCCCTCCCTTCTCTTTGGTTGGGGCCTGTGCTTTTCCCTGGATGGAAACGAAACCGAAGCCCGGGAAAAATACCGTCAGGCCATCCTGAAGAATATTTTCATCGCCCCCATGCTCTTGGAGGAACCCGAACCCGCCCGCACTCTCTGGCTGCCCAACGATCGCGCCGAACCGAACTACGCCAGCGAGTTCATTGATTCTTACGCGGTCTTGTGGGACCGCGAACCGGCCGCCCTCCGGCTCTTGCGCGAGTCCTGGCAGGAGTTGCAACCACGCGTGGCCGAGATCGTCGCCCTGCGCGAGCGCATGGCCGATTTTCAGGATCAGCGCTACGAACCCGATTACAAAAATATCTGGCAGGAACTGGTCGCCCGCGACGAAAAACTGACCGATCCGGCGGGATAGAAATTGCCCCTACACCCGGGCTTCGCGCTTGGTGCTGCGGAGGTGAATCGTCTTGGAGCCGAGATTGTGGACCGCGCGGACATAACGCAGTGTCTGGCTGCGCGCACGCATAAGGATCGAATGCGACGTCGCGGTATTGCCGGCCAATTTGACCCCGGGCAAAAGCGAGCTGTCGCTGATGCCGGTGACGCAGAAAATCGCGCTCTCTCCGATCACCAGTTCGTCTGTCGAATACGTGCGCTCGCGGTCCGCCTCGGTCACCGTTTTGCGCAACTCGCCGCGCTCGGCATCGTCGCGCGGCCACATGCGCAGAAGGATTTCGCCCCCCAGGCCCTTGAGGGCGGCGGCGGTCAGAATGGCTTCGGGGGCCCCGCCGATGCCGATGGATAAATCCACGCCGGAATCCGGCATGGAAGGCGCGACCGCCGCGGATGTCGCCCCCAAAATTGGCCGCTTCGACCCTCAGCATTACGCTGGGCGCGCCTCATTTCGCAGAATATACGTTCCGTGCCTGCATGAAGCGTCTCTGCTTTTTATTCTGCGCGATGACTTTTTCCGCTTTACACCTCCCGGCTGAAACGCCCCAGGCGCCCAAAAAGGGCGTTGGATTTTGGAACGCCGACGAGAGGTTCAGCCATTTCAGCCAAGACGTGGCTCAGCTGAGGTGCGGTTGGTATTACAACTGGACCCCGCATCCCGACGCGCGCGCCGCCGGGATGCGGGCCGAATTTTTTCCCATGGTTTGGAATGGCCGGGACGTCACGGAGAAAAATCTCACCCGGCTGAAGAAGGCCGGGTTTCACACCTTGCTCACTTTCAACGAACCCGATGGCCAGGAACAGGCCGACATGACGGTCGGGCAGGCCCTCGCCCTCTGGCCCCGTCTCATGCGCACCGGCATGCGCCTGGGCAGTCCCGCTCCAGCCACCATCACGAAGGAGAAGGACTGGCTCGCGCGTTTCATGAAGCAGGCCGACGCCCGCGGCTACCGCGTGGATTTTATCTGCCTGCATTGGTATGGCGACATCACCGCACCAGATGCGGTGGACCAGTTGAAGACCTTTCTCGAAACCCAATGGAAACGCTACCGGCGGCCGATCTGGCTCACGGAATTTTCCGGCTCCACCGGCTACTGGCTGAAACTGGAAAACCCGCCCGTGAACGCAGCCAAAAATGCCGCCTTCATCCGCAAGGCCCTGCCCATGCTAGAGTCATTGCCCTACGTCGAACGTTACGCGTGGTTTGAACTTAGGTGGACCGAGGCCCCATGGGCCGCCGTCGCCCTAGTGAACCCGAAGACCGGCCAATTCACCGCCGCAGGACGCGCCTATCGCGCAGCCGGCCCCGGACCGCGGCTGGCAAAAAAATCGTCGCTTCTCTATGGCGAAGAATGAAAAATTGATCTGCGCCGACACTCCGGGCTGGGGGAAATTTGGACCGACGGCGGCTTCCCTGGTCTGGTTTTCGGGAGAAGGGCGCAGCGCTTCCCACCGGACGTTGTTCGCTGCTACTTTCCCGCAGTGAGAGAAAACGCAACCCCCCATGCCGCGCCGCAGGACGGGCTGGCTGGCATGGTGGAACGGGTGACGTATCACAACGAGGAAAACGGCTATTCCGTTTTGCGGGTCAACGTGAAAGGGAAGCGCGACCTCGTCACGGTGGTTGGCAACGTCGCGGACGTTTCCGCCGGAGAGTGGGTCACGGCGCAGGGCGTTTGGGTGCAGGACCGCGAGCACGGGCTTCAGCTCCGGGCGAATTCCATCCTTTGCAGCGCGCCCACCTCGCGCGAAGGGATCGAAAAATACCTCGGCAGCGGGCTGATCAAGGGCATCGGTCCGGTCTATGCCAAAAAGCTGGTGGAAAAATTCCACGAGGACGTCTTCACCATTATCGATCAGTTTTCCGTCCGCCTGGAGGAAGTCCCCGGAATCGGCAAAGGACGGCGTCTGAAAATTCGCGCCGCCTGGGCCGAGCAGAAAATCGTGCGCGAAATCATGCTCTTTCTCCACGCAAACGGGGTGAGTACGAATCGCGCGGTGCGCATTTACAAGACCTACGGCGAGGCTGCGATGGAAACCGTGCGGGCCAATCCCTATACGCTGGCGAAGGACATTCCCGGCATCGGTTTCAAATCCGCCGACGCCATCGCTCAAAAACTCGGCATCGCGCCGGATTCGATCATTCGCGCACGGGCGGGGCTCATTCACACCCTGGCCGAGGCGATGGGAGACGGTCATTGCGGACTGCCCCGCGATTTGCTTTTGAAAAAAACCGTCGTCCTGCTGGGAACGGAATCCGCCATTGTCCACGAAGCGCTGGAGCGCCTGCTCCTCGACGCCGACCTGGTTTTCGAGGAACCCCTCATCTACCTGCCCGCGCTGCGGGCGGCCGAACAGGAGATCGCCACCCGGCTGCGCATCCTCGCGGCGAAGCCCTCGTCCTATCCTTCCATCGCCATTGAAAAGGCCCTGCCTTGGGTGGAGGAAAAAACCGGCAAGGCTCTCGCGCTCAATCAGGTCGAGGCGCTCAAACAAGCCCTCTCCTCCCGCGTGCTGGTGATAACCGGCGGTCCCGGCGTGGGTAAAACCACCCTGGTCAATTCCATCCTGCTGATCCTCCGGGGCAAAAAAATCAACTGCCTGCTTTGCGCCCCGACCGGCCGGGCCGCCAAGCGACTGACCGAGACCACCGGGCTGGAGGCGAAGACAATTCACCGGCTGCTGGAATTTCAACCCGCCGGCGGGGGGTTCACGCGCAATGCCGAGCGCCCGCTCGACTGCGATCTCCTCGTCGCCGACGAGACCTCGATGATCGATGTCCCGCTTTTCAGCAAACTGCTGCGCGCCCTGCCCGCTCACGCCCATCTCCTCCTCGTGGGCGATGTGGATCAACTGCCCAGCGTCGGGCCAGGTTCGGCCCTGGGCGACATCATTCGCAGCGGCGCGGTGCCGGTGGTGCGGCTGACCGAGATTTTCCGTCAGGCTCAGGGCAGCCAGATCATCAGTAACGCTCACAAGATCAATTCCGGCCACTTGCCGGATCTGGAAGGCAGCACGGATTCGGACTTCTTTTTTATCGAACGCGAGGAAGCGGAAGCCACTCGCGCCACCATTCTCGATTTGGTCAAAATCCGCATCCCCAAACGACTGGGCTGCGATCCCGTGCAGGACATTCAGGTCCTCTGTCCCATGAATCGCGGAACCCTCGGCACGCGACAAATGAATGCGCTTTTGCAGGAAACGCTCAACCCCCGCCGACCGCAGGAGCCGGTGATGGAAAGTTTCGGCTCGCAGTTTCGCCTGCGCGACAAGGTGATCCAAACCCGCAACAACTACGACAAGGAAGTCTTCAACGGCGACATCGGGCGCATCACGGCGATCAATCCCGAAGAGCGTGAAGTCACCATCGGTTTCGATGGCCGCGAGGTTGTCTATGATTTTGGTGAACTCGACGAAATCTCACCCGCCTACGCCATCACCATTCACAAAAGCCAGGGCTCGGAATTTCCCGCCGTGGTGCTCCCGCTCACCATGCAGCACTATCTGCTGCTGCAGCGGAATCTCATCTACACCGGCCTCACCCGCGGCAAACGTTTCGTCGTGATCGTGGGCGAAAAAAAAGCCCTCGGCCTCGCCATCCGCAACAGCCAGGCCGCGCGGCGATTTTCGGCGCTGGCGGAAAGACTCCGGTCCTGAAGTCAGGCTGTAATCCACAGCGCCGCCGCCAGCGACAAGACGGACAACACGGTGCTCAACGCGATGGATCCCGAGGCCAGGGCTTCGTCGCCACCCATTTGTTTGGCCATGACAAACGCCGCCGCCGCCGTGGGGCTGGCCGCCAGCACGAGGGCAATGCGCTGTTCCGGCCCCCCGAGTCCAGCCAGCACCGACAACCCGAAGACGATCAGCGGCAACACCGCCACCTTCAGCAAGGCCGCCGCACAGATCCACGAACGCCGTCCCCGCAAGGATGTGATGGCCAGCGAGCCTCCGATGCACAGCAGCGCGATGGGCACCGCAGTCGCGCCCAAGGCATCCAGCGCCCGGTTGACGAAAACCGGCAGCGCGAGCCCAAGAAAGGGGAAAATCAAACCAAGCAGACCAGCGAGCAAAAGCGGATTGGTCGCAATCGAACGCAAGGCCCGCCTCCAATCCGATCCATGCACCGAGCCGGAGTGCAGAACGATCACAGCCAGCACATTGTAAAACGCCATCAGCAGCACCATCACAATCACGGCCGTGGCAAACGCGTTTTTGTCACCGCCCAGGCTGTAGGCGAGAACCGGAACGCCAATGTAAGCGAGATTCCCCCGGAAGGCGGACTGCATGATCGTGCCCCGCGCCCCCGCCGGCATGCGCAAAAGAAAACTCGCGCCCCAAGCGATGCCCGTGATGAGCAGCGTGCCCAGCAGCAGAACACCCAGCAGTCGCCACATCTGCCCGCCCGGCTCGCTGGCATGATTGGCCGAGGTGAACAACAACGCCGGCAACGCAATCCAGAAAGCCAGCTTGTTCAAGTCGTCCATGAACTCGCGGCCCAAAAAACGAATGTGAGCCAGCCCCGCGCCAAGGGCGATCAAGAGGACCAGCGGGGCCAGCGTTTCAACGATCGACATGGGGGAAAGTCACTCATCTGCTTGACGGATTGCCAGCGAGAAATCCTTTCGACCCGAAACATTTCGCAAAATTCCCTCACCGCAGCGGAGGCGTGCTTTTTTGCAGAAAGACCACCCGATTCGTCCACATTTCATTCTTTGACTGCTTCCAAAGATCGGCCAAGGCGCGGGCCAGGGAGCCATAATCCCGAAAACGGCGATTGGAGTCAAAGGCAGCGGATTGTTGCGTAGCTAAATCGCATATTCCGGGCAGGCGGCACGCGACGAACAGGCGTGGAGATTGGGGGATCTGGGCAAAAGCGGCGCGATTGGTTTTTGAGCGAGCAAGGCGGCATCAATGAGAGGGTTATGCTTGTGGAGACCACCCCAAGCGGTGGAGAAGCGCAGAAGAGTTTGGCGGCCGCAGCGTCCGAGGATGGCCCCGCCAACAAAGACAGAGCGAGATTTTCGGAATCTGCGTTTATTTTTTTGATCCGATTTTTAACGAGGCCGACGAATCATCCTCGACATGCAGGCCTGGCATCAAACTTCACGTCGAAACCAGTACGCCCCCAATTCAAGGCAGAAGGTAGAATGCTGAAGGCTGAATTTCAAGCGGTATTGCTGGTTCGCAGGGTGAGCAGGGCGATTTCCGCCGGGCAACCGAAGCGGATGGGCGGAAACGCTGTGCCCACGCCGCGAGTGACGAAGACTTTGGCCACCGGACCATGGCAGAGACCGGAGACATATTTCTGGCCGTAACTCGAGGGCAGGATGGGAGCACCAATGAAGGGAAAAACGCATTGGCCGCCGTGCGTATGACCGCTGAGAACGAGGCCGACGCGGTCATCGCGGATGCGCTCTACGTAGTCGGGGTTGTGGGAGAGCAGTACCACGGATTCCTTCCGATTTGAGCCTGCAAGAGCGCGGCGGAGTTTTTGTTCCTCCCGCCAGTAGTCGCCGACTCCCGCGACATGCAGAGTTTCTCCGCCACGTTGGAGAGTGATTCCGCGATTGGTGAGGTCGGTGATGCCGGCTCGATGGAGTCCATCGCGCACGGTTGACGCGGCATTTTCGTAGTGGTCGTGGTTGCCGAGCACAGCGACCACGCCATGTTTGGCGCGCAGCGCCGCGAGTTCCCGCATGCAGCCTGGAACCCACTCCTTGCCGCGATGAACGTAGTCGCCGGTGAGTGCAATCAGGTGGGGCCGCAGGGAGTTCGTGAGCTGGACGACATCTCGGATGTAGTCTGCGGAGACCCACGGGCTGTGGTGGAAATCCGAGAGCAAGGCCATGCGGAAGCCATCGAAGGAAGGGGGGAGTCCTGCCAGGCTGATGTCCCGGCGATTGACCGTGCAGACGGAGGCGGCGGCCAGGGTGAGAAGGCTGCCGCTGGTTGCGGTGACGAAGGCGGTTTTCAGCGAAAGTTGCAGGAATTTGCGACGGTTCATCGTGTAAATTCGGGCATCGTGGGAGGGGAAAGTTTGTGGCCGAATTTTTCCGACCAATTGATCCGGGCGGTGGTGGCCATGAGAAGGGCCAGGGTGGCGATGGCTCCAATCGTGATGGTGAGCCCCGTCAACCCGTCGAAGAAAAAACTGTAGCTGAAGAGCACCATGTAGCCGAACTGCGCCAACGCTGCCAACCGGGCGAATTTTGCGCCAAAGGCCAGGAGCAGGTAGCCGGAAACGAGCCCGAGTGAGACGAGGGCCGAGAGGCCGAAGGCGAGGCCGAACGGAATGAGATCCACGAGATAAGCGAAAAGCAGCTGGAAGGCGAAGCAGCCCGCGCCGAGGAAGAAGTAATTCATCGGATGCATGTCCACGCCGCGCAGCAAGCAGACGATGAGGAGCACAGCGAAGAAAAACAGCAGGGACACGGGCGCGAAAAATGTGATGCGGGCCGCAGTCGGGCCGGGGTTCAGCACATTGGGCATGTTCATGCCGATGGGACGCGCGCCGATTTCATCGGGATACGACCAGGTGAGATTCCAGCCTTCCCCAGCCTTGATGCGTTCGCTGGGTGAACCGGTGCCGGCGGGGAAATCGATTTCTGCGAAATCCGTTTTCAGGCCGAGAAGGAAATTCCTCACGCGGGATTCCGTGCCGAAGGAATAGTCCCAGCGGTTGAGTCCGCGCGTTTTATAGGCGACGGCAAGCGTGGCCTTCTGGCCTGGTTCCAGGGTCACGGCCTCGGTGATGGGTTCGCGGCCGGTGACGTTCGCCGTGGTGGGGCGTCCGTTCAGCAGGAAGGAAAACTGGTTGTAGCCAGCCTCCGGCGAAGGCAGGGAAAACTGCACGAAAATGGTCTGCGGAATCGGCGTGGGATTTTCAAAAATATACTCACCGCGGAACGACGCCAGATAGGTGCGATACCACACGAGTCCCTTGCGTTTCGGATCGAAGGACATCTCCACTTTCACGTCGCTCGAACTGGGCCGGATGACGGCTCGTCCGTCGCGGGTGCCGGGGCTTTGGTAGTAGGCGGTCGGATGCTGCTGGGTCATGGGCGGACCCCATCCCCCTGCGACAGCGGCTGCGGTTTCGCTGCTGGTTTCCTGGGTGCGGACGTTGATGGCTCCGCCGAGCACAAACCACGCGAAGGCGGTGCAGCAGTAGATGAAAAGAATGGCGAACAGGCGTTTGAAGGTCATGGTTTTTTGGTGGTTTCTGGTTTTTGGTAAAAAAGTCGGACGGTGGGCGTATCGCCCTGGCAGAGTTCCTTGCTCAGACGGATATCCCCGGCGGAATTGCCAGGCAGAAAATCCACGTTGCCCTGCGCGGCCACGGTTTCGTAGATAGCGGGAATGGCGACGCGCCAGGCGAGGCTCTCCACCAGTAGCGGGGTGACTGGGAGAGTCAGCGCGAGTTCGCCCCGCACGGGATCGAACGCCTTGCCTTTGCCGGTGTAGCTCAACTCGACGACCGTCTCGCCGTTTGCTGGTTGCGGCAGGCGAAATTCGATTGTCTTGGCGTCTACCCGCGAAGGCGAGGCGGGCTGTTCGCCGACTCGCGACGAGACGAGTTGGTATTCCTCGGGCAGCGCGAGCTTCCAAACGAGCGGGGCTTGGTGACGGATGCGCCATGTCATTTTGTTGAAAAACGCACCGTCGTTCACCACGCGCATCTCGCTGGCCGCTTCGCGGATCACGGCGGCGGCGGTGATGGAGAGCGGCACCTCATAGGCCAGACGCACGGAGGGGGCCTCGGCCTGACAAAATTCCTTGCCGAGCGAAATCTCACCGGCGGTTTTGGCCGGCTGGACCTCCATATTACCTTGCGAGATCGTGGTCTGGTAGGTCGCGGGTAGGGTCACGTGCCATTGCAGTTTTTCCACGAGCAGTGGTGTGGCGGGGAGCGCCAGCGGCAGTTCGCCGCGCAAAGGGTCGAGAGCCTTGCCCTTGCCGGTGTAGATTATTTCCACCACGCTCGCGTCATTCTCGGAGGGCTCGGGCAGGCGGAACTCCAGTGTTTTGGCGTCCAGCCGGGACGGTGAGGCGGGTTTCCCGTCCACGCGGGCTGCGATGACCTGCCTGTCCTCGGGAAGATCGAGTTTCCAGGCAAGCTGTCCTTGATGGCGGATGCGCCACGTCATCTTGTTCGAGAAAGACCCGTCCGCCACCACGCGCATGTCGCTTGTGGCCTCGCTGATCACTGCTGGCATGGCAATGGGTGGCGGCAACGGTTTCGGCTCGTCCCTCAACTCGATGCGCAGCAGGGCTGAGCGTCCGAGTTGCCATTTTTCACTGGCCTCCGCGGCCTCGACGCGCAAGGCGTTTTCTACCGCAACGTGGCGGCCCTTGGGGATGTCGCGGATTTGCACGCTGGTGGTCACTGCCGGGGAGATCGCACACTCGACCGCGAGGCTCTCCTCCGTCTGGCGGGCCGGAAGGGTGAAGCGCAGAGTGACTTTGAGTTTTTGTTTCCCCTCCACGGCAAGGGCATAATGACCGTCGCGCAGGACGACTGTGGCATCCTTGGGTTCGACGCTCTCAATGATCAACCCTTCGCCCGTCAGTGGAACCACCAGCGGACCGTCCCGGAAAGTCTGGACTTCAAAATCCGCCACACCCGCCGCGGTACCCTCGCGCCACTGCACGTCGTAGTGCGCGGAGAGAATCGAACTTTCCACCGGCGAAACCTGCGGAGGTTTCGCCTTCGCCGCTTCGATGAGCGTCTTAAGCTCCTTGTAGGAAAGCTGGACGCGGGCGTCGTCGAGGGAGGAGGTTTCCTGGGCGGTCGCGAGCGCCGTCAGGCCGAGTAGAATAATGAACCATCGCATGCCCGCAACGTGGCAGGCGTTTGTGAAGGCTTGATGAAGGGTTTGTGAAAGTTACGGGAAAAATGGGTTGCTCCGGGGTTTTCATTCGGAGGGCTCGTCTTTTAGCCGTTGCGATCATTCAGGCTCTGGCATCATTGGCATGCCAGCGGTTCGCATTTCCGATTCAGGGTCGGAGGGGTTCGTCACAGTGATCGCCACGCAATGGCCTCTTCTGGCGTGGCTGCGAAATTCGTATTCGGTGCGACAAAAGTAAACGTGCTCCTCACACTTGCGGCAGTGGCGCATATCTCTACGGTGTGTCTTATCCAAGGATTCCCAAGCCTGAGAGCATTTGAACTGCAAAAGGTTGCAATGCGCGACAAAGGGTTTTGGGTCTTCTTCGATTATTAAAGGTTGGGTAAAGTCATAACCGCATTCACAATCAAGGGCATGGCCGAGAGCGGTTACGCCACAGGCAGGGCATAGTTTCCTTGCAGGTTCGGGTATTTCCTGTCCTCGCTCGATAAGAATGTAGCGAATAGCCTGAAATGCTTCCGGCGACAAACAGGAAACGTCATACTTGCCGTAGATAGCGAGTAGGGTGCGGGTGCTTTTGCTCTCCATATTGGGGCGGATGGCGGCTACCAACTGCGGATTTAATGACTTGCGTGGAAAAGGTTGCATAGCGGATTATGCGACGTCGGTCATTTGCGAGTTTGTTAGATCAGCGATACACTGGACACATCCGTTAGCTTTTTCATATTGTCGACATCACATAAACGTGAAGGGCATATGCCACGCTCGGCTTAGTTGGTGGAATATTCATTCCGAGCTTGCGGCTGATCCTTGTCGCAAGTTCTTCAATCGTTGCTGTTCGCAGCTTCTCTTCTATCAACTGTTGATACTCCACAAGCGATGGCATTGAGCGATTTCCCTTTGGCGGTGCCACGGAATCTGTTGAAGAGGGAGTAAATCCAGGGGAGACGATCTGCTTGAGCCTGAGTGACCACAAACAGCATCGAGATAGCAAAAGATTCTTTGTCTTGCAGCGACCAAGAATATTCTTAAGGAATTCTCTTCCCGACCTTGCAACCTCCCAAGAGTTCCATTCATGATTGTTGACGAACCCTAACATCACGGCATTCTTCCTCGCCCAGGCGATATCTGTCTGCCAACTCGGTTCTTGGGCGGTTCGATACGGAAGATGATCCTCAGGACGCAACTCGAGTAATTGCTCGGTCTGAATATGCTCCATAGTTCTTTGCCGCGTTGGTATGTCGCCTGACATGCCTTCAAGCGCATACAATAGAACTACAAGGTGCTGCCAGTCTATCGAGTAGTCACTGAGAGTGTTCATTTTGCCGCTTGTTGGTATGCCGCAAGTCCCAACGGGAGATCGGCTTGCTCGTCAGGGCATTTTTTAGTCTTTGACAATCCACTTGTGTCCTTTGTTACATCTCCACTTCTCCCCAGCAACCGAGTAACCGTCAGGCATCGGTACACCTATGCAGTCAAGCCCTGTGTTGGGATTTACGAATGGACAGCTCGTTGGAGAGGATGCAAATGCATACCCAAAGAGAAGAGCGATAGCAATGAATGCAATCACGCTCAGCTTAATGGAAGTCGCAATAGTTAGGGTATTGAGGTTTTTCACGTCCGGATGCATTGTTTGTTGTTTTTCGTAAAGATGTAACGAAACTTTCGCGTTCATTGTGCGAACTTCATTTCCAAAAGGACACGTTCTGGAAGGGTTTGATTGTTCTCGTGGGAAGCCGATTCAAGGGGACCAGCCGGTTCATAGCTGATACCGTGAATTGTCAATTCGGGGTGACCGTAGGCGGAAACCGCAGATACATGGATGTCGCCGTGCTCGCGCTCAATTTTGCGAAGTTCTTCGATAAGTTCTGTGATGTTCATTTGAAAGAGGAGTATATAGACCCCGAATGGGTTCTCTTCGGGGAAGGGGTTGCTAGAGATGAGGTCATCGTCTGCATGGAGGGTTTTCTAGCGGGCGCGCCGGATTTGTCGAGATTTGGAGAGTGGGAGCCGTTTCGTTGAATGTGTTGCGGAACAAAACGAGCGTCGGGTGGGACTTTGTTCCATGAGGGAGGCGTTAAAAAGAGTTTTTACTCTGTAAAATGGCTCTTTTTCGGGTAAAAAAACCGCCCCTGCGGGGCGCGTAAGGAGTGTGATGAAAAGTGAATGGGATCTGGACTCCACCGGCTCACGCCGGCGGCTACGTAGCCGCGTTCGTGAGAACGTGGCCGGAGAAATAGCAGTAATCCTTCTTTGTAACCCAGTTTTCCATTGTCGTCCGAATCGCCCCCGGCAAAAATCGTGGGCTCAATGAGCTATGGGATTCATCCAGCCGCCAGGAGCGAGTACCTTAATTCTATCCGCTGGATGAAAGATCATCACTATGACCAGCGGGCGCTAGCCCGTTTTATTGATGAAATCGAAACGGGATTGGTCGCTATTGATTTTCGTCCGCTTGAGTTGCCGCCGGATCCTTGTGGACGGCCCGGCTGGCGGTATTACGGCCCGACGCAAACCTTCCGCTACGTGATCCGCTTTATTGATGACATCCGGGGTGAGCCTTACGTGATGGCTGTGAACGCGCCGCAACGCCGTCCCGGCTACTGGAAAAACCGCCGGGTCAGCAATTAGCCCTTGCGCAATTTGAGCGCGGGGACTTTTCCCCCGATGCCTGCCAATGCGCGAGCCTCCTGCATGACCGTGGAAATTTCCACGCGCCGAACCCGCCCATTGCGCACTTCCTCCTCACGCCGGACCAATTCTTTTTCGTCCGTGTCCAAGGCGGGCATATCCGCCGCGATCAGTTTGGAAACGAGCCGCGCCCGTTCCTTGGAAGGAAGCGCGCGGGCTTCCTGAAAGACCTGCGTCATGGTCGGCATGACAGCTTTTTACCGCCAAACGCTGTCCGGCGCAAGGTGGGAGTGGGATCGCATTGCCTATGACTGTGTTCTATTTGAGTTTCTTCAGCCTGCCAGCAATCCAGACCGGATCACGCCGCAGGTCCAGGACGGCGCGAACGAAGATGGTCTCGTGCTCGACCTCGTAATACACGGCATAGGGGAATCGCTTGGAAAGCAGCCGCAGGAACTTCCCGAAATGAATGGGATGGCTGCCTGCATACAAGCGCAGGGAATCAATGTCTGAGGAGAGGGAGTCAAAGAAATACATTCCCAATCCGTCTCCCTGCCTCTCGTAGAAATGGAATCCCCTTCGCAAATCGGCGAGTGCCGACGGCTGAATGGTGATTGTCACTGCAGTTCTTTGCGGAGCTGCTGCTTGGCGGTTTCCCACTCCACGAATTTTTCTTCGCCTGTGGCAATGAGGCGATCCCGTTCAGCCAGAACCTCACCATGCCAGCCAGGAGACGCGACGTCCTCCTTTGACAAATCGATCCAAAGGGCTTCCATGAGACGCAATTTGTCCGGGATGCTCATTTGCTGGAGATCAACTGTCGCTGACATGATTCTTTGTAACCGGGACGAGGCCTTTTCGCAAGCCGGGATGCAGGGGAGAACCTCACGCAAAATCGGGGAGGGCGAGGCTCCGTCCGACCCGTCGAAAGAAAAACGACTCACGCGGAGGCTCGCCCTCCATTTTCCAGAAACAACGCTTGCCAAACGTGCTGTCTGGTCTAATACTTAACCGTATGGTTAATAATTCAAGTGTAACACTTGATTCAATTTTCTCCGCGCTCTCCGATCCGACGCGACGCGGCATTTTGGAGTTGCTCGCCCGGGCAGAATGCCGGGTGACGGAACTGGCCCGGCCCTTCGCCATGTCGTTGCCGGCAATTTCCAAACATTTGCGGGTGCTGGAAAAGGCTGGACTGGTCCGGCGGGAGCGGGACGGACGCGTGCATCGGATGAGTCTCGATGCGGAGCCGATGCGCGAGGCGTCCGAGTGGATCGCGCACTACCAAAAATTCTGGGAGGGGCAATTTGATGCGCTCGCCCAATTCCTCGAAGAACAATCCGAACAACCAAAGAAATCCAAGTCATGAACGCCACCACGGAAGAAAAAAACATCCTGAATCTCCACCGAACTTTTGCCGCGCCGCGCGAGCGCGTTTTTGCCGCGTGGACGGAACCGGAGCTGGTCCGACAGTGGTTTGGGGGTGAGGGTTGCGAACTCACAGGCTTGGAAATGGATGTGCGCCCGGGCGGAGCTTATCGCTTTTGCATGAAGACATCGCAGGGCGAGATGACTGTAGGCGGCACTTATCGGGAAGTCGCCTCGCCAGAAAAACTGGTTTACACGTGGCAGTGGGAGGACGACCCGGCTTACGCGGATCGCGAAACGCTGGTCACGGTGGAGTTCGTTGACTGCGGTGGTTCGACCGAAGTGCGCCTCACGCACGAAAATTTCCCGACCGCTGAGAACGTCACCAACCACCAGCAGGGCTGGACAGTGGCCCTCGAGAAACTCGACAAGCTGTTTCCCGCCTGACCGGGATCGAGGCACAAATTTCACCGACAAAAATAAACATCAAAAGTTCACACATACTATGAGCGAAAACTGCGAACCTGACAAAACACCCGGCTTGATCAGCTGGACCGAACTGACCACCCACGACGCTGCTGCGAGCGCGAAATTTTACACCAGCCTCTTTGGCTGGGAGCGCGAGGACAAGGACATGGGTGACTTCACCTATTCGTTCTTCAAGACAGGCGAACGCACCGTGACGGGGATGATTGAGCTGCCTGCCGACGCGCAACTCTTGCCCGGAATGTGGATCAACTATGTGACGGTGGAAAATCTCGAAGCCGCGATCGCCAAGGCCCGTGAGTTGGGCGCGGAGATTTGCAAGGATGTCACTGCGCTGCCTTTCGGCCGATTTGCCATCATCAAGGATCCACAGGGCGCGGTGATCGGGCTCTGGCAGTTCATCTAAAGTAATAACTCCGGGGAAAGCAGGAAGCAGGAGGTGTCTGGCGCGAGCCAATGCATTTCCTGTTTTCTTGCTTTCCTCGGAGCACTTTCGCGTCAGCCCTCGGCACCGGATTGAACGGGAAAGGTGACGATGACCTGGGTGCCCTGGCCGGGGGTGCTTTGCAGGGTGATCTGGCCGTGGGCGCGGGTGGTGAGGGATTGCGCGATGGCGAGGCCGAGGCCAGTGCCGCGGTGTCCGGTGAGGGGATTGACGGTGGTGAAAAATCGCTCGAAGACCTTGGTCTGCAAGTCGGGTTCGATGCCACTGCCTTGATCGCTGACTTGTGCGGTGGCGGCGGTGGCTTCCAACCGGATGGTTTTTCCGGATGGGGTGAAGGCGCAGGCGTTGTCGAGCAGGATGGTGAGAATCTGGCGGAGAGATTCCGCTTCGACGGATAGGGGGTCTGGGCTTTGGACAATCTGGGTTTCAAATTTCAGGCCCAGCATTTCCAAGCGCGGACGGAAGGTCTCGGCGACTTCGGAGGCGACTTCGTCCATGCGGCAGGAGGCGTGTTGCGCGACGGGGCGTGTTTCGATGCGGGAAAGAGCGAGGAGGTTGTTGACGATGCCGGTGAGGCGGTCCACTTCGGCGCGGATGTTGGTGAGGAATTTCTCGCGGACTTGCGGCGAGTCGCTGTCCTGAATGATGTCGGCGGCACCGCGGATGGAGGTGAGGGGAGTCTTGAGCTCGTGGGAAAGGGTGGAGGCCATTTCCTCAATGTAGGCTTTGCCTTCGAGTTTGCGGCGCATGGCCTCGAAGGCGCGGGCCAGGTCACCGAGTTCGCTTTTGGTCCAGGTTTCGAGACGCACGCCAGGTTCGCCGTCGGCGATGCGTTTGGCGCGGTCGGCCATGCCCGTGATGACGCGGGTGAGGTAGTTCGAGAGGAGGTAGGAGGTGGCGGCGGCAATCCCGAAGGCGAGGAGGGCGGGCTTGGCGAGATCCACGAGGGAACGCCAGATGGATTGGCGGACATCGGAGGTGGATTTAATGATACCGATGGCTCCGGCGATTTTTCCGTCGCGATAAAACGGAACGGTGCTGTAGAGGACCACGACCCGGCGGTAGGGGTCGCGCACCCAGCGGGCGCCGTGTTTGCCGCTGAGGGCGAGGCGGACGTCTTTTTGTTCGGCAGCGCTGGTGCCGGGTGCAAGGAGGCCGGCCGTGTCCGAGAGGACAAAGCCAGCGGGGTCGTAGATGACGATGCGGAGGTCGGGAGAAAGGTCCTGAAAGAGACGGCGCTTGATCTCACGGGCGGAGGGGAGGGTGGTGAGTTCGGTGGGAGTCTGAAGGGAGTCGGCGAGAACGATGGCGGTATCAATCATGCCTTGCTCGGTGGAGCGAAGGTGACTGCGTTCAATTCCGATCTGCACTTCCCAGAGGAAATAAACGGCGGGGAGAAAAAGCCCGATGAGGAGGAGGGCGAAGATTTTCCAGTGGAGGCTGTGCAGCGGCGGGGCGATCCAACTGATGAGGCGCTGGATGAAATAAACGGCGCGCCAGACGGGGGAGGATTGTTTCATGTTTCCCGCAGGCGATAGCCGACGCCGCGGACGGTTTCGATGAGGTCGGGGTCACCGAGTTTTTTGCGCAGGGATTTAATGTGGGCGTCCACGGTGCGGTCGGTGACGCAGCCGCCGTCTGGCCAGGCATGGTCGAGGATCTGGTTGCGGGTGAAGACGCGGCCGGGGTGTTTGTGGAGGACGGCGAGGAGTTCGAATTCCAAGCGGGAGAGGTCCACGGGGTGGTCGAGGTGGGTGACGGCGTGTTTTTCGAGATCGAGGGTGAGGCCGGTGGTGTCACGGGGGGTGGTTGTCGGTGAGAGCCTCCGCATGATGGCTTTGATGCGGGCTAGGAGTTCGCGGGTGCTGAAGGGTTTGGTGAGGTAATCGTCGCCGCCGATTTCCAAGCCGACGACGCGATCAATCTCGTCCGAGCGTGAAGTAAGGAATAGGATGGGGATGTCGGAGGTTTTGCGGATGCGGCGACAGACTTCGAAGCCGTCGAAATCCGGCAGACCGACATCGAGTACGATGCACTCGGCTTCCGTCGCACGGGCTACGGCCTCGGCGCCTTTGCCGGTCAGTGTGACCGAATGCCCGTCGGCGCGGAGGGCATAGTCGAGGACTTCGGCGATGCCGGGGTCGTCCTCGACGATCAGGATTTTCACGAGAGGCCGTCGTGGTGTTTAGAGCATCTTGATGGTCAGCGGGAAGTTGTACCGTTCGCCGTTGCTGGCTTTGATGGCTCCCATGATGAGAAAAACCAGCCACGCGATGGCGGCCACGGGCAGCAACACCACGCCGATGCAGAAAAACATGCTCAGGCCGGAGAGCAGCAGGTAGATGGACCAGGAGATTTGAAAATTCAAAACATCCTTGCCGACTTGATCGAGCGAGGGGATTTCGGCTTTTTTCACCAGCCAGAGGATGAGCGGGGCGAGGATGTTGCCCACCGGCAGAGCCAACCCGACAAGGGCGCTCAGGTGCATGATGACCGCCCATTGGTTATTGGAGAGGCCGGAAGAGGATGGCGGCTGAAACGGTGGTTGCGGGACGGGGTCTGGCGTGAGCGGTGGTGTGTCCATGACAGGGTGTGTAGCAAGTTCCGCGCAAATGGCGAGACGGATTGCGCGGGTTGCGGAATTTCTCTGACGGGGTTACGGGTGGGTCTTATGCGTGTCCTGATTTTTTGGCTTGCCGCCGTCGCTTCGTTATCTGCCGCGGCCCTCCCGGAGAGTGTCGTCTTTGTTGGCCCGGGAAAATTCCAATCCCTGATCAATCGGGGTATCGCGGAAAACTGGCGCGCCCTGCCCATCGGCGAGCGCACGGCCAAAGTCGGGCTCGCCCTCCTTGGGACGCCCTACAAGAACTACACCCTCGAACTCGACGACCGCATCGAGACGCCCAGTGTGAACATGGCGGGCATGGATTGCTGGACGTTTTTCGAGATCGCCCTCGGAGCGGCGCGCGCGCTCAAGGTTTCGGAAAATCCCACCACGGCTGACATGCTTCGCATGATCGAGCTCGACCGCTACCGCGGGGGCCGCTGTGACGGCAAGTTCGTTTCGCGCCTGCACCACCTGGAGGACTGGCTGCAGGACAACCAAAAACGGAGCCTGGTGAAGGATGTCACTCCAAGCCTGCCCGGGGCGAAAAAGATCTACCGGACCATGAACTACATGGGGGGCAAACCCTCAAAGTACTTTCGCCAGCTCCGGGCCGATCCTTCCATGATTCCCCAGATGGCCCGGATCGAAAGCGCCCTTTCCGAACGCGGCATCTGGTATGTGCCGAAATCTTCCGTTCCCGCCGCGGAAAAACACCTCCAGGATGGTGACATTATTTCCATCGTCACGACTTGGCCTGGGACCTACACCTCCCACGTCGGAATGGCTTATCGGGATAAAAATGGCGTCCTGCGCTTCATGCACGCATCGAAAAATGCGCGCAAGGTCGTAGTGGATTCGCGTTTGAGCGACTACCTGAAACGCTACAGCCTGCACGCCGGCATCATGGTGGCGCGGCCGAGTGAGATTTGAGGATAAAGTATGGAGGGCGGCCATCCTGGCCGCCTTTGGCGGGCGGGACGCCCGCCCTCCGAATGCCTTACCGTCCGAGCGCCGATTTAACTTGGAATTCGCATTTGCCTTGGGCGGGTTGGCTCCGTATCCTCCCCGGTTCTCATGAATCTCACCGACCTTTTTTTCCTGGCCCAAGCTGCCGGCGCGGCTCCAGCGGGTGCCCCGGCGCAGCCCCCCGCGTTCATGTCGATCATGCCGTTGATCTTTGTCTTCGTCATTTTCTACTTCCTCCTCATCCGTCCCCAGCAAAAAAAAGCAAAGGAACACCAAAAACTCGTGGAATCCCTCAAGACGGGCGACAAGGTCGTCACCAGCGCGGGCATCCACGGCATCATTGCCAACGTGAAGGACAAAACCATCATCGTCAAAGTGGCCGACAACGTGAAACTGGAGTTTGACCGCGCCGCCGTGTCCGCCGTCGAGAAATCTTCCGAAACACTCGAAGTCGTCAAATCCTGACGCCGACGGGTTTGTCCTTCGTCCCAAGCCTTAGTCCAT
This sequence comes from Terrimicrobiaceae bacterium, assembly GCA_041746635.1. Lineage (GTDB taxonomy): Bacteria > Verrucomicrobiota > Verrucomicrobiia > Chthoniobacterales > Terrimicrobiaceae > CAMASH01. Next base: position 33,233 of record JBGTGQ010000003.1, on the reverse strand, counting down.
TCCCCAAATGTCTCCCGCACTGACCTTTTTTATCGGGCTGCTGCTCCTGATTTTGTTTTTCTGGTATTTTGCGACGGAGCTGGCGGGACGCAAACGCTGGCTCGGCCTTGTGCTCTCCGTTTTGCTGGTGGCCTTCTGTCTCGAGGCTGCTCTGCCGCCGAATAAAAAGATCGGCCTCGGTCTGGATCTCCACGGTGGCACGTCGTTTCTGATCAAGCTTTCCCCATTGGATGACAAAGCGATCACCCCCGATTTGGTTGATCAGGCGGTGGAAGTGATTCGCAAGCGGATGGACCCCGACGGGGTGAGCGAGCCGGTGATCACGCCGCAGGGCAATGATCGCATCCTCGTGCAGATCCCGGGGCTCGACACCGAGCACATTGAGGACCGCAAGAAGCAGTTGCAGCGCGTGGCCAAGCTGGAATTTGCGTCTGTTGCACCAGGGGGCGACGAGCGCATCGCCCGCATCGAAGCTGGCGAGGAGATCATGCCGCCCGGTTTTGTGGTCAAGACCTACAAAGACAAAATCGAGGACAAGGAAGTCGAGTTCAAGCTGCTGGTCAAAAGGAAGCCCGAGCTTTCCGGCGAGCATGTCAAAGCGGCGCATGCCTATTTTGACCAACAGGGCTACGGCGTTTCCCTTTCCCTGGATTCCCAAGGAGGAAAAATCTTCGGCGAGATGACGGCGGCTGCGGCTCCCACCCGCGGACAAATTGCCATCATGCTGGATGGCGATATTCAAAGCGCCCCCTCGGTGAACAACGGCGCCATCTACGGCGGCAACGCCCAAATCAGCGGGCGCTTCACCGACAAGGAGGCGCGCGATCTGGCCAGTGCGCTGGAAAATCCCCTGCGTGTTCCGGTCGAGATCGAGGAAACCCGCAGTGTCTCCTCCACACTGGGAACGGATTCCATCCGCAGCGGCGTGCTGGCCGGCGTGACCGGCCTCATTCTGGTCTTTCTCTTCGTCATGATCTACTACCGCTTTGCGGGCATCATCGCCTTCATCGGCCTGCTGGTGAATATCGTCATCCTCTTCGGACTGATGGCCATGTTCAACTTCGTGCTCACGCTGCCGGGTATTGCGGGCATTATTCTCACCATCGGCATGGCGGTGGATGCCAACGTGCTCATCTACGAGCGTCTGCGTGAGGAACTGGCCGCGGGCAAGTCTCTCTCCGCCGCGTTGGAAGCCGCCTACAACAAGGCCTTCAGCGCGATTTTCGACGCCAACGTCACCACGCTCATCACGGCGGTGATTCTCTTCTGGCAGGCCACCGGTTCGGTCAAGGGATTCTCCGTCACTCTTATTCTCGGCATCATCGCCTCGATGTTCTCCGCCCTGCTGGTCACCCGCACCATCTTCCGGTGGTTGATTGACCTTGGCTGGCTCAAGAAGCTGTCCATGTTGGATTTGATCCCCAAGAAAAATTTCGATTTTCTGGGCAAACGGGCGATTGCAGCCGCTGTCTCGGTGGTCCTCATCGGCGGATCGATTGCCGTCGTCGCGATGCGCGGTGAGAAAAATCTCGGCATCGATTTCCGTGGCGGCGACCTGCTGGTGGTCGATTCCACCCAGCCGGTGACGGTGCCCGAGGCCCGGCAGGCTCTGCAGGGTATCGGCCTGGCCGATGCACAGATTCAATTCGAGCGCGAGGGCATGAAGGAAATGCTCTCCTTCCGCAGCCCGCAAGGCACCGCGGGGGAGATTCTTGGCAAACTTCAGGAAACCTTTCCGAGCAGCGGCATTGTTTCCGTTTCCCAAGAAAATGTCGGGCCGCAAATCGGTCTAGAATTCGCCAAGCGCGCGGTCTTCGCCCTCGTTCTGGGCATGTTCGGCATTTTGATCTACGTCACCATTCGCTTCGAGTTTTCCTTCGCTCTCGCCACGGTCGCCGCGCTGTTGCATGACGTGATCATCACCATCGGGCTTTTCTCGCTCCTAGGCGGGGAACTGTCGCTGGTGATGGTGGGTGCCGTTCTTACCATCGCCGGGTACTCGGTCAACGACACCATCGTGGTCTTTGACCGCATTCGTGACGCTCTCAAGCAGGGTGCACGGGGCTCGACCCAGACCCTGATGAACACCGCCATCAACGAAACACTCGGCCGCACCATCCTCACCGGCGGCACGACGTTGCTTTCGGTGGGAGCCCTGTATTTCTTCGGCGGCGCAGTGTTGCGGGATTTCTCTTTTGCCATTCTGATCGGCATCATCATCGGCACCTACTCCTCGATCTTCGTCGCCTCCCCGATTGTGCTCTGGTGGTCGAAACTCCGCGGCAAGAGCATCCGCCGCGAAGTGCTCGAAAGCGAAAGCCTCAATAAGGCCTGATCTGGACGTTGCTAGTGGTCTCGTAGCCGGGGGCTCAGTGAAGAGGCATAAGCGCGTGGCTGGATGCCGGTGTATTTGCGGAACCACCGGGAGAAATAGTTTTGATCGAGAAATCCCAAAAGTTCGCACACTTCCTTCACCCGACGGTCTTCCCGCAATAATCGCCGCGCTTTTTCAATCACGCGCGCGTCCCGATATTCCCGCAGGGTCTGGCCGGTGGCTTGTTTGAAAATGCGATTGAGGTAATCGGTCTGATAACCCATCCGGGCGGCAATTTCTCGAATGGCCGGGAGGGGTTCGGCGGATTTTTGCAACTCACGGTCAAAATGACGCACGATTGCGGGCGTCTCTCGCAAGCGCGATGGCAGAAGGGAAATCCCGCGCATCAGGGTGTCAAGAATCCGCAGCACGACACCGGCCACAAACAACCGGCTCGTCGCCAGCGTGGGATCGGGCAAACGGGTGATTTCTGCCAACTCGCGGCGGATGGCCGTGGCCTCGGCCTGGTTTAACCGTGCATGGACGACCCCCTGTTTCACTGCGCCGCCCCACTCCAAGTCCAGCACCAAACAAAGCGGACGGCGACCCGATGTTTCCCTAAATCCATGTTCGCGCCGTGGGGGCAGAAAAACCACCGAACCCGGCCCGATCTCCTGTTCCCGTCCCTGCGCCATCATGCGCCCTCGTCCGCTCAGATAACACAGGACCTGGGAAAAGGCATGGGCATGCCCCGCTAGTTGATCCACCTCCGGAAGGTGACGATTCAGTCGCAGCCGCCGGATGCGTACTCCTGGCAATCGCACGTCCAACTCTTGCAGCAGGAGAGGCCGGTAATGTTTCACAAAAAATTTCCTCGCACGCTTGGAGACAAAAATAAAGTCGTTTCTGTGCTAATAAATGTCGTCCCCGTCATAACGTCCTTCCGGTTCGCCCTGTAACGTTCACCCCGATGTCTCTCCCTCCTGTCGTTCTCGTCACGGGCTCCAGCCGCGGCCTCGGTCGCGGTATCGCGGAGTCTCTTGCCCTCGCCGGTTACAGTGTGGCCATTCATTACGCTAACAATCAGCAAGCCGCCGAAGAAACGGCGGAAGCTTGCCATCAACTCGCCCCCCTCCCGGCACAAAAATTTGCCCTGGTTGGCGGCAACGTCGGCCTGGCGACGGATCGTCAACGGCTGTTTGATCAGACGCTGGAGGCCTTCGGTCATCTCGACGCTTTGGTGAACAACGCCGGCATCGCCCCGCGCGTGCGCGCCGATATCACCGAGGCCACGGAGGAAATCTTTGACGAGGTCATCGCGGTGAATCTCAAGGGTCCCTATTTTCTCTCGCAACTCGCCGTTCGTCACTGGCTGGCCCATCCCGGAGCATCCCGCCTTTCCACCGGCTACAAACTCATCTTCGTCACCTCACTTTCCGCCAACACCGCCTCGGTCAATCGCGGCGAATATTGCATCTCGAAAGCCGCCCTGGCCATGGCCTCCCAGCTCTGGGCTGTGCGCCTCGCCACCGAAGGCGTTCAGGTGATGGAACTCCGCCCCGGCATCATGGCCACGGACATGACTTCCGGGGTGAAGGAAAAATACGACAAGCTGCTGGCCGAGGGCATCGTCCCGCAAAAACGCTGGGGCACTCCCGCCGACCTGGGCCGCGCGGTTGAATCCATCCTGGCCGGTCATTTCCCGTTTTCCACCGGCGATGTCATCAACGTGGACGGTGGTTTTCACCTGCGCCGGCTATGAATAGTAGAAGCGACCGCCGGTCGCTTATCCCACCTATAAAGCGGCCGGAGGCCGCTTCTACTTTATTATGATCACCATTCGTCACGACCTCAAACCCGCCGACCTTGCTCCCAAGTTGAAAAAACTCTGGGAAGCCTCCGCTCCCAAGATCCTTTCGATTGATGCCGAGGAAAAACCCGGCTCGGCCACGCCGGTTTTCACCGTGAAGGGGAAATATACTGCCCGGGGTTGGACCGAGTGGACCCAAGGATTCGTCTATGGCTCGGCCATTCTGCAATACGACGCCACCGGTGACGAAAAATTTTTGGAACTCGGGCGCGACCGCACCCGCGAGCGCATGGCCCATCACATCACGCACGTCGGTGTGCATGATCATGGATTCAACAATGTTTCCACTTACGGAAATCTCCTCCGTCTCATGGTCGAGGGACGCATTCCCGCCAATGCCGGCGAGCGCGATTTCTACGAACTCGCCCTCAAATGCACGGGTGCCGTGCAAGCCGCGCGCTGGACGAAAATCGCCGGCGGTGGTGGCTACATCTACTCCTTCAACGGCCCGCACTCGCTCTTTGCGGATACCGCCCGCACGTTGCGCGCCCTCTCGGTTTCCCACGCCCTCGGCCATGTGCTCATGGGCGAACGCGATCAAAAAATCTCACTGCTTGGACGCATACTCCAGCACGCCAAGACCACCTCGGACTACGCGATTTTTTACGGCGAGGGGCGCGATGCCTACGACGAACGCGGCCGCACTGCGCACGAAAGCATCTTTAACCTCAACGACGGCAATTTCCGCTGCCCGAATTCCCAGCAAGGTTACTCGCCCTTCACCACCTGGACGCGCGGACAAGCCTGGATCATTGCCGGCTATCCCGAGCAACTGGAATGGATCTCCACGTTGTCCGACTCCGAACTCGAACTTTTCGGCGGTCGCACCGCCGTGGAAGAACTTTTACTCAAACCCGCCCTGGCGACTTGCGACCATTACATCGCCGAGACTCCGACCGACGGCGTTCCCTACTGGGACACCGGCGCGCCCCTATTGCACAAACTCGGCGATTACCGCAACAACCCCGCGCAAATTGAAAACGACTTCGAGCCCGTGGACAGCTCCGCCGCCGCCATCGCCGCGCAAGGTCTCCTGCGCCTCGGGCGTTATCTCGAAAACAAGGGCGACCAACGCGGCGCGAAATACTGGCAGGCTGGATTGACCGTGGCCGACACCGTCCTGGGCGAACCCTATTTGTCCACCGATCCAAATCATCAGGGCCTCATCCTGCATTCGATCTACCACCGCCCGAACGGCTGGGACCACATTCCCGCCGGCAGCAAGATTCCCCGCGGCGAGTCCTCCATGTGGGGCGACTACCACGCCCGCGAGCTGGCCCTTTATCTTCAGCGCATCATCGAAAGCAAACCCTACTACACCTTCTTTGGAGGGGTGCAGGCCCTTGCGCCCCATTCACGCAAATGATCATCTCAGACCTCGCCAAAATCGAAGGCCGCCGCTACCCCGCGCGCCGCCGCACCCAAAACCTCGCCGGGGGCGTCGCCCCCATCCAGGCGAAAAATTTCAGCATGGGCAACGTCACGCTCGACCCGAAGGGCGGACAAGTCCCGTGGCACAATCAGGAGCAGGAGGAGGTCTATTTTGTCATCGAGGGCACCGGCGAAATGTGTCTCGGCGAGGAACGCCAAATCGTTACCAGCGGACAAATGGTCTTCATCCCGTCCGGCGTTTTTCATCAACTCAGCAACATCGGTGAAACGCCCCTGCGCATGGTTTATTGCTACGGCCCCGCCGGCGACGTCGCCCATTGGCGCCAGGAACTCGACGGCACCCTGCCACCCGCCGGAGTCGGCGACACCCCTCCCCTGCCCGCAGGCGCCCAACCCCAATGCACCACGCCTCCGGCGAAGGACGAATGACCAGTGACCAATGACAAATCACAAATGACAATTTTATGAAACAACACAAAGTCGGCATCATCATGAACGGCGTCACCGGACGCATGGGCACCAACCAGCACCTTATCCGGTCCATCGACGCCATCATCAAACAAGGCGGCGTTAAAGTCAGCCCGACCGAACGCATCATGCCCGATCCCGTGTTGGTCGGACGCAATGAAATCAAACTCAAGGAACTTTGCGCCAAGACCTCGGTGGAAAAATGGACCACCGACCTCGACAGCGTGATGAACGATCCCGCGTATTCGATCTATTTCGACGCCCAGAGCACGCTCCGCCGATTCGACGCGGTGAAGCAGGCCGCCCAGGCCGGCAAGCATGTCTATTGCGAAAAGCCCACCGCCATCACCACTGAGAACGCCTACAAGCTTTACGAGATCTGCCGCGATGCCGGCGTGAAAAATGGCGTCGTGCAGGACAAACTCTGGCTGCCCGGACTGGTGAAATTCATGCGCCTGAAGGAAAACGGTTTCTTCGGTGACATCCTCAGCGTGCGCGGAGAATTTGGTTACTGGGTTTTCGAGGGTCACACCATTCCCGCCCAGCGTCCGAGTTGGAACTACCGCAAGGAAGACGGCGGCGGCATGGTCGTGGACATGCTCTGCCACTGGCGTTACGTCATTGATAATCTCTTCGGCGAAGTCAAACGCGTCTCCTGCCTCGCCTCCACCCACATTCCCGAGCGCGTGGACGAAATGGGTAAACCTTACCAATGCACGGCGGACGACTCCGCCTACTCGACCTTCGAATTGGCCAACGGCGTCGTCTGTCATTTCAACTCCTCGTGGAACGTACGCGTGCGCCGCGACGATCTGCTCACCATGCAGGTGGACGGCACCAAGGGCAGCGCCATTGTCGGCCTGCGCGATTGCTGGACCCAACATTACGGCAACACGCCCAAGCCCGTTTGGAATCCCGACATCCCGAGCCCGATCAATTTCTTCGATGGATGGTCCAAGGTGCCAGAGCAGGAAAACTACGAGAACGCCTTCAAGATCCAGTGGGAACTTTTCCTGCGCCACGTCGTACTCGACGAACCCTTCCGCTGGAGCCTGCTCGAAGGGGCCAAGGGCGTGCAGCTCGCCGAATTCGGCCTTAAAAGCAGCGACGAACGCCGCTGGCTCGACCTGCCCGATCTCGCCACATAGATTTATCCCCCATGACCCCAGCCTTCGATCCCTCCCTCGCCCAACGCCTCGAAACCACCGGCATCGTCGCCGTGCTGGTGGTGGACCGGGTCGAGGATGGCGTGCCTCTGGCCCGAGCCCTACTCGCTGGCGGCGTGAACGTGATGGAGCTCACCCTCCGCACCCCCGCCGCCATTGATGCGCTCAAGGCCATCAAATCCGCCGTGCCGGAAATGGTCGCGGGCGTCGGAACCATTCTCACCACCGATCAGGTGCGGCAGGTCATCGAGGCCGGGGCCGCATTCGGAGTGGCCCCGGGTCTGAATCCCCGCATCCTCGCCGCCGCGCGCGAGGCCGGGCTTTCTTTTGCCCCCGGCATCGTCACGCCGAGCGACATCGAGGCCGCAGTCGAACTCGGCTGCAAACTCCTAAAGTTTTTCCCCGCTGAAGCCACCGGCGGCCTCGCCTATCTCAAGGCCATGGCCTCGCCCTACGCCCACCTCGGCCTGAAGTTCGTGCCTCTCGGCGGCCTCACCGCCAAAAATATGGCCGCCTATCTGGCCGACCCCAACATCGCCGCACTCGGCGGTTCCTGGCTCGCCCCGCGCGAACTCATCCAAGCCCGCGCATGGGACACAATCACTGCCCTCGCCACCGAGGCCGTTCAGTTCATCAAATCCACCCGTCAAAAATGAAAACCATCGTCACCTTTGGGGAAGTCATGGGCCGTTTTGCGCCCGAGGGAGTCCTCCGTTTCCGCCAAGCCACCCCCGGCCCGCTCAACCTCACTTTCGGCGGGGCGGAAGCCAACGTCGCCGCCTCGCTCGCCCAGCTCGGCGCGCCCGCCCGTTTCGTCACCGCCCTGCCCCAGCACGCCATCGCCGATTCCTGTGTAGGCGTCTTCACTGGCCTCGGCGTGGACACCTCCTGCATCCTGCGCACCAAGCAGGGCCGGCTCGGACTCTACTTCTTCGAGAACGGCGCCAACCAGCGTCCCAGCAACGTCATCTACGACCGAGCGCATTCTTCCGTCAGTCTGAGCAAAGCCACCGATTATGCCTGGGACAAAATTTTCGCCGAAGCCTCCTGGCTCCACACCACCGGCATCACACCCGCCCTCTCGCCGATTTCCGCCGAGGCCGTCTTGCACGCCGTTCAGGCCGCGAAAAAAGCCGGCCTCACCGTCTCCTGCGACCTCAACTTCCGCAAAAAATTGTGGAACTGGGAACCTGGCACCGACTCCAAGGCCCTCGCCGGAAAAACCATGCGCGCCATCCTGCCCTTCGTGGACGTCCTCATCGCGAATGAAGAAGACGCCGCCGACGTGCTCGACATTCACGCTGCCGGGACCGATGTCGAATCCGGCAAGCTTTCTGTGGACCAATATCCTGCCGTCGCCCGCGAGATTGCAAAACAATTTCCGAATATCACCAAAATCGCCATCACCCTGCGCGAAAGCCTCTCCGCCTCGCACAACAACTGGGGCGCCATGCTCCTCGATGTGGCGGGGGATACCGTCTCCTTCGCCCCCCTGCGCGATGGCGAATACGAGGCCTACCAGATTAAAAATATCGTGGACCGCGTCGGCGGCGGCGACTCCTTTGGGGCTGGCCTCATTTTCGCTCTCAACACTCCGGACCTCAGCGCACCCGAAAAAGCCATCGCCTTCGCCGTGGCCGCCTCCTGCCTCTGCCACTCCGTCGTCGGCGATATCAACTACACCTCCCGCGCCGAAATCGAATCACTCATGAAAGGCTCAGGCTCCGGTCGCGTCGTGCGGTAAGCGTAAAAGCGGAGTTGTTGGTTGAGGGTTGGGGGTACAGGCAAATGCCGATCTATGGAGGGATGCGGGCCCTCGCATCCCTGTCCGCCTCCTCAGAGACCTTCCCCGATTCGTCTCGCTCCAAGGGAAGTCGCGCGCGTGTTACAGACTTGTCACAAAGACATGGTCGTCGCATAGGGGGATCATGGCGAACGATGGCGGGGTGAGACAGGTTGCGCTTCGCGGTTCATTGGTGCGGTTTTTCGAGGGCTGGGCTGTTCCGCTTTTGTTGCTGACCGTCGTGGCGTTGCTTGCCATGTCCGGATGTTCGCGGAAGAACGATGACGCCGCCGATGTGATCATCCTGCACAGCGGGCGGATGCGGGGAAATGTGTATCCGCTCTCGCTGCAATCGATCGCTGCCTTGCAGCATTATCAATATCTGGCCGGCTATGTGCGCAAAGCGAGGGAGGAGGCGTCGCAAACGGGGGCGAAGGTGTTGGTGATCGATCTGGGTGACAGCCTCACGGGTTCCTTCGCCTCGCATGTCACCGGATCAGAAAACATGGTGACGTTTTTCAACGATGCTGGTTACGACGCGCTGCTGCTGAGCAATCTTGACTATGCAGTGCAGCCCCAGACCTTGGCCAAGCTCAAGGCGAAAGTGCTCAATCCGTTTCAGGATGCAGCGGAGAAACCGGCGACGGATGGCACGGTCTTCGGCACGAAACTGACGGCGGGCGACATCCCGGTTTACCTGTTGGCCAATTTCTACGGCGACGCGAGCAGCAATCAATATCCCGATCGTTTTCCCGCCTGGTTTGGCACCACTCCCACGGCGGTGACCCCGGTGCGCGACTACGCGAAAGTTCTTTCGAGTCTTGGTCAGAAAGCCGGTGAGGGGCTCACGTTGTTGAGTTGGATGAAATTTGAATCGCCCAAAGACCAGCCGGAGGCCTTCCTGCAGGAACTCCGCCGCGTCGGCGTAAACGCCATCCTCGCCCATCGCATCTACGGCGGCAAAGAGAAGGACGCCTGGACGGCCAGCGGATTCACCGACTGGCGGCCGCCGGTATCCGTCAACATCCTGCGCAACAACGGGGGTTTCGCCCTCGCCCGCCTCGATCTCAAGCGCGACGGCAAGACGTGGAAGGTGCTCAAGCACGAGCTCCTTCCCATGACGGCAAACTCCGCCCCGGCCGACAACACGATGATCGAGGCCATAGCTCGTTACGCCGGCCCCATTTCCGACGCGGACACCAAGCTGGGCAACCTCGCGGAATCCGTCCCGCCCGAGGCCATCTTGAAAACATACATGACCGCACTGGCCACCGAGCCCGGCACGCAGGCGGTGTTGTATTCCCTTCAATCGATCCGCACCAGCTGGTTGGCGGGCGAACTCCGCACCAGCCAGGTTTTCAACAGCCTGCCGTGGACGACTCCGGTCGTGCAACTCACCCTTTCGCCCGAACAAATCACCCGGGTCAGCCAGGATCTGAATCTCGCCATCTTGCAAAACGACGGCCTCGACGCGGACGCCATCACGGTCACGACCTCGGATTTTTTCGGACGCCTCATCGCGGCCAAGCTGGCCATCCCCCCGGATGCCATCAAGACCACCGCGCAAAAGTCGGAATTCGATTTCTTCGTCGAATATCTCAAGACCAATCCCGGCGCGGTGACCGGTGCAGCGTCATCCCCCGGCTGGTCCTGGAGCGGAAAACTCCAGCCGTGAGGAACGTTGCCCGATGAGCCTCGACCACGCGCCAACCGAGAAGCGGAATACCATGCGCGAAATCCTCATCGCGCTGGCCATCCTGGTGGTGCTCGCCGCCGTGCTCGCCGCCATTTTCCTCAAGCAGCAGGGAGAGGCGCGGCGGGTGGCCAGCTCGCACAATTTGCAGCAGTGGGGCATCGCCTTGAACCTCTATCTCATCGATAACGAAAACCAGCTGCCCGAAATCGGCCAGGATCCGGTCACCACCGAAGAAAGGAAAGCGTGGTTCAACGCGCTGCCACCCTACATTTCCCAAACCCCGCTGGCCGAACTGCCGCCCGGAAAGCGCCCCCGGCCCGGCGTGCCTTCGCTCTGGATTGATCCTTCGACCCGGCCGGTGAAAGTGTGGGACCCCGAGGTGTTTTTCTTCAACTACGGGATGAACAAATTCCTCCAACCGGTGGAGGGAACACGCAGCTTCCGGATCTTTGAGATCAACCATCCTTCCAACGTCGTTTTCCTGACCGAGGTCGCCGGTTACACGCCGGCCATCGGCCCAGAAGATGTCGCATTTCGTCACGGCGGAGCCAAACCCACCAGCTCGAAAGCCGAGGCGCATGTCCTCTTCTGCGACGGGCATGTGCAATTCGTCACCCGGCAGATATTGGTCAACGATCCCACCGCCCTCTCTGCCGCCGCGGCCGAGACCGGGGTATCTTGGTATCAGCACTAAGAAGTTGCGCAGGATGCGCAGCGGCAGAGGGCCCAGCTCCGGACCGATGGCAAACCTTTCAGGGTTGGCGCATCATGGATCAGACGGGTCACAACGCGCCCTTCGCTTTAGTTTTCCACTGTAAAACGCCTGGAACCCGGTGCATGGTGGCGGGGTTTCCATGGCATCCATCGTCAAATCGCTCCGCGCGCTGTCCGATCCCACCCGGCTGCGGTTGCTGCTGCTGCTGGTGGAGGAGGAACTGACGGTGGCGGAATTACAGGACATCCTGGGCATGGGGCAGTCGCGGATTTCCGCCAGCCTGTCTTTGCTCAAACGCGAGGATCTGGCCAGCGACCGCCGGGTGGGGAAAAACATTTTCTACTCCGCCTGCGCGGAATCTGTCTCGACCCTGCGGCCGATTCTGGATGCGGCCCGGCGCGAGTTGCCGGAATCGGTGCGCGATCACTCCGCGCTCGGGCTGGCCCTGCGCAAACGCAAGGACAAGGCGGCGGAGTATTTTAACAAGCTGGCGGGAAAATTCGGGCGCACGTACGTTCCGGGCCGGTCGTGGCAGGCACTCGCGCATGGGTTGCTGCGGCTGATGCCGCCGATGGTCATCGCCGATCTTGGCGCGGGCGAGGGCACGTTGTCGCAGTTGCTGGCGCGCTCGTCGAAAAAAGTGATCGCCATCGACAACTCGGAAAAGATGGTCGAGTTCGGGGCGAGTTTGGCCCGGGAACACGGGTTCAAGAATCTCGAATACCGCCACGGCGACATCGAGGAGCCGCCGATCGACGACGAGAGCGTGGACCTCGCCCTCTTCAGCCAGGCTTTGCACCACGCCGCCAGCCCGCAAAAAGCCGTGCACGCCGCGCATCGCATTTTACGCGACGGCGGGCGCGTCGTGATTCTCGACCTCGCCAGCCACAGCTACGAACAGGCGAGGGAACTTTACGCCCATGTGTGGCTGGGTTTTTCCGAAGTCGAACTGCATCAGATGCTGAAAGCCGCCGGCTTCACCAAGATCGAGGTGACGGTGGTCGCGAGCGAAAAACAGGCCCCGAACTTCCAGACGTTGCTCGCGACCGGCTGCAAATAATTTGGGCCATCGGCAATGAGGTGGAGCAAAATGTCGCGCACTACTTCCCGGGCGATCCGGTGGAGGTAAAAGTCGTGGCCTCCGATCCGGAATGGGATCCGCTGGAGGTTTCCTGGAAAATCACCGAGGAATCCCCGCCCTTCACGCCGGAAAACGGCTACCAGTCCGTGCCCCGCACTTTGCTGGAACACAGCATCGTGCCGCAGGAGGGCGGCGCGCACTTTCCCGCCCCGGCAACCTGTGGTTTTTTGTGAATGCCATCCCGCCCGCCCCGTCGCCCACTCCGACCCCCGCGCCGACACCCACGGTGGAACCGACCCCGCCGTAAGGGCCCCAGGTCTATTTCACGGCACCGGCACGGCGGTCTTCACGCCCTTGCCCAGATCGTCAAAGCTGATGTCGAGCGGTGGGTATTTTTCCCAATCCTTAAAATCGAAGTGCCACCATTCGTAGCGAAACGGGATAAAGCCGTGCTTCTTCATGATGGTTTCCAGCTTGAGGTAGTTCTTGTGCTCGGTGGTGTTCCATTTTTTGGAGGAGCGATGCGCTTTCTCGGTGAAGTCGTCATAGGGCGTCGGCATTTTGAGCTCGTTACCGGCGCGGTCCACCAACGTAACATCCACGGCGGTGCCACGGGTATGCTTGCCTTTGCTTTTGCCCGGATCGGAAACGTAGCGTTCGTCGGGTATGAGCGCCCACATTTTGGCCTGCACGGAAAGCGGGCGGTAGCCGTCGAAAAGTTTCAAGCCCAGACCTTCCAAAGCGAGCTCCTCCTGCACTTTTTGCAGCGCGGCCGCGACTTCCTTATGCACGTAGGCGGTGGGAAAGGGATACAGCGTCTGGCCGGTGAAATTATAGGTCGTGGCATAGCGGATCTCCTGCAAGAGCGGCGGCCGAATCGTATCCACACCGATCAGGTTGTGCTCGATGGCACCCGGCGGCAGGGTCGGCGAAGGTTCTTGGGCAAAACTCAGCCACGGATAAGCACAGATAAGCACGGAGAAAACCAGCCGCCTCCCCCATCCGTGTTTATCCGTGTTCATCCGTGTTCATCCGTGGCTAAAAATATCGTTGCTCCATCTCCCGCACCATGCGTTTGACATGGCGGTATTTTTCCCGCGGCTTGAGCACCCGATAACTGGCCCGGACATCGCCCCACTGGAGGATCTCAATCGTCACGCGCCGCACGCCCCAGGTGTTCATGTCGCGGCGCGTGGGCTTGTAAAGATCGATCGTATTGGTGCCCGCCAGCATCCAGCCGATGTCGTCCACCTCGTAAATCTCCCCCGTGGCCACGACGCGAAAAATCGTCCCGGCGGGAAAACGCGACCAGTCCGCCGCCGCGCTGTTCACCTCGCCGCACTTCAACGGCCCGCCCAAGGCATTGCGCGCGCCGTAGCGAATGTGATCGCTCTCCGTGTGGGTGTAGGCCGTCGTGCGGATCTTCATGGCAGGAGCGCGGGCCAGAGGTTTTTCGTAAGGCGGCAAAGCGCGTTGAGAGGCGTATCCGGTCAGAACCAGACAGGCGGTCAGTGCGGTTGCGCGCCAAAGCATGGGGAGGAAAATACCGGTTTCCCCGGATTCCGGCCAAGGGAATCTTTGTTGCCTTCGTTCCCTTATGTGAAAGTGTTAGACGCCTTTTATTCATGGACCGCCTATTGCTCATCGCGGCAACGCTTTGTTTTCTGGCCAGCTTCGGCTACACGCTCTACGCGCTCGGCGCGGGGCGATTCCGGCCTGGACGGGTGAATTTTGTCGCGATTTTCACGGGTTTTCTTTTTCTCTGCGCCTTCCTGTACCTGCGGGGCAAGGCGGAGGGCTCCTGTCCGCTCAACAGCCTCTTCGATGTGCTGATTTTCCAGAGCTGGGCGCTTGTGTTGATCTACCTACTGGTGGGATCGGCCTATCGGCTGTCTCTCCTGGGAGCCTTTACCGCACCGCTGGCCTTTCTACTGGTGCTGGTGGCCTTCATCGCCCCGATTAATCAGCAACCGGTCCCGCGCTCGGTGGTCAATCCGTGGATCGAGTTTCACGCCGCACTCTCCCTCATCGCCTATGGTGCCTTCGGACTCGCCTGCATCGCGGGCGTCATGTATCTACTGCAGGAACGCCAGCTCAAGTCGCACAGGGCGTCCCCGTTGTTCTACAACCTACCCCCCATCAACGATCTCGCCGTGGCCAATGGCCGCCTCGTCTGGCTGGGCTTTGGACTTCTCACCGTCGGCTTCGCGGCGGGCTTCCTCAGCCAGATGCCGGTCAATAACCTGAAATTTTTTGCCTCGGCCACCATCTGGTTCGTTTATGGTCTCTTGTTGGTGCTGAAGCGGCTGCACACGCTCGCCCCCCGCCGCCTGGCCGGGCTTTCCATCGTGGTGTTTGCCCTTGCCCTCATCACCCTTCCGGGCATCCAATATCTTTCCTCGAGGCCATGAAGGAAGTTGAGAGATTATGGTTGAGAGCTGAGAGGAAACAATTTCCGCGCCGTTGTGTTGCCTTGGTCTCTCAACTCTCAACGCTCAACCCTCAACCCGCTGCCCGGCCATGAATATTCTCTGCGCCGGTCTCAATCATCAAAACGCTGCGGTGGATGTCCGCGAAAAATTCGCGGTCGGCAGTCATCAGTTAAACGAAACCCTGTCCGCCGTGCGCGCCATCGACGGCCTGTCCGGCGCGGTGATTCTCTCCACCTGCAACCGCGTGGAATTTTACGCCGCGAGCTTATGCCCCATCCGGGCCTATGAGAGTTTGCGCGATCTGTTGCAAACCCGTTCCGGCTTGGAAGTGCCGCTCTATTTCCACGACACTCCCGGCAGCGTGCGGCACCTTTTTCGAGTGGTTAGTGGACTGGACTCGATGGTGCTGGGCGAGACGGAAATCCTCGGTCAGGTGAAAAAAGCCTACTCCGCCGCCGCCGAACTGGGCGCGACCACCAGCCATCTCAACAAACTTTTCCAGCACGCTTTCCGCGTGGCCAAGCATGTCCGCACCGAAACCCAGATCACCCGCGGCGCGACCTCGGTCGGGTCTGTCGCCGTCGAACTGGCCGGGAAAATTTTCGGCGATCTGACTGGACGCCGGGTCATGATTCTCGGCGCAGGCGAAACCAGCGAGCGCACCGCCCGCAGCCTTGTATCCCGCGGCGTCAAGACGGTCATCGTTTCCAACCGCACCTACGAGCGCGCGGCCAAATTGGCGGAGGAAATCGGCGGCCTCGCCATTCATTTCGATCACTGGCAAAACGCCTTCTCGGATGTGGACATCCTCATCTGCTCCACCGCCGCACCTCATGCCATTCTCACCCGGGAGAAGCTTGCCCCCATGATGAAAGATCGCTCCAGACGTCCGCTTTTTGTCATCGATCTGGCTGTTCCCCGCGATGTCGAAGCCTCGGTCAATGAACTTGAAGGAGTTTTCCTCTACGACATTGACTCCCTGGAAAGCATCGTCCGCCAGTCGTTGGAAGTTCGCCGGAGCGAAATTGATCGCTGTGAAAAAATGATCGCCGATCAGGTTGGCTCGTTTGTTTCCTGGCTCAAACGTCACCAGGGCTTGCGTTCGTGAACTGTCTCATTCTCGGCACGCGGGGCAGCGATCTCGCCCTGGCCCAAACCCGCATCGTGGCGGACAAGCTCCGCGCCGCCCATCCCTCCCTCGAAATCGAAACGAAGATCATCAAAACCACCGGTGACCAACGTCTCGATGTGAGCCTTTCCGCGCCCGGCACGCTGGAAAAAGGCCTCTTCACCAAGGAACTGGCGGAGGCGTTGTTTGCGGGAGAAATCGATGCCGCGGTGCACAGTCTGAAAGATTTGCCCACGGAACAACCGAACGGTCTTGTTCTTGGAGCCATCCTTGAGCGGGCCGATCCTTCGGACGTTCTTGTCGCCAGACAGCCCGGCGGATGGGAGGCCCTGTCTCAAGGTGCGATCGTGGCCACATCGAGTCCCCGTCGCAAAGCCCAGCTCTTGTCCCTTCGTCCGGATCTGCAAATCGTGGAAATCCGCGGCAATGTGCCGACACGATTGCGCAAATTGGCCGGGAATTCCGCGCTCGATGGGTTGCTGCTGGCCAAGGCGGGTCTTGACCGGCTGGGGCCCGGTGTCGTGCCGGAAGGGCTTTCTGTGACCATCATCAGGGAAATGCTTCCCGCTCCAGGGCAGGGCGCCATCGCCGTCGAATGCCGCAGCGGCGATCAAGAGACGGCGGATTTTCTCCGCGCGGCCCATCATGAGGACACGGCAAAGTGTGTCACGGCGGAGCGCCAATTTCTGCAATCCTTCGGCGGAGGGTGCAGCCTTCCCATTGCCGCCCTCGCCGTAATCACGCATGGAGATTTGCAAATGAAGACATTTGTGGATCAAGTGGGGTGACGCTATCCTGCACCATGAATGCCCATACCACTCGATTTCTCGCCCTGATACTTGCCGTTTTATTGGTGGGCTGCACTTCCGTTCCCATCAAAGCAAAAAAAGCCGGCCGAACCGTCGCTCAAACCGGAGAGGTCGTCGCGAACAAGGCGGAAGGATTTTGGAACCGGCTTTTCGGAAAAAAGCAGTCCTCGTCGACCAAGCGTAACGTGTCGCAAAAGCCCAAAAAAGAATCGGGCTCCGGTTTCCAAACCTATGCCCAACCTTACGTAACCAGTGGGGAATAATTTCGAGAGACCCGGCGTTACATGAAAAAAGGTGTGTGTTATTTGATCGGTGCCGGGCCCGGCGATCCGGGCCTCTTTACCATCAAAGGCCGGGACTGCCTCGAGCAGGCGGACGTGGTGATCTACGATTATCTTTGCAATCCGCTCCTGCTGAAATTTGCCCCCGAGTCGGCCGAGAAAATCTACGTGGGCAAGAAGGCCGGGGCGCACACTCTTTCCCAAGAGGAGATCAACACTCTCCTGATCGAAAAAACCCTCGCCGGAAAATCCGTCGCCCGCCTCAAGGGCGGCGATCCCTTTCTCTTCGGGCGTGGCGGCGAGGAAGCCGAGGCCCTGGCTGCCGCTGGTTGCCGGTTTGAGATCGTGCCCGGAGTGAGTTCCGCCCTGGCCGGACCCGCCTACGCGGGCATCCCGGTCACACACCGTTCTCACAATACCGCCCTGACGATCTTTACCGGACACGAAGATCCCTCCAAGCCGGAGTCCAATCTCGACCTTGAGGCCATTGCCCGCACACCAGGCACGAAGGTCATGCTCATGGGCGTCGAGCGGCTCGGTCCCATCACCGCCCGTTTGCAAGCGGCCGGAATGGATGCAAAAACGCCCGCCGCCCTGGTGCGGTGGGCCACCACGGGCTCCCAGGAAACCCTCACCGGCACCCTGGCCGACATTGCGAACCGGGCCGCTCAAGCCGGCTTCAAGGCTCCCGCCATCGCCGTCTTCGGCGAAGTGGTCACCCTGCGCGAAAAATTGAACTGGTTCGAAACGCTCCCGCTTTTCGGCCAGCGCATTGCGGTCACTCGCACGCGCAAGCAGGCCGGTGAACTCACCGCACGCCTGCGCGCGCTGGGAGCCGATGCCTTCGAGCTTCCCACCATCCGCATCGAACCGCCGAAAAACAAACGCGAGTTCTACGAACTTGTGGTCGTCGCCCACTCGTACGACTGGCTCGTTTTCACCAGTCCAAACGGCGTGGATGCCTTCTTCACCGCCTTCTACGAAATTTTCCGCGATGCCCGCGAGATTGGCGGCGTCCGCATTGCCGCCATCGGTCCGGCCACGGCCGAGCGGGTCAAGAGCTATCACTTGCAGGTGGATGTCCAACCGGAAAAATACGTGGCCGAGGAAATTCTCGCCGAACTGCAAAAGGAAGTCAGTGTCGAGAACCTGAAGTTCCTGCTCGCTCGCGCCGAAGGGGCCCGCGAAGTCCTGGCGGAAGAACTGACCCGTCTCGGTGCCATCGTGGACGAAGCCGTGGCCTATCGCACCGTGCCGGAAACGGATGACGTCAGCGGCGGCATCAAACGCTTTCGCGAGGAAGGGGCCGATTTGATCACCTTCACCAGTTCCTCGACGGCGGAAAACTTCACCGCGCTCAAACTACCGCTGCCGGCGGAACTAAAAACCGCAAGCATCGGCCCGATCACCTCCAAGACCATGCGCAAGCTCGGTCTCGATGTGGATATCGAGGCGAAACAGCATGACATTCCCGGACTCGTCGAGGCCATCTGTCGCAAAGCCTTTGCCGCTGTTTGAGATGTAGCGGCGGTTGTGCCAACCGCTTTTCATAAGGCTGGGCAGTTGGCACAACCGCCCCTACAACTCACTGCACCACGTAACGGACCGCCACCGACCGTCCTTCCGCCGTGGCGACCAGGTGCCACTCTCCGGGTGTGAGCGGGGCGGATGATCCCGCAAGTTTTTCGCCATTGAGAAACCACTGACAATTCTTCGCCGTGGCCTGCAGCGGCATCATCTGCTGGCCGGCGGGCAAATGGGGATTGAACTCAAAGATCGCGCCGTCCTTGGGAAACAGAATTTGAAAATCGCGAGTTGGTGCACTTGCGCCGAGGCGGTTGTGCGGACTGGCGCACCATGCGGCGTATTCCTCTGGGAGAATCAACCCACCGTTACGGTAGAACGTCTCAGCGGCGACCATCGGCTCGGTTCCAGCCAGAAACCATTCGCGGACGGTGCGTTCATCCGCGCGGGGAAGAAGACCCGTTTCCGCGGCAACTTTGAGAGGCTTGAGAGACTCGCTCTCTTCGGGTAAGGAAACCGGCGCGTCTCCCGTCGCGTAGAGATGGCTCATCACAACCGCCCAGAGCGGAGCGGCGGAACGCACGGCCAGCAATTCCGCCATTGGTTTTCCGCTCAGGTTTCCCGCCCACACCGCCACAGTGTGCGTGCCGTTGAACCCTACGCACCAGCCGTCACGGAATCCGGAACTCGTGCCGGTTTTCACCGCCGTCCGCTGTTCGAGATGCAGCGGCGAGGCATTACCGAAACTGAGCTGGCGGGCCTGATTGTCGCAAAGAATATCCGTGATGATCGCGCAGGCTTCCGGGGAGGCGACAGGACGGCTTTCGATGGCGTCACGCGGCGTGAGTTTCGTTTTCCACGCCAAGCCGCCGCGGGCCAGTCCGGCATAGGCCCCGGCGAGATCAAGCAGGCGCACTTGAGCATTGCCGAGGATGAAACCCGCCCCGTATTCGTCGAAGAATTGGGGGAAATCCAAACCCCAGCCGCGCAGGCGTTCGAAGGTTTCTCGTGCGCCCAGTTTGCTGAGGGTTACGACGGCGGGAACATTCATGGAATTGCCCAGGGCCTCGCGCAGACGAACCGGTCCATAATAGCGGTTGGTGTAATTTTGCGGATCGTAATCCCGGTATTCCTCCGCGATCGCGCCTTGGGTGTCGGGGAGCAGTGTCGCCGCCGTCATGCGCCGCTGGTCTATAGCCGCGACATAAAGAAAGGGCTTGAGCGTTGAACCGCAACTGCGTGGTTCCAGAGCCGGATTCAGCGCAGCGTGACGCGCGTCGCCGGCGCAGGCCATGGCGCGAACGTTGCCGGTGGAGTTTTCCACGATCACCACGGCGGCATCGCCGACGCCATGGGACGCGAGAGCGTCTAGGTGTTCGCGCAGCATGAGTTCGACCATCCGTTGCAAGTCAAGGTCGAGGGTGGTGATAATTCGTGGCATCGGCATCCTGCCGATGGGTGATATCGCATCGGCAGGATGCCGATGCCACACAGCTTGGGAAAACTGCACCGCCTCATTCGGCGGATCGTGCCGTTCGATCTGCGGGGGATTTTTCCGCAACGTCTCCGCATCCGCGCCAGTCGGTAAGAGGTTTAATGCCGCCAGTCGGCGGACATTTCGCTCATAGCGCGCCAAGGCACCTGAGGGATTTTTCCAGGGATTTAAACGCGCGGGCGATTGAGGCAAGCCCGCGAGATAAATGGCTTCAGCCAGCGAAAGGTCCGCCGGGGCTTTCCCAAAATACGCCCTCGCCGCCGCCGCCGGGCCAATGCGGCGGTTGCCGTAGTCCAGGCGATTTAGATACGCCTCCAGAATTCTCCCTTTGTTCCAGGTCCGTTCCAACCGGGCGGCGGCGAAGGACTCGTAAACCTTGGCGGAAAACGTGCGCGACTTGCGGTTCGACGCGTTCTTCACGAGCTGTTGGGTAATGGTCGAGGCCCCGGAAATCACCCGGCCATTGCGCAGATTGCGCCAGGCCGCCCCGAGCAGGGCCTGGACATCCACGCCGCCATGCCGGGGAAAACGATGATCCTCAATCCCCACGGTGGCCAGGGGCAACCAGGGGCCCATTTCCCGCAGCGCGAGGGCCTGACTCTCGCGGGCTTGGTCCGTCGCGAGCACCGCAAAAACCCGGCCACGAAGATCGGTCAGGGCCGGCGTGGCCGCCGGGGGCTGATCGATTTCGAGCGGCAGCGGGGTCTGGCGAATGCCGATTTCCAGTGCAATGGCTGCGGCCGCGAGACCGGTCAGAACGACCAGGACTATTCGGATGCGACTACGCATGTGCCGGAAGGCGAACGGCCAAAGAAACGGCTGTCATACATCGGCTGAATTTGGGTGGCAGGCCAGATGAAGGTTCCCGCTGCGGTGGCGCGGGCCAGCACGCTGTAGGCGGCGGTGCCGGCCGGGAGATGATCAAAATAGAGGTTCGTTTGCTGGTCGCGCATGGCGCTATGGGAGACGTCCAGCGTCGCCACGCCCGGTTCGTCGGGGAGCGCGTAATGTTTGCCAAACATGGCGAGATTCGGATTCACGACCTCAATTCCGCCGGGGAGCAAATCCTCCACCGCCACGAAACTCTGCGGTTTCTCCGCCGTAATACGGTAGGAAATGAGTAGCTGATCGCCCAGCTTGAATGGCGCGGCCGCACTGCCATTCCGCGAAGCCTCGCTCAGGTTTTTCACCACGCGTTCGATGCGCAGGCCCTGGCTTTCCAGCGCAGTCTTTTTCTCGCCGCTGAAATACGATGCCGAAAGGACAAAGCTGCCCGGCGGTTTCGGGGCGGGCAGGCCCTTTACCACAAAATCCGCGATTTTCGCGAGGTCCTCGCCCGTCCAAGCCACCGCGCTTTCGTTTTCGGAAATATTCTGCGGAGCGGGCGTTGCGGACTTGATCGCGGCGGGCGGATTGCTCTTGAGCAGGGCATCGAAAGCCACGAGCAGCCAGAGATTTTCCTGAGTGGAGAGACTGGCGGACGATTCCAGCAGTTTGTTCAGCCGTTCCTGCAAGGCGGCGTCCCCGCCGTTTGGCGAGATGGCGAGCCGGGCCCAAGTGCAAAGCGCCTCCGTCCGGGTCCCCGAGGAAAAGGTCTCCGGATTAAATCCGATTTTGCCGAACTCCTTCGGCAACTCGCTGATCAACTGAGTCTGTTTTTCGGGCGAGAGGTTCATGCCGTTCAGGCTGATGGCCAGCATGGCCTTGCCTTCGCCGGTGAGTTTGTCGCGCTGAAGATACAGCTCATCCGACGCGGCTTTGAGTTCGTCCGACGGCTCTTCGCCGAAGGGTGCCAGAACAAAAAGTGCAAATACCCGCAGCGTGGCACCGGCGTCGGCGCGGAGTTGTTTGGTGACGATTTTCTCCAGCACCTCCGGCAGTTCGGCAGCCAGTCGTTCCGGTACTTCGAAACCTGCGGCCTCGGCCTCGGCCACGCACCATGCGGTCTGAATTGTGACAAAGTCGTTCGGTGCCGTGCCTCCGGGCCAGTAAGGAACCATGCCGCCGGGCAGCAGCGAGGCTTCGATTTCTTTCAAGGTTTCCGTGACGATGTGTCCGTAGTTTTCCCGGCGTTCCCTGGCATCGGGAAGGTATTCGAGCAATCCACCCAAATAGGTGATGGCCAGAAGGCGGGACGTTTTTTGCTCAAAACATCCGTGCGGATATTCCAGCAGATACGGCAGGCCCATCAGCTTGGCCAGCCAGGGCGTGGTGGAGACGGCAAACGAAAACGTACCTTGGGCGTTTTCCCAAGCGCCGGGAGCCACTTCGCGCACCGCAAAGGTCGTGTTGCCGACCGTTCCCGCGACAGATTCCTTTTTCAAAATCACCGGCTGCGCCACCGGCAGATTCACTTCCACGGCGTCGGTCAGTTTGGGATCGGTCGTGGACGCGACTTTGAATTTTACCGTGGCTGGACCAACTCCGGTGGCCTTCGCCTTGAATCGCACCACGGCCGGCGCGTCTTTTGTGGCGCTGACCTCGACTTTGGCTTCGTCCAGCAACTGGAGACTTCCGCCTGTGGTGCAGCGCACGACCAGATTGTCCTGGTCGGTCATTTTCTGCCGGGCCACGGCGCGAAGTTCCACCTCGTCGCCATCCCGCACAAAACGCGGAAGCGCGGGGTCGATCAGCAGCTTCTTGGTCACCGCAAACGTCGCATCACCCGCGCCGAACTGGCTGGCCTTGGTCTGGCCCACCGCGATGACGCGGAAGCGCGTGAGATTGTCCGGCGCCTCGCAGGTAAACACCGCCTCGCCTTGCGCATTGGTCTTCACGCTCGGCTGCCAGAGGATGAGCGGTTTGAATTCCTTGCGCGCAAACGTGACGTTGCCGAACTCGTCACCGCCGCCGTCGCCGATGACAAATCCCTTCGCCGTCAGCCATGAGGGCGCGATTTTGTCCACATAGGCCTTCAGCGCGCTGTGGGTCACGACGGCAAAGCTGCGACCCGGGAAAAAGTCCGCCAGGAAGCTCGGCAACTGCCAGCCGCCCAGTTCCAAAATCGAATCGTCCACCGCATAGATGGCCAGGTCGGCTCCGGCCACTGGCTGGCCGGCGGCAGTCACGCGCACGGTGCCGGAAACTTTTTCGCGCGGTTCGTATTCCGCGCGATCCACCGCGACGGCGATGTCGAGGTTCCGGTTGGGCGCGACCACATCGAGGTTGGTGTACCCGAACATCTCGCCCGCGAGTTGGTCGTCCCCGCCGGGGCGCAGGATGTAGATGGACACAAAAACATTGGGTTCGTACTCCGGCTTGACCGGAATCTTAATGCGCGTCGTGTTGCCTTCGATGGGCGCGGTGAAGGTGTCGAGAATGTGGTCCGACTCCACGCTCACCCACGCCACCCCGCCCGTCGGCGACAACACATTGATCACGGCAATATCGCCCACCTTCCACGCCTTGTCCTCCGGCGTGCGTCCGCCCTTGATGGTGAAGACCGTTGCCGTCGTGTCGGACTGCACCGGAACTTGCGAGGGTTCGTCGCCGCTGAGAAAAGCCTCCTCGCTCACCGGCATGCCGGCGGCTCCCGGCAAAGGCGAGACGACCACAACATACCGTCCCGGCTCCTTGGGCTTGAAGGTCAGCGTTTCCTCCGTCGCGCGATCCACTTTCTCCACCGGGAGGTATTGGTCGAAATTCCGATAGCGATAGACATTAGGCGCCAGCCGTTCCTTGACCGACTTCGTCACCACGTGGAAAAGCAGCGCGCTCACAGCCTCCGGCGCATCTCCGAACGGTGTTTTCGCATCCCACTTGAACGTAAGCGACCCGATCTCTTCCTTCTCCGATTTCACCCCGAGCAACACCGGCAGCATGTCCACGTGATGATTGGTTCCGCCCGTGATGGTCTGGCCGTCCGGGCCGGTCACCTCCACTTTCCAGCTCACGAAACAACGGGCGCGGTTTCCCTGATCCTTGAACGGCGCTTCGCAACGCAGGACCACCTGGCCGTTGCCATCCAGCGCCGTCTCACCAGACACCTCCGCCAAATAAGTCGGACGTGGCGCATCTTCCGAATAGAGATCGACGCGTTTCATGTCGTCGTCGCCGTTGTAATAACCCTCGTCGGAATCGCTCGTCCACGCGGCCGTCCATTTCACCGCGGCCCCGGCATTGGGTGCGCCGTGAAAATATTGCGACTGCACCGCGACCACCGCTTCCGCCGGTTTTTTCGCCTTGGCCTCGTCGCAAACGACCGAGAATAGCGGATTGCGAAATTCCTCCACTCGAAAACTCGCGGTCAGGCCCAGCGGCACTTCGTCAACCGAAACGCGGATGCCCAACGGACCGATGAAACCATTCACTGGCGGCAGCCATTTCCCATTCCAGCCACCCTCGGCATCCACCTTGGTTTCTCCCTTGGCCAAAACCTCGCCGCCCCCTCCATAAGCCGGTTCGATAGACCAACTCACCGTCTGGCCCGCGGCGACTTGCAGCACGCCGTTTTTTTCCTCGCGCACCAATCCCTTGAAGGAAACTTCCTGCCCCGGACGATAAAGCGGCCGGTCGGTGAAGGTGAACGCGCGCAGCGCGGGCGGCGGGCGCGCGCTGATGTAGCCGCTGGAAAATTGATCCGACAGCGCGACGGGCTGGAGGGTGGGTGCGCCATCGACCTCGGCGAGGAAAAATTGCGCGTCGGAAATCGCCGCTTGGTCAAACACCGCCAGTCCCTCCGCCGCCGCCGTGCCGGTTGTGATGGTCTTCAAATTCTCATCCAGCACGGAAACCTTCGCGCCCACCACCGGTTCGCCATCGCTCATCCGCGCGATGCGCAGGATGGTTTGGGTGGGCGTGACTTTGCGCGTGATGACGGCTTCGCCGAAATAAATCAGCGCCCGGTTGCCGATCACCCGGCCGGAGCTGTCCTTGCCCGTCACTTCCAGCACCATCGGGCCGCTCAGCGCCCCGGGCTGCGGCGGCATCCAGGAAATCTCGCGCAGGCTTTCCTTCGCGCCGGGCGAGGCCGGCACCGTGCCGGACGCGACCACGTTGAGCCCGAAGGCCGGGATGAATTCCTCCGTCGGCGCGCGCTGGATCGAACCATCCGCGGTCCAGACCCATTTGCCGTCCTTGTCCTCGACCAATTCGTTGAACTCGTCGTTCCGCTTGGAAATGGTTGCGAGTTTTTCCAGCGGCACAGCGGCCAGCTTCCATTGCAATTCCCCGGTGTTGACCTGATAAAACGCAAAGCGCAGCCCCAGCGCGGAACGCTCCCGCAGCAAACGGTCGGGAAATAACACCGCCGGCGGCACGGGCCGGAAGGTCGCACCCCATTTCTCCGCATGGGCCAGGCCGTAGCCGCCGGAGCCGATGATTTTGTCAGAAATCGTGACCGTGTAGCGGGCGTCCGTTTGGAAATCGCCCTCCATCGTGATATAGGCTCCCTCTTTGCGAAGACGCAGATTCGACACGGCAGGGCTGACGCTCACCGCATCTTGCGGCAGCGGCCCTTCGCCCAGATATTCGTCGAACTTCACCTCGATGTTCGGGGTTTGCATCGGGCCGTTGCGCGCCACCACCCAATCGACGTCCATCGGCCGCGTCTCGCCCAAGGGAAACACGCGCGGGTAAACGAGTCCGCGGCCCGCATAGGCATCAGTCATGCCCTCGACCACCAGATCGTAAAACGCCCCCACCGGCAGCGGCTGGGCCGGTCGCACCCGCAGGCCGTAGATTTTTTCATCCGCATCCAGCGTGCCGTCCACCACCTCGGCGGACTCCAACTCGCCACCGGCCGTATTGAGAAGAATCTCGGCTGGGATGCGTTGGCGCGTAGCCCGATTCTGAAACCATGCCCCCTGCGCCGCATCGGCCAGCCGCACCGGATAGTTAAACTCCAGCGGCACCTGCGGCCGCGAACCCAGACTGCTCCGCAGGCCGTAATTTTCCTCGATGATTTGAAACACCGGCGAGGTCATCTCCGCACCCCACTCGTCCACCGTCACCGCCGCGCCCGCCGCATCCTTCAGCCCCTCGCGCAAGCGCAAACGATAGGTCTGCGCGGGAATGACCGGCCCCTTGATCGTGAGATAGCCCTGCGTCGGAGTGTTCCAGGTGAACTCCGCATCGACCGTCGGCCAGAGCACGACCGGAGACTCCGCCGCGACCACGTCAATCTGGTCCGCCGGAACCATGTCGCCGGGAAAAGTCACCGACACGGTGGTGAAGGGCCGCAGCTCCTCTCCGGTTCCGTCCACCGTCGCGCCCGCGCCTTCCGGATTGTTCGTGAAGGCCCTCGGGTCCTCGCCGATTTGCAGGGCGGCGGTTTTGATCACCGGCGCGTTTTTGAGCGTAAAGGGCGACGCCGGCGGTTTCTTTCCCGGATTTTCCAAGGCCAGCAGGCCGGTCGTCGAGGCCAGGAAAAGGCAGAGCAAGGTTCTCATGGCTTCTTCCCGAGTTTTTTCGCGCTGGCCAGATCCTCATTAGCCTCCGCGACGCGGCCCAGCCGTTGCAAGATGGCGGCGCGGGTTTTGTAGAGATTTGCGGAGGGCTGGGACTTCAGTGCTTTGTTGGCATAGCCGAGGGCCAGGTCCAGATTGCTGGCGCTAAATTCCGCCTCCGCGAGAGAGCCGTAGGCGCGGGCCAGCGCGGCGACAGAGGGTTTCGCTGACTCCATGGCCAGGAGGATCGAGGCCGCCTCGGTGCGGCGGCCGAGTTGGAGCAGGACGAAGATTTTTTCCAGATGCGCATCGGAATTGGCCGGGCTGAGGGCCAGCGCGGCCTCCGCGTCCTTCAGCGCAAGGTGAAATTGCGTCGCTTCGCTCAAGGCGTGGCTCCGGGCCAGCAACGCGGCGGTATTGTGCGGATCGGCGAGGAGGATCGCGTCGTACTTAACCAGCCGGGCAAGATTTTCCGGCGACGGATCGCCCTTGCTGAGATCCACCGAAAAATCTCCCATCGCCCGCAAGGGAGAATAGGCGGCGCGGGCGTAGAGCAGCGCGGCGGCGACGGACTGCGGGGCAAGTTTGTGAGCGGCCTCGGCATCTTTGCGGCCCAGGTCGGCAGCTTCGATGGCGAGATACCAATAGGCGCGTGCCACCAAGGCCTCGTAGTCTTGCGGATTATTTTGCAGCCGGGTTGTGGCGGTTTTGATCAGCGGCAGGGCGGCTTGCAGACGTTCATACGATGCCTTGGAGCTTTCCGCCTCCTTGGCATCAACTTTTTCCGCCAGCGCAAAGTCCGTCAAAGCCCCGTCAAAATCCGACAATGAACGCTTCGCTTTGGCGCGGGTCAGCAACAATGCCGCATCGCCGGAAACTCCGGGGGCCTCGGTCAAAAGCGCCGCCAGCTTTTGCTGTTGGTGGGTTGCTCCGTAGTAGCGCGCGAGTTGCCGCGTAATGGCAAGATCAGCCGCGTCCTTCGCGTGGTAACCCACCAGTAGCGCAATGGCCTCGTCCGGCTTCTCGTCGCGGTTGTAGAGAATCTCCGCCGTCACGCCCGTCTGAAAACCAGGCGGGGCGTTTTTCCAATCCTTCAGCGCGCGCTCCGCCATGTCGTAATCGGAAATCGAAAGCCAGAGATTCACCAATTGTTCGCTCAGGGCCTCGTCCGGTCCCTGATCCAGGATGCGACGAATCAGCTCGATTTTCGCGTGGGTGTCGCCAGCGTCATCCGCCAGGGCGAGTTGTTCGCGCAAGGTGGAACCATGGGCGGCGGGAAATGCCAGCAACGCGGCAAGGAGAAGCATCGCGAAGTGGCGCATGGTTTGAATAATCGTTTACGAAATTCCGCCGTCTTTGTTCAGCTAAAAAAGCAATTTTTGACAGAAAATTTCGAGCGGACGAACGGGGGGAGGGTGCATGACAAGAAAGTGACCCGGTTGGAGTTCACGCTTTAGCGTGTGCCTTGCGGTACAGCCTAAAGGCTGGACTCCAACACATGATTCCCCCCAGCGCGCGGTCCATAACATCCTTGGCTCAGACCGATTTTCATCGATTCTGGGGCGGATCACCATGCCCGAACTCGCCGAGGTGGAATATTTTCGCAAGCGCTGGAATCCCGGCCTGGGCCAACGCGTCACGCGGGTGGTCTGTCATGCGCAGACCCGGCTTTTTCGCGGCATTGCGGCGGCGGATTTTACAAAGGCGCTGAAGGGCTCTCGGTTGGTTTCCTCCGCCGCACACGGGAAGCAGATGATTTTCCATTTCGACTGTGCCACCCTCGGACTGCATCTCGGCATGACGGGCGAGTTGCGGGCCGAAACGTCGGACTTCGTGCCGGGGAAGCATGATCACCTCGTGCTTTTTCAAGAGGAGGCCGCACTGGTGTTTTCCGATCCGCGGCAGTTTGGGCGTCTGCTTTTCCAGAAGGGTGCGGGCGATCCGGGCTGGTGGAAAAACCGCCCGCCGGATTTGTTGTCCAAGGAATTCACCAAGGAGGCACTGGCGGCGTTCCTCCAGCGGCGCAAGGCCGCGCCGATCAAGGCGGTGTTGCTGATGCAGGAGCACTTTCCCGGCGTCGGTAACTGGATGGCGGATGAAATTCTCTGGCGGGCGCGGCTGCATCCGGCCACGCCGGGAGGAAAAGTCAAGGATGTGGCCGGACTATGGAAGGTCATCCGCAGCGTCTGCCGCGATGCGCTGAAAGTGATTGGTACGAAGTGGGGCGATCCGCCCGATGACTGGCTATTCAACCATCGTTGGCGCGACGGCGGCACGTGTCCGCGTTGTGGCGTCGAGTTGACGCGATGCGACATCGGCGGCCGTACAACCTGCTGGTGCAAACATTGCCAGCCCGGCTGAAAGCTGGAGGGATGCAGGCGCTTGCATTCCATGAATGTTTTCGCCGTAGCGGCTGCAACGGACGCAAAGCGCCGGCCAGGCTTTCAAAACGTGAGTTTTCCGAAAAGCGGTTCGCGGATAGAGATCCCCCAGCGCCACCTAGGCCCTGATTTTCTTTGTTTTTATAAGCCGATCAGAGAATTTTTTCCAAGAGGGGGAGAATCACGGCCCTGGGAGAATGAATGGTTTCCGCCAAGTGCCTCGCGCCGGCTGAATGAGTTTCGTAGTCGGCCTCGATGCGGGCAATGGCCTCGGCGCAGTCTTTCGGTCCGGTAAATGCCAGCAATCCCGGCGCAGGCTCGATCGCTTGGGTCCAGCCGGTGTCGTGCAGGACCACCGGTTTGCCGAGGGCCAGATAGACGACACTGCGATCGCTCATCCATCCCGCGCGGGAAACGACGTAGCCTTCCTTGGCGATGCCGATTTCGCCGCGGCTGGCGGCGATGAAACGCAGGTAGGACGCGATGTCGTCCGAAACCGCCGCCGAAGAGCAAAACTGCCATCCCGACGCGGTGAAGTCTGCATAGTCGTCCCAGTCCGGCGTCATATCCGTGGCAATGGTGCAGGTTTTTTCCACCAGTCGGGGAAGGCCCTTCATTTCCACCAGGCTTTCGCGTTTTCCGGCATAGCGGCGACCCTGCCATTGCACTTCGGGATAACCATACCAATGCGCGATGGTCGTCCAGGAGGCGTCAGCCGGTATCGCGGGAATCGCCCCGAGCTTTTGCCGCCAATACTCCGCCACCACCGGCAAGGGCGTGGATATCCAATCCCGCCCCACTCTCGGCAGCAGAGTCGTGGGCTCATTCAGAGTGGTGCCGACGGTCAGAAAAACGTCGTGCCCCTCAAAATTCATATCACTGCCGCACACCTCGACCCACAGCTGGGTGAACCCCGGATCCACATCAAGATAGGCCTTGCGGGTTTTCGGACCCAGCAAATCCAGGCGCTTGAACTGGCCGGAATAATTCAAAAACAAATCCGCCTCCGCCGCGAATTCGCGGAAAGCCTCCAATTGCGGCGACTGGCCCTTGACGATGAGACACTCGCGACCTTCGAAGCCGAATTCCTGCACGGATTTTTTCCAGTACTCTTCCTGCGGGCTGTCCTGTCCGGCTCCCGCCGGCGGTTCCAGTTCGTGGGCATCCAGATGTTCCACGATCCAGACGTCCCAGCCCAGTTCGCGAAACCCCAGCGCCCAATTCAGGATGGAACAGTGGTTTCCGGCAAGGGAGCGCGGGCAGCGGGCGACGACCACGCCCATGATGAGTTTTGGAGGCTTGCTCAAGATTTCCTGACTCAATGCGCGAAAATGCGACCGATGGCAAAAAGAAATTTTCGCGCCTCGCAGCCTGTCGGATCGAATTCCACGCCCCGCCTGCCGCTGTCCGAAGGAAAGCAATAAACCATGCGTGACCCCTTCCTGACCCTGCTTTGATCGCACCGCGACACAAAATTCTGCCTCCAACAAATTTCGGCGCATCTTCCACAAATGGAGCGATGACACAAGCGGCTGAAAGATTACAGGTGTTACCCGGCACTGGATTCACCGCCTGACGAATCTGCTATAGCGGCATTTTTCCCTTAGAATGCTGCGTGACAATTTGACGCATGTCGTCCATTTTTCGCTTGATCGAACCTCCTCCGTCTGATGAATTTTAACCATGCAAGCACCCACCCACGACAAAAATCGTGGCACCGAGGCTCGACGCCACGCTGCTGCAGAGCCTTGCGGAACCTCACCCATCTGGCATCCCATATGGCTGATGTTCTGCTGTTTAAGGAGAAATTGCCATCGATGTCATTCATGGAATAGAATGATACCACCTTTTTGCGATAAATTCACACACCATTCTACAATACGTTCGCTAAAGATATAAGCCACTCACGACGCCATGCGCTTTGAAGAACGAGTCGAGGAATTATTGAAGTCCTATCGCAAGAAGACAGAAGATCAGTTGATTTTGATTTGTTACCGCAAAATTGACTCGTGCGAGGAACATGTCGCAGCGCAACTCGCCCTAGCTGAGAAACGAAAGGCAGAAGCCGACAAAGCCAATAATATTCAGAAGAGCACAAGCGATATGACATTATGGATTCTCCTTCTTACAGTTGCGTTGCTTTTGCTTACCCTTTTCCAGCAGATTTTTCCCTTCATTAGTGGACAGAAGACTCCGTAGCCGAACCACACAGAAGATAAGGCACACACAGAGGACCATTTGAATGATCGGTGATACTTTTGCGACGATAGAAAAGAAATCCGCGAACAGAGCGATGGACCGAACCACGGGCAAGCCTGGGCTTTCGGTGGCGAGCGCGGATGCCATTACCCGTTCTGTCATGGATGCTGCAGTCGCTACGCTCCCTGCCAGCATCCACGCCATCACTACAACCGCCTTCATAGCTGCCTCCATTCCGCCCGTGGCAGGTCATCGCGGACGTTAGGCAATAAAAAATGGCACTCTGTAAAGGCCACGCACTAAACCAGCAAGTCTCCCCACACCGCAACAACCAAGAAGGATAAATATATGAAAACAGTGAGACCAGCAACCGACCACGTTGATGAGGCACCTCGGAGGCCCAAGACTATTCGAGGAGACTATAGACTTCCATTCAAACGGGCTGCATTAATTTGGCTGCCCTTTGTAGTTATGCTGTTCATGACGGCAGTAACACTTGCTCCGACATTCTTCAAAGTCGGAGAGGCAATTCCATCCTCTCTACTTGCCTTTGTGTGTTTTCTGCCAATGGCATTTTTATTTGTTGCGAATGCAAGCTTAACTGAGATCTCTGGATTGGAAGCTCGCATCCGAGATCTCGAAAACAGAAATGCCTAACGGACCGATGGAGCAAATCCCCGTCCCTCCGGGACTTCTGGCACGTCTCCTGCTGATTCCGCTTCGCGGGCAGGAGACGTGCCAGAAGCAAGCGGGGATTCCTCATCGGGGACGTTCGGCAAAAATATGATCGCTTTTCTGCGTAGAACGTCACGATTGAGTTTGTCGGCGTGGCGACTTGTGCCATATGTAGGAGGCAAGTCCCTATCACCGAGGGAATCGTTTTTGATTTGCTTCTATGCGGCACTGGCCTTCATCCCGCTCTTTATTTGTATCGTGACACTTCTTCTCCTATTCGGATTTGGTCGTGAGAATTTGAGGCTAGTGGATGTCGTCATTTGCTATGCTGTAATCATTCTTTTTCCGCTTTCACTCGGGCTATTTGCGGGAAGTATATCGGCGGTCGAATCTAATTTTGCCGCATTACTGCAATCAAAAAAAAGTCGAACGGACCGATGGACTTAACCACGGGCAATGCCGCACTTTCGGTGGTGAGCACGGTTGCCGCTACCCGTTCAGGCACAGAGGCTGCGAAGACGAAGAGCAGCCTCAGTGCCTTCACTCCTGCCGCTTCGATGGCAACCTCCGTTCCGCCCGTGGCAAGTCATCGGGGACGTTCGGCAAAAAATATAAGCTCGTCCGTGGTTCCATGAAGCTCCTCCTCCATTGCATTCTTCCCGTCCTCATGTTGCTCACGGCAAATTGCCAAGAGTTTCCGTTAGCTCGGTCCATCCCAGACAAAACTGCTCCATTTGCAATCGACCCATCAGCGGAGTTTCATTTTGCGTTTGGGCGAGGTAGTGGGATGGATGGTCTCGACACAATACGATTTGGACGAAACGGCATTGTGACGTTACATCGGAAGTCCAGCAAAGGGAGATGGCAAACCGCAACCATTACACTGGATTCCAAATCGATTAGGCGCATTCTTGAGACGATGCAAGCAGAGCATATTATGGCGATGTCCGCAAAGTATCATGCTGATGTATCCGATGGATCCCAATGGATACTGTGGATCACTCAGGGGGCTCGCTCCAAAACAATCTACTTTGACAACTACTTTCCCCAAGGAATACGCCGTCTTGCAAAAGTGCTCGACGCGGAACTTGCTGCTGCTGGGATTGCCGCCTTTAAATGGAAGGGTGTTCCGATGAAGGAATCTCGACTTCACGAGGAAGCGCTATGGAAGTGTATCAAGTAGCGAGAACAACAACAATAGGCCGAACAGACCGATGGACCAAACTACCATCCCTACGGGACTTCTGTCACACATCCTGCTTGCGCAGGCTGTGCGCCAGAAGCAAGTGGTAGCTGGTCATCGGGGACGTTCGCAATACAAAATGAAATGAGAAGCCCAATCGGTTCACGAAAGCAAATGTCGTCAATCCAACTGCAGGACGGCTTAAGGGTCTATCGCTGTCCAGAGTCCGGCGGACTTTATATTCCCGCTGATTC
>JBGTGQ010000002.1:0-4136 GCA_041746635.1 Terrimicrobiaceae bacterium | reverse complement strand
AATAGCCGACATACCCGAAACGCGGGATCTGCACCCACCGGCCGGCAAAGGGAATCGTGGGAGGCCGCGGGGAAAACAGAATCACCTCGCCAAACTCACAGCACTTCGCGCACCAGTTGAGCACGCGGGCGGCGCGGTTCGGGTGCAAGGCCTCGATCTGCACGCAGGAGATGTTATTGAGCTTCATTCGGGGAAACAGAAAACATCGTATTGCGGTGCCCCGGGGACGATGCCCTCGATGCGGTAGCCGAGAGAGCGCACGTGAGCGAAGATCAGTTCCGGTTCCACTCCGAACCTCGCCAGAGCGCCGGCGTTGATCTCCATCACCAGGATGGGACGGCACCGTGTGAGGGTCTCCGCGGCACCCTGCAAGATGAGCAACTCCATGCCCTCCGCGTCGATCTTCATCAAATGCAGCTTGCGCAACTCGAAGCTGTCGAGCGTGCGAATGGCGATACCGCCGAAACCTTCCGCAAGGTGAGACCCGCCGGCGTTGTGATCCTCCACCAGATAGCGTTTCCCCGATTGAAACGCCACGTCGCTCACCCGCTTATCCTCGGTGAATTCGATAATGTGCATGTGAGGAAAAAGCTAAAATTCTGAAAATCTGAGACGCTGAAAGGTTTTCAAAGATTCGGCGCGGAGGGAGGCGGGGCCATCGGGCCTTGCGCGGAGGGAGCCACCGGACCGGCGGTCATCCCGTTGGGATCTACGGGAGCCATCGGGACGATGATCGTATCGGCATCCTGAATCTGCATGGCCTTGAGCATCTGGATATAGAGCGGGGCCGCCCGCATCTGCACTTCTGGCAAAAGCGAGTAGAACTGCGTGACCAGCGTGGCGGCCTGCATGTTGCTCTGGAGTTGCTGCTCGCCGCGATAGCGCGTCATCTCCAAATCGACGTTCATATCCATGTCGCCGACTTCCTCCTTCGTGAGGGTCAACTCCGTGCCCACCTTGCCCTCGAAAAACTCAAACGTCTCGGAGTGATCGAGCTTGGCAAAGAGCAACTTGAGAAACTTTTTCAGCGAGCCCTTGATGCCGGGTTCCAAGTGCGAGAGGTAAATGGAAAACATCTCCTGTCCGCTCTTCTCGATATTGCGAATGCCCGTGGCGAGCTTGGCGGGATCCAGCCCCGTCATTTCCCCATCGTTGGCATTGGCCACGCCACTCTCGTTCATGGCCATCTGGAGGAAAAATTCCATCTGATCCTTGAGCGCCTCAAATTTCACATCGACCAGCACGATGGAATCGACCAGGTCCCTGATCGTCATACCCTTTTTGAGTGTGTACGTGTCGCCTCTGTTTAGCTTGAGGTCTTTATCGGAGTCTCCCTCATAGCAGGCATTTGGGTTAAACGCTGTCACCCGGCCCGCCTGCGTCTGCGAGACATTCCAGCGGTTGAGCAAGAGATCAATCACCTCCTGGTAGGTCTCAAACATCTCCATGGCCCCGACCCCATACCAACGGCCATCCACCTCGTTTACCCGCACCACGTCGTAAGGGCGCAGGCCGTCGGGCGTCATGTTCGCCTCGTAGTTGTAAAAAAGCGGGCGGCGGCTTTTCACATCGGCCACCAGGAAAATATCCTCCTGGATGCCATCGCCATCCGCATCGAACCGAAGGTGGAACTCCGCAATCTCCGCCACCGGCCCGAGCCCGTCCACCGTGCCGGCGCTCTGCTGGTAATTGCTCTCCACCTGGGAAATTTTTGGCTGATTCTGCGAAGACTTCGGCGCGTTGGAATCGCCCGCCATCTCGCGCACGATGGAAACCATGCGTTCCACATCCGGCTTGGCCTCGGAGGTTTCGCCATTCTCCTCGGCGAGCACCTGGCGCATGTAGGTATCCACCAGGTCGGAGACCGGCATGTCGTAAAGATCCACCACGCAATCGGCCTCCTGAATCGAAGGAGCGGTGAGAGGACAAAGGAAATCCTTGAAATACTTCAAATCCACCCTGGGGCCTTTGTAGATCGTGATGCGTCGGGGAATCGTCATCTCGACAAAATCCGTCTCCGGGTTGAACCCCTCTGGCTGGGGTGTTTTCCCGTCGCGCTTCAAGACCATCCTCCCCGTTGGCGTGGGTGCACCCTGTTCGCGGGTGACAGGATCAATCGCGATCTGCATCTGCTCCTGCCAGAGATCCGTGGATAGAATGTAATCCCCATCCATCGCCGCCACCGGCTGCCCGTCGGGTCCCACCAGCACCAGCGCCGAAACCTTGTAAAGACTCTCCTTGCGCTCGTAGGAAGTCTTCAAGATGGACTCCCCGCGGACAAACGCCATCTCCACCGCCAGCTCAAAGACATGCTTGGCGTCGCACTGCTCCAGCTTGTATTTGGCGAATTTGTCCGCCTTGTCGGCAATCACCGCGTCGCCGCTTCCCACCGGGTAGGCGGCCAGCCAGGGATCCGTGCCGAAAAAGTAATTATTTGCCCTGGCCACCATCTGCCGGGCGATTCTCCGCGAGATCGGAGCGGTGAGGTTGCTGGTGGCGAAAATGTTATCTTCCGGTGGACCAAGGAGAAACTCCCTCCATGTGACATCGTTGTTGTAAGAAAGCTCGAAAAGTTCGCGCTTCCCAAAATGGGAACGGCGGGATTTTTCCTTGTCCACGTCCACCGTCATGTTGGCGGAAATCCAATCCGTCCCATGCGTGATATTGCGACCCAACTCTTTTTCCAGGTCGTCCTTGCGACGAAAGGAATGGTCAATAAGTCGGGTTTCCTGACCAAAATTCAGCACCAGCGGCGAGGTAAACGGCACCAAGCCCGGCCCCGCCTCCTCGGAAACATCCGGTTCGGGCGAGTCGTTCGTCGCATCGACAAACCGGTGAGCAAGCTGGGTCTCCTGATCCTGGACGTTCATTTACGGGAAACCGTTACTCGTTTTGTCACGTCGCGTCAATAAGCCGTAAGCAGGTAGTGGCGCCGGGGGGATACGGCAGGCTCTGGAGAACAATCTGGCACCAGCATCACCGGGTTGATCCGCTCAATCGTTGACCGCGCTGCGTCCACGGCGGGATGTGTGTAGATCATCGTTGTTTCCAAGCACTCATGACCAAGCAGTTCCTGGATAATTCGCATATCCACGCCCTGTTGTCGCAGACGGTCGGCAAAGCAATGCCGAAAGGTATGAGGCCTGAAAACACCTTCCAGACCGCGCTTCTTCACTTCCTTGAAAACCGCGCCCTGCATAGTGGCAGCGTGGAGATGCCAACGCACCCGCTTGCCAGATCGCGGATGGTGTGGGCAGGCATGGGGAGCAGGGAAAATGAACCGCCACTGCAAGGCATTCTCCAGGTGCGGGTATTTGCGCAGAAGCGATTCGGGAACCTCGCACGGAAGTCCGTTTTCCACATCCGTCTCCCAGAGCATCTTTGCGTAAGCCATCTGCCGGGTGAGCCCGGGAACCAACCGGCACGGCAACACCGCCTGACGGTCCTTATTCCCCTTGCCGCAGCGCACGGTGATAAGCCCGTCTTTGAAATTGACGTCCTTCCAACGAAGGTTCAGCGCCTCGTTAATTCTCAACCCACATCGCAGCATCACCGCGCAGACCAGCCGCACCGGAACCGACGGCGAATAAGGCATCGCCTCCATGATGGATTCCGCAATAGACCATTCCACGATATGCGGCAGCCGCTTATTGCGACGGCACCGCGGAATACCCGACAAGTCGCCAAGTTTGACCTCCATGGCCTTCTCAAAAAGAAACCGCAGCGCATTGAACGCCTGATCCTGAGTCACCTTGCTGACCTTCCGATTATTCGCTAGGTGGGAGAGATACCCCTTAAATCGCGCCTCGGGAACCGCCATCGCCTCCCGGCCCTTAACCGGTTGAGCCTGCCACCAGCGCAGAAACCTCACCGCGCAATCCACATAAGTCTTTTCCGTTGAGTAAGCATGTCCCGCCATCCGTGACGCTTTCCGCAGTTTATCAATAACGCCCGCCTGGGCCGGGGTCAATTTGACGGAAGAGCTTGTGTAACAAGGGGATTTCATAAGTGGTTATTTAATGGGGTTGGTAGAATCACTGATATGGCTTGGGTCCGCCGAGAACTCCGATGGCCCGCCCGTGTGCTCCCACGCAGACCCACCGCGCACACCGGCTACTCTCTCGTAGTTTGGACGG
>JBGTGQ010000001.1:0-11206 GCA_041746635.1 Terrimicrobiaceae bacterium | reverse complement strand
CCATCAAGAGGGTGGAAACGAACCAGTTTGTTGGGGGCTGTGCGCCCCCAAACTCCGCACCGCTCGCCGCGGCAGGCGTTCGGGGGGAACTTACCGAAGCAACTTTTCCCTTGACTCGGTTTTTTCAGAGAAGTCATGTATTATTGACAAAGAGCAAAAAGTGACAACAGGGTCAACCCAACCGCGCCGCAGCATCAGATTTGAGGTGTAGCCATAGACGATCGAGCGAGGCGGCGACGAGAGGCTTGATGGCGGTGAGTTCTTCGGAAGTGAAGGAATTGTCTGCGGCGGGTTTTTGCGCGGCGAACATGTAGTATTTGATTTTGGGTTCGGTGCCGGAGGGGCGGACGGCGATGCGGCGGTGGTCGGCCAGGGTGATTATGAGCATGGCTTCGGCGGGGATGCGGTCGCCTTCGACGTCGAGGATGGTGTCGGTGGCGAAGTTTTGCACGGAGACGACTTTGGCGCCGTCGATTTCGACGGGCGGGGTGGTGGCGTAGGAGTCCACCAGGCTCTTGATCTGGGCCGCACCGGCGGCGCCGTCCATGGTGAGGGATTCGCCGCGTTCGAGGTAGTAGCCGAATTCGCAGTAAATCTGATCGAGCAGGCTGGTGAGAGTGAGGCCCTGGGATTTGGCGTAGGCGGCGACCTCGGCGATCATCACGGCGGCGCTGTTGCCGTCCTTGTCGCGGACGAAATCGGATCCGCTGTAACCGTAGCTTTCCTCTCCGCCGAAGACGTAGAGGGAGGAATGATCAAGGCGGAGCCTGCGGGTTTCGGGTTCGGAAAGCGCGCGGTAGTTTTTCCGCAGGGCGGCGGGGATGGCGTCCTCGTATTTTTGCAGTTTCTGGCCGATGTATTTGAAACCGGTTAAGGTCTCGACGCAGCGGAGGCCGGCTTTTTCGGCGATGGCTTTTTGCAGGTCGGTGGTGACGAAGGTTTTGATGATGACGCCGCGGGCGGCGGTGGCGGGGGTGAGGATGCCTTTCTCGAAATGCAGCTTGGTGCGATACCAGGCCATGAGGGAACCGATCTGGTTGCCGGTGAGGAGGGTCATTTTTTCGGCGGGGTCGCGGGCGGCGATGCCCATGCGGTCGTCGTCGGGGTCGGTGGCGATGACGAGGTCGGCACCGGTTTCGTCGGCCAGCTTGACCGCCATGGTGAGGGCTTCGGCGTTTTCGGGGTTGGGGGATTTGACGGTGGGGAAGCGTCCGTCGGGGGTTTCCTGTTCGGTCACGCCCTGGCATTGAAAGCCGAGGCGGGCGAGCATGGGTTTGATGATGACGGCCCCGACGCCGTGGAGCGGGGTGTAAACGATCTTGAGAGAATTTTCGCGGCGGATGAGTTCGGGGTCGAGCGGCAGGGTTTCAAGGCGCTGCATGTAGGCCTCGTCCATCTCCGCGCCCAGGGGAATCACGCGGCCCTGTTGGGCGGCGGGGAGGGGTTCGTAGCCTTCGCTCTCGACGGCATTGACGCGGTCGATGATGGCGCTGGCGTGGGGTTCGACGACTTGCGCGCCGTCCTCGAAATAAACTTTGTAGCCGTTGTACGCGGGTGGGTTGTGGCTGGCGGTGATGTTGATGCCGGCCTGGGAGTTGGCGTTGCGGACGGCGAAGGAGAGTTCGGGGGTGGAGCGGGGGCCCTCGAAGAGGTAGGCGTCGCAGCCGTTTTCGGTCATGACCCTGGCGGCGAGTTCGGCGAAATCGCGGGAGTAAAAGCGGGTGTCGTGGCAGATGCAAAGGGAAGGTTTGCCGGGGCGGCCGGTGGAGGCGAAATATTCTTTCACGTAGGCGACCAGGCCCTGGGTGGCGCGGCTGAGGTTGTAGTAATTCATCGCGCTGGTGCCGGTGCAGGGAAATTCCGGGCGTCCGAGGGCTTGGGGCTGGCCTTTTTCCACGCTGGTGACGGTGAGCCCGATGGTCTTGCCGCGGAGGCCGCCGGTGCCGAAGGCGATGGTGCGGAAAAAGCGGTTGTCGAGTTCGGTCCAGTTTTCCGAAGCGACGAGTTCGCGGATGGAGGCGGCATCGACCGGGGAGGACGATTTTTCCAGGAGGGAAAGGATATTGGCGGCGGAGGATGGGAGAATTTTCCCGGATTGGGCGGCGGATTCGATGGTGGCGGTGAGGTCGCTCATGGACGGTTGGGTGTGGGGTTTTTTAGCACCCGCCTGGGGGAGCGTCTAATCAATTGATTTTGGATGAAAGCCACCGATGTCGGGGCGACCAAGCCGATTGACGCCCGGGCGGGATTTCCCCTGAAGTTCGAACAGGCGGACTACCTCAACGCGGCAGCGAGGGCATCTGCATGGTCTTGTAGCCCGAGGGCACGGAAAATTCCGCGTCGTCGAGGGCGCTTTCACTCACGGCCACCACGGTCATGGTGGCTTTTCCCGCTCCGGGCATTTGGATGACCGTGCGCATGGGAAACCCGTCAATTTTCTGACCCTTCAAGGCCCCTTGAAATGGATCGCTGTCGGGCGAGAGGCTGGTGACCTCACTCATGATTTTTTGCGCGGCGGGCAGATCCTTGGTCAGCCAAACGTTCACTTTGGCCCCTTGGGCGGTGAGCGAATATTCTTCGCAGGCGAATCCGTTGATGGTTTCCTTATTGCCGGTCGGCATGGGTTCCTCGGCTCCGCCGCCCCCCGCGGAGGTGGCGGCCTGCTGCATGCTTTTGATCAGCGAACCGGGAATAGTCATGACCATTTTTCGGTCGTGCAGGAGGGTTTTCATGTCGCCGGACTTCAAATCCACGATGGTGGACATCTGCGGGCCAGCATCCATCCGTATTTTCTGGTCCTTGATTTTCATATTCACCGTCATATCCGCAGCCGGCTGGCCTTCCTGCTGGATTTTTTGAGTGATGGTGAGGTCGGCGTGGACGTTGAGCGCGAGGACCGCGCTGGCGAGGAGAGGGAGAATCTTGTTCATGGGGAAATCTAGCGTGAAAGATCGGCTTGGCAGAGAATTTTGAATCCATCGCCCCGGAGGACCGAGCTGGAACATTCGGTATCGTCCAAGTGCATGGCCAGCACGGCCCGGCCGCGCGGGCGGACCATCAAGGGATAGCTGAAGAAAATATTCACTTCGGCCATGAGCAGGGCAGCCAGCACCTTGGCCAGATCGGCGGCGCCTTCATTCAATTCCACCACCAGCACCTCGCATTCGCTGAAGGGAATCTCGTGTTCGCGAAAGAGGCTGGTCACCCGCTCGGGATCGCTCACCACCATGCGCCCGATGGAGGACTCGGAGGAATCTTGGATGCTCAGGGCCAGCACGACGACGCTGTGCTCGTTGAGCAACTTCACGACTTCGAGGAGAGCCCCGACTTTGTTTTGGAGAAAAACGGAGAATTGCCGGACGGGTGCGCTGTCTAACTTTTCGGTGGTGGGAGCGGCGGGCATGAAAAAACCTCTCTTAGGTGTTGCGATTATTTATACGAGTACAGGAGGCAAAATTGGGACTTTTCCCCTTCCAGGAGGCTGATTTTGATAAAATACCGTCCGCTGACATCGGGCACAAATCCGGCTGCGGCCATGATTCCATTCTCGTAAACTTCGCCCTTAACCGGCTTGCCATTTTCATCAAAAACACTCACCGCGATCTTGCGGGCGGGTGGAACCACCGCACCCGAAAACCAATATTCGTTCCCGGCAAAGAGATTCACCTCGAGAAATTTCGAGCGGTTCGGTTCCAACTCCCCGGACCAGAAGCCATCGCGAATTTTGTAGCCATCATTGCTGAAAGCTCCCGCCAGCTCGAGAGCCTTGCTGCGGGCGCTAAAATCGGTTTCCGCAGGCGGGGCGTCCGTTTTTTCCTGGGCCGTCGCCGCCGGAAGGAAAACGAGAAGGAGGGCGAGAGTAGGGAAAAGACGAGTCATGATTCCTTGGAGCCTTTGGTGATTTCTTCCACGATGGAAATCATGGATCGATGCAGATCCCGGACATTTTGATCGGTCAGGGTCGCCGGCTGCACATAACCCAGGGACTTTTCCAATTCGGCACGGATCCCCACGATCAAGGGATCTTTTTGCAAGGCGGCAGGCAGGGCGCTGATCTGGCTGAGGAGATATTCGATGATGGCTGGCTGGTGCAGTAGTCGCGCGGATTCCGGCGTGTAGGTCCCTTCAACCAGTCCGCTGACAATCTCCGTTCCCCGCACCCAGGCACCCAGACTAACCAGGGTGATGAGGCTGGTGTCCTTTTGCACGTCCATGTCGAGTTTCACCTCGTTCTGGGTTGCCTCCAATTCCTCGCGCAGCGCGCTCCAATCGTTATTCTCCGCGAAATCGTTGAGGCTGTTGCCGCGGCCGAGCACGCTCTGGCTCACGTTGAGCTTCTTGGCCAGGTTGATGATTTCTTTGCCGATATTTTTGACACCCTGAGTGTCTTGCGCCTCGACGGCGATGTAACCGTCGGCCACGAGCGTGCCGAGCACGAGGGCGATCTGCGCGCGGCTGGAACTGGCGGACGGAGTGCCCGTGCGCACGAGCTTGACCCAGTTGGGCC
Source organism: Terrimicrobiaceae bacterium (assembly GCA_041746635.1). Lineage (GTDB taxonomy): Bacteria > Verrucomicrobiota > Verrucomicrobiia > Chthoniobacterales > Terrimicrobiaceae > CAMASH01. Next base: position 6,699 of record JBGTGQ010000001.1, on the reverse strand, counting down.
GGCCCAGTTTTCCGATGGCGGCGAAAAACTCCCCCGGCATGGGGATGGTGACCGACTCGACGCGCTCGGCCCCCTTGATCTGCTCCGGCGTCATCGCTGTCGCGGCCGCCTGCACCCCGCCGGCGACCACCACAGGCAAGGCGGCAAAAAATAACCGTCGCATCCGATTCATCAGAGTAGATAATACCAAGCATCGAACTTTGGCGAGCGACTTTCGTTGGCGCGCAAATGCCCGATACTGCTGTGGAATTTAAGCTGTCTCTGCCAGACAGGCCGCGCGATTCTTCTTTACTAAACTGAACTTTCAGTATTTCCTGAAAGCATGGAACAGAATGACAGCTCTGATAAACTTCGTGAGGCCCGGGAGGATTTTGTTTCGCAGTGGGGCGCGATTGGAAGCGCCTGGGGGATCAACCGCACGATGGCCCAGATCCATGCCCTTCTCATGACAAGTCTCACGCCCTTGACGACGGATGAGATCATGGAGGAACTGCGAATCAGCCGTGGCAATGCAAACACGAATCTTCGGGACTTGGTGGGATGGGGGTTGATTCGCACTGTGCTCCGAAAAGGCGAGCGCAAGGAGTATTTCGAAGCCGAGAAGGATGTCTGGAAAATGTTCTGCATCATCGCGCGTGAACGCAAGCGGCGCGAAATTTCTCCGGCAATGGAGGTTCTCCAACGGTGCGCGGAGAAGACCAAGGGGCTTAAAAGCCAGGATGCGACAAATTTTAATCATCAGATGAGCACATTGTTGGATTTTCTCCGGCTCGCGGAGCGTGTTTTGGAAACCGTCGCGGCGTCAGAGCAAAGCCGCATCATGAAAATGGCTGCCCGTCTCTTTGCTGGCTGATCTTAGCCCATGCCTTTCAAAAATTTCCTAAAACCTCAACCCAAACAAAACCATGAACTACATTGTACTCACTTACAGCCTCTATCTTGCTCTCAGCATTGCGCTCACAATCTGGGTGGCGCGTACCTTGTCGAAAAATGGCCGGATATTTTTGGTGGACTGCTTCCACCAGAACGGAGAACTGGCCGACAGCGTGAACCATCTTTTGGTGGTGGGATTTTACCTCATCAACCTTGGGTTTATCTCGCTGTTTTTGAAACTCGGCATCCAGGTTGAGGAACCACGGCAGGTTTTTGAAGCCTTGAGCGGAAAGATGGGCGTGGTGCTCCTGGTGCTGGGCTTCATGCATTTCTTCAATCTCGCGATATTCACCACAATGCGCCGCCGCGGCCTTATGGAAAAAACACCGCCGCAATTGCCTGTGCGCGAGGCGTAGGATGATGAGCTTTCTCCACACTGCGACAACCCCGATCGCATCGAGGCGCAACTGCGCTGGCGGGAAATGCGCTCGACGCATCTCCCGGCCGGGCTGGCTGCCCTTGTTCTTCTTACCGTCTTTTGCACTGGTGACTGCATGGTCCCTGCCGCCGTGGGCGCTCATGTGGGCCCTGGCATTCGCAATTTTCGCCGGATGCAAATGGCTGACCTGGCGGGATGGATGCGCCGAAGTTGGAGAAACGACGTGGATGCGCTCGCTTGGCTATCTGGCACTCTGGCCGGGAATGGACGCGAGGACCTTCCTTGATGCGCGGCTGCATCCGGTGAAAGCGGAAAATCGCGAATGGCTTTTTGCGCTTTCCAAAACGCTGTTTGGTGGTGCGGTTGTCTGGGGGCTTGTGCGAATGGTGCAACCTGATCAATCGCTGTTGCGTGGCTGGGTGGGGATGGTCGGATTCATTTTCCTTCTGCATTTCGGCGCCTTCCATCTCATCGCCCTTGTCTGGCAAAAAATGGGCGTGGCGGCGAGACCGATCATGCGTCTGCCCATTGCGTCGAACTCGCTGGGCGAATTCTGGAGCCTGCGTTGGAACCGGGGTTTCAACGACATCGCTCATCATAACGTATTTAAACCCCTTCAATCGCGATTCGGCATTGTCGCTGCGACACTGCTGACCTTCCTCGCCTCGGGATTGGTGCATGATCTTGTCATCTCAGTGCCCGCGCGTGGCGGCTACGGACTGCCGACGATGTATTTCCTCCTGCAAGGTGCAGGCGTTGTCTTCGAGCGGTCGGGTTTTGGAAAAAGAGCCGGATTGCGGCGTGGCCTTCGCGGGCGGCTCTTTACGCTCATTATGACAGCCGTCCCGCTCGGTCTGCTTTTTCCTCCTCTGTTTGTTGAGCGCGTTATCGTTCCATTTTTGAAAGTCATTTGCGCCTTATGAAAATCCTCCTGTTGCAGATGGCGGGCTTGCTTCACTTCGCGATCCTCATCGCGAGCGCCGCGACGCCGCATGTTCTCGACTGGCGCGCAAATCTCGCCGCGCTCCATCCGTTTTTGCGGCAGCTCTTCTGGGTCTATGGCGCATTCATCGTGCTTGTGATCGCTGGCTTCGGAACGCTCACGCTGCTTAATGCCAGCGCGATGGCTGCCGGTGATCCTGCGGCGCGGTCGCTATGCGCCTTCATTGCGATCTTCTGGCTGGCACGGCTTGCCGTGCAATGGTTCGTCTTTGATGCCCGGCCTTTTCTTACAAACGCCTTGGTCATCGCCGGCTATCACTCGCTGACCCTTGCGTTTATATACCTTTCCCTCGTTTACGGATGGGCTGCCATTTTTCCGATGTGATGAACAAACCAACGCTTTCTTCTCCTGCTTCGCGACGTCGATGGCTCACATGGCTTATTGGCGTGGTGGTGGCGGACGTGGCGACCGGCTTGCTCTACGTGGGAATCACGCTGTTGCTGTTCTCCGTGTCAAAGCACGGAGCTTTTCAACAGGCTGTCGTAATCTTCGGGCTGCCGAGTTTCATTTTAATACCACTTTTTGGCGGATTCCTTGCGAGCTATTGCTGGCGTCGTTTGAATCCAGGCATTGGCGCGACCGCGCTCGGTGTGTTGGGAATGACGCTGCCCGGTTTGGCAGGCGCGGCCGTCTTTTTGGGCGAAGGACTAATTTGTCTGCTCATCGTATGTCCCCTCTTTTATGTCGTGGTCTTTACTGGCGCTCTGTTGGGCCGGATCTGGTTTAAAAGCGATCCGACAAGGCTGCGGTTATGCATTCTGCCGCTCTTGGTGCTGTTTGCCGCTGGTGAACCACTGACACGAGCTGATCGGACCAGCGTGGTCACCGATGAAATGCTCATCCATGCTTCGGCCGATAAAGTCTGGGCGAAGGTCACGGCGTTTCCGGCAATTCAAGCGCCGCCGCGTTACTGGATGTTTCGCATCGGCCTGCCCTATCCGGTTGAAACGACGTCGGATGGCGATTTTGCGGGGGCTGATCGCCGTTGCATCTTCAGCGACGGCATGGTGTTCGGGGAAAAGGTGGTCGAATGGGTCCCTCGGGAAAACCTGACTTTTGACATCACTGAATTGCCGCAGCATCCCGAGTTGATCGGACACATCACACCACATCGCGGGCAATTTCTACTGCGTGACAATGGTGATGGGACCACGACGCTGACCGGCAGCACTTGGTATACGCTCCATGTTCGACCGCTTTGGTATTTCGATTGGTGGACAGAACAAATTTTCCGGGCGGTGCACTTCCGCGTGATGGAAGATATACGCCGGAGAGCGGAATCAGAGCGATCAGAGGGCGCATCCTCAGGGCGGACGCATCTCAATTTCTTGACGGAGACACACAGACTCGCGCAAAGGCCGCAAAGCACGCCAAGCTGGAAAAGATGAAGGAGAACGAAAATGCCGCGATCATCGTGCAGGCTGCCCTTGATCTTCACAACGAGCTTGGTCTGCTGATTAACTTCGGAGGCGAGATGCTCAAAGGCAATATCGAGCGCCTGGTTAACAATCTGGAAGAATCGCCATGAACTCTTTGCGTGCTTGGCGGCCTTTGCGCGAAACAACGATGTTTTACTTTGTCGTTCAGCATCTGCGCTGGCTGGCGCGAGTGCCTTTTTTTCCACAGATGTTTGACAGCTTGCTTCTGGCATGGGTGTGCGTGGCCCGGCGCCCCCGTTTGAAGGCAATGGAGGCGCTTGAAGCCGAGGCACTGCGGCTTCCCGGAGTCAAACTGAGAAATCATCGATTCGGTGGCGTGGAGTTTGTCCGGGACAACAGGGAACTGGGGCATCTCCACGGCCACGGCCTGGTGGACGTGAGGATGGAACGCACACTGGCCCGGGCGCTTGTCGCGGCGCACCGGGTCCGGCCGCACCATGTATTTCCAAATTCCGGCTGGATAAGCTTTCAACTGGAATCCTGCGCCGATGTGCCGTTTGCCTTGGAATTGCTTGGCGCACGGGTTCAGTCACAGGGAGGTTTCCAGTGAACAAAGTGTTGGAGATGGGACTGTTGGCAGCGGCGTTCGGACAGTTTTGCCTGGCGGTTCTCAGCCTCAATATCGCGCGCATTTTGAACTGGAAGGCGGATATCGCGAAAATGCCGCAGCTTATTCGTGAGGTTTTTCACATCCATACGTGGTTTATTGCCCTCACGCTCCTGATTTTTTCCACACTCACGTGGCGTTTTGCGTTTCAGATGTCCTTGGGCAATGAGGATATTTATCGCTGGCTTGCGTGTGCAATCGGCATTTTCTGGGGAATCCGCGCCACCTTGCAAATCACCTATTACAGCAGCAGCCACTGGCGGGGCATCCCCTCACGCACTGTTGTTCATGTCATACTCTTAATCGTCTATACAGGCTGGGCCGCGCTTTATCTCATCGCAGGCACGGCAATCTGGAAATGAAGCTCGTTCTTGCAGGAGGTACTGGTCTGGTTGGCACGATTCTGTCCCGGGCGTTTCACGAGGCGGGGCATGACGTGATTGTTCTCAGTCGACAAGTGCGCCAAGCACCGTGGCGGGTGGTTCCGTGGGATGGGAGGAGTTTGGGAGACTGGGTCGGCGAACTCGACGGAGCCGATGTGATCGTCAATCTGGCAGGACAAAGCGTTAACTGCCGCTACGGTCCAAAAAATCGGCGGCTCATTCTGGATTCGCGTATCCAATCGACGCGGATCATTGGGGAAGCCATCGCGAAATGCGCGCATCCTCCCAAGGTCTGGTTGCAGGCGAGCACGGCCACCATCTATTCCCACCGCTTCGACGCTTCGAACACCGAAGCCGATGGGGTAATTGGCGGCGCCGAGCCCAATCTGCCCGAGACCTGGCGATTCAGTATCGAGGTGGCTACAGCCTGGGAAAAGACATTGGAGGAGGCTGCTACTCCCTCAACACGAAAGGTCTTGCTCCGATCGGCCATCGTCATGAGCCCGGACCGTGGCGGTGCTTTCGACATCCTCTTGCGATTGGTGCGTTTGCATCTCGGAGGGGCGAGCGGTAATGGACGACAATACGTTTCGTGGATTCATGACGAAGACTTCGTGCGCGCTGTTCTATGGATCATTGAGCACACTGAATTCAGTGGGCCGGTCAATCTTTGTGCTCCCAACCCACTCCCCAATACCGAGTTCATGCGGGCCTTGCGGAAGGCGTGGGGCGCGCGGATTGGCCTTCCCGCTACGGAATGGATGCTGGAGATTGGCACATTCTTCCTTCGGACGGAGAGCGAGCTTGTTCTCAAAAGTCGCCGCGTGAGCCCTCAGCTCTTGATGAATTCGGGATTCACCTTTCGCTTTTCCTCATGGGAGGAGGCCTCGAAAGATCTTTGCCGACGAAGACGACAGTGTCCCGAAAGCTGAAATTGAACCGTGAACGAATCTCTTCCCATCTACGATCTCGACGAGGAAATCCTCGCCGCCCTGCAAGGAGGCCGTCTCGTCCTGCAAGCCCCGACGGGATCGGGAAAATCCACCCAGGTTCCGCAGATTCTCTTGGATGGTGGCGCCCTCGGGGATGGCCGCTGCCTCATCCTGCAACCCCGCCGGCTGGCCGCCCGCATGCTGGCCAAACGCGTGGCGGAGGAGCGCGGGGTGAGCCTCGGCGGCGAAGTCGGCTACCGCATCCGGCTCGACAACGTCTCCTCCGCCCACACCCGCATCCTCTTTGTCACTGAGGGTATCTTGCTGCGGCAAATGATGGCCGATCCGGAGCTGCGCGATATTTCCACCATCATTTTCGATGAGTTCCATGAACGCCACCTTTACGGGGACATCAGTCTCGCCCGCGCGCTGGATTTGCAGGAAAAAACCCGGCCCGATCTGAAAATCATCGTCATGTCCGCGACCCTGGACGGCGATCAGATCGAAAAACATCTCGCCCCCTGCCATATCCTCGTCGCGGAAGGCCGGGTTTTTCCCGTTGAGATCGAACATCTCCGCCAGGACCCGCGCGACGATCCGCCGTGGGAGCTCGCCGCCGAGGCCGTGCGGGAAAACCTCGAACGCACCGATGGCGACATCCTCGTCTTCATGCCCGGGGCCTACGAAATCCAACGCACCATCCGCGAGCTTTCCCACCGTCTGCGCCCGGGCTGCGCCATCCTGCCCCTCCACGGCGAACTCCCCGCCGCCGAGCAGGACAAGGCCGTGACCCGCACTTCCCAGCGGAAAATCATCGTCTCCACCAACGTGGCCGAAACCTCGCTCACCATCGACGGCGTGACCATGGTGGTGGATGCCGGCCTCGCCCGCGTCGCCCGCTTCGATCCCAACCGCGGCATCAACACCCTTCTCATTGAAAAAATCAGCCGGGCCTCCGCCGAACAGCGCGCCGGGCGCGCCGGCCGCACCGCGCCTGGCGTTTGCCTCCGCCTCTGGACCGAA